>CAMQZB010000006.1 GCA_947039455.1 uncultured Clostridia bacterium
GATGGGCGCTTATCTAAATAAGCAACCATTCAAGGCTTGACGCACGTAGTCCGTATCTTCAAAAACTTCCTACATCCCACCCCTGTTTAGGGGCGAGATTTTAGGAATATACGGACAACTGGTGGCGAGCATTGGATGGGCGCTTATCTAAATAAGCAACCATTCAAGGCTTGACGCACGTAGTCCGTAGATTTCAAAATATCGCTCCTAAACTGGGTGAACGTTGTTTTTAGCGTCAAACACCGTATCCACTCCGTATTTTTGAGCTTTTCTCCACTTGAAGAAATTCATAGCAACTTGAGGGAACATAGCGTAAGACAAAACGTCCTCTTCTTGTTCGTAGTATTCTTGAATTTCAGCTTTATATTTCTCATATTCAGGTTTAAGATCGTCCGCTTTTCTATGAGTAATTCTCTTTTCGTCTCCGATAATTTGTTTCAAAATTACTGGATCTGGCTCAGCAGGTAATCTTCCGTAATCACCAAGTAAAAGTCCTTTAGATTCTTTAGTAACAGTTTTATATCTCTCGCCACCAAGAACATTCAGAACAGCTTGAGTACCAACGATTTGAGAAGTTGGAGTAACCAAAGGTGGATAACCGAAGTCTTTTCTAACCTTAGGTACTTCCGCCAAACATTCAAGGAATCTATCTTCTGCGTTAGCTTGTTTCAATTGAGAAAGCAAGTTAGACAACATACCGCCTGGTACTTGGTACACAAGAGTGTTGATGTCAACAGCAAGAATTTTTGGATCAAGAATTTTGTCAGCAATAAGACGAGCTTTAACTTTGTTGAAGTATTTAGCAGCCTCACCTAGTTTCTCCATATCAAGACCAGTGTCATATTTCGTGCCACGCAAAGTAGCAACAAGTGGTTCAGTAGCTGGTTGAGCAGTTCCGTTTCCTAAAGGAGACAGTGCAGTATCAACTATATCGCAACCTGCTTCGATAGCTTTCAAGTTAACCATGTCGCCTGTACCTGCAGTATTGTGGGTGTGCAAATGGATAGGAATTTTCACTCTTGCTTTAAGTTTAGTAACCAAATCAAAAGCAGTATAAGGAAGCAATATGTTAGCCATATCTTTGATACAAATAGTATCAGCGCCCATAGATTCAAGTTCAGCAGCAAGATCTACAAAGTACTCAGTTGTGTGAACTGGGCTAGTAGTATATGAGATTGTAGCCTCACAAATTCCGCCGTGTCTTTTAGTAGCTTCCATAGCAGCTTTCATGTTTCTAGTATCGTTTAACGCGTCAAAAATACGTATGATATCCACACCGTTTTTGATAGCGAATTCAACGAATTTATCAACCATGTCGTCCGCATAGTGTTTGTAACCCAAGATGTTTTGACCACGAAGAAGCATTTGAATTTTCGTTTTTGGCAATGCTTTTTTCAATCTTCTAAGTCTATCCCAAGGGTCTTCGTTTAAGAAACGCAAGCAACTGTCATAAGTTGCACCGCCCCATGCTTCTAAAGAATAGTAACCAACCTCGTCCAAAATAGGACAAGCTGGAATCATTTCATCAGTAGTCATTCTAGTAGCAGCTTGACTTTGATGAGCATCTCTTAGGATTGTATCAGTAATTTTCACTGGTGAAGAAGTGTCTGTTTTATTTACTTTACTCATTGTTTTCTCCTTGTTTTTAGTATAATTCATTAGGCAAATTCACTTATCAATAAATATTTTTGTAATCAATAATACCTTATAGATAAGCAATCACCCTGTAGTTTTTTTTAGTTACCAAAGATTGCTAGAAGTACACCGGCAGCGATTGCTGAACCGATAACACCAGCTACGTTTGGACCCATTGCGTGCATTAGCAAGTAATTTTGCTTGTCAGTTTCAAGACCAACCTTGTTTGAAATACGAGCAGCCATAGGAACTGCTGAAACACCAGCTGAACCGATTAGCGGATTGATTTTGTCTTTAGAGAATTTGTTCATAAGTTTCGCCATAAGTACGCCAGAAGCAGTACCGATTGCAAAGGCAACAAGACCAAGTCCTAATACTCCAAGAGTTTTCATGTTCAAGAATGATGGTGCATAAGCTTTGCAACCAACTGAAACTCCTAGCAAAATTGTTACGATGTTAATAAGTTCGTTTTGTGCAGTTTTGCTGATTCTATCAACTACTCCTGACTCTTTCATTAAGTTTCCAAGCATTAACATTCCAAGAAGTGGCAATGCAGCAGGAAGCATAATTCCAACGATAAACGTTACGATTAATGGGAAAACGATTTTCTCAAATTTAGTAACATTTCTCATTGCACCCATTTTTATTGCACGTTCTTCTTTCGTAGTCAACGCCTTCATTATAGGTGGTTGAATAATAGGAACAAGTGCCATATATGAATATGCAGCGATTGCGATAGTCGGTACCATTGCAGGAGCTAGTTTACTTGCTAAATAAATAGCAGTTGGACCGTCCGCACCACCGATTATTGCGATTGCAGCAGCTTCAAGTTCTGGGAAGCCGATAAGTAAAGCACCGATAAATGTTACGAAAATACCGATTTGAGCCGCAGCGCCTAAAAGCATACTCTTTGGACGAGCTATCATTGGACCAAAGTCCGTCATAGCACCAATTCCTAAGAAAATTAGCGGTGGATAAATTACAAGGTCAACACCTTGATAAAGGAAATACAACAAACCACCTTTTTCGCCAGTTAAAACATCTGGAGCAGCAAAAAGTATGTCGTGAGATCCTGGGATATTTATTAATAAAGTTCCAAAAGCAATAGGAAGTAGTAATAGTGGTTCAAAACCTTTAGCAATAGCAAGATACAAAAGTAAACAAGCAACGCCGATCATTGCGAAATTGCCCCAATACATTGATGCAAAACCGCTTGATTCGTATAAAGATTTCAAGATATCTGAAAAACTACCAATTCCCTCGCCTGCTGTTAATATATAATTAAACATTGGCAAGTACCTCTATTATATTAAGAAATTACAGCTAACACATCGCCTGTATTTACTGTAGTTCCTTTTGAAGATGCAGATTTAAAAACTCCGTCGCAAGGTGCAGAAATGTCGTTTTCCATTTTCATAGCTTCTAGAACTAAAACGATATCGCCCTTTTTCACGGTAGCACCGTCAGCAACTTTATACTCAACAACCATTCCTGGCATTGGAGCAACTAGTTTTTCACCAGCACCTAAAGATACTGGAGCAGCTTTAGCTACAGAAACTGGAGCTTCTGCAACTGGTGCAGAAACTTGAGCAACTGGTGCAGTAGATACTACGCCACCCACTTCTTCAACTTCAACTGAATATGATTTTCCGTTTACTTTAACATTAAAATTACGCATAATTATTTCTCCTTTTATTACCTTATTAAGTATAAATTCTTCTTATTTTTCTAATTACAAATTCCGCTTGAACCCCACCAGCCACAGCGTTTTCACTAGCCATAATAGCATAGATAGCAGCACTGATAGCAGCAGCGATTTCTTGGTCGTTATCCTCCTGGACAACATTAGTAGCAGATTGAACCGCTACGATATTTGATACCTTCTCAACAGGTTTTGCTCTTTCGATAATTGCTGAAACAAGTTTTATTGAAAGAATTAGAAGTAGTAGTATAAAAAATACAGCTCCAATTCCAAGCAACGCAACCATTCCACCCATTGAAAGTTTTTCCATTAGTGTCATAGTTAACATAATGTATTACTCCTTTTATTTTAGTAAATAGTTTGCTTCAATAAATTATCTAAGCATAGAAAGGGCAGAAATCACGTATGGGCGAGTTAAGCTTGGTTCGATAACGTTATCGATAGCCCCAACTTTACCTGCAGTGAAAACGTCCGCTTCGTTAGTAGCGTATTTAGTCATAGCGTCTAATCTTGCTTGATCCTTGTCTTTTGCATTAGTGATAGCAGCAGCGTAAACAATTTCCGCACCAGTTTTTGCTGGTAATGTAGAAATAAATCCGTTTGCCCAAGCTAGAGAATAGTCAAACCCCATGCTTTTGCTAGCTAACACTGAATAAGCCATACCAACAGCGTTTCCGCAAATAACTGATACTTTTGTATTCTCGAATGTAGCGATAGAATAAGCTAAATCCGCAATATCTTCAATTAAACCATCTTGCTCATATTTTTTCGCTACAGCAATACCCTCAGAATTTACTAATGTAATTAGCGGTATTGAGTAACTATCTAAGAATCGAACGAATCTTGAAATCTTTCTAGCCATTTTGTTGCAAATTGCAGCGTTAACAGTAACCACACCAACAGTTTGACCGCCCATTCTTCCTAAGAAAGTTTTAGCGTTATTAAGATATTCTTTTTGCAATTCCATCATAGATCCAGCATCTAAAATAGCAGAAGCTTTTTCTTCAGCAGTAGTTTCGCCGTTCAAAGTTAAATCACCGTTATTAGCCGTATCACCAATTTCTCCACCACATAAAATAAGGTCAAGTAATTTAGAGATATTATATTTTAATTCATCTTTTTTAACTGTCATAGAGCTTAATCCAGTAACAGTAGCATGAGTTTTAGCACCTACAAGTGAATCCGCAGTTTCGTTAGTGTTCTCAACACCAGAAAGCACAGCAGCACCGCAAGTAGCCATTTGACTATTTTCCATCATGAAAGTAACGTCACTCATAGCAGATATGTAAGAAATTCCACCAAATGCTTTACCGTTTACCACAGTAATTTGAGGAACAATGCCAACAAGTTCAGCAGATTTTTTCAAAACTTTGCTGTACCCTTCTAAAACAGTAACGCCTTCACCAAGTCTAGCACCCTCAGAATCTAAAATAGCAAGTACTGGCGCACCAGTTTTTTCAGCCATTTCCATGATATTAAGGATTTTATTAGCTTGAGCTACCCCAAAACCGCCTTGTAGTACTTGGAAATTCTCAGCGTATAAATAAACTGGCATTCCGTCGATAGTACCATAACCTGTAACAACACCCTCACCATCAAAAGAAGTTGATTGGAATGTGTCATTTTGTGAAAAAGCCAAAGCTCCCATTTCAACAAAGCTCAATTCGTCAAGAACGGAAGTAATAACTTCTCTAATCTTTGATGACGTTGATTTTAGTTGCTGAACTTTTTCATTCAAACTTAAAATTTTACCCATTAAAGTCCTCCTATTTTTTCGATAAATCGATTTTCAATTAAATCATTTGTGTGTTGGCAATCGCCAATGCATATTACATCGTCAACTCGCCCCACTATATTATATCACAACAAAAAGAGATAGTAAATTAAAATAAAGAGAAATATTGATATATTTTTAACAAATATAAATATATTAATAACACACGCATTAAATTCATTAAAAAATATGTGAAATATATTGCTTAATCTATACAACTGTGATATAATAAAAGAAAAATATATGGAGGACAATAATATGAAGTCAGTTTCAATTTCATTATCAGAAGCAGAATTAGTTAAAAGTTTCGTTAACTTAGTTAACAAATACGATTGCGACATGGATCTTAGAAGTGGACGTTTCGTTGTTGACGCTAAGTCAATTCTTGGAATTTTCAGCTTGAATCTTTCAAGCCCACTAACTTTAGAAATTCATTGCGACGATTGCGACCAATTAATTGAAGAATTAAAAACTTTTGCAAACGTATAATAAGATAAATTCAGTTTTGAATTTAACATTAAACGTTTCATAGAAAAACTAATTTTACCGAAAGTTAAAGTTAGTTTTTCTTACCCTTATGCTATATGAAAAAACATCAGCATTGCAAGATAATTTCCTGCAATGCTGACCATAAAAAAAATAGCATAATTAAATGATTATAAAAAGGAGGACAATTTCATGATTGACAAAGAAGAACAAATACTTCCAGAATCTTATTTGCAACAAGGCGGTGACAAAACTGCCAACAAATTGATTCTCCTTTTCTTATTTGATAAAATGGAAGTGCCATTAACTGAGTCTACAATTTTGGATATCTGCTCATCTACTAATGAATGGATTCCATATATGGACTGTAAACCGCTGATCCCTGAATTGATTGAAGCTGGGTTCTTGTATGAAATCAAGACTACTCACTCAGAACCATTGTTCTCAATCACTCCAGCAGGAATTGGCTGTCTTGGTCACTTCTATAGCCGTATCCCAACTTCCCTTCGTGACATTATCACCGAGTTTGTGAAAGACAATCGAATGAAGTATAAAAGAAAACAGGAATACGATTCAGACTACTACAAAAACGATGACGGTACTTATACTATCTTGCTAAAAATCATTGATACAGTTAATCCAGTACTTCGTGTTGAATTCACTGTTCCAACAAAGCAAATTGCAAAAAGTATCTACAAAAACTGGGAAGACAGAGCAGCGCAAGTTTATTCATCAATATTCGAAGCATTGATGGAATAAACTAGCCCCACTACAATTTACACTTTTCACATTAAAAAAATACACACTAAGATAACAACACACTAATAAAAAACTAACATCCATATTCACTAACTAAGGAGATTACCATGGCTACATTTAAAACTAGAGGAACATGTTCAAGAGAAATCAACTTTGAACTAGACGAAAACAACATAATAACAAAAGTAGAATTCATTGGCGGTTGCAGAGGTAACTTATCAGGAATTTCAAAGTTAGTTTGCGGAGAGAAAGCTGAAACGGTAATTGAAAAATTACAAGGTACAGTTTGTAAAGGAACTACATCTTGCCCAGACCAACTAGCTATCGCATTGAAAAACCACCTAGCAAAATCAGAATAATTATTTTGCACATTTAATTAATTACATATTGCAGAACAACAACAACAACAACTCCCATAAACTCAAATACATTAACAAGAAATACAAAAAGGCAACTAACATTACGTTAGCTGCCTTTTTTCATTTCAATTTGAGATTATATTCTAAAGTCAAATTGAAACATTATTCATAATTTAAAATGTGTTAATTAAAAATTAAGCACATCTTCCGCGTCTGTTTCCGTTATGGAAACCTTCAGTATTGTTGTGCATATTGTTATTTTGATTAGTTGAACCATTATTAGTCCAATAATCTAAACAAACATCACAGTTTCCAACATTTACGTTACCGCATACGCCATTACCACAAACACCTGAACCACTTCCGTTAGGACCAGCCATTCCGTTTGTGCCAGCAAATCCGTCAGAATTAACAACAGTACCGTTCATATCAGCAGCAACTTCACTATGGTTTCCTTGAGTAGCTACAAAAAAGATTGATGTAACTAAAACTAGTAATAAAACAACAGTTGCTATTGAAATAATAAACTTTTTACTTTTTATCATGAAATATCCTCCAATTTTTATATTATGCACAATTAACATCTCTATCATAGAGATGTTTTGTACTTAATAAGTATAACATCAAAAAAAAAATATGTCAACATAAAAAAGACACCAATACGAGCAACTAAAAACTAATTTCTACAAACTAGAATAGGGAAAAAGACGTAGTTAAAAATAACTACGTCTATGTAATTTCTTCCTTAGAAAAAATTAATCTTTTTTCTCTGCTTGAGCAATGATTAACTCACCGTCATAGTATCCGCATTTTTTGCACACTCTATGATTTTGTTTCATTTCGTGACAATGTGGACATTCAGCAATAGCTGGTGCTGTAGCCTTCCATTGTGCGAAACGTGTATTACTTCTTTGTTTCGAAACTTTACGCTTTGGTACTGCCATATATATTGCACCTCCTTCAGTGTTTCTTTTGTTTTAAACCTTTTGTAGTATATTAAATTTAATGAAATTTGTCAATCATTTTCAACTACATTTGAATAAATAATTTATTTTGCTAAGATTTTAGTGTCACGAGCGATAACAAGCTCCTCATTTGTAGGTAAAATAACAATTTTAACCTTAGAGTTTTCGCTTGAGCAAACGCTTGGTCCGTATTTATAAACTTGACCGTCTTTGTACAAATTGTTCAAAGCATCATCCATTTCAATACCCATGAATCCAAGAGTATCAAGAGCCTTCTCACGAACCACAGCCGTATTTTCGCCTACACCACCAGTGAAAACGATAGCGTCAACGCCACCCATAATACCAGCGTAAGAAGCGATATATTTTTTCACACGATATGAGAAAATATCAATAGCTAAAGTACATCTTAAATCACCCTTATCATAACCTTCACATAAATCTCTAAAATCAGAAGAAGTTCCTGAAATTCCAAGCATGCCAGATTTTTTATTTAGGTAATTCATAGTTTCAGAAATGTTCATTCCTGATTTTTTCATAATAAATTCAATACAAGAAGGATCGATATCACCACATCTAGTACCCATTGGAACGCCTTCAAGAGGAGTTAATCCCATAGAAGTTTCAACGCAAACGCCGTTATTAACAGCAGAGATTGATGAACCATTACCAAGGTGACAGTTGATGATTTTCATGTTCTTGTAATCTTTACCCAAGAATTTAGCAACTTCTTCAGAAACAAATTTGTGACTTGTTCCGTGGAAACCGTATTTCTTGATGTTCCATTCAGTGTAAGCTTCGTAAGGTAAACCATACAAAGAAGCGTGAAGTGGAATAGTTGAGTGGAATGCAGTGTCAAAAACAGCAACATTTGTTTTTCCTGGCATAGCAGCAATACACGCTTCAATTCCAGCAATGTTAGCTGGTTGGTGTAATGGAGCAAGCTCAGTGTTTTTTACTATTAAAGCCAAAGTTTCGTCTGTAATAACAGCTGAAGCAGTGAAATCAGGGCCAGAGTGAACAACTCTGTGTCCAATAGCGTCAATTTCGTTCATGTTATTTAAAACACCGAATTCTTTGTCAGTTAACATGTTTAGAACTAAATTAATAGATTCTACGTGTGTTGGCATTGGGCTTTCAAATTTAAAACCTTTTCCATCACGACCAGATCCCTTCATAAGTGATCCCTCAGTTCCAATTCTTTCGCAAAGTCCTTTTGCAATCATTTGCTCGTTATCCATATCAATTAGTTGATACTTTAATGATGAGCTACCAGCATTAATAACTAATACTTTCATATTCTTGTTCTCCTCTATGTCTTTATAAATTTCATTTGCAAAATTTTATAAAATACGTTATCATTAATATTGTAATACAAAAAAAATAAAATGTAAAGGTAATATCATGTCAATAACAGCAATAATTTGTGAATTTAATCCATTTCATAATGGACATCAAAAAATAATCCAAAAAGCCAAGGAATTAACCCCTGAAAATGACATTTTATGTCTTATGAGTGGTAATATTGTGGAACGGGGTGAAATCGCTATTTTGGAGAAAAGCATGAGAGCAAAACTAGCAATTTTAGGTGGAGCTGATATAGTTTTAGAATTACCACAAATTTACGCATCAAGTGTAGCGGAAGTTTTTGCTAAAGGCTCAATATCAATTCTATCAAAAATCAAAAATGTAACCCATTTAATGTTCGGATCAGAAATCGGAAGTATAGAAAAACTTCAACAAGCACAAGAACTTACAAGCATCGAAGATCCGAATTTCCAAGTAATGATAAAAGAATTGCTATCCGCTGGCAACTCATACCCAAAAGCCCTGTCACAAGCTATAAATCAATATCACAAAGGAATTATTGACGAAAGCATTTTCACCTCACCAAACAACATTTTGGGGCTTGAATACTTAAAATATCTGAAATACTCCAAAAGCAAAATAATTCCACTAACAACATTACGTTTAGTAGATGAAAACATCTTCAAATCCGCAACAGAAATTAGAAAATCAGTGATATCAATCAACACATTCAATAATAACACCCAATTAGAAACAGCAAACTCAAAAGCGGAAAACAAAACTTCACTTAATGCAATAAAAACATCAACACAATTACCACTACCACAAAAAGACTTTTTTGAGCTTAAAAACTTCATGCCAACTTGCACATACGATGTTGCGAAAGAATTTAGTAATGAAGAAAAAATATGCGAAACCCTTTTTGCACTTGTGAAATACGAAATCTTAACTTCCCCACAATCCTTATACAACGCAATGGAAGTTACGGAAGGCATTGAAAACCGTATTGAGAAAGCAATAGAGAGTGCAACAAACTACACCGACTTTATTCACCAAATAAAATCTAAACGCTACACCATGAGTAAGATTAAACGAATTCTAATTGCAACGCTACTTCACCGCACTAAGGAACTTGAAACGCAATCTTACAGTAACATTGACTACGTGAAAGTCCTTGCAGTAAGACGCCAGAAAAAACACCTACTAGCACTCACTAGCACCTTGAATTTCATAGTTCGATTTAGCGATTTTGATAAATTACATGAAAACTCAAAAGCCTATTTACAAATGGACAAAACCGCTGATTGGCTCTTTCAAATTACCAACAACAGAACTTCCACAAAAATTCAGCACCATAATTTATTAATAGTGTAAATTTCGTCATAAAATCACACCGCTATCATAAAATAGAAGTGTGAAAAAAGTTAATATAAAGAAAAATTTAATATCGATAGTGTTATTTTTAATGATTGGTTTAATATTGTTTAAACCACAAGAATACACAGCTGAAGCTCTAAAAGGGTTTGAAGTATGGTACCGTTTTGTACTGCCCGCTTTATTCCCTTTTTTCTATATCACAAAACTCCTAACTTCTCTTGGAATGATTGAACGTATTGCAACAAAGTGCCAATTTCTTACTGCAAAGCTCTTTAACGCGCCACCAATCACCGCCCATATAATGTTAATGAGCTACCTGTCTGGCTATCCTATCGGGGCAAAACTCATAGGCGAAAGTTACGACAGCGGATTAATATCTAAAGAAGACGGTGAGAAAATTTCTATTTTATGTAGCAGTTCAGGACTGATTTTTATTATAGGAACAATAGGCGGACTAATGCTAGGCGCTATCGGAATTGGAATAGCGTTGTACGTTGCCCACTTACTGTCATGTCTGATTATGGGAATAGTTATGGGTCGAAAAAGTAAAAAGCCATCTTCTTTTGCATATAGTTTGCAAGTAAAAAACTACGATGATATTTTGGGAGAAACAATCTATTCTTCCGTGATTTCAATATTAATCGTAGGCGGTTACATTTCCCTTTTCTACATGGTGTTTCACATGGTAGACAAAACTCAAATACTTATGCCACTTGAATGGCTGATAAACCAAGTTCTAACACCAATTACTGGTAGTGAAGACGTTGGAAGTCATATAATTCAAGGACTGTTTGAAGCAACTCAAGGCTGTGCAAGTATCGCAAAATTAGATAATAAAGTGATAGCAGGGGGAATCATGTGTGGGATAATCACATTTGGCGGACTTTCTATCAACCTACAAGCAATGACATACCTTTCAAAAGCAAAAATAAAGCCGATTAAATACTTATTAAGAAAAGTAATTCAATCAGCTTTAGCAGTTGGTATTTATTCAATTATCGCAGTTATCTTCTTGTGATAATAACAATTTTATTATTATAATATACGTAGTTTTAGTCTTTGAATAATATATTTTCCATTACAACTATTGCAGTAACTACATAATATCAAAGCAACCACGTTTTTAATCATCAATCAAAAACTGAATAACTACCCCAATCTTTTTATAAGATAATCATTCACAACCTTAGGAACAAAAGGTGAAAAATCACCCTTATAACTCATTAATTCACGTACTGCAGAAGAACTTATGTGATAAAGCTCTTGTCTAGCAGCTAGAAAAACAGTATCAATTTTAGCCTGTAATTTCTTATTTACCATGTCAAGGTTAGCCTCATAATCGAAATCTTTTCCGTCACGAACTCCTCTGACAATAGAGAAAGCATCAAGTTTTTCGCACAAATCAGCAGTTAATCCGCTGTAAGTCATAACCTGAATTTCAGGAATATCGCAAAACACTAACTTAGCCATTTCCACTCGTTCATCAAGTGAAAAGGTTGAGTTTTTTGTTTTATTATCCATTATAACAAAGTAAACTTTATCAAAAACTTTCAAAGCACGGTGAACAATATCCACATGCCCTAAAGTAATAGGATCGAAAGTTCCGTTAAAAATACAACTAGCCATTGTAATCACCATTAGAATCAAAATCGTCCATAATGTTTCTTGGCTTCTTAGTTTTTTTATTAAGTTTCACCGAAATTTTCGAAGCAGCTCTTGCAGCTTCTCTATTTGCAACGTTAGTAGAAACTTTTTCCACAACTTCTAAAGGATCAATTTCAGTTACTTCCACAACTCTATTAGGGTCATATACACCGATACGGAAGAATCTGAAATAGCAAATGCCGTAACGTCTTTTGTCGTACATATCCAATCCGTTAACGTCAATTTCTTTTCTATTAAATTCGTCACCACTTTCCAAAATAGCAATACCGCCTTCTTTCAAAAGACCGCTTTTTGCAATAATCTCAAGTGCCTCAACGCCGTAAGTAGTACGGTAAGGTGGATCAAGAAAAATAATATCGAATTGTTTTTTAAAGTCAATTAGTTTATTTAAAACATACATAGCAGGAATGTTATAAAGTTCCACTTCAGCCCCAAGATGTGCTGCGTTATTCTTAATTAGGTCACAACTTTGCTTTGACTTGTCACTCATAACAACGCTATTAGCACCACGAGAAAGAGCCTCAAAGCCAACACTGCCAGAGCCAGCAAAAAGGTCAAGCATGTCGCACCCAACAACGCGAGTTTGCAAAATAGAGAACAATGCCTCACGAGCCATGTCTGAAGTTGGACGAATGTCCTTGCCTCTAAAATCATATAGTACTTTACCACGATATTTTCCTGAAATAATTCTCATCTTAATTAGTATCTCCAATTCTTTATATTACTTTATTCTTTAGTTTATTTTTAGTTAATTTAAATCTATATGCTATTAGTATTTCACGCTACGCAATCAAATATTACCTTGATTATCTATTATACCACTATCTGTTATAATTAAATCAAGCGCCACATCGAATTGATCCAATGGAACATATTCAAGTTGCTGACAGTGAAAAGCTATCCCAACTTTCAGCTGGTTTTTGTTTTCAAAATACCTATCGTAAAATCCTTTTCCACGCCCTAATCTTGCTAGATTTTCATCAAACCCTAAAAGAGGTACAATAACAATATCCGCATAAAAATTTTCCACCGCATCTCTATTATCCAAACAATCCAATTCCTTTTTTTTCAATAAGGGTTCGAAAATATTATATTTATTAAGGGCGAATTTAGTTTCGCTGTCTATAGTGTATTCAAATAAGAAGTTGTCCTTAATTACAGGAACGGAAACTTCCCAATTCCATTTCAACAATTCCTCAATGACCCCACGAGTATTAGGTTCAAACTGGTGAGACAGGAAAATAAAAACCTTTTTACGGCTATCAGCATTTTCAAATCGCAACTGATTTTCCGCTGATGTTTTAACAACCTCTACCCCAAAAGGAGCAGAAGTTTTTTCAAAAGCATCATCACTCATAACACTTGCAAGAAATTTCAAAACCCTTCTTTCAATAATTTTTGAAGCGGTATTTTTTTCTAATTGGCTAAGAGATTTTAGTCTATATTTAATTTCATTTCGCAATACAATTTTTGTCAACATCTACTCTTCTCACTCTTGATGAAATTGACGTTAAAACGTCGTAAGGAATGGTATCAAGTCTACTTGCTATAGAAGAAATAGACAGGCGATTTTCGTTTATAATTTCTACTTGGTCAAAAAGTTCGCAATGAACATTAGATACATCGCAAAACAAAACGTCCATGCAAATATTCCCTATTATATCACAAAACGAGCCATTTACCAATACTTTTCCGTTGTTTCCAAGTTTTCTTATTGAAATATCACCATAACCACAATCCACAACAGCAACACGCATAGTTTTTTTTGCGATATATCCGAAATCGTACCCAACGCAATCATACTTATTTACGTTATTAATACTTAAAATTCTGCCAGTAAGTTTAAAACACTGTTGCAATCCAAGGGGATTTTCTATAGCGCCAAGAGCCATAATACCGCTTCTAAAGCCTGTGAACTTATTAGGCAACTTATGTAATTCATTGGCAGTATAATTGTTAAAAGACAAATGACAAGGCACTTTCGCACGAGTTATTGACGTAAGAAATTTTACAATTTGAGTATCACAAGTAGCGCTGTCGCTAGATAGCAAATGAGTGTAAGCACCCTCAACAGCAATTCTATTGTCGTATGCAAAACACAAAGCCTCGTTCACATTGCGATACCCAATCATACCAAAACGACTCATACCGCTTTCAATTTTCAGTTCCACACGAGGAGAAATCCCCTTGAGTTTAGCCAAGCGATTAATTTGTTGAAGCTCAGCCAAAGAAGTTACGGTGATGGTATAACCGTTCACAATACTTTGCTCCATTTCCCTTACACTTTGAGGCAAGAAACACAAAATACGCAATCTATCGGAGAACATCGCCACTTGATTAGCCTCATCTACAGTAGCTACAGCCACTTTTTTTACCAAAGAATTGACTCTTGGAATAATGACTTTTGCCGATAATCCATAGCAATTCGCCTTGGCAACATACATCAAAGACTTGTCACGCCCAATAGTATTTTGTATCGTTCTAATATTATTTTGAAACACACTACCCATTACTTTTAATTCAGCCATAGCTTTTTCACCTCACACTTGTATTCAAAATATCTTATGAGACAGTTCGTCCAAATATGCTATATCACAAGGAAATAAATTTAAAACAATTCTAATTGAGTAAAAAATATAAACTATATAAAATCACAAAAGTAAATTCACACAATGGGAATTAAAATCATATACTTAAATGAATATATATGATACACGGAGGCAACAAACACATGAAACCACAGTCAAATTTACAATTAGATGTTCCATACCCAAAAATCATCAGAAGCGAAAACAACCCATTTTACGTTTCTTTACTTCAAAATTTATACGCTGATAACAAAGGCGAGCTTTCAGCGATTTTACAATATACATACCAAACTTCAATTTTTTCAAAATCCAGCAAAGAAATTGCAAAAACCATTATGGGAATAGCAATTGTAGAGATGGATCACATGGCGGAATTAGCCAACGCAATCATCTGCTTTGGTGGAGATCCGCAGTACCGAAACAGCAAAGGAATTTTTTACAATACCAAAGAAATTTGTTATTGCAACGACCAAACTGGAATGTTACTATCCGATTTGCAAAATGAAAAATACGCAATAAAAGCCTATGGCGACACAGCATCAATGGTTCCAGACCAAACCTTAAAAGCACTACTTCTTCACATACAAGCGGAAGAAGAAATGCACCAACACGCAATCGAAAAACTTCTTTTTTGCTAGTTAAAACTACACTTTGCAAATAATTCAATATATAACACATAAAAAAATGGCAAGTTTCCTAAAATCATAGGACACTTGCCATTTTGCATTATTTATTCATTATATATATGGAATTAAATTGATTCTGTGATAACAAATTCAGCAACCAAGTTTTCAAATTCAACTTTGCCACCATCATTAACATTACAAAACCCTTCAATAAGAGCATTATATTTTTTAACACTGCCAACAACTTTTTTAAACAAACTTTTTCTCTCAGCAACATTTTCCTCAAAAGGAGAAACCGAAATTCTAAAATTTCTATCATAAGAAGAAATTACCCAAGGGTTCATAGGGTTTTCATAGTCAATTTCAACTTTCATAGATTTAAAATTATGAAGAACGCCGTCATAAGAAAAAGTACAAGCATTGATAGTATTGCCATCATTGAAGATAGTAAGACCAAAAGGTTTTTCGTTTATTTCACCTGATGTAATAGATTGAACCACCTTGATTTGTTGAGGCAAAATACCACGCCCGTAAAATAGACTTGCTGAATTTTTCTTAGTATTAAAGAAGAAAGACATAGCACCAAATTTCGCAAAACCGCTAGTTTGCATAGCCAACCTATTCTCCACCACCAAGAAGTTCTCAAGGTCTTGAAAACCATTCACTGACGCGAAAGATTTTGTGTTACCGTTAATCAAAGTAATGTCAAGATCGCATTGACCAATATTCGGCTCAATCAAATTAGCACGAAGACGTCTAGTACCTTTTTTCACTTCAAAGTTCAAGCTAAAACCGTCCTCAGCAACCTGAAGTGACTTACGTTCATTGCCGAAATTTTCCAAAGAAAACTCTTGTGGAATTTTCATTTTACGGTGAATATTTATTCTATGATTTGACAAATACTCAAAAATACGCCATTCCAGTTCTAAAAACTTACCATTCTTTTTCACTGAAATAGACATAGCAAATTCAGCAGAAGAAACTTTAACAATTTCCCATGCGGACAAATATTTACTCATTTTTTCATTAGCTTGAATTTCGAATTCAGGGTAAACACAAGTGTGGAAACCCGCCATATTGCTTTTCAGTTTACCGCTGTCATCAAGAATATCAACAGCTAAAATATTCACATTATCTTTCATAATACATCTCCAAAACTAAACTCTTTTTGAAAATTCACAGCCACAAAAATTTTGTCTATAAACATTAAGTTCACAGCTTTTTTTCGTAGATTTCAAATAACCATCATTTTTTTTAAAATCGCCACCAAAGTATCCAACATGATACATTTTCGACAAATTTTCGCCTATATTTTTAATATGCTTAAAGTTTTTGTGGGGTGAAACGGATAAAGTAGAGTCAAAAAAATCGAAATTCAAATCACTAGCAAGTTTAGCGGTAGCTTCCAAACGAAGTTCCACGCACTTTTCGCATCTTAATCCACGTTCTGGTTGATCCTCTAACCCCTTAGCAACATCCAAAAACTCGTTATAATTATATTCCGCAACAATAAGGTCAACGGACTTATAATGTTCACCAAGGACATTTTTCACTTCCAAAAGACGTTTATTATATTCCAACTCATCGTAAGTATTGGGGTTATAATAATAAGCAGTCACTTGAAAATCATCTACTAAACGATCTAAACAACCTAGCATACAGGGTGCACAGCACACTTGCAACAACAATTTCATTTACGCTCCTTCATGGCAAAAACCACTGACTTCACCAATCTTCCTTAACATCAAGTTTGATGTCGGAATAGAATTCCTTGTACTCTTCTCGATAGTCTTTCACCCTGTCACGTTCCTCAAAGTCTTGTCTTTCAAAGTCCTTGATACCGTCCTCGTCCATAAGTTCAGACATTCTAAGTTGGGATAATTTATCCATAAACCCTCTTTTGTTTCTATATACATACTGATTAAAAAACCAATAATTTCTTACTATTTTACGCTAATGTAAATATGTTTAACTGATTTACTAGCCTTACCTTGCTCAACTTTCATAACGAATTGAGGACAAGAAGCGAATACATCAGAAGACTTTGAGTAACCATAGTTAGCAGGATCCATATCGGAATAAAGCTTAATCATACGATTATAAACCTCTGAGAAGTTAGCAAAGCCGTCAAGTTCAGAAATCTCTCTAATGATTTTAATAGCACCAGCGATTTTCTCTTGCTCAAGTTTTCTAGTTTTCTTTTTAGGTTCAACAGCTTTTTTAGTTGTAGTCTTTCCGCTAGCTGAAGTTTTCACAGTAACTTCAGGTTCTTCATCATCGTCAATCATGTCAAGATAAACAAATTTATCGCAACATTTCACAATAGAATTAGGTGCTTTTTTCTCACCCATACCCACCACTTCGCAACCGTTTTCACGAATACGAGTAATAAGTCTTGTGTAGTCACCATCTGAAGAAACAATGCAAAAAATATCCACATCGTTGCTGTAAAGAATATCCATAGCATCAATAACTAAAGCAAAATCCGAAGAATTTTTCTTAGTAGTATTTTGAAATTGTTGCATAGGTAAAAGAGCGAAATCAAGAAGTTTTTTTCTCCACCCAGCGAGATTAGCACTTGACCAATCACCATAAATTCTTTTGTAAGTAACAATTCCATACTTACTAAGTTGATCAAAAACAACCTTAATATAATGGGATGAAATATTTTCTGCGTCTATTAAAAGCGCTACTTTTTTATTTAATTGATAATCTTCCATAATAACCTCTCTATTCACAATTAATTGTGACAATTCTTTATACATTAATTATCTAATAAAATAGTAATTTTGTCAACTATATTTAACAAACGAAATAATTCCCAACATTCCCACCTTTTTGCTTTTACTCTAAAAACCCTTAAAATTTTGATATATCATAGCTAAAATTCACTAAAAAAGCAAAACAAAATAAAAAAAGGACAGATAAGAAAATCCGTCCTTTTTCATTATAATATTATAAAGCCATATTTACAGTATTAGAAAAAATCAAAGAATCCTTTTTTCTCTACAGCATCTTTAGCAAGAATATTTATTTCGTCAATAACAGCACCGTCTTTGTAGACATTAATTACTCCGATAATATCACCAACAGCGATAGGTGCTTTTAGTTTATCGTTGTAAATAATTTCAACAATTTCAGTTGGAATATCACCACGCTTCACAAATGAGAAGTAGTCTTTTTCAGCTACACCCACAACTTCTTTAGTGCAACCACGGCTAACTTTTCCAACTTCTTCAAGTGCAGTATCCTTTTTCACAATCGGTTCAGAAACGTATGCACCGTAACCATAATTCAAAATACCTTCACATTCATCAAAACGAGTTTTCGAGTCAACGCCACCAACGATTACCGCAATTAAACGCATATTGCCTTTTTTGCTTGTAGCTGAAATACAATGCTTAGCTTCAGAAGTAAACCCAGTTTTACCACCGTCGACACCGATATTTCTTCTTAGCAATTTATTAGTATTTGAGATTTCGCTAACACGACCACCGTTGTGAACTATTTCGTCAAGCCAAATCTTTGAATAGTTGAAATACTCACTGTTAGTCAACAATTCCCTAGTCATTTTCGCAACATCAATAGCTGTAGAATAACCGTTTTCATGAGGTAATCCAGTAGGATTAGCAAAATTAGTATTGACCATACCAAGCTCAACAGCCTTTTGGTTCATCATACTAACAAACCCTTCAACCGACCCACCAATCTTCTCCGCCATAGCAGTTGATGCGTCATTAGCGGAACAAACAGCGATAGCTTTTATCAAGTCTTTCACTTTATAGACTCCGTTTGCTTCAAGAAAAACTTGTGATCCGCCCATACTTTCTGCCCTGTCTGAAACTACTACATCGTCTTCGTAAGACAATTTACAATCTTCAATTTGGTCGAAAATTAAGTTCAATGTCATAATTTTCGTCATACTTGCGATAGGCAATTTAGCCTGTCCATTTTGCTCCCAAGCAATTTCACCAGTGTGGTAATTCATTAAGCAACCAGCTTTTGCAGTAATAGAAAAATCTTTGTCAGTTCCTGATGCGTAAGCTGTTGACATTGGCATTGAGAACGTCAAACCAACAACTAAAGACATCACCAAAGATAATACGAATTTTTTCATAAGAAAATCCTCCCTTTGTTTTAACATTATTATTTCACAAAGAGAGGATTATTATTCTATTAATTTAATATATTAATTCAGGAATTTTTTCACCCAAAACTACATAACAAAATTCATGGGACGAACAACAACTATTACTAAAATCACCTCAAAAAGTGCTACCACCATTGACATAATATAGACAAAAACCGCATAAAAAACAGCTTTTGACATAGGCGGACGAACTGAACTAGTACAACAATTCACACCATTTACGGTAGCCATAATAAAAGTAAAGCTATAGCAAAATTGACAAGGGATAAATACAAAAACGATCAACATCACGCCAACCACGCTGTATAGGGTAATTAAAGTTGCCATAATCACACCTAAAATGTAACCACGGTAAATCATAACCAGGTAATTCATTGGAATCATAAAAGGGGTCACAACACAAATTGACATAAGAACTATTATGCCAAAATTATTTAGCGCCCTTGAAACTAATATATCCGTTATGCTTTTCTTCTGGAATATCATCAAAAAGTAGTCCTCGCTAAACCAAGTGCCTATTTCAAAGACACCAGAAGTAGAGAAGAAAATTCCGAAAACTATACCACCAGCAAAGCAAGTTAGCAAAGTAAAATACCACCATTTGAAACGGTCAAGCATTAACATTCTGTGTAATTTATTATTAAAAAATGAACTCATACAATAACATATGAGTTCACTTTGATTTTTATCACCACAAAACTTGTCTATATTTTACAAAGAAATTTTCTTAATAATAGAAGGTTGCAGATTATATTTAGTTTAAGAAATCGCCTCAAGGCTGTAAGCAATGCGGTTTCCAGCAAGTGCAATAAATTCGTTGTTAGTAGGACGACCACGTTCATTCTCACCGAACATTTCGTTGGCAGTAAGATATGACACATCACCCTTTAAATATGCCCATTCAATAGCACAAGTAATGTTCTTTTCAATAGTCTTATAGGATTTTCCACCCTCTTCCTTTGATAGTCTTTTATATAAATTCTCACCAAGACTGCGAACATCAAGACCGCTTAAAACATAATACAAAATAGACTTTTTCAAGTATCTATACCCATAATGTTTTGGGGAAAACCCACAGCTTAAAAGAAATTTTACAATTTTTTGTTCCATAACCACACCTCCGTTACAAATATGATAACATAGGTAAGTTAAAGAAAAACATCAAATTTCATTTTCGACATAAACATTGAAAATAACATACAATTTCGCTGAATTTGATACTTCATTAACGAAATTTACAACAACATTCGACAATATCCACATGATAATACTAATCAAAGAGAAATATCAAACTATTAATAAAGACCTAGTTTTGCACCATAAATGCACCGAACAAACCAAATCCACGAGTAGGATCGTTCACGAAAACGTGAGTAACAGCACCAACGAATTTTCCGTTTTGGATAATTGGGCTACCGCTCATACCTTGTACAATTCCACCTGTTTTTTCAAGTAATTCTTCGTCAACGATACGGATTACCATACCTCTATCTTGCGGAGAAGTCTGATTGTTCTTTTGAATAATCTCGATATCGTATTCTTTAGGAATTTTTCCGTCAACAGTAGATAGGATTGTAGCTTTACCAATTTTCACTTCGCCAATGCTAGCAACTTCCAAAGGGTTAGCGTAAAGCGGATTTACATAACCTTTCTCTAATTCACCAAACACACCGAATTTATTGTGAGTTGTAACATTGCCTTTCATTTTTTCGTCATTAACGAATACGCCTTTAAGCTCACCACATTTCCCTTTTTGACCTTTATTAACACCAATAATCAAACAATTAGTAGTATCTCCACCCTTAACTCTAGTGACATTTTTTGACTTACCAATACTAGCAGGATGACCTAACGCACCGAAAGTATTGTCATCACGAATAAAAGTTAGAGTCCCAACACCTTGAATAATATCTTTAACAATCAGTCCAATTTTCTTTTCATTAGTAGGGATTTCTCTTTTCACTTCAATATAAGTATGAATTACATCATCACCACGACCAAGTTGTAAAAGCATTTTTTCATCAGCATTTTTCACAGCGTTTTGCAAATCTTTCACAGTTTTCACAGCAACGCCATTAGCTGTTTGAATGATGTCACCATTTTCTACGTTAGCACTAAGTGACGCACTACCGTTTTCAGTAAGAGTATTAGCTTGCCCAATAATCATTACCCCGTCAATCTGAAGTTCCAATCCAATAGGACAGCCCCCAACATAAACTTTGTTAGTGTCAGCACTGGCAATTTGTCCACCAATAGGCATAACAGTCATAGCTAAAACCAGTACCATAACAACAACAGCTATAATTTTTTTATTAATTCTCATAAACTTCCCCCCGTCTCAAAATTTTTATTGTATCATTAGAAGTTATTTATAGTGTCACGATTTCCTACTAAAAATATACTTTAATAATGAAATTAATTCATTAATCTTTTTATCACTTAACAAATCAACAAATAATCTAACTTCACAATACCAACCCAATTAACATCTGTAATTTCAACTAAATTATGTAAATAATGTATTAAATTTAAGTTTTTTACTATTTGCTATTGAAATTATAGATATTTTGTATTATAATATAACTACACAGTGTAAGAAAAATACACTTTGAATTTAGAGCTTAAAAAATACCAATAGATATAGGAGAAATTATGGAACAATTCGCAATAAAATCACATGACAAATTGTCACTATCATGCCGACTTTGGGCTGATGTTGAAACACCAAAAGGCGTATTACAAATCACTCACGGCATGGCTGAATATATTATGAGATACGATAGGTTCGCAAAATTTATGAATGAAAACGGGTATATCGTCTTCGGAAACGACTTGCGTGCACACGGCGAAACTGCTGGGAACCCAAACCGTGTAGGAAAAGTTTTAGAAGGTGATTTATTTACTGATACTTTGAACGACCAAATTTTCTTAACAAAATACCTTGAGAAAAAGTATCCTAATTTACCGATATTTTTGATGGGTCATTCTTATGGTTCATTCTTAACACAAAAATATATCCAAGAATGTCACATTCCAAAAGCAGTAATCCTTATGGGAACAGCCCACCAAAAAAACATCTTAACAGCCTTTGGAAAACAAGTAGCAAAAATCACTTGCAAATGCAAAGGACAAGATGTACCAGCAAAACTAATTGCGAAACTTTCTTTTGATTCATATGCAAAACAGTTTAAAGAAGGAGCATGGATCACTCGTGACCATGAAATTGCTAAAAGCTACTACGCTGACGAATACTGTAACGTTGTGTTTTCAGCTGGCTTCTACAAGAGTTTCTTCACAAACCTAAGAAAATTATATACCAAAGAAAACCTTGCAAAAATCCCAAAAGACTTACCACTATTCCTAATAGCAGGTGAAGCTGATCCAGTAGGCGGAAAAGGCAAAATGGTGAAAAAACTACACAAATGCTATCAAGAGAACGGACTTACAAACACATCAATCACCCTTTACCAAGACATGCGTCACGAAATTCTAAACGAAATAGATTATCAAGAACCACAAAATGATATCTTAGCTTTCATAAATCAAAACAACAAATAATATAATGATAATTACTAATAAAATTAACATATAAAACATATTTAATAATAAATAATCTACTAAACAAGAAAACAGAAAAAACTCCTTATCCTTCCAATTTCGGAAAGATAGGGAGTTTTATTATGTCTTTAATATAAATTGAAAGTTTGCCCACATGTTTCAAAATTCTTTAACATAGTAATTATCGGTAGCCACTAAGATAATCTCATGGACTTTGAAATTTTAATCATTTCAAATATTAGCAAACTTGTTACAAAATATTTCTATCAAATATATGCTAACATAAAAATCAAAATTCACAACTAAATTAGTATGTTAATCAAAATTATAAATGGCAAGTACCTAATTCTCTAAGGGTAGCTGAAAACACATTATCGTTGCCAAAAACATTTTTCATTTTATTAGCAAACTTAACTTTATCACGACTTTTCACAAAAGCAATTATAGTACCAGCAAAACCACCACCGTGAACACGAGCAGTTCCGTCTTTTATAAATGTTTTAGCAACAGCTAAAGCAAGGGGAATACCTTGATTTAAATCACCTTCTTTATATGCGTTTTGCAAATTAATTTGAGATGATAAGCCACTTTTTTCGATAGTAGAAAGAAGCAATTTGCTCTTTTTTTCTTTAATAGCACGAACTGCAATTTCCACACGATAATTTTCTTCATAGAAGTGAATAGCACGTAAAATAGCACGACCGCTAACTTTTTTTCTAAGTTGTGGAAGTTTAATCATAAACCGTTCTTGGGGAACATCTCTTAACACTTTCTCACCGAAATACTCCGCAACTTGACTTAATTCGCCAATAATAGCAGCATATTCTTTTGTAAGACTTGAGTGATCACCAGTGTTAACAATAACAACTTCGTACCCAAGCAAATCACAACCAAGGCGATTTACTATAGGTTCTTTTGGATTTTTGAAGTCTATATCAACAATACCGCCGAAAGAAATACCAGATTGATCAAGAAGACCACAAGGTTTACCAAAATAAACATTTTCAGAAAATTGCCCAACTTCAGCCATTTTAAATCTATCAAGAGCCCCATCATTATAGTAGAAATTCAAAATTTCCGCCATAAGCAATTCATATGCCGCAGAAGAAGAAACTCCAGCACCCTTAAAAATACGGCTGTCCATAACCATTCTAAACCCACCGATGTTGAATCCACGGTCCTTAAAACCTTGAAGAACCCCTTTCACCATAGCTTTAGATTTTCCTTTTTCACGAGGCAAAAGTGCAGTATCGTTAAAATCGAAAATCATATCAACGTAACCTTCTGAAATAATATGAACCTTGTCCGCTTTCTCAACAACCGCAAGCATATCGCAGTCAATTGTGCCAACAAGCACTCTACCGTTGTTGTGGTCAGTGTGGTTTCCGCAAATTTCAATACGCCCAGGAGATGAGAAAATGTCTGTAGAGTCGTGACCAAATTTTGCTTTAAAAACATCATTCAGTATCCCAATTCTAGCAGGAAATTCAGCAACACCTTTTCCATTTCCATATATTTTAGTTAAATTTTCTTCATTGTAAATCATAATATATCCTTAAACTATAGTAGTTTTATCTATCGTACTTGTAATATTTCAAATTAAGTCAGTACTATTTTTTCCAACATATTCTCTCATTTTGTTTGGAGAAACCTTAAAGAATTTTTTGAAACAATAGCTGAAATAATGTTGATCACCATAGCCAACTTCTTCTGAAATTTCCATGATTTTCTTATTAGTCATAACTATCAAATTTTTCGCTTTATTCATGCGAACTGAAGTTAACAAATTCACAAAGCTGTCACCCTTACTTTTTTTAATAAGACTAGAAAGATAGTTTGGGGAACAGTGCAATCTATCCGACAGCAAATTCAAGCACATGTCTTTGTTACCGTACTCGTTTTTAATCATTTCCATAGCACTAGCAGCAAGAACATCTATATTTTTTTGTCTTTGATTAAAAATGTTTCCAGCAACTTCCAAAGACAAGTTTCTAATTTCAGCTTCTATTTCTTCCTTAGTTTTGTTAAAAGCCAGTTGACTAATAATAGAAGTTGACAATTCTTTGTCGCAATCAATAGCACTCATAGCTTTAAAATTCATGAAAATCATTTCTAAAATACACATATTAAAGTAATTGGAACTGCGATTATTTTTATTAATTTCCATAAAAACTTTATCAAGATATCTATTAATTGCTAGAGCGTCACTCATTTTAAGTTTCTCTTCCAATGTTGCAATAATACTTGAAATCTCAAATTCACCGTCTTTATTATTACTTTCAATATCACCAATATGAACAATTTGTTGATCAGTACCGTCAATATAAGAAACCGCATTAACTGAGCCAATATACGCTTTTGAAGTATTAGTTAAGTCATCAAAATATTCACTAATTCCACAATATGCTGAAATATTCATAATACGTTTAGCTGTAAGCACTATATCTTTAGAGAATATTTTTAAAAATTTATTCAATGCACTTTCAGTACCGCAAGCAATTACCACAATTTTCGATTGATAAATAAAACACTCGCTCTGGAAGTATTTTGAAGAAATAATCCTTGAAGCGTTGAACATTCTTTTCAAGTTAATATCGTCTTGTTCTGATACAATAGCGTTAATAGATTTAATAGTACAAACAACGTATTTTTTTCCAAAAACATCAGCCTGTTGCGTAATGTTAAAAGGAACTTCTTTAAAGGCTCTTTCAATTAGCAAAGGGGGGACTTCATTTTTAATTAAACCACGAAAGAAAAGAGTTTTATTTAATAAAATATTCTCACGTGACAAATCACGACGTAAAGAAACTTCTAATATTTGCGAAACATTAATATCTATTTTATCTTTAATGCTCTCAAATTCTTCAGTGAGCTCATCAGTAGTTAAAGGAAGTAATAAATATTCCATAATATTATATTTGATAGCCATTTTCACATGCTCAAAATGTTGACACTCAGTCAAAAACACAATTTGCATATTTGGACGAATTTCACGAACATTACGAGCAAGCTCAATACCGCTAGTGAAAGGCATTTGAGCGTCAGCAACTAGCAAATCAATCTCATTTTTCTCTACAATATCAATAGCGTCCGCACCGTTGTCCACATAGTCAACCACAGAAAACCCGATACTCTCCCATGAGATTTTTTCTAAAATTTCTTTTCTTTTTTCAATATCGCCAGCAGCAAATAGAATAGTATACATAAATTTTTCACCTTTAATTTTGGATTAATAGATTTTCAAATGGTATATGAATATTTTAACACAACCAATATCCGATGTCAATGCAATGATTTATTTTTTTACGGATAAATGCGCACTTTGATAATAATTTCAATTACTTATATGAAATCACACCCCTGAACCACATCTAATAAACGCAATTAAATAACTTATTAATATTAAGCAATTAAAAATCACCTATCGGTTGCCCCAATAGGTGATTTTAAATTTATTTATATATTCATTGATTTATTTTTCTTTAGAGATTTCATAGATTTTTTCCATATAATCTCTGTGTTTTGAATATTGTTTTTTCTCGAAAGACTCACTAAGTTCCTCAAGGTCTTTCTTTTGTATACGAGTAAGACTTTTTGGAATTTCAACAAGTACGTTAAGATATAAATCACCAACTCTACCGTTTTTAGTTTTAATACCCTTGCCACGAATACGAAGCATAGTACCACTTTGAGTACCTTCAGGAATTTTTTGACTAAAAGTACCGTCTAAAGAAGGAACTTCAACTGTTCCACCAAGGGTCGCAGTAACAAAAGAGATTGGAATATCCACGAACAAATCTTGGTTTTTTCTCTTTAGAAGTTTATGTGGCGTAACAGTGATATCGATTACTAAGCTACCGTTTGAACCAGTGGCACTTTTGGCGTGATTACCGTAACCACGCACTGACAATTCGTTACCGTTGTCAACTCCTGCTGGAATCTCAAGGCTGATAGTTTTGTTTTTAGATACAAAACCGTTACCGCGACAGTGAGTACATTTTTCAAGAATTTTCTTGCCTGTACCCTTACAATCTTCACAATCACGATGACTAACTTGACGTCCAAAAATAGAGTTTGAAACGTATTGAACTTTACCAGTACCGCTACATTTTCCGCAAGTAGCGTGACTAGTTCCGTTTTTAGCGCCAGTACCGCTACATTCTTTACAACGTTCTTTCACAGTAACCTTAACATCTTTGTGAACGCCTTTGCAAGCTTCCACGAAAGATAAAGTCATGCTGATGTTGATATCAGTACCAACTTCAGCAACTTGACGCGCAGATTGACTGCGACCGCCACCGCCGAAAGCAGAGAAGATATCGAAGATATCTTCGAAACCGCCTCCGCCACCACCGCCACCAAATCCTCCAAAGTTAAAACCTTGAGGTTGAGGGTTGTCGTATTCCGCACGTTTATTACCGTCAGAAAGAGTTTCATAAGCTTCGTTAGCTTCTTTAAATTTTTCTGAGGCAGCTTCGTTACCTTGATTTAAATCAGGGTGATATTTTTTTGCTTGATTTCTGTAAGCTTTTTTAATTTCGTCATCGCTAGCGTCTTTGCTTACACCTAACACATCATAATAATTTTTTGCCATAATTCTAATATTCTCCAAAAACGGAACAGCAACTGCCACTCCATTTATTTTTCATAACTAATATAAAGACAAACCGCCTTTCATTATAAACGCAACTATATGGTCCACGCTAAAACAGCAGTAGACCATATAAAAAGTTTAAATTAATTTGTACAACTTAATTCCCACTTTGAGAGATTAGTCGTTGTCGTCAGTAACGTCAACAACGATATCTTCGTCAGAAGCGTCGTTAGATTCAGTGAATGGCTCGCCACCTTCTGCTGCTCCACCTTGTTGTTGGTAAAGTTTACCGAAGATCGCACCAGTAGAATCCATAAGTTTTTGAGTTTCAGCTTTGATAGCTTCAAGATCGCCATTTTCCAATACTTTCTTAGCATCAGCAACAGCAGTTTCAACAGTAGTCTTATCAGCTTCTTCAAGTTTATCAGAAGACTCTTTCATGAATTTTTCGATATTGAAAATAGCTTGATCAAGCCCGTTTTTAATATCAAGTTCTTCTTTTCTTTTTTTATCTTCATCAGCATACATTTCAGCTTCTTTCACAGCTTTGTCAATCTCGTCATCAGACAAGTTAGTAGAAGCAGTGATAGTAATGTTTTGAGATTTTCCAGTACCTTTATCAGTAGCCGTTACGTGAACGATACCGTTAGCATCGATGTCAAAAGTAACTTCAATTTGTGGAATACCACGAGGAGAAGGAGCAATACCAGAAAGCTCAAATCTTCCAAGAGTTTTGTTATCTTTAGCAAATTCTCTTTCACCTTGTAAAACGTGAACATCAACAGCAGGTTGATTATCAGCAGCAGTTGAGAATACTTGTGATTTTTTAGTAGGAATAGTTGTGTTTCTCTCGATAATTTTCGTAGCAACACCACCCATAGTTTCGATTCCGATAGAAAGAGGAGTTACATCAAGAAGAAGAACGTCTTTAACATCACCAGACAAAACACCAGCTTGAATAGCTGCACCAACCGCAACGCACTCATCAGGATTGATACCTTTGAAAGGCTCAACACCAGTGAAAGCTTTCACAGCCTCGATAACTGCTGGAATTCTTGTAGAACCACCAACAACGATAATTTTATTTAGATCAGACAATGACAAACTAGCGTCTGACAAAGCTTTTTTCATAGGAACGATAGTCGCAGCAACTAGATCAGCAGTTAAAGCGTCGAATTTTTGTCTAGTAATATTCAAATCCAAATGCTTAGGACCATCAGCAGTAGCTGTGATAAATGGAAGGTTAACGTTAGTAGTAGCAACGCCAGAAAGCTCGATTTTAGCTTTTTCAGCAGCATCTTTCAAACGTTGAAGAGCCATTTTGTCTTTAGACAAATCAACACCCTCAGCCTTTTTAAATTCTTCTAAAAGGAAATTAACTAGTCTTTCGTCAAAGTCATCACCACCAAGTTTAGTGTTACCGTTAGTAGATAGAACTTCGAAAACTCCGTCTCCGATTTCTAAAATAGAAACGTCGAATGTACCACCACCAAGATCGTAGATCAAGATTTTAGCGTTTTTGTTGTCGCCTTTGTCAAGACCGTAAGACAAAGCAGCAGCAGTTGGCTCGTTGATAATTCTTTTAACATCAAGTCCAGCAATTCTGCCTGCGTCTTTAGTAGCTTGACGTTGGCTATCGTTGAAGTAAGCAGGAACAGTAATAACTGCCTCAGTTACTTTTTCACCAAGATAAGCTTCAGCATCTTGTTTAAGTTTAGTCAAAATCATAGCTGAAATTTCTTGAGGAGAATATTGATTGTCGTCGATATTAACCTTGAAATTGCTACCCATTTCA
The DNA here is from genome assembly GCA_947039455.1 of uncultured Clostridia bacterium. GTDB lineage: Bacteria > Bacillota > Clostridia > Christensenellales > CAMQZB01 > CAMQZB01. The sequence continues at coordinate 29,342 of CAMQZB010000006.1, forward strand.
CGTTTGATTGAAGAAATAGTTCTGTCAGGGTTAGCAACCGCTTGGCGTTTTGCTACTTGACCAACTAATCTCTCACCGTCTTTTTTAAATCCTACTACAGAAGCAGTAGTTCTTGCGCCTTCAGCATTAGAGATTACAACTGGCTCGCCGCCTTCCATAACCGCAACACATGAATTTGTTGTTCCTAAATCGATTCCGATAATTTTACCCATAATAATAACTCCTTGTTTCGTCCAATTTTATGACGAATTATTTATTTATTTTATTTCTTTATAAAAATTTTTAACTAATATAATTACACCGCAACTTTAACAAAGCTGTGACGTAGTACTTTATTGCCTTTGTAGTATCCTTTTTGGAATACTTCAATAACCGTGTCAGACTGCTCAGGACTCTCCGCCTCACCTTGCATAACAGCATTGTGAAATTCAGGGTCAAAAGGTTTTCCAAGACAATCAATTTCAGTTACTCCAAAATGAGCAAGTTTATCAATTAATTGTTTTTGAATCATTTTCACGCCACCAGCAATGCTCTCGTCAGCAATCATAGAAATTGCTCTGTCAAGATTATCAAGAGTTTCAACTATTGAAGATAAAACTTCGTTTTGTCCGTCAATATAACCCTCACTGCGACTAGTAGAAGCGCGTCTTTTGTAGTTTTCATAGTCAGCAACAAGTCTCATATAAGTGTCATCAGACACCTTGCCCGCAGCTTTCTCTTGAAGCTCAACACCCCTTTTCTCCATTTCCGTAAGCATTTTCATCAAAGCCACGTTAGCATCTTTCATGCTATCGAAAAACTCTTCTTTCTTATCGTCTGGAGTGGTAGCATAACTAATTTTCGAAAAATCAGGTGGATTGTTCCCACTGTCCACAACCACATCTTCTATGTTTTCCACATCAATATTACTATGTTTTTTTGCCATTTCAATCTCCTATAATTATCATTTGATCATATCGCCGATAACAGCTCTAATACCGTTCAACACGCTAATAACCTTGTTATAATCCATTCTCGCAGGACCAATAACGCCGTAAGTACCGTAATCAACATCGTCGATAGTGTAGTTTGCAGTAATCATGCAACATTCCTCAGGCAAGTTAGTTTCCCCACCACCTAGAGTAATATTCACATCAATTCCATCAGTTGAATTTTGTTTCATAATCTCAGTAAGTTTTTCCTTACTATCAATTATATTCATGAAACCTTTTGCGCTGTCAACATTATTAAATTCTTTGTGATTAAAAATTTTCGAACCACCCATAAGATACAAATTGGAATTTTTTTCTTCCATATGCTCACTTAAAGTAGTGAAAATCTGACCAAACAGTCCTCTATAATCTTTAAATTCATTGGTAATACTGTCTTTTAGGTTTTCAATATCGTAAACGGTTTTCCCAACAATATGCTTATTCAGAATACTTTCTGCAGTTTTTAAATACTCGTCTCCCTCAAGGAAATTTCCGTATACTTTATAGTCAGCAACATTGCCACCTTCAAGTACAGTAATTAACACAAGAGTATTTTCTGACAATTTAACCAACTTTATACTTTGGAATTTGCTGTCACCGTTAGTGACGCTTGCAATTGAAGTATAGTTTGTCATATCGGACAAAACCTTCACCGCATTTGAAGCTATGTATTCAGCCTCACGCACTGTTGAATTGAAATACTTTTTCATTGAAAGAAGTTCTTTCGCAGTCAACTTAGTGTCTTTCATCATTCCGTCTATATAATGTTTGTAAGCTAAATTAGTAGGCACTCGCCCTGCACTTGTGTGTGGTTGAGTTAAAAAACCCAATTCCTCAAGTGAGGCAAGTTCGTTTCGAATTGTAGCAGAGCTTAGATTATCCAAGTGACCGTCATGAATTGACTTACTACTAACAGGGGTAGCCGAGTTGATGTAATCATCAATTACTACTTGCAAAATCTTTTTCTTTCTATCAGATAGCATTTTATCACTCCTTATAATCTAATTGCTAGCACTCAAACAGCAAGAGTGCTAAACCATATATATAATTTAGCACTCTCGACCCTTGATTGTCAACTATTTTAACCTAGTTTTCATCATTTTATTTAATTTTATTTATTTACCACAATTTTCCCATAAAATTTATAGGTTTTTCACATAAATTCTACCATAACACCACTAGCCACAGAAAAATATTTCGTTTTGATCGCCACGTGAGTATTATCAATATCAAGATAAGCTTTCATTTTATCCAGTGGTTCATTGTACAATGCCAAGAAATCCCAGTTAAACATATTTTGAAAATCAGCAAGAACAATACCTTGATTCATTCTTAGCCTTAACATAATATATTCTTGCATTTTGTCTTTTTCCGTAAGGTCTTCTTCCAACATTTCCGAGTAACCATTCTCTATATAGTCACCTAAATCGCTACCGTTGAAAAACCGTCTGTTCCCATAAAGAGAGTGACTAGCAATACCAAAGCCCAAGTAGTTTTGCAAGTTCCAATAACCTATATTATGTCGTGATACAAGATTGTTTCTAGCAAAGTTCGAAGTTTCATATTGATTAAATCCACACTTTCCTAACTTAGCCACCACCATATCATACATATCCGCAACGGTATCTTCATCAGCAACTTCCACAAGCCCTTTTTCAACCATTGCAGTAAGTTTCGTCCCTTCCTCAAGTTTCAACATATAGCAAGAGATATGACTAGGAGCAAGAGAAACCGCAATTTCTATTGACCGAGCTAAACTTTCCATAGTTTGAAGTGGGATCCCAATCATCAAATCAAGTGAGTAATTAGGAAAAATTTCTTTCAAAACATTACAAGCCTCAACAGCTTGATTTTTTGAATGTAACCTATCAATAGCTACAAGTTCATTGTCGTGAAAACTTTGAACACCTACTGAAAATCTATTGAATCCGCCTTTTTTAAGTTCCACAAGCATAGCTTTATCGAAAGTAAAAGGATTGCCCTCAATAGTAATTTCAGCATCACTTGCAATGTTATAATTAGCCTTAACGCAATGCAATATTGCCATAATATCAGGTAAAGAAATAGCGGTAGGAGTACCGCCACCTAAGTAGACAGATTGCACCACACCGCTATATTCTCCACTTTTGCTTTCTATTTCCTGAAGAAGTTTTACTACATAATTATGTTTAATATCGTCATTGACGCTGTAAGAAACAAAATCACAGTAAGCACATTTTCGGTAACAAAAAGGTATGTGTATATATAAGGACAACATTATGAATCAATTTTCAAGATAGTAACAAACGCCTCTGACGGAATTTGAACCGTACCAATTTGACGCATTTTCTTCTTGCCCTCTTTTTGTTTTTCAAGCAATTTTTTCTTTCTTGAGATATCGCCACCATAACACTTAGCCAAAACGTCTTTACGCATAGCCTTAACAGTTTCACGAGCGATAACCTTGCTACCAATAGCAGCTTGAATAGGAATTTCAAACATCTGACGAGGAATAACTGCCTTTAACTTTTCAGCAACAATTCTTCCACGAGCGTATGCTTTTTCTTTATGCACAATAATAGAAAGTGCATCACAAACTTCGCCGTTAAGCATAAGATCAAGTTTCACAAGCTCACTTCTTTGGTACCCGTTCATTTCATAATCAAGTGACGCATAACCTTTAGTACGAGATTTCAACGCATCAAAGAAGTCGTAAATAATCTCATTCAAAGGAATAGTATAATGCAATTCAACACGGTTAGAATCAAGGTAAGTCATGTTGTGATAAGTAGAACGTTTCTCTTGACAAAGATCCATAATCGCACCTAAGTAAGCTGGTGGAGAATAGATTTTAGCCTCAACGATAGGTTCTTCAATATAGTCAATTTCTCCAATAGGCGGTAAATGCGATGGGTTATCCACCGTAAGATTTGTGCCGTTGGTTTTATATACATTATATGAAACACCAGGAGCAGTTGTAATAATTTCCAAATTAAATTCACGTTCAATACGTTCTTGAATAATTTCCATGTGAAGCAATCCCAAGAAACCACATCTAAATCCAAAGCCAAGAGCTTGAGAAGAATCAGGTTGGAAAGACAATGAAGCGTCGTTTAAGTTCAACTTCATAAGAGCATCTTTCAGGTCACTAAATCTTGAACCGTCCACAGGATAAATACCAGAATACACCATTGGAAGAACTTTTTTATAACCAGCAAGTGGCTCTAATGCTCCCCCCTCAACGGAAGTAATGGTATCACCAACGTGAGTATCGTGAACCGATTTAATACTAGCAGCGATGTAACCAACTTCGCCTGCATCAAGAGATGTTGCAGGATAAAGCAAATTCGGTGCAAAATAACCAACTTCAGTTACTTCAAAAGTTTTATCACTTTTGAAAGTTTTGATAGAGTCGCCCACTTTCACAGTACCCTCAGCGATACGAGTGAAACAAACAACGCCCTTGTAGTTATCGTAGTATGAGTCAAAAATCAAAGCACGAAGCGGAGCAGCTTTATCGCATTTTGGTGCTGGTACTTTATTAATAACAGCAGTCAAAACATCTTCAATACCGATACCCTCTTTAGCAGAGATTAGCGGAATATTAGTACAATCAAGACCAATAACATCTTCGATTTCTTTCTTTACTTTTTCGATATCAGCACCAGGTAAATCGATTTTATTGATAACAGGCAAAATCTCAAGGTTGTTGTCTAAAGCTAAATAAACGTTAGCTAAAGTTTGAGCTTCCACTCCTTGAGTAGCATCAACTATCAAAATCGCACCCTCACAAGCTGCCAAAGAACGTGAAACTTCGTAAGTGAAATCCACGTGCCCTGGTGTGTCGATAAGATTCAGGTAGTAAGTTTCCCCACCAACTTCGTAAGTCATTTTTACTGGAGTTAACTTAATAGTAATTCCACGCTCACGTTCCAAATCCATGCTATCTAATATTTGAGATTCCATATCACGCTTAGACAAAGTTCCACAGTGTTCAATCAGCCTGTCAGCCAACGTACTTTTACCATGGTCAATGTGGGCAATGATACAAAAATTTCTTAAATTTTCTTCTTTAATAACGGACATATAATCCCTCCATAACTCTAATATTATACTCTAATTATGAAAAAAATAGCAAGCATATTTAACACTGAAACACCCAACCACACAGAAATACTATTTAGTGTTTTAAAAATTTTCACTAATACATTGCTATTTTCCATAACTTGTTGTATAATACACTCATAAAAAATATCGAAATGAGGTGTAAATATGAATTACGAAAAATTAATTGAGAATTTAACCAACCGTGGTTTTATCGCAAAAATATTTGATGATGAAAACCAAATGGTTGAAGAAATGAAAAAGCACATCGAAAAAACAGAATCGATTGGCTTTGGTGGCAGTATGACTGCAGCTGAAATTAATCTTACCGATAAACTTTTAGAAGAGGGTTACACTGTCACAACTTCTAAAACTACTGGACTTGATTATATAGAAGTAGCAAGAAAAAACTTAAATGCCGATGTTTACGTGACTAGTGCAAACGCAATTTCTATGGAAGGGTCACTAATTAATATTGACGGAACTGGCAACCGCATTGGCGGAACTTGTTTTGGTCCTGAAAAACTTTTTTATGTTTTAGGCACAAATAAAGTTGAAGAAACTTTCGAAAAAGCACTTTGGAGAGCAAGAAATATTGCCGCTCCTCTAAACTGCAAACGCCTATTGAGAAACACACCTTGCGTTAAAACAGGAAAATGCGAAGACTGCAATTCCCCTGACCGCATATGCCGTGGTTTCCTTGTAGTTGAGCGTCCTTTAACTAGAAAAACTACCTATGTTTACATAATCAAAAAATCACTAGGACTGTAAAACTAACTAGATTGCTTTGAACAATCACTGAAGGATTATATAGACTAACACCTATTGAGAAATCAAGTAATTTACTGTATAAAATCATTAATTGATTAAATAAAAACAGTTATAACTAAAGAAAGACACTATATAAAAATCATAAACGGAGATTAAAATTATGAGAATACCTGAAAATCATTGGTTACGTACCACTAAAATTGCCCACAGAGGACTTTGGGGCGGAGCTGTTCCTGAAAATAGTACAGCAAGTTTCAAAGCTGCTATCCAAGCTGGATTTGCTATAGAAACTGACGTGCATTTAACTTCTGACGGACAATTAATAGTACACCACGACAGCAACACATTGCGTCAAACAGGAGTTAAACACGAAATCACAGAAACTGATTTAGCTACTCTTAAAACTTTATTCCTTGACGGAACACAAGAAAAGTTAATCACTCTTTCCGAGCTACTTGAAATACTAAATGGACAAATTCCATTAATGCTAGAAATCAAAGCAAATATGACAAATTCCAAAGAAATCGCACAAGCAGTTCATGTAATTATGAAAGATTACAAAGGTGAATTTGCAGTGCAAGCATTTAACCCACTTGCTGTAAAATGGTTTAAGAAAAACGAGCCGTCATGGTTACGTGGTCAATTAAGTTGCTCTTATTCTGACCAAAAAGGGTTTGCATTCTATCTTGGAAAAATACTTTTCTTTAATAGAATGACAAAGCCTGATTTCGTTGACTACGATCAAGCTGACTTGCCAAACAAATACGTAGACAAAGCAAAAAAACAAGGAAAACTTATCATCACATACACAATAACTACCCCTGAACGTGAGAAAGAACTAAAAGGCTACTACGACAATCTAATCTTCGAACACTATCTTCCAGAAAACAAAAACCCAATGAAATAATCGATGAAAACATATTTATTTTTACTAAATGTATAACTAAATACTATCATCAATTAAGATAAAATATTTATAATAATATTAAAACCAAATTAATAAAATAAATATAAGACATAAAGGGTGCTATATCAATTGATATAGCACCCTTTATAATTTCAATTTTTCAACTTCCTATTACCATATAACATTTTTAGTCATACAACACTCTTAGTAATATAATACTCTTTGAATATTAAGAAATTTTCTCAACAGTGAAAGTATAATTATACTCCCCACCTGCTTGAACAATCACGAAAGAACTGTCATTTAAATTCAGTACATCATCATCTTCAATACCAATTAACTCTACGTTATTAGTAACTTTCCAATCACCAAAGGTCAGAGAGTAATTTTCATTAAGATTGTAAATCTCACCTAAATTATCATTACTTGACATACCAAAGAAAGAGAAAAATCCCTCACTTGGAGCAACAAGAGCATCAAAAACCAACTCCTCTTGCTTATTACGAATAACAATAATCCCCGAATCATCTTCACTAGACAATGCAGAATTAACAACTGAACAAGAAATTTCCACCTTATTCACTACCCCATCAACTTCTTCAATCACCATAGGAAAATGAAAATAAGTATCTTTAACAGGAGCAATGCTATCAGCAAAGTTTCCGCTCTCGTCAACGTAAACAGCAACAGGCAAATCATAAGTATCATCATTTTGATAATCACGAGATTTAATCATAGTATTGTAATTTTCCGTAAACTCAGCAACAGTCAAATCCCCGAAATTCCTAGGCATATTTGACATAAATAAAGAACTAATTAATGTTACTAACATCAAAACCACTAGAGTAACAGCAGTGACTTTTCTCCAAGTATTCGTCTTTGACATAGTAATTTCACAACTATTATCCCAAGGCAAAACCCCTCCTGATTTAATAATTCTCTTATTTCCACCCCAACTGTAATATTGTTTTTTACTATCAAGATCTTCAAGTTCTTTAGACCAACCTGATGAAATTAAAGACCTGTCAATAGCGTGTTTCACCGTTAATTTCTCCCCAGTAAAACTTCTAATTTTCAAACCAAATATTAAGTTACCAAAAGTAGTTCCAGTAACAGCTAATACAGTAGGTATTGCGAATATGGCAAGAACAGCAATAACCAACACAATCACAGGGATTGAGTACCATGTTTTAAATCTAAGCAAATAAATAAAAATAAAAACACTGAAAAAACACACAAACAAACGGTCAACACTTGCAGCCATTCCACGTTCAAATGGGTGTGGGCAATTTACTAAACTATCTTCATCATTAGGTGCTACATCAATTTCACAGCCAATGTCATAAACTGCTTTTGTAGAATCAAAATCATCAAAAGATAAATTCTTTCCAACAATGTAATCTAGATATTTTTTAGAAATATCACTTTCCCCAATGTTATCAAAATTCATTTTCGCTAATCTATCATTACACACAGCTACAAGAGTAAACTTCCCTAAAACCACATCTTTAACATCTTGAAAAGACAAACCAATGCTACGTAAAATAGCAATTTTCTTTACTTTAATAGCAATTCCATCGCTGTAATCATTATTTTCTATTATTGGAATTAATTGATTTTTTTGATAAAATCGTATATTTGAAACTCCTATTTTCGCAAACTTTGCAACTTCATTAATGTTCATTGCTGTTCTCCTTATTAATCTTATGACCTTAAAAATTCAACGAATTATTTAGCCGCTTGAAGTAAAGTATCACCAGACAGACGATAATTAGTCCAGTCAGTCATTTGTTCAGCGTTGTTTTTCAAGTAGAAATCGATTGACGGTTTGTTCCAATTCAAGCAAACCCACTCCATTCTAGCATAGCCATTATCTACAGCTTCTTTAGCTAAATACTTGAAGAACACTTTTCCGTAACCTTTACCACGATATTGTGGGCGAACGTATAAATCTTCCAAATACAAACCTGATTTTCCAGTGAATGAAGAATAATTTTTGAAGTAAATAATATAACCTACAACTACCCCATCTTCTTCGCCTAAACAAATAGTAGCACATTCTTTTTCGTGAACCCATTCGTTTAATAACGCATCATCTGTTTGCAACATATCTTCCATTTTCTCGTAAATTGCAAACTCACGCAACAATTCAACTACCACTCCATTATCTTTAGGTGTGGCTTTTCTAATAACAAAACTCATATTGTATCTCCTAATTTTAAATATAGGGTTGTCATAAAAAATAACAACCCTATAGTAATTTTATATTTAATTTAAAATGATATTATTTCTCAATAATTTCAAGCAATCTCAAGTCAACGCCTCTGTCACCAATATTGATAACTTCAACTTTAACAATGTTTCCGATATTAATAATATCTTCAACGTTTTCAACACGCTTGTCTGACAATTTAGAGATATGAAGCATACCGTCTTTACCAGGAGCTAGCTCAACGAAAGCGCCAACTTTGATAATACGAGCAACTTTACCAATGAAAATGTCGCCAGTTTTAAGAATTCTAGCAATAGACATAACGATTGCTTTAGCTTTCTCAGCTTGCTCTTGGTTAGGAGAAGCAATGAAAACAGTACCCTCATCGTTAAGATCAATTTTAACACCAGTCTCTTCGATAATTTTGTTAATAACTTTTCCGCCAGCACCGATAACTTCTCTGATTTTACTTGGATCAATTTTGAAAGAAATAATCTTTGGAGCGTATTGGTTCATAACAGTTCTAGTAGCAGGCAAAGTTTCAAGCATTTTAGCTAAGATATGAGCTCTACCCTCGTTAGCTTGTTTGATAGCTTGAGAGAAAACTTCTTCAGTGATACCTTTAACTTTAATATCCATTTGAATAGCAGTGATACCTTTTTCAGTACCAGCAACCTTGAAATCCATGTCACCAAGGAAATCTTCAAGACCTTGAATATCAGTTAAAATAGCAACGTTATCAGATTTGTCGTCCTTAATCAATCCCATTGCAATACCTGCAACTGGACGTTTAATAGGAACACCTGCGTCCATTAACGCTAATGTTGAACCACAAACTGAAGCTTGAGAAGTTGAACCGTTTGAAGACAAAATTTCAGAAACTAATCTAATAGTATAAGGGAATTCAGCCTCAGTTGGAAGCATAGGTTCCAATGAACGTTCAGCCAAAGCACCGTGACCAATCTCACGACGGCCTGGACTTCTTGGACTTCTAGCTTCGCCAGTTGAGTATGAAGCGAAGTTGTAGTGATGCATATATCTCTTAGAATTTTCTGAATCAAGACCTTCTAGTTTTTGGAATTCAGAAACAGTACCTAAAGTACAAGTAGTCAAGGCTTGAGTCTCTCCACGAGTGAAAACACCAGTACCGTGAACTCTTGGAAGAACCCCAGTTTCGCACCAAATTGGACGAATATCAGAAGTAGCTCTACCATCAGGACGGATACCCTTGTCTAAGATTTTACGACGAACTTTTTCTTTTTGCATAGCATAAAGAACATCACCGATTTGTCTTTTCTTTCCTTCAAAGATGTCAGCAAAGTGAGCGAAAACTTCTTTATCCAAAGCTTTTTCACGTGCTTGACGCTCTGATCTAACGTAAGCTTCAAGAACATGATCAAGTTTAGCGTCAGCGAATTCACGAACAGCAGCGTTGATTTCTTCAGGAACTTTATAGTACTCAATTTCTCTTTTTGGTTTGCCGATTTCAGCTTGCATAGTAGAAATAAAAGCACAAATTTTCTTAATTTCTTCGTGACCAAACAAGATAGCCTTAATCATATCCTCGTCAGAAATTTCGTTAGCGCCAGCTTCAACCATCATGATTGCTTCGCTAGTACCAGAAAGATTTAGAGTAAGAACTGATTTTTCACGTTCTTCAGTATTTGGATTGATGATATATTTTCCGTCAACCATACCAACAACAACAGAACCAGTAGGACCAGCCCAAGGAATATCTGAAATTGAAAGAGCGATACTACTACCGATCATAGCGTATACTTCAGGAGGGAAATTTTGGTCAACTGACAAAACTGTAGCAATAACTACAACGTCGTTGTAAAAACCTTTAGGGAATAATGGGCGAATAGGACGATCAATTAATCTTGAAGTCAAAATCGCTTTATCTGATGGACGAGCCTCACGTTTTTTGAAGCCTCCTGGGATTTTTCCGATTGAATACATTTTTTCTTCATAATCAACTGAAAGAGGGAAGAAATCCATTCCTTCTCTTGGTGAATCTGACATTGTTGCGTTTAACATAACAACAGTCTCTCCACATCTAATTAAGCAAGAACCGCCTGATTGTGCACAGTACTTTCCTGTCTCAACAATCACTTCGCTACCACCGATGGTAGTCTTAAACTCTTTGTAGTTTGGTGTCATATAATTTCTCCTTTTTATTGTTCTAAATAATTATACTAAATTAGTTCTGTATTTGCAATTAATTTCAAAAGAAAAAACAGTAAAAACAAAACTTTTGCGAATTTTTTCCTTAAAATAACAAAAAAAGCGAAGAATAATCCTCGCTTTGATATTTGTAAATTACTTTCTGATTCCTAGTCTTGCGATTAGTTCTCTGTATTTAGTGATATCTTTTGATTTCAAGTAATTCAAAAGATTACGACGACGACCTACCATTTTCAATAGTCCACGTCTTGAGTGATGATCATGCATATTGCTTCTTAAGTGGTCTGTCAAGTGGTTAATTCTTGCAGTCAAGATAGCAACTTGAACTTCAGGAGAACCAGTGTCCCCTTCTTTTCTTTGATAATCAGTGATAATTCCTAATTTTTTGCTTGTTTCCATAATTAAAGCCTCCATATAATTTAAATTCACCATAAACCTTGTCTAACTTTGGAGTTGTGTCGATAAACAACGTTTGCGGTACCTAAAATATAATACCACAATATATAGTATAAAGTCTATCAAATCACCTAAATATTTTCAAAAAAAATAAATTATTTTACAGTGGCAATATATTTTACAACACCAAGATAGACGCTCTATTTAAACAAATCTTCTCTTGCCGAAAGGTTAGATTCTAGTTTATCAATATAAGTACGCACATCTTTCGGGTAAGCAAAACGAGTGATTTTCCTATTTTCAGTGTAGAAATGTTTAGAAATTCCATATGAACCGCAAGCGATATTTGACGTATTTTCCTCCATAATATCGATATTATATACGCAAGGTTTCGTTTTACAAAAGCCGGTATTTTCCAAATTACCCGCCATGTATTTTTGACGATATAAATAATATGGATTGTACCCACTATCACCTAAAATACTATAACTTCTATTTAGCATTTCGCCGATTTCCGCATTAATATTCCTATCGGTATTTTCACGTAGTTTCGAACCTGCCTTTAAAGCAAGTGTATGAACAGTAATATTTTCAGGGTTAAGTGCAACAATTCCACCTAAAGAATTTTCAAAATCATCCGCAGTTTCATCTACCAACCCAGCAATCAAATCGCAGTTAATATCAAAATTATATTTTGTAGCCATATCATAAATACGAAAAAAGTCGTCAGCTGAATGGTTTCTTCCTATTTTTTGTAGAGTTTCATTCTTTAGAGTTTGAGGATTTACACTAATTCTATTTGCAACTTTTGAAATCAAATCCAACTTTTCTTTGTCAATAGTATCAGGTCGCCCCGCCTCAACTGTGAATTCATTAACATCAAATTCGCATTCTTTCAACACGCGAGAAAGTTGCGGAGCGGTCAGTGCAGTAGGAGTTCCACCGCCCATGTATACTGTACGCAAATCATATCCGTGATCAATAATCATCCTTTTTGCATTACGAATATCAAGCACCAAACTATCCACGTATTCTTCCACCAATGATTGATTAGTAACACGTAAATCAGCGGAAATAAATGAACAGTAATAACACCTAGATTGACAAAATGGAATACCTATATACAAATCAAGAGGTTTTCCACCTGTTGGATAAAATGGTTTTTGCAAGTCGTAAATACTTTGAACTAAGTCAGTTTTTTCTTTTGAAACCAAAGAATAATCACGAAAAAACTCATAGCCATTCTTCCCTTCAAGTTCAAAAATACTTTTAAACAATTTCACAGGGCGAATACCCATAAGTGAGCCCCAAAGATGACTTGATTGAGTAAATTCACATAAGGCACGGTACATAGTTAATTTAATTTCACGCTTTTGCAATCTTACTTTCACAACATTGTCACTTTCATAAGCTGATATGTTTTCGGAAAAATATTGATATTTTTTTTGAACAGTTTCAGTATTTCCACTAACCTGAATTTTGAAACCACCATCAAACCCTTCGCTAATGGTAAAAATATTTATTAAATTATTCCCGTCCACAAGGTAAGTATGATTTACAACAATACTGTCAGATAATTGAGAAAATGAGCGAACAATATCGCCCAAATCATGCTCCATATTCAAATAATTAGTAGTAATTTGCATAAATTTCAATCTCTCTTCATTTGATTTATTCACAATAAAAACACATTGCAGTTCATAATTCTAACACATAAACCAGTGATTGAATTTCAACAAATACCACAATAAACTTCTATAAAAGCAATGAAAACCGACCAAATAGACGGCGGTTTCCATATTGATGAACTACGTTAGTATGAAACGCAGTGATTATTTTGTTTTTCGAAATCTATAGTAGAAGAACGTTCATGCCCTGGATACACATCAAGATTTTCAAGGGTGAAAAGTTTTTCTTTAATTGATTTCATTAATGTATTATAGTCGCCACCAGCTAAATCGTAACGGCCATAACTGCGATAGAATAAAGTATCGCCAGTGAATAAACTGTTTTCAATTTTGTAACATACACCACCGCAAGTGTGTCCAGGAGTTGTAATAACCCCAACATTCATTCCAGCTAGATTAAGAACCTCACCGTCCTCAACAAAAATATCCGCAGTGAAAGGCACAACTAGTTTAGCAACCTCTGGAAAACCCGCAGATGCAGGACTTTCAGTAAGCAAAGAATCAGCCTTATGAATGTACACCGTCACCCCTGCATTTTGAAATTCAGAAACAGCGCCTATGTGGTCAAAGTGACCATGAGTAAGTAGAACAGCAACAGCTTTTGCATTTTCCGAAGCTAACTTTTCCACAATTTGTTGATAGTTTCCACCAGCATCAATGACGATAGCTTCACCATTATTTTCATTTATAACAAGGTAGGTATTAACACCAAGAACCCCAGTTTGCATTGTAATAAGTTTCATAATTCTCCTAAATTCTGTCTTTAATATATAATCAAAATCTGCAAATATTGCAATAATTTCACTACATAAATAAATTAATCTTGCAACTAATCATACAATATAAATTAGTTATAATTGTAATTACTAACACTATAAAATGAATTAATATTTAAATTAATGTACTATATAAATCAGTAAAAGTTGTAACAACTTCTACTAAAACATAGCCAATTTTGCAGTATTTCACTTGTTATTTCTATTAATTAGTAACCCTAAATACTTCTTCAACACCTTTAATCATGGCAAGTTTACTCTTTACAAGGTCAACTTGATCAAGTTTAGAAAGCTGAACTGAAATATTCAAAATAGCTTTATTATTTTTATCGATTCGAGCGTTCATAGCAGTTAAACGAACCGTCATGCTACTAAGTGCATTTGACACATCAGCAAGGAAAGTGGCACGCTCAGCGGCAATGATTTGTATATTCACAGTAAAAACACTTTGAACATCAGTATTAGTCCAACTAGCTTCAATTAGACGCTCTTTTTCCATGCCCTTAACGTTAGGACAGTCGCATCTATGCACAGTAATTCCACGACCTTTTGATATAAATCCAATAATTTCGTCCCCAGGAACAGGACCACAACAGCCTGCAAGTTTCATAAGCAAACCCGTGTTACCTTTAATAGAAATACCAATATCTTTACTGCTAGTTTTCGGAGCTTGAGTTACGAACTCTTGTGGAGTATTTTTCTCAATTTCCTTTAAATACATATCAATAAGTTTCAGTAAAACTTGATTAACACGTACCGCACCATAACCAACTGAAGCGTACATTTCGTCTTCGCTTTGGAAAGATAATTTATCAAAAACAGCAGCAGTTCTCTCTTCATTCAAAAGAACACTAAGAGTAAAGTTTCTACGTTTCGCCTCTTTTTCAAGCATAGTTTTTCCAAGTTTAACGTTTTCTTCTTTCATTTCTTTTTTGAAGAATTGACGAATTTTTCCTTTTGCACCGTTAGTTTGAACTAATTTCAGCCAATCACGAGATGGACCTTTAGAGTTTGCATTGGTATTAATTTCAATCACATCGCCTGTTTGCAAAGTGTATGAAAGAGGAACTATTTTTCCGTTTACGATAGCACCAGTTAGTTTATTTCCAATAGCGCTGTGAATTTTGTAAGCAAAATCAATAGGGTTTGAGCCTGTTTGAAGTGAAATTACGTCTCCTTTAGGAGTGAAAACAAGGGTTTCAGCAGAGTATAAATCGCCCTTAATAGTACGTAAAAAGTCAACAGAATCTTTCAAATCACCTTCCCACTCCATGATTTCACGAAGCCAAGTAAGTCTTGAGTCAAGATCAGTAGTAGTTGTGCGATTTTCTTTATACTTCCAGTGTGCAGCGATACCGTATTCAGCGGTTTTGTGCATCTCTAAAGTTCTAATTTGAATTTCAAATGGTTGACCGTAGTTTGTAACAACGGTTGTGTGAAGTGCTTGATATAAATTGGGTTTAGGCGTTGCGATATAATCTTTAATACGCCCTGGAATAGGTTTCCACTTCTTGTGAATTTTGCCTAAAACCTCATAACATTCGTCAACTGAATTAACAATAACACGCACTGCAATCATGTCATAAATTTCCGCAAATGACAGTTTTTTATCACGCATTTTCTTGTAAATACTGTAAATATGTTTAGGACGGCCAAAAACTTCACCATCTATATTGCTTTCTTTAATTATTTCATCAATCTCGCAAACCACTTTTCCAACTAGAATTTTTCTTTCCTCTAGTTTAGAATTGATAAGGTCAACAAGAGTATAATATTTTTCGCTTTCGATGTATTTCAAACACAAATCTTCTAATTCAGTTTTGATTTGAGAAATACCAAGACGACCAGCTAGTTTCGCATAGATTTCAAGAGTTTCCATAGCCATAGCCGTTTGACGAGCGCGAGGAAGGAACTTCAAAGATCTCATGTTATGCAATCTATCCGCAAGTTTTATTAATAAAACTCTAATATCTTTTGCCATAGCAATAAGCATTTTTCTAAAATTTTCAGCTTGCTCTTGCTCTTTAGAAACATAGTTAATTTTGTCAAGTTTCGTAACACCGATAACTAGATCAGTAACTTCCTGACCAAAATCAGCAAGCAAATCCTTTTCAGTTTTATCGGTATCTTCTAAGACATCATGCAAAAGAGCAGCGGCAACAGTGCATTCGTCCAAACCGTAGTCCGTCAAAATCTCCGCAACTAAAAGTGGGTGAATAATATATTCTTCCCCACTATTTCTCTTTTGCCCCTCGTGAGCAACAGTTGCGTAATCAATAGCCTTAAAAAGTACGTTTTCACATATTTCAGAAGAATATTGTTCCGCCATTTTATTTTTTAATCTATCAGCAATTTCTTTCATAATTTCAACCTATTATACAATATAGAATCAGTAAGCTCCACTTTTTTACCAGTAGTAACAGCTAATTTCTTGTTCACAACATTAATCAAACCAAGTTCTTTAAACACTGCATAACCAAGTATAATGGTAACAGGCGAAACTCCTTCAATTTTAATTTGTGTTGTAATTGATTTAGAAGATGTAATAATTCTTCCAGCCAAACTTCTTAAAGCGCTGTATATTTGAACAAATAAATCACGGTTTTGAGTAACATTTATATTCTCTAAATAATTATCTTTCTCTAATGAGAAGATTTCAACATTTTCAGAAATATTATCAAGTTTAATTGACGAAAAGTCTTCAAACACAACGATTTTATTATATTTTTCAAAATTTATAGTTGTAGTAGGATTTAGAAGAATTCTATTGATATTCGACTTAACCACCACTGCATTATTTTCAAACAAGAAAGTATTTTTCTCTAATTTCTCAGTAAAATATTGCAACCCTGAAAGAGTGTTAGCAATAGACAAAACTCCGAAATCTTCTTTTCCAATGATTTTCTCATAATCTTCATTTGAAATATTTTGTATTCTATCACAAGATAGATTAAATAAATATTCTGACAAAAGCTCCTCTTCATTCAATGAGTCTTCGTTATAAATTGAGAAAAAGTCTCTAATATTGCCTTTAACTTTTTCAATGCCTTTAAAACTGTTAATAGAATAATCAATAAACAGTGCTTTTTCTATTTTACTTCTAAAAACGTCAACGAATTTAGACTGACTAAAAGCTAAATATTCAGCATTCTCCCCTTCACCAACAAGGTGTTGAGGGTATTTCTTCATTTCGCTCATAAGCATTTCTTTTTCACGACGCATGAAAATTGGTTTAGGATTTCCGTTACCGTAAGGCTCAAGAACCTCAAGCTCTTTTAAATACTCAACAGTTGGTTTTCCGTTGTCACCAATGTCATATTCAGCTACGGGAATGAAATTAGCCGAAGGGACATGTTCTTTTAGGTATAATTCAGCTCTTTTTTGAAATTCTTCAAAGTTTTCTTTTAATATAGTCAATCCACAAGCTTGCGCATGACCACCAAAAGTTATGAAAAGTTCTTTCATAGATGACAACATTTCATATAAATTAATACCTGAAATACTGCGACCAGAACCACGTAGCGATCCATCTTTTTCAACAAACAATAAAGTTGGTCTTGAAAATTCTTCCGACAATTTCGAAGCTACTATTCCAAGCAAACCAGTTTGCCATTCATCACTTTTTAGAATTACAGCACGATTACTTGATACATTAATAAATTTATTATAACCGTCTTTAAAAATTTCTTCACATGATTTTTGTCTTTGTTGATTGTCTGTATTAACTTTGTCAAAAATGTCTTTTACTACTTTTTCATCGTCACTTAAAAACATTTCCAAACTTCTTTTAGCATCACCCATTCTACCGCTGGCGTTAATTCGTGGAGCAACCACAAAAGCCAAAGTTGTAGCAGTGATTTTTCCAACAATACCGCAACCGTCGCATATAATTTTCAAGTTGTTTGATGGGTTTGTATTAAGCTTTTCAAGTCCAAGTTTTACTATCACTCTATTTTCGTCGGTAAGTGAAACACTGTCCGCAACGGTAGCAATAGTAGCAAATTCCACATAGTCCATAAACTTATTAGGAATCAAAGCTTGCATTATTTTAAAAGCAACTCCAGCACCGCAAAGGTCAATACAAGGATATTTCCCCACATCAAGTTTTGGGTTTACCGTAATACATTTTGGCAGGATTTCAGGAAGTTCGTGGTGATCAGAAACAATCACATCGCACCCAAGATCTAAAATATACTCGACTTCTTTGTAACAAGAAATACCTAAATCGCAAGTTAAAAACAAGTCAGGAGAATATTCTTCTATAATTTTGTCAATAGTTTCGATATTCAGTCCATATCCCTCACTGCGATTAGGAATATAAGGCACAACATCACACCCTAGCGACTCTAAACCTTTAGTTAAAACAAACGCACCACAAATTCCGTCCGCATCATAGTCACCGTAAACAACAACTCTCTCGTTGTTATCCACAGCACGTTGAAGACGCTCCACAGTTTCTTTCATACCCGTAAGCAAATATGGGTCATACAAAGAATCTTTTGAAACATTCAAGAACTTTTCAGCCTCTGCTGTTGAATTTATGCCACGTGAAACCATTAACCTACAGATTTCATTTGAAATTCTAAATTGCTCTGACAATTGATTAACTAAATCTAAATCGATATTGTCATTTTTCGTTCTATTCATAATATTAATATTCATAAATTACCCTTTAATTTCATGGAATTCATAGATCCTATAGTTAAGGACCCTATGAAATTCTCCTCTAAGTTATTTAAGCATTCTCTCGTAATTAAAATAATTTTCTGATTATAAAGATTTCTTATTAATAATCAGTATTTATAATAATTTGTAATTCTCAATTTAATGGTATCAGCAATACCGCTAAATTCAAAATTACCAGTTATATTATATACATAATCAGCGATTTCATTCTAAAAAAGTTATAGATTGTATTAAAATAAATTCGCAAAAAGCCTTCCTAAGTGAAGGCTTTTTGAAAATTTTATTAAAATTTATTTTGTTGATTTAGATGATTTGTAAGCATGCTTTTTTTGATCCAATTTTTTGTTTGACATATCTTTGAAGATAGCCCAAAGAGTTGGAGCAATACAGATTGAAGAATACGTACCAGCAAGCAATCCGAAGATGATTGGAAGTGCGAACTCTCTCATTTGAGAAACACCAAAAATAGCAAGAGCAACAATAGTAACCAAAGTAGTGATCGAAGTATAAATTGAACGAGTCATAGTTTCTTTGATTGAAGTGTTGATAACAGAAGTTGGAGTAGAATCACGCATACTGAAAAGCACTTTGTTCTCACGAACTCTATCGAATAAGATGATTGTGTTGTTGATTGAGTAACCAACGATAGTAATCAAAGCCGCAACGAAAGTCGCATTCATTTGAATTCTAAAGATAGCCATACAAGCAGTCATAACCAAGATATCGTGGATAAGAGCCATGATAGCAGTTAAACCAGACAGGAATTCGAAACGAATAGCTGTGTAACCTAAAATCAAAAGAGAAGCAACAGCAATAGCTAGGAATGCTTTCAAAAGAAGTTCAGCAGAAGCTGAAGCACCAACGTTTGACATACCAACAATAACGTTATCATTGATTCTGTCAGCAGTAATTGAAGGTGTTTTTTCTCCAATTAGAGCTTTAACAGCAGTTTCAATATCAGCAGTAACAAGTTTGTTTACTTCAGACATAGCAACTTCGTCAGCATCAGAGCCGTTGATTTGGTTTTGGTATCTAACTTGAATACCTGAACCGAATTCACCACCAGACAATTTTTGTTCAACTTGAACATTAATGCCATGTTTAGCAGTAACTTCGTCAATAATATTTTTATAATCAGTGTAGCTGTTGTCATCGTATAAATCGCCAACAGTAACAGTAACAACTGTACCACCAGAGAAATCGATACCAACGTTAAAACCGAAGATAATAGCAACAAGGAAACCTACCACAATGATAGATGTTGAAATAATCATCCAAAGTTTTTTCTTTTCTACAACATTACAATTCCAATTTTTAAAATCAAATTTATTCATTAATAGATACCTCCGATTTCAAACCATAGAATTTATTGTCACCTTTAAGAGCAACGAAAATATTAGTAAGTGATCTTGTAACGATCATTGAAGTAAACAATGAAACAACGATACCTACGAACAACGTAATAGCGAAAGCTTTGATAGTAGCACTTCCTAAGAAATACAACACCGCAGCAGCGATAATAGTTGTGATATTCGCATCTATGATAGCGCTAGTTGCACGTTTGTAACCTGCATTGATAGACGCTGAAAGAGCTTTACCAGTTGAGAATTCGTCTTTAATTCTTTCGAATATAATAACGTTAGCATCAACTGCCATACCGATAGAAAGAACGATACCAGCGATACCTGCAAGTGATAATTGAACCACAGGCAACACACCAAGAACGTAAATAACGATAATTGTGTAAATAACAAGAGCAAGGTCAGCAATAAGTCCAAGTCCTTTGTAAACAAAGATCATGAAAGCAAAGATAATCAAAAGCCCGATAAGACCAGCAAAAATACTAGAAGTAACAGCAGACTCTCCTAAAGTTGCAGAAACGCTACTTTGTTCAGCCTCGATTAGGATAACTGGAAGAGAACCACCTTGGATTTGTACCGCAAGAGCTTCAGCTGTTTCAGCAGTAAAACTACCTGAAATTTGAGCTTTGCCCTCAGTGATAGCAGCACCAACTGAAGGGTTTGAAATTTGAACGCCGTCAAGGTAGATACCCATTTGTTGTCCAATTAAAGCACCAGTAGCTTCAGCGAATTCCTTTGAGCCTTCAGTAGAAAACTCAAGACTAACTCCGTATTCTACGCCGTCAAAGTAAGCGAAAGCATCAGTGATGTGCCCTTTTTGACCTGAAAGAACTACAGTGCCGTCTGGTTTTCTAAATTCCAAAACAGCAGGTTTGCCAAGTATGTCCATAATTTCACTAGAATCAATGTTACCAGTGGAAACGTCAGCAACCTCTACTCTGATACTGTTTGTACCAGATTCTACGACAGTTGCTTCAGTGTAACCTGCAGCGAAAAGTCTGTTTTGAAGAATGTCAATAGTAGCTTGAATATTTGTATCAAGATCACTTTCATCATACATCGGATTACCCTCACTGTCATTAGGAACAGATACGTCATAAACAACGTAAACGCCTCCTGACAACTCAATTCCTAATGGAATGTTTTGCAAAGGTGGAGTGTAATCCAGATTGCCAATTTGCATTGGAGTAACAGCGAATACGCCGCAAACCAAAACAAGTGCCAATATGATAACCAAGAGTGATATAGCTTTTTTCTTGCTCATCTTGTAATTTAGCCTCCTTAAAAGTTAAATAGTTTTAAAATTCATATGTTTTTATTATATTAAAAATCGACAGTTAAGTCAAGAATATCACGTGATATTTTGAATTAAATTTTTATGTTTTTGTCTAATTGGTATTTTGCGCCTAATTCTACGTATTTCATGGCATTTTTTGTAATATGTTCGATGTCGGAAAGTTCGCATTGTTTAAGAATACGGAAAGGATTACCAACAACGATAGAGCCTTCAGTAATAGATTTATTTTGACCGATAAGAGTACCAGCACCAATAATACAATTCTTGCCAATAGTGCAACCATTTAAAAGTATCGCACCCATACCGATAATACAATTATCCCCAACGTTAGCACTATGAACCACAGCGTTGTGACCAATAGTAACACGTTCACCGATAATAGTAGGAATATTTTCATCACAGTGAACAGTTGCATTATCTTGCACGTTGCTGTGATTACCTATAGTGATAGCGGACCAATCCCCACGCAAACTAGCGCCGTGGAATAAAGTTACACCCTCACCGAAAGAAACGTCGCCAGCAACAAGTACTGAACCAACAATGTTAGGTTTATTGTTATTCATGCTCCTCCCTCCATTCTTTTTCGATAGTGTAATTATGAATAGAACATTCTAATCTATGTTTGAACATATCGCAAGCAAGTTCGTAAGGCTTGTCAATATCCCCATTGAAGTTATAGTTATTAGCAGCGCAACCGCCACCACATTGATACTTAGCCCAACAATCTCTGCATTCAGATTTAGATTGCAAACTTGAGCAAAGGAAGTTTTTAGTAATTGATTTATCGATTACTTTATCAAAAACGTTACCTAATTTAAATTCAGGCTTGTCCGCAAATTGATGACAAGGGAAAAGATCGCCTTTAGGAGTAACAGCAAAGTACTCAACCCCTGCACCGCAACCTTTGATACGCTTATAAACGCAAGGTCCGTTGTCAAGGTCTAGCATGAAGTGGAAGTAGTTAAACCAAGTGTCCCCATCACGTCTCATAAGATGATATTGCTTAGATAACCTATCGTAAGAAGCTTTGATTTCAGGCAAATGCTCTTTTTTCAAGCAGTATTTGTCAGTATCAGGAAGCACCACAGGCTCAATAGAAATTTGATCGAACCCAAGCTCTTGCAAACGCATAACGTCTTTGTCGAAGTCAAGATTGTTAGCAGTAAAAGTACCACGAGCGTAGTAATCTTTGTTGCCACGAACTTTACGTAGAGCTAAAGCACGTTCAAGAACTAGCTCGAAACTACCTTTTCCGTTAGGCGTTTTACGTAATTCGTCGTGTTTTTCTTGTCTACCGTCGATAGACAGAACGATGTTATCCATTTCTTCATTAAGCCATTGGATTTTATCGTCACTAAGAAGTAGACAGTTAGTAGTCATAGTAAACTTGAATTCTTTCTTATGAATAATAGCTTGTCCTTTAGCGTATTCAGTGATTTGTTGAACCACTTCATAATTCATTAAAGGCTCGCCACCGAAGAAATCGATTTCAAGACTATGACGAGAACCGCTGTTAGCGATCATAAAATCGATAGCGTTCTTACCAACTTCAAAAGACATGTAACATCTGTCGGTCATGTAAGTTCCACCATCGGCAAAACAGTAGTGACAACGTAAGTTACAGTCATGGCAAATATGCAAGCAAAGAGCCTTAACAATATTTTCCTCACGAATTTCAACGTCAATTAGCGGTGTATCCAAAGTACCCTCAGCACGTAACCCATCAAGATCGGTATTAGCCTCGTTCACTTCCTCACCATGATAGCTAGACAAATCGTTGTTATTGATAATATCAAAAATCAACTTGTCCACCTTGTGTAAAGAACCACTTTCTGCATCAAACAGATAGAAAATTCCTTCTTTTTCAAAACAATGTGTCATTATATAAATCCTCGTAAAAATACAAAAAAGTAAGGGCAATCCCAACGGAAAGCCCTAGTGATTGATTGACTAATAATAGCCTATTCAATATGCTTTTAAAAAAACCTAAATGCGTATAAATTTCTATATACTATATAGTGTTAAATAAATTTAATAAAAAACTTAACCAAAAATACAGAAAATACGAAATTTAAAAAGCATTAAAAATCTTAATTGAAATTAGATTTGCTCTCTTTTAGAACCCTTAACCAAAACAGTTTTTTTGTCGCAAGCTTGGTTACCAACAGTACAGCTAGTTTTGCAAGCTGATTGACATGAAGAACGGCACTCACCGCAGTTAGCAGAAGTTGAATCGCAAATTGTTTTCTTAGTTACAGTAGTAATTCTTGACATAATATATCTCCTTAAAAATTAACTTTCATTTAATAAAACTATTATATACTATTTAGAAGAAATATTCAAGTATTTTTTAGTACTTCTTTAAGTTTACACCAATAATTCCTGAAATCACACCTAAAATAGCAGAAAACAGAATACTCATGCCAAGAGCTTGATCTAAAATGAAAGTACCGTTCATAACTGAGAAGATGCAGAAAGAAAAAACAGCGAATAGAAGACCTACAAAAAGCCCAGTCAACCAGCCTTTCATTTTACTGTTTACCGCAACAAAAACACCGATAACAACAGCAACTTGCTTAGCAATAACATCGATAGGTGCTAAAATTCCATCAGCAATTTCCGTAAACATAGATAGCAAAACAACAACCATAGTAAACATCAACGTACAAAGTAACGCAACAAAAACGCCCTTAATTATAGACAACAAAGGAGTGTTCCCCTCAGCACTTGATTTATTAGATTTAGTATTAGAATTAGATTTCATAAAATCCCCCCAATTATTATTAATAACACATTCTATTCCCACCACCACAAATTTATGCGTAAATACAAAAAAAAAGCTACACCCTAATAGATGTAGCTTTTTCTTTTGTGCATTTGATATTTTTCATAAGTAAATAATAATTTATAACTCTTTCTTTTTAATAGAAAAAAGTAGGAAGGTAGAAATGTTAAATTTAAAATTATCTTTTGTATAAGATATTTCATTAGTAAAAATAATTGTTTGATTTTCATATGTACTTACGAGATATTCATTTGTATATTAAATTCAAATACACATTAGATACAAGCTTAAAATCGAGCATGATTGCATATACTTCTCTAATATAATTAAAACGCTCCAGTATCTGTAATTATTATAACATAGAAAACGCAACTATGCAAGCTTATTTCTCATAAATTGAAATAATTGAATTAAAAAAGGAGGAAATCCCATGAATTATTACAAATTGTTTTTAGAATCTTTACAAGAATTAATGACAAACGAAAACATTACACCTGCAATTTTAGCACGTGAATTAGGTTGTGCTAAAAGTACAGTTGCAAGATGGCTTCATAATTCCTCTTTACCAAAAGTTAAATATTTATATCTACTTTCAGCGTATTTTGATTGCTCATTTGACTATATACTTGGACTTACTGACGACAAAAAGTTTACAAGAAATTTAGTTTCAGTAGATTTCCCAACAAGATTAAAAAATATGTTAAAAAGCAAAGACAAGACAGAATATCGCTTTGCAAAAGATTGTAATTTCCACAACGGTCGATATAATCACTGGTTTGTTAAACTCAACATTCCACGCACAGAAAATTTAGTAACTATGGCAAAATCACTAGACTGTTCCGTAGAATACCTACTAGGAATATCCGACACCCTATAAACTTCCCCAATAATAAATCACAGAACCTACAATACAAGTAAAGCCCCCCCGCCACAACGTGGCAAGGTTGGAACAACCAAATACAAACTCCTTAATAAACAACACGGCAACAACAAAACCAAACCTACTCGATTAAAACCAGAACCTACAATACAAGTAAAGAAAATCCCACGTAAAACTCGTTTACTTATTTTTATAGAGAGCAACAAGAAAAACTCGTTCCGAAAAAGACTGAACTCATGTCCAAAAGGGTTTCAAAAGGGACGGTAACGTTCCCTTTGCGGGGGCGTCCGGGGCAGAGCCCTGACAAAAACGTGAATATCTTGATAAACAAAACAACCTTAGTCAAGCACCAAAACTAAATTCATCAAAATACTTTACTCACGCACCAACAAACCATGACCAACAACCTTAGTAATCTAGCAAAAATAAATTAATCAAAATCATTAACTCACGAACCCACAAAATAAAAAAACTTTCCTAATGCTATAACAAATAAAAAAAAGGTATATCAATAATTGATATACCTTTTATCTATTTAATTAAAAACAATTTGGAAATTATTCCGCATCATCCTCAGATACAACTTCATCATACTCAGAAGTAGCTGTAGCTTTGTCAGCATCAACGTTTGCAGCTGCACTAGCACCTGAAGCGTAAATAGCTGATTTGTCGATTTTTAAATAAGATTTCATAGAATTAGAACCAGTTTCGATAACGAAAGCTCCGTCAGCGCTGATTTCAACGATAGAACCGATGAATCCACCAATAGTTTTGATGTTATCGCCAACTTTCAATGATGAGATCATTTCTTCTACTTTTTGTTTACGTTTTTTGTTACTTCTTGATGAGAATACCATCATACCAATGAAGAACAACAAAAGGCCACCTAGCATTAAATATTGAGTCCATCCGCCACCTGTAGCAGTAGTTGTCTCTAATAGAATTGAATTAAACATTATTTATCTCCTTAAATATTATATAGTTTTATTTACAATAAAGATTATACTCAAAATTTCGAATTTAATCAAGTATTTTCACATAATTTATTTTATTTCCCATATTTCCCATAGAAATCACATATAAATTCTGTCAAACTGTCCGCAAATATAGCCTCACGCATTTGTTCCATAAGGCGAGTTAGGAAACGTAGATTGTGAATTGACAACAAAGTTGAACCCACTATTTCGTTTGCATTAACCATGTGTCGCAAGTACGCTTTAGTATAATTTCTACAGCAATAGCAATCACAGTTAGCATCAAGTGGTGACATATCTTCCTTGTAAACTCCGTTTCTAATAACTACTTTTCCAACAGAAGTCATAGCAGTTCCGTTACGAGCAAGTCTAGTTGGAAGCACGCAATCGCACATATCAATACCGTATCGCACACATTCCATAAGGTAATCAGGACTACCAACACCCATCACGTATCTTGGCATATTTTCAGGTAAATTAGGCTGAATATGTTGCAAAATATCAATCATAACGTCCTTAGGTTCGCCCACCGACAAACCACCGATAGCAATTCCGCACTTCGCGTATGGAACAGTTTCTCGTATAGAAATATCACGCAAATCCTTGAATAAGTTACCTTGAATAATAGGGAAAAGCATTCTGTCTTCAAGTTTTTGACTGTTTTTACATCTATCTAACCAACGCAAAGTTTGATTCATAGCGTCCGTTGCCGTCTTGTGATCCGCTCCGAATTCAGAACATACATCAAAAGCCATAATTATATCAGCACCAAGATTTTCCTCAATTTGCATAACTCGTTCTGGTGTAAACAAATGCTTACTACCGTCATGAATTGAGCGGAATGTTACGCCCTCGTCAGTGATTTTTCTAAGTTTTGAAAGTGAAAATACTTGGAAACCGCCACTATCGGTTAAGATTGGCTTGTTCCAGTTCATGAATTTATGCAATCCACCAGCTTTTTTCACTATTTCGTCACCAGGTTTTAGGTATAAATGATAAGTGTTAGACAAAATAATTTGAGCTTTCACTTCCTCTTCTAAATCCTTTGGCAAAACGGATTTCACCGTTGCTTGAGTTCCAACTGGCATGAAAACGGGAGTTTTGATTTCTCCGTGTGGAGTTACAAAACGACCTGCTCTTGCTCCTGTTTTTTTATCCACGTGCTCTACTTCAAATGTAAAGTGTGGCGCTGCTGTAGTGTTTTTTTCTATCATAAAATTAATCTCTCTTTTAAAATTCTTTTCAATTTAAATTGCAATTATTTTTAGCAATTATTAACTATAAAATACGTTTCTATATATACAATATATAGAAAAATACACACACAAGACAATTTAACAAACATACTAAATAAATCTAGCAACATTTACTAAATAAATCAAGTGAATTTTCTTGTATTACTTCTTGTTAATTTCTTGTCTAATTTCTTCATTATTTCTTGTTTCTTTTTAAGAAAGTACTGTCACCGAATGAGAAGAAACGATAATTTTCTTTCACCGCAGTGTTATATAAATCAAGTGCGTTTTCTCTACCCATAAAAGCGGAAATAAGCATTAGAAGTGTACTTTCTGGCAAGTGGAAGTTAGTAATAATACAATCCACCACCGCAAAATTGTATGGCGGATAAATGAATATTGCAGTATCCCCAGCGAACTCACGAAGTTCACCGAACTTTTGTGCCGTTGCTTCAAGAACACGCACCGAAGTAGTTCCAACCGCCACAATTCTTCTACCCACAGCCTTTGCAGTAGTGATTTTCTCCGCTACTTCTTTTGAAATAGAGTAGTATTCGCTGTGCATTGGGTGGTCTTCGATTTCATCTTCCTTTACAGGACGAAAGGTTCCAAGTCCCACATTCAAAGTTACTTCCAAAATCTCAACACCCATGTTTTTAATTTTTTCCATTAATTCGCTAGTGAAATGCAACCCCGCAGTTGGGGCGGCGGAAGATCCGTTGTCTTTTGCATATACAGTTTGATAGCGATTTTTGTCTTTCAACTTCTCGTGAATATATGGCGGTAACGGCATACTTCCGATACGATCAAGAATATCTTCCAACACTCCATCAAATTTGAAATTCAAAATACGTCCACCGATGTCATCAATACGCCCTTCAACTTCCGCTGAAAGCTCATCAGAGAATTTCATAACCGCACCAGTTTTGAATTTCTTCCCAGGTTTCACAAGTGCTTCAAAGTGTGTATAGTCAATACGTTTTAAAAGCAAAACCTCCACTTTTCCACCACTAACAGTTTCACCGTAAAGCCTTGCAGGGATTACCTTAGTATTATTAACAACCAAAACATCGCCCTTCACTAAATAGTCAGTGATATCACGAAAATTCTTGTGTTCAATCTCATTAGTATCAATATCACAAACCAAAAGCCTAGCCATGTCACGTGGTTCAGTAGGCGTTTGTGCAATTAATTCTTCTGGTAAATGATAGTTAAAATCTGATTTTTTCATTAATTTATTCCTTTATATAGTATTTATCTCTATTTCTTATATCCACATTAAAAATGTCTTTTCATAGCCAAAAACAGCTAAAGCAAATCCACTTTCTTTTAATTAAACAACCTATTCTTCCTCAGAAACTTCTTCACCTTTCAAAGATTGTAACACTAGATAGTCAAGTTTCTTTGGAACAGCGTAACCTAAATGCTTGTAAGCAAGAGGCAAAGCGATACGTCCTTTAGGAGTTCTAGTAATAAACCCAAGTTGAATTAAATACGGTTCGTAAACGTCTTCTATTGTAATGCTATCTTCGTTGATTGAAGCACTGATAGTGTCAAGTCCAACAGGACCACCACCGAACAATTCAATCATACCCTTTAGCATTTTAATGTCGATAGAATCAAGTCCAAGCTCGTCTATTTCCATAGCAGAAAGTGCAAAAGCAGCGTCTTTATAATTAACTCTACCATCACCTTTCACCACCGCAAAATCACGTACACGTTTTAGCAAACGATTGGCGATACGGGGAGTGCCACGAGACCTTTTAGCTATCTCCACGCTAGCGGAACTTTCTATTTCAACACCAAGTTTTACCGCACTGTTTTCTACTATTTGAGCTAATTCCACAACGGAATACACTTCAAATCTAAGAACAATACCAAACCTATCACGAAGTGGCCCAGTAAGCATTCCCGCACGAGTAGTTGCCGCAACCAAAGTAAAGGGCGGTAAATCTATACGAACATTGTTAGCAGAAGGGCCTTTTCCTAGTACTAAATCTAAGGCAAAATCTTCCATAGCAGGGTAAAGAATTTCTTCCACCGTACGGTTTAAACGATGTATTTCGTCAATAAACATAACATCGCTGTCAGCTAAATTAGTTAAAATCGCAGCTAAATCACCTGCTCTATCAATAGCAGGCCCTGAAGTAATCTTAAAAGACACATCAAGTTCGTTAGCAATAATGTTAGCTAAAGTAGTTTTCCCAAGCCCTGGAGGCCCATACAAAAGCACATGGTCAAGAGCTTGCCCACGTTTTTTAGCGGATTGGATAAAAATCCTTAAATTTTCTTTAACCTTAGTTTGCCCAATAAAATCCTCAAGGGTTTTAGGACGTAAAGAAACTTCTATATCATTGTCACTGTTAGTCAGTGTACTTGTAATCAATCTATCTTCGCTCATTTTATCATACTCTTAATCGCTATTGAGATAATCTCTTGTAGTTCCTTAGCACCTTCCGCCACAGCTTTTTGCACACCAGCCTCCGCCTCTTGACGAGTGAAACCAAGTGACAGCAAACCAGTCACCGCATCGTTTGAAGATGGAGCAACAAGCATAGTCATGTCGTTACTGTCGGTTTTTCCACCGCTCAGGCTCATTTTGTCTTTCAGTTCAACAATCATACGTTCCGCCGTCTTTTTTCCAATACCTTTAAGTTTAGACAAAGCAGGAACATCAGATGAAGCAATAAAGAAAATCAAGTTTTCGATATTTTCGCTAGACAAGATGTTGATAGCGGACTTAGCACCGATACCAGAAACTGTAATTAGTTTAAAAAACAAAGCCCGTTCTTCCTTTTTAGAGAATCCAAAAAGAGTGATACCGTCCTCACGCACTTGCAAGTACGTAAAAACTTTCACTTCCTTCTCAATACCAAAATCAGCAAGAGTCTTAGTAGACACCACCATTTCAAAACCTATTCCGTTGTTTTCAACAGTAAGAACACCGTCACCCTTGTCCACCGTTTTTCCTATAATATAATTATACATAATATATCCTCAAAAATCTTCTATAAATCGTCCTATGAATTCAAGCTAGTAAACATACTCTCCCGAACCTATCTAATATTTCGCTAAGTCTAAATCTCAAAAGACTTTTTGAACCTACGAGTTTGCTTGTGGGTCAATGCAATAGCAAGACCGTCCGCAGCATCGTCAGGCTTTGGAATTTCTTTTAGCGAAAGAAGTGTTTTCACCATAGCTTGAATTTGTTGCTTAGTAGCTCTGCCGTAACCAGTGATAGCTTGCTTAATTTGCAAAGGCGTGTATTCGTATAGATTGCCACAATTCTTAACACAAGTAGCCAAAATAACACCACGTGCATGAGCAACACTCATAGCAGTTGTTACGTTTTTGGCGAAAAACAACTCCTCAAGAGCAATTTCGTCAGGGTGAAAAGTTTCTATTAGTTGAATAATACCACGTTCAATCATAACAAGCCTTTGAGCAAGCCCCTCGCCTTTAGGTGTTTCCACTACGCCATAATCCACAACTTTCGCTTTATTCTTGTCGTCAACTTCAATGACACCGTACCCTACAATAGCAAGACCGGGGTCAATCCCTAGTATTCTCAAAATCGCAACTCCTTAAATTTACACATCAGATTTTTCAATCATTAGCGCAATATCATAATTATCTATCTTATATAATAGGCTAAAACGTGAACAAAGTCAATTCAATATAATATTCTATTTGGAAAAAAAACAAATTTGTGGTATATTTATTACATAAATTTTAAAAGGCAGGTGCATATTTATGTCAAAATACGTTGATTCAATACTAGAAAAATTGAAATTACAAAACCCTAATGAACCAGAATTCATTCAAGCGGCAACAGAAATACTATCTTCATTGAAAATAGTTTTTGATAAAAACCCAGAATACGAGAAGGCTAGTTTACTAGAGAGATTCCTTGAACCTGAACGTGTGATCATGTTCCGTATCCCTTGGGTTGACGACAACGGCAAACCACAAGTAAACAAAGGTTACCGTGTACAATTTAACAGCGCACTTGGTGGATATAAAGGCGGATTGCGTTTACACCCTTCAGTTAACCTTTCAATCTTGAAATTCCTAGGTTTAGAGCAAATTTTGAAAAACTCTTTAACTGGACTTCCAATAGGCGGCGGAAAAGGTGGTTCAAACTTCGACCCTAAAGGTAAATCTGATAACGAAATCATGAGATTTTGCCAAAGCATGATGACTGAACTATATCGTCACATTGGCGCTGATACTGATGTTCCAGCTGGTGATATCGGTGTGGGAGCAAGAGAGATTGGCTTTATGTTTGGACAATATAAACGTATTGCAAATGAGCACGTAGCAGTTCTTACTGGTCGAGGTTTGTCATACGGCGGTTCTTTGGCAAGAAAGCAAGCTACTGGTTTTGGTCTTGTATACCTTGTTGAAGAAATGCTTAAAACAAAACTTAACACTTCTTTCAAAGGAAAAAATGTAGTAGTTTCAGGTAGCGGAAACGTTGCAATCTATGCAAGTGAAAAAGTTCACGAGCTTGGTGGCAATGTAGTTGCACTATCCGATTCTTCTGGTTATATCTACGATGAAAAGGGTATCAACCTTGAGCATATCAAACAAATCAAAGAAGTTGATAGAAAGCGTATAAACGAGTATTTAAAGTATGTCCCAACAGCTAAATTCTTTGAGAACGGTTGTATTTGGACAGTTAAATGCGATGTAGCACTACCATGTGCCACTCAAAACGAGCTATTGATTGATGGAGCAAAAGCATTGATTGCAAACGGCGTAATCGCTGTTGGCGAGGGTGCTAACATGCCTACAACACTTGAAGCAACTGACGAATTCTTAGCAGCAAAAGTTCTTTTTGCTCCTGGAAAAGCAGCCAATGCAGGTGGAGTAGCTACTTCAGCTCTTGAAATGGCACAATCTAGCCAAAGATTGTTCTGGTCATTTGAAGAAGTTGATGCAAAACTTAAAACTATCATGGAAAACATCTTCCACAACATTGACGATACTTCAACTAAATTCGGTTTAGAAAACAACTTCGTAGCTGGCGCAAACATTTTCGGTTTCGAAAAAGTAGCCGAAGCAATGCTAGCTCAAGGCGTAGTTTAGAATTAGTCACAAAATAAATAATATACAAAAACCCTCCTATTTACATAGGAGGGTTTTGCTTTAGGGTTGAGGGGGTTCAACGCTAAAGTTTGTTAGGATAAATTTATTCGTCAGCTAGGATAAGCATAACAGCGCCTTGTTTAGCTTCGCAAAGTGGGCAAACTTTCCATGCTTCTTTTAAAGTATCTTCGTGACCACAGTCTGAGCATTTCCATTTTGTAGCTTTAGTTTTCTTGTAGATTGTGCCTTTTTTCATTTGATTATGAAGATCAGCAAAAAGTTTTTTGTGACAGTTTTCAACATTTAATACATTATCGAAAAGAGTAGCGATTTCAGGGAACCCCTCCTCTCTAGCCGTTGCTGCAAATTCAGGATATATTCTTGAAAATTCGTTATCCTCATCTTCGCTAGCAAGTTTTAGATTTTCAATAAGATCCCATTTTTCTTTGAACGGATATCCAGCGCAGATTTCTATATCCGCAATCTTCTTCACATCAGCTTTTTGAATGTACGTATAAAACATTCTTGCATGATTGAATTCGTTGGTTTCCACCTTAGCAATGACGTCCGCAAGAGCTGTATAGCCTTGTTGTCTTGCACCGTACTCAATAAATTTGTATCTTGTTCTTGCTTGACATTCACCTGCAAAAGACTTTGCCAAATTGTGATAGGTTTTACTTTTGATTAATTCCATTTAAAATTACCTCCAAATTAACTATAAAAAGAATTATTGCATATTAACAACATTTTATACATATAATTTATTTATAGGGAACATTTACTTTAATGAACCCTATATATCTTACATTTTAGTTTTCTCCTAATTTGCTATTAAAGAAGAAAAAGCCCGTCAGACTAATCTGACGGGCTTTTTCAATTATAATTTGTATAGGTAGGGATAGGTATTTGCAAACAAGAATTTAGGGAATTCTTTTGGTGTCTACAATAAAATAACAAACAACCAAATCAAATCGTATCATTTTTCTTGAAAATTTTTCCAAAAATATTTTTAACACCTAAACACTATAATAAATCACACCACGTACACTTAAATAATAAAAAAATATACTTAATAAATCTCGGCATTTACACACCACGAAAGAAAAACTTTCGCAAAACTCGTTCACTAATTTTTATAGAGAGCAACAAGAAAAACTCGTTCCGCTAAGACTGCAATCATGTCCAAGAGGGTTTCAAAAGGGACGGTAACGTGCCCTTTTGCGGGGGCGTCCGGGGCAGAGCCCTGACAAAAACGCAAATATCTTGATAAACAAAACAACCTTAGTCAAGCACAAAAAATAGATTAAACATAATACTTTACTCAAGTTAAATCAAACCATGACAAAACATCCTTAGTCAAGCACCAAAACTTGATTAATCAAAATACTGCACTAACGAACCAACATACAAATAAAAAAACTTCACTAAATTAATATCAATATAAAAACTAAAAAAAGCACTATTGTTTATAAAAACAACAGCACTTTCTTAAAAATTGTAAAAATCTAAATTATAGAACTTCTTCAACAAAAGCTACAAGATCTCCAACAGTCTTAATTTGCTTAGCTCTATCATCAGAAAGAGTAATATTAAACTCTTCTTCCATAATAACAAGCATTTCAAAAACATCTAAAGAATCAGCTTGTAGATCATCTACAATATCCGCTTCCATAGTAACTTTTTCTTCATCAAGGTTAAGTTGAGCCATAAGCAATTCTCTTACCTTTTCAAACGTTGCCATAACATATCCTCCAATTAAATTTGTATATATATATTATTACAATACAATACATTTGTCAATTATAATTGCGTAATTTTGAATAATCACATCTTTAAACAACTATTAATATTTTTTAACACCGTTAATGTCAACATAAGCACTAGCCATTTTGTATGGAGCAGGTGCATTTTCACTGTAAGTAAAAGCATTTTGAATAAGAGAAGTAGCTTGTTTAAGCCCACGTTGATTGTGAAAAATCTTCACAATAACATCGCCTTTTTTCACAAGATCACCTAAACTACAAGTCATTTCAATACCAACAGCATTGTCAATAATGTCAGTTTTTTGCAGACGACCACCACCTAAATCAACGCAAGCATTTCCCAGTTGTTCAGTGTCTATCTTTGAAATATAACCACTTTCAGTAGCATAAATCTCAAAAAGCTCACCAATTTCGAACTTTTCGCTGTTAAGAATATAAGAAGTATCACCGCCTTGAAGCTCTACCATAGAAACAAAACGCTCAAACGCTTCGCCACTTTCGATTACTTTTTCAATAGCAAGTTCAGCCTGATGTTCAGAAGTTTCAACACGGCTAAGAAGAAGCAGTTTAACCGCAACTTCCACAACTTCTTGGTACAATCTAGTTTTAACACCTTTTAGAAGCTCGATTATATTCAGTACTTCCAAAGAGTTTCCAGCACGATTTCCAAGTGGTTGTTGCATACTCGTAATTAAAGCGCCAACACGTTTACCTGCATTTTCGCCAATTTTCACCATAAGAGTAGCCAAAGTTATTGCGTCCTCTTCCGTTTTCATAAACGCACCGCTACCGAACTTTACATCAAGCAAAATCATGTCCGCGCCACTAGCTAGTTTCTTGCTCATAATCGAACTTGCGATTAACGGCATACAGTCAACAGTACCCGTAACATCACGTAATCCATAGATTTTCTTATCCGCAGGTGCAACATCTGATGTTTGACCAATGATAGCACAACCGCATTGATTAACTACTTCCGCAAAACGCTCTTCAGTTAAAGAAGTGTTGAAGTTTGGAATACTCTCAAGCTTGTCAACAGTACCTCCAGAAAAGCCTAATCCACGCCCTGACATTTTAGGAACCATAAGTCCTAAGCAAGCCAAAATCGGTGCTAATGCCAAAGAAGTAGAGTCAGCAACGCCACCAGTTGAATGTTTATCAACCTTAATCCCCTTAATTGAAGAAAGATCAATTACATCACCACTGTTTAACATTGCTTCAGTAAGTTTGAAAGTCTCTCGCTCTATCATACCGTTACAACAAATTGCCATAAGTAAAGCTGAAGCCTGATAATCCGGAATAGTTCCATCAGTAAATCCATCAATGAAAAACTGAATTTCAGCATCACTTAACGGCTCTTTATTATATTTTTTCTTTAAAATTATATCGTACATTCTCATAAAAAAATCTCTCCATTTCTCAATTATTTATTCAAGAACTAATATTATACTAGATACAACACTAATTTGCAATAGTTTTTCAAAAATTCCCTAATAAATATATAAAAAACAAAAAAAATCACTATGAACGCTAATATGTTCATAGTGATTTTATATTATTAATAAACAGTCAATGTTCTAACACAAAACATTAAAAACACTTACTGCTAAATTGCAAAAGACATCTAAATTTACCACTTAGTTATTATCAGTTCCGCTTTCGTTATTGTTGTTATCGTAATCATTTCCATGGAAATTTTCCGTTGAATCGCTCCCACCAATTTGATTATGAAAAGCATCTCCGCCATTAAAACTTGTAGTTTCATTACTATTAAAAGATTCGATACCATAATAAGCCTTTTGTGTTTTATTGAAACACAAAAGAAATATAATATTAAAAACAACAAGAGTAATAATTACACCGCTTGATAAAAGAAGAATTAACGTCATATACTGTGTTGGGAACAAATAAACAATTACACTTACAAGTGCTACTGCTAATTGAAAAATAGTAATTATTACCCAAATTGATTTCAACTTATTACCAAATAAATTCATTTCTCTGTTCTTTTCAATATCTTGAACACCAAGAACGATAATGTATGTAATATACACATTGATAACAACCAAAGCTATGCCTATAAGCAAACCTACTATACCGCCAATTAAAATATAAACACCTAACAAACTCAACACGTAATCAATACTTGAATATACACTCATTAAAATTAGAAGCATATTAATTTTGCTAAAATTGTCGCTCTCATGTGAAAGCTCCTTGCAACCTAACATCATCAAAATATAGCCTACAAAATTCGGTATTAATCCGATACTTACATTATTAAATGTAAAGGTAAAGTTAAAAAATATAAATAATAACCCAATAAAAATTTTCTTCATTCCTAAATCCTCCTATTCTTCTTTAGTATTGTCAATTTCTTTTAGTATCCTAAATCCCTATTTATTTTAGAATCCTAAGTCACCTATATATTAAACCTGTTTTTCACAATAATTAATCATGCCAAACATGTAAAACATCTAAATAATCTATTCAAAAATCTCCATTATTTCCCTTGGGAACTCAATAAAGTTACGACCGCCTGCATCAGCAAGTTCCTCACCGTTTCTATACCCCCAAAGTACGGAAAAGCCTTTAACGCCAGCATTTTTTGCTACTTGTATATCAACTTCAGAATCGCCTACATAAGCAGTTTCCGCCTTGTTTGCACCAAGTTTTTCAATTACGTAATTAACCATTGCAGGATTAGGTTTTAAAGGCAAATTTTGCTTGTTACCACCACCAACAATAACGTCGAATTTAAAGTTAGGGAACAATTCAGCCAAACCGCTTTCAAGGTTCCTTTGAGGTTTGTTAGAAACCACAGCAACCGTAACCCCACGATTTTTTAATTCATTTAATACGTCCACAATACCTTCATAAGGTACTACTTTTTCATTTGAAACTTTGTTGTAATTTTCAAGATACAAATCGTGAATTACAGCGATTTCCTTGTTAGACAAAGACACGCTTTTATTTACTGCACGAATAACAAGCATCAAAGATCCATCACCAATAAAAGAACTGATGTGTTTAAAAGACACAGGTTTTAGGTTGTAAAAAGTCAACGTTTCGTTTAAAACATCAGCAATTTGTGGAAGCGAATCCACAAGAGTGCCGTCGTAATCAAAAATCAAATTTTTCATAATTTCATTATCTCCACAGTATAAAATATACTAAATTTTCATTATCTCCATAGTGTAAAACATACTAAATTCTCATTATATCCATTGTGTAAAATACACTAAATTTTCATTATTAAATCGCAACTTATCACCATTATAAAACAGCAATAAACATCGATAAATCTAAAGAGAATTACATTTTTTCAGGCACTTCAATTCCTAGCAAAGCCAAACCGTCTTTAAGGACTTTTTTCGTTGCCTTAGTTAAAGCAAGACGGAAGTTTTTCACGTTTTCTTCTTCACCGATAATTCTACATTCGAAGTAGAATTTATTGTAAAGTTTCGCAATTTCAAGTAGTTGACGAGTTAAGAAAGAGGGCTCATTTTTCTCAATTAGATTCATAAGGCTGTCAGGTAATTGCGCAATAGCTTTCACAAGTTCGAACTCATTTTCAACAAGGGTAGGAGGTACAGTGAATTCACTTCCCTCACCTGCTTTATTCATAACAGAGTTAGCTCTAGCGTAAGTATATTGCATATAAGGAGCACTTTCGCCCTCAAAAGAAAGAACTTTATCGTAAGAGAAAACGATGTCTTTAATACGACTGTTGATTAGAGCTGAGAACACCACAGCACCCGTTCCAACCATTCTTGCAACTTCTTCTTTGTTTTCCAAATCAGGAGATTTTGCATTAATAATCTCACTAGCTTTTTCTTGGCATTTATCAAGTACATCTTCCAAGAAAACTACGTTGCCGTGTCTAGTAGACAAAGAACCTACATTTTCAAGGGATACCATACCAAAAGCAACGTGTTCAACTTTGTTTGCGTAGTCTTTTTTCATTAATTCCATAACCTTGAAAATTTGTTGGAAGTGCAAATTTTGTTGATAAGCAACAACGTACAAACATTTTTCGAAGTTATAAGTATTTTTTCTATATTCAGCAGCAGCCAAATCACGAGTGGCGTAAAGTGTAGCACCGTCCGCTTTCACAATTAGGCAAGGAGGCATGTTGTAATCAGTTAAGTCCACAACTTTAGCACCTTGAGAAACAGTCATTAGCCCTTTATCTTCAAGTTCGTCAATAATAACGTCCATTTTGTCGTTAAAGAAACTTTCACCGTCGTAGCTGTCAAATTCAATGTTAAGTCTATCGTAAATTACTCCAACTTCTTTCAAAGTAAGGTCTTTAAACCAGTGGAACAATTCAAGTTCTTCTTGGCAACCGTCTTCAATTTTTTTGAAATAAGCACGAGCTTCATCGTTCATAGATTCGTCTTTTTCCGCTTCGTTGTGAAACCTAACATAAATTTTAAGCATTTCACGAACACCGCCTTGCTCAATAAGTTCCTTGTTTCCCCAACGTTTGAAAGCTGAAATAAGTTTACCGAATTGAGTGCCCCAATCACCAAGGTGATTAATAGAAACCACTTCATAACCCAAGTATTTATAAACACGCGCCAAAGCAGCACCGATAACCGTAGTAGACAAATGCCCAATGTGGAAAGGTTTCGCAATGTTAATTGATGAGTAATCAAGACAAATAGTTTTGCCCTCACCGAACTTGCTAGAACCGTAATGCTCCGCTGATAAAACGTCACTAAGAACATCTTTCACGAAATTAGCCTTGTTCACTTTAAAGTTCAAGTAGCCATTCACCACCGTCACACTTTCAAAAGTTGTATCTCCGTCGAAACATTTTACTA
Organism: uncultured Clostridia bacterium; assembly: GCA_947039455.1. Lineage (GTDB taxonomy): Bacteria > Bacillota > Clostridia > Christensenellales > CAMQZB01 > CAMQZB01. The sequence goes on from CAMQZB010000006.1 coordinate 68,234, forward strand.
AAATGTCCGCTATTTGCACTGGTGATTTACGCAACGCTTTAGCGAATTTGAAGCATGGAACTGTGTAATCAGCCAACTGATTCTGCGAAATCAAAGCGCTATTTGCGAATAAGCCCGTCTCAGCGCCCTCAAAATTCAACTTTTCGTCAATATATCTTAAATAATTTATCTTTGCCATTAAAATTCTCCAATATTTTTTATCTCTTACTATTGTATCACACAATTTTCCTTTAATCAACAAAAATACTTACACAAGTTGCTTCTTTTCTTTGCTTTTTTCGAGAAATTACGATATACTAGACAATGGAAATAAAACTAGCTATATATAGTTAACAAAATTTCCGCTAATATTAAAGTATAAACTGTGTATAAATGCTGTATTTAGTATGTATAATTCATGTATAACGTGAATAAATATAAATTAACGAATGTATTTATATACAAAATTATGTATTAATATTTGTAAAAAGTGCGTAATTACAAGGAAAAATGAATGTATACGCATGAGAAAATGAAGATAAATAAATGATATAAAGGATTGAATAAAAAACATGAAACTTGGAGTTGTAGGTCTACCTAATGTAGGAAAAAGCACATTATTTAATGCAATCACACAAGCAGGAGCGGAGTCAGCGAACTACCCTTTTTGCACAATCGAGCCAAATGTAGGCATTGTTGACGTTCCTGATGAGCGTTTAAACAAGTTGTCAGCACTTTATGGAAGTAAAAAGATTATTCCAACACAAATTGAGTTCGTTGATATTGCAGGTCTTGTTAAAGGTGCGTCACGTGGCGAAGGGCTTGGAAACAAATTCCTAGCACATATTCGTGAGGTTGACGCTATCGTTCACGTGGTGAGATGTTTCGAAGATTCAAACATTACTCACGTTGAAGGTTCAGTTGGACCTAAGCGTGACATGGAAACTATCAACCTTGAACTTGTTTTTTCTGACCTTGACGCTGTTCAAAGACGATTTGACAAAGCTTCTACTATGAAGCGTGTTGGGGACAAGAAGAACGTGGAAAATGTTGAAGTGCTTTCAAGAATTCTTGATACATTGAAAGAGGGTTTGCCTGTTCGTAGTTTGGAATTTACTGACGATGAGCTTGAGTACGTTAAGAGCCTTTTCTTGCTTACTTCAAAACCTGTAATCTATGTTGCTAACATCAGCGAAGATCAAATTGCTGACGGCGAGAACTTACCTTTAGTACTTGAACTTAAAACTGAAGCTATTATCGAGAAAGCTGAAGTAGTTGTTATTTCTGCGAAAATCGAAGAAGATTTAGCTTCATTATCCGACGAAGAACGTGAGGTTTTCCTTGAAGACTTAAACTTGTCTGAACGTGGATTGAACAAACTTGTGAAATCATGTTATTCATTGCTTGGTCTTATTAGTTACTTGACTGCTGGCGAGAAAGAAACTCGTGCTTGGACTATTGAACGTGGCACGAAAGCTCCTCAAGCTGCTGGAAAAATTCATACCGATTTCGAGCGTGGGTTTATCCGTGCGGAATGCGTGGATTATCAAGTACTTCTTGATCTTGGTGCTTACACTGCTTGTAAAGAAAAAGGCAAAGTTCGCTCTGAGGGTAAAGAGTACGTCATTAAAGACGGCGACGTTGTTCAATTTAGATTTAACGTTTAATATTATAAATATAAAAGGTGCTATATCGTAATGATATAGCACCTTTTTTTATTGGTTTGGTTGGTTCGTGAGTGAAGTTCTTTGATAAATCAAGTTTTGTTACCTGACTAAGGTTGTTTTGTTTATCAAGATATTCACGTTTTTGTCAGGGCTCTGCCCCGGACGCCCCCGCAAAGGGCACGTTACCGTCCCTTTTGAAACCCTCTTGGACATGAGTTCAGTCTTTACGGAACGAGTTATTCTTGTTGCTCTCTATAAAAATTAGTAAACGAGTTTTACGAAGATTTTTCTTTCATGGTTTAATATTCAGATAAGCCTAAAAGATAATCAGCTGAACAATCGAACAGGGTAATTAGCTTCATTAAGTTTTCTAAAGTTGGCAATGAAATTCCCATTTCATAAGCATAGTAAGATTGGGGAGTTATTCCTAGAACTGTAGCCACTTGTTTTTGATTTAAGTTCTTCTCAACTCTCAATTCTCGCAACCTTTCTTTCATTATATTAAATTTTTCAATATCTCTCTTATTCATTATATATATATCAATATTCAGATAAGCCTAAAAGATAATCAGCTGAACAATCGAACAGGGCGATTAGTTTTAGAAAATTATCAAGAGTTGGCACAGAAATACCAGCTTCGTAGGCTTGATATGCTTGATGAGAAATACCCAATTCATCAGCAACTGCTTTTTGGGTTAGATTTTTCTCTATTCTCAATTCATTCAATCTCTCTTTCATAATATTAAATTTTTCGATATTTCTTTTAATCATGTTGACATTATACAGTTTCAAACTGTATAATATATTATATTCAATTACTAATTGAATTATTCACCAAGGAGGATATTATGGACATAGTAAAATTACATAAGTTGTTTCTTAATGCTGTAGGCAGTGATTTGAAAGGTGTCGGCATTAAGGAAAATGGGGAAATTATTGCAGTGTTTAATGACGATACGGAGATTACAATATCATATTTCAACAAAAAACACTCACAGTTTTTACTAAGAGAAACTAAGACAACAAAAGAATAAAAGAAAAGCCGTTTCGATATAACTAATTTCGAAACGGCTTTTACCTATTGTACTATTACAAATTAAAAAACTAATTAAACCCACCACAAAACCCAAAATTCTCTTAACCACTCACGGAACCTACAACACCACAAAAGAAAAATCTTGGTATAGCTCGTTCACTTATTGTTATAGAGAGCAACAAGAATAACTCGTTATGTAAAGACTGAACTCATGTCCAAGAGGGTTTCAAAAGGGACGGTAACGTTCCCTTTTGCGGGGGCGTCCGGGGCAGAGCCCTGACAAAAACGTGAATATCTTGATAAACAAAACAACCTTAGTCAGGTAGCAAAAATAAATTCATCAAAGAACTTTACTCACGAACCAACAAAATCAAAAAAAACTTTACTAATGTTTAAACCAAATCATGACCAACTATCTCATAACCAAGCAACAAAACTTGATTAATCAAAATACTTTACTAAAGTCAAATCAAATCAAAAAAAACTTTCCTAATGTTTTAAACCAAATCAAAAAAAACTTATTCCAAATAAGGATTAATAAACCAAACATCACTCTTTCCAAAATTATGAAAAACATCACCACCAGTAGAAGTAGTAGTTCCAAAAACAAACAACTCGCCCTTAGAATTCACTATTGCATAAACAGGAATATCCGTTCCATTACCACCAAACACAGCCTCATTAGTTACATACATCATGCGATTTAACGTGGCAACCTTGATATCGATTGAACCATTAACATAAACTTCGCCAATAGCAATATAATTACTGCCATTTTTTACAATTTTAGTAAGTTTCATATTAGAGAAAATATTGCTAACAGTATCATTCAAATCGCCGTGAACGCAAATATTCTCATAATCAGTGAGAAGTTTTCCGTCAGCAGATTTAGTAGCAAACATGTGATAACCTTTCACACCCTCAACCCCAAGATCGTACTCAACAAAAACATCATCATAACCACTACCAGCCATGATATGATCAAACTCAACAGCGTAATTTTTAGTAAGTTTCACAACGCCGACTTTCTTGTCACCACTTAACGTGTAATGATAAGTAATAAGAAAACCGCCGTCAGGAGCAGGAACCATGTTCATAGCAATCCGCTCTTTGTCCATGAAAGAAACCTTGTTGATTTCGCTCATATTATCAAGAGAAAGTTCAAGAATACAGGCAGTGGAATTACCCTCATCAGTGATAGTATTACCAAGCATAATTGCCCTATCTTGAGTAACAAGAATATCAAGAATTTCAACATCTTCCACAAGTTTTGACGACTTAATTTCTAAATCTTTATTGATAACAACAAGAGAACCGTTTTTTTCGCCGTATTCCTCACTGCTTACACCAAGATACAATTTATCCATAATAGCAATCCCACTATTTACCGTGATATTATCTCCTAGAGTCAGTTTACAACTGCTAACAGACAAGGAGTCTTCAAGGATTTTATAGATATATATAGTGTTCTTTTCCTCGGTGTTTTTTGATACTACCATAAAGGCATTTTCATCGTCAACAGAGGTTTTCACCATTGGTTTTGCTAGGATAACGTAGTCGTCAAAATTAGTACCGAAAGTATTAGTTTTTTTAAGCTGACCGTCTTCGTCAACTACAGCAATAAATAAATCTACTGAAGTTTTCGATTGAAAATCACCAGTAGCTGAATTAGTAGTACCAAACAAATAGCTATCACGCAATGTAACAACTTCCGTTAAAGTATCGCTACCGTTTCCGCCGATGGTCAACTCCAGTTCCAAGTTAGGATTTAGAGAAACATTTGCTGGGCGTGGAAATTTATAAACATAATCCGAACCAGCTCCCTCACTAGGGTCTTCAGTGGGATTGGGAGTTTCCGTAGGCAAAGCGGACGGAACAGGTGTTGCAGTAGGATTAGGCACTTCTTCCGCCGATTTATTGTACAACACAATTCCAACAACAAGCAGTGCCACCACTAAAACACCTATCCAAATTAAAAATGCCACATCAGTTCTTCCAAACCGTCTACCGTTATTAGCCATACTTTTCTACCTCCGCTATAATTTCATTTTAGTATGTCAATATTACACTACAAACAATTATTATTATTTCACATATTGTCGAATATCAGTTATAGCGGTGAATTGTTAAAAAAAGATAGTTACATTATCAAATAAATTCCGTTATTACTGTATATATAATTGCATAGTGAAATAAAGTGTGATAAAATAGGTACAATAAATATAAAACGAAAACTTGGGCATAAAGGAGATATTATGGAAAAAATTAAAATGACTACTCCGTTAGTTGAAATGGACGGCGATGAAATGACTAGAATAATATGGCAATGGATCAAAGATATTCTTATCACTCCATACGTGGACTTGAAATCAGAATACTACGATCTATCACTAAAAAACCGTGATGCCACTGACGATAAAGTAACACTAGATTCCGCTTACGCAACTTCTAAACACGGTGTAGCTGTTAAATGTGCCACTATCACTCCAAACGCTCAAAGACTTACTGAATATAGCTTGAAAAAGTTGTACCCAAGTCCTAACGCTACTATCCGCGCAATTCTTGACGGTACTGTTTTCCGCTCTCCTATTATTGTTGAGGGCATCACTCCTTATATCCCTAACTGGAAAGCGCCTATCGTTATTGCTCGTCACGCTTACGGCGATCTTTACAAATCGGTTGAAGCTCGTTGTGAAGCTGGTCAAGTAGCGAAACTTGTTATTGAGGATACTAAAACTAAGAAAGAAGCAGTTATTCACAACTTCACCGATACTGACGGTATCGTTATGGCTATGCACAATACTGATAAGTCAATATTCGCTTTTGCTCGCTCTTGCTTTAATTACGCACTAGACAAAAAATTGAATATTTGGTTCTCTACTAAAGACACTATTTCTAAAACTTACGATCATAGATTTAAAGATATTTTCGCTGATTTATACAAAAAAGAATACGAAGCTAAGTTCAAGACTGCTGGTATATGGTATGAATACACGCTAATCGACGATATGGTTGCTCGTGTAATTAGAAGTGACGGCGGTTTCATTTGGGCTTGCAAGAACTATGACGGTGACGTTATGAGTGACATGGTTGCTACTGCTTTCGGTTCTCTTGCTATGATGACAAGTGTTCTTGTTTCTCCTGACGGTACTTTTGAATACGAAGCGGCTCATGGTACGGTTACTCGTCATTACTATAAATACCTTCTTGGTGAAACTACTTCTACTAACTCTTGCGCTACTATTTTCGCTTGGTCTGGTGCTTTGAAAAAACGTGGTGAGCTTGATGGATTGGCTGATTTAGTTAAGTTCGCCGAAGCTATCGAAGTTGCTACACTTGATACTATTAGAGCAGGTGTTATGACTGGTGATTTGGTGGCTATGTTTAAGAGAGATGGCGTTGTTGTGAGAAAAGTTGATACTAAAGAATTTCTTGAAGAAATTGCAAAAAATCTTAAATTTTAATATATAAAAAAAAGGGTGTGGGTGTTATCACCCTCATCCTTTTTTTTGATTTGATTTTGTGGGTTCGTTAGTTAAGTTCTTTGTTAAGACTTTTTTCGTGGCTTTCTAGAGTTAGTTGGTCATGATTTGATTTAACTTGAGTAAAGTATTTTGCTAAGACTTTTCTTGCTACCTGACTAAGGTTGTTTTGTTTATCAAGATATTCACGTTTTTGTCAGGGCTCTGCCCCGGACGCCCCCGCAAAGGGCACGTTACCGTCCCTTTTGAAACCCTCTTGGACATGATTACAGTCGTAGCGGAACGAGTTATTCTTGTTGCTCTCTATAACAATTAGTGAACGAGTTTTACGAAGATTTTTCTTTCGTGGTGTTGTAGGTTCGGTGATTGATTAAGAAGGTTTTGGGGGCGTGATTTTGTAGGGGGCGTGTTATTTATTAAGGAGTTAGCTTTTTGTGCTGACGCACTGCCACGTTGTGGCTTGATTATTGCGTTGCTTGTATTGTGGATTTTGTGATTTATTAAGTGGGTTTTGGTTTTGGTTTTTGTATTCACTTTAAGTTCATCACAATTGCGAAGAAAAATTACACAACTACATTCCCAACAAAAATCACCATATACAAAGCGGGTCAAGGGGCTCAGCCCCTTGTTGGGGTTTGGGGCGAACAGCCCCATTTCCCTTACCTAAAAACCCAAAACAAAAAAGGAGAAAGATATGCGTGGAATAATTTTGAATAATGCTTATAGCGGGATAGCGGATAGTCAGTCGGAGCGATTGCGTTCTGAGTTTTTGGAGTTGGGCGTATCAGTTGATATTGTTAGCAACAAAGATTTAAGCACTTACACAACGGAGCTTGGCGGTATTGCTAGTTCTTTTGATGCAGATTTTTGTATTTATTTAGATAAAGATAAGTATGTTTTAAAAGCGTTGGAATTGCTTGGGGTTCGTACTTTTAATAGTTTTCAAGCTATTGAAGATTGTGACGATAAGATGATGACCCATTTATTGTTGACCAGAGAGAACATTCCTATGCCTATCACTATTCCGGGTTTGCTTTGTTATCGAAGTGAGCATGAAATTCAATTAGCAAGTGTAGAAAAGATTGAGAATAAGTTGGGTTATCCGATTGTGGTGAAAGAGAGTTTCGGTTCACTTGGTATGGGCGTGTACTTGGCACATAACAGATTGGAGCTTTTCCGTGTTATGGAAAAAGTAAAATTAAAGCCCCACTTGTTCCAACAATTTATAAGTACTAGTTTCGGCACTGATGTGCGTGTAATCGTTATTGGGGGTAAGGTTATTGCATCAATGAAAAGGCAATCCGCAACAGATTTTCGCTCTAATATTGACCTTGGCGGAGTTGGTACACCATTTGATTTACCAAAAGAGTTTGAAAAAATAGCTATTGACACAGCCACAGCTTTGAACCTTGACTATTGCGGAATTGACATTCTCTTTGGGGAAAACAATCAACCACTAATTTGCGAAGTAAACTCAAATGCGTTTTTTGCTGAGATTGAAAAAGTAACAGGCAAAAACATCGCAAGAACTTATGCAGAACATATCCTTTCTAAATTAAAGTAGCTGCTAGTATTTTTAAAATACCTAACTATCCAAACAATATACATTATAAATGCAAAAAAACAACTTTCCAGTTTTGAAAAGTTGTTTTTTTTCGTAATCATATTAAATGGTTAAAATTAAAGAATGAAATAAAAAGGTAAAAAAAAACACCGATATAATCAGTGTTTCTTTATAATGGAGGAGAGTTAGGGATTCGAACCCTAGGTAGCTCACACTACAACAGTTTTCAAGACTGTCGCTTTCGACCGCTCAGCCAACTCTCCATAAGTGCTATTTGATTTAGCTTTAATATAATACCAATAAATTATATTAAAGTCAACTAAATTTTCACAATTTTTCATAAATTTATTATTTTTTTTTACTGATAACCTAAAAATAATGAAAAATCTTTGGTTCCTTTCTCACAAAAAGTATTTTAAGTACATAAACTGTTAATATCAGCTAAGAATTATGTACATAACATTAAAAGGAGATTTATTTATGTGTAATAATAATTATAATTCTGGTTGTAGCAATAGATGTAATTCAGGCTGTGGAGCGAACGTTCTTCCAGCTAACGGCTGTGTAGCTAATGCAATCCGCAACGGTTGTGAATCAAACGTGCTTCCAGCTAACGGTTGTGGCTGTGTTGCTAACGCAATCCGTAACGGTTGTGTAGGCGATGCTATCCGTAACGGTATCAGACAACACCGTTGCTGCTGTTGCTGTTGTTGTCGTAAATATGGCAACGACAGACAAATGTTTGCTGGCTTTACATCACCAGACCCATTAAGAGTAATTCCAACTGGCGTATTCGAATTTATCGAATTAACTAACGAATCACAAGGCAACATTGCTTTAGTGAACGAAGGTTTCGGCGTTGAAGTTACACGTGGCGTTTACGAAGTCTCTTACGGCTTTAACGTTAGCGGCGCACCACTTCAAGGATTCACAGTTGGTATGTATCAAGATGCGTCAGTGATTCAAACTAGCATTGTTACTGACTCATTAACAGCAAGAGGAGATGCTACTGTTTCTAAAACTTTCCTTGTAAACGTTGTTTCTGAAACTGCATTACTTGAGTTAGTAAACAACAGCACTTTCGACATTCATGTATCTAATTTATCATTAGTTATCAAAAGAATCGGCTACGCACAAGTTTTATAATTAAAAACCCTTTGAGGGAACTTTTGCATCACAAAATGTATAACATCTAAAAATAATTGGGTGCAGTATCAAAGTAAAGTCTTGATACTGCACCCTTTTTCTATATTTAAAAACTCAAAGATTCTATTATTAAAATCACATAAAACCACATCATAAAAAACCCTTATATAATAAAGTAGGAAAAAGTAGAAAAAAATTGTGGTATTATGTAAAAATTACCATTCATTAATTGGAATTATGTTTATTTTGTGATAAACTAACATAGAATGTTTGAAATTTGGCAACAATTACTAGTATTATAGTTTTTGATGGGATTTTAAACTAAAATTACATAATTTATAGAAAAGGAGTTACTATGGACAATTATAGCAACAAAATTGAAGATATATATTCTTCAATTTCCACTAGCGCAAACGGTCTTTCTCAAGAAGAAGCAGCGTCGCGACTAGAACAAAATGGCAAGAACGCTCTTGATGAGGGTAAAAAACGCTCTTGGATTTCAAAATTCTTAGCACAATTTAAAGACATGATGATTATCGTTTTGATTATCGCATCTCTAGTTAGTGCAACTATCGCAATCGCACAAGGTGAATATGCCGAACTTATCGACAGCGGAATCATTATGTTGATCGTTCTTGTAAACGCGGTTATCGGATTGGTTCAAGAAAGCAAAGCCGAATCCGCTCTTGACGCACTTAAAAATATGAATAAACCTTTTTCTAAAGTACTTAGAAACGGCGAACTTATTCAAATTAAAAGTGAAGAATTAGTTGTTGGCGACGTGGTTCAACTAGATGCAGGTGACATTGTTCCTGCTGATTTGAGACTTATTAGTTCTGCATCTTTGAAAATCGAAGAAGCTGCACTAACTGGCGAATCAGTTCCTGCGGAGAAAGATTTCTCTCATTCAGTTGTTGAAAACGCACCACTTGGTGATCGTGTGAACATGGCTTATAGTGGCGGTGTGGTTACTTATGGTCGTGGACGTGGATTAGTTGTTTCTAAAGGTATGGACACTGAGGTTGGAAAGATTGCTAAATTGCTTTCTCAAACTTCAGCTCAAGTTACTCCTTTGCAAAACCAACTTAACCAAACTGCTAAGATTTTAAGTATCGGAGTTCTAGCTATTGCTGCTGTAATCTTCGTTGCTGCACTTATTCGTGGTACTGAAATAGTTGACGCATTTATGACATCAGTGGCTATTGCCGTTGCTGCGATTCCTGAAGGTCTTCCAGCAGTTGTAACTATCGTTCTTGCTATGGGTGTTCAACGTATGAGTAAACGTAACGCAATTATCCGTAACCTTCCAGCTGTTGAAACACTAGGCTGTTGCGAAATTATTTGTAGTGACAAAACTGGTACACTTACCCTTAATCAAATGACTGTTCAAAAGATTTTCACTATTAGTGAAGGACTTGTTTCAGCGGACGATTACTCTGATACTAACGCACAAAACACTCTTTGTCGCGCTATCACACTTTGTAATGACAGTGAGCTTGGAGATGGAAAATTCCTTGGTGATCCAACGGAAACCGCTTTAACTTACTACTCACAAAAACATGGTTTTGATTATTTAAAAACAAAAGCTGAGTGGGAGAGAGTTGACGAAATTCCTTTTGACAGCACAAGAAAATTAATGACTACCGTAAACAAATTCGGTGGCGAAACTATTGCACACATCAAAGGTGCAACTGATATTATGCTAAATCTTTGCAAAGAAATTTTAGACGGTGACACTATTCGCCCTATCACTTCAGCAGATATTGCTACTATCAAAACTTCTAACGACAACCTTGGTAACGACGCATTGCGTGTACTTGGTGTTGCTATGAAAAAGTCTGACTTAACTAACAAAAAATCATTGGAAACTGATATGATTTTCGTAGGTCTAGTTAGTATGATCGATCCACCACGTGCAGAAGCTAAAAATGCCGTTGCGGTTTGTAGAAAAGCTGGTATGAAAGCAATTATGATTACTGGTGACCATCTAATCACAGCAAGCGCTATCGCTCGTGAACTTGGTATCTTAACTGAGGGCGACAAGGTTATGCTTGGTACTGAGATTGATAAATTATCTGATTCAGAGTTCAAGGCTATTATTCAAGAATACAGCGTTTTCGCTCGTGTTAGCCCTGAGAATAAAGTACGTATCGTTAAAGCTTACCGTAGCTTCGGCAAGGTAGTTGCCATGACTGGTGACGGCGTTAATGATGCTCCTTCAATTAAAGAAGCGGACATCGGAATTGGAATGGGTATCACTGGTACTGACGTTTCAAAAGGTGCTGCGGATATGATTCTTACTGATGACAACTTCGCTACAATTATTGGCGCAGTTGAAGAAGGTCGTAAGATTTTCTCTAACATCAAAAAAGCTATTCAATTCTTACTATCAGCTAATATAGCTGAAGTACTTTGCTTGTTTATCGCTACAATCTTCCTAGGCGTACCGTTCCTAACTCCGGTTATGATACTTTGGGTTAACCTAGTAACTGACAGCTTACCTGCACTTGCACTTGGTATGGAAAATGCTGAAACTGACCTTATGAATTACCCACCAAGAAATGCAAACAAGAGCTTGTTCTCTGGCACTCTTGGAAAGAACATAATTCTTCAAGGTATTATGCAAACAGCCCTTGTAATGTTCACATTCACAATGGGTCACTACATCTTACCAGAAGGTATTGCTAACGACTCAGTAGGTATCACTATGGCATTCGTAACACTTTGCTTAATGCAACTATTCCACAGTTACAACTTACGTTCTGAGCATCATTCAGTGTTCGGAAAATCAATGTTTGGAAACAAATGGTTGAACCTAAGTTTCCTAATAGGTGTAGCACTTACGATTCTAGTAATCCTTATTCCACCACTACGTACAGTTTTCGACACAGTAGCTCTTTCTGGAACAGAATGGATAATCAGCGTAGGCGCAGCCTTCATGATAATCCCTCTAGTAGAAATCCAAAAACTAATAGAAAACTCAATCGAAAAAAAGAAAAACTAATTCCAATTAGTTGAATACACCATTGCAATAAATAATGGTAGAAAAAAAGGTTTTATTTACTAATGAGGTTAAAATGCAAAAGTTAAAAAACACTGCCACAATAAACATAGGCAAAAATATTAGGGAAATTCGCCTAAGCCAAAACATTGGTCAAACCCAACTAGTCCAACTCCTACAACTACAAGGTATTTCAATTACAAGAGAATCCCTAGTAAAAATAGAACGCGGAACACAACACATCTACACCACCGAACTAAAAGCTATACGCGACACCCTAAATACAACTTATGACAACCTACTAAAATAAAACCTCGACCACAATTCACCCGAATTGTGGTCTTTTTCTACCAATTAACAAATAACACAGAACCTACAATATCCAAAAATCAACATCATAGCCACCACATTACTACTCACACAAAACCTACTTAATTAAAATCGGAACCTACAACACAAGTAACGACCATACCTCGCCACAACGTGGCAGTGCGTCAGCACAAAAATCTCACCCCTTAATAAATAACACAGAACTTACACAACCAGCCCACACAAAACCTACTTAATTAAAATCGGAACCTACAACACCACGAAAGAAAAACCTTCGTAAAACTCGTTCACTTATTGTTATAGAGAGCAACAAGAATAACTCGTTCCGCTACGACTGCAATCATGTCCAAGAGGGTTTCAAAAGGGACGGTAACGTGCCCTTTTGCGGGGGCGTCCGGGGCAGAGCCCTGACAAAAACGTGAATATCTTGATAAACAAAACAACCTTAGTCAGGTAGCAAAAAAAGTCTTAGCAAAATACTTTACTAACGAACTAAACAAAAAACATCTAGAACATTACAGATAAATCCTACTCACAAAAAAAAACCGAACTCACCTAATAAAAAACAAAAAAAAGACCGCAATTCAAAATCGAATTGCGGTCTTTCTATATCTATTAAATTCTAATTAATCAAAACTAATTAATCAATTTTAGCGTCATCACATGAATCGCATGAATTACATGAGCAACATGACTTAGCAGACTTCTTGAAAATAACATCTTTAATCATATTACCAAGAATACCACCACCAAACAACATAACCATATACAACCAACCAGAAACTGAGAAGTTCGCAATAGGCGTATACATAGCGCCAACGTTACAACCTGATGACAAACGAGTACCGAATCCCATTAGGAAACCACCCACAGCATAAGTCAACATTTCCAACCAAGTAGCTTTCAATCCGTTTTTGATAGAAACAATTAATTTTCCTGAGAAAAGAAGAGCTATAGTAGCACCCAAAATAATACTAATATTTTGAACGTTCATTGAGTTAGAAAAGAACGGAGCCGTGAAAGCTGTCTCGTTAAGCATTGTGTATTCAGCAAGTGAAGAAGCAGGAACACCGAACATATGAAGAACACGACCAAACCACCAGCCGTAAGGAGTAGAAGCTCCCCAACCGCCGTTTGTAACTCCCATAAGAAGTGCAAAAGCAACCATAATAACAACAGCTCCAGTACCAAGCGTCCAAGGATTTACAAACAATTTATTGAATGTACCTTCTGAGAAAACTTTCAACTTAGCTTCATTAGCACGCATTTCCGCAGCAATTTTCTCTTGATGAGCTTCACTAGGAACCTCACTGTAAGTACCAGCATCACGACGGCGTTTTTCGTACCATTTAGCGAATCCGATAAATCCTAGACAAAGTATTGCAGTAACAATCATTGCGCCTAAGAACCCGTTCATTCCGTCCCATTTGAATAGGTCAGGAAGGAATACTCCGTTAGAAGTTCCTGAAGTGAACCAAGAATCAGTTACCCATGATTGAGTTTTAGCTAAAGGAAAACCAACAAATGTACCAATTCCGAAGAATAGTAACGTGATAAGACCTCTTGTAGGCCCTTCCACCAAGTCAGTCATCATACCTGAAGCACAACACATTGAGAATGCCATTCCGATACCGAAAATAAGCCCACCAATAATTAAACCAAGGTTGATTGGGTTAATCCAAAGACCAATTTTAGTAGGATCATTGAAAGCGAACGCAGCAGTAATAACTGCACTTCCAAGGAATAACCACATCAAAGTTTGGAACAATTTTGTTGAACCCTTCACGTAAGCACGGTTAGCAGCTCCTGCAAAACCGAAAGCTGAACGAACTAATGCGTAACCTAGAACTAGACCTATAATCAGTCTGAACATTAAAGCTGAACTGTCTAAGAATAGACTTCCTCCTATTAAAAGTACAGCTAAAAATGCTACACCAATAATAAATTCTTTTTTTGTTTTTAACATAAATAATTATCTCCTTTGTAAAATATAATCTAAAATATATAGTAAATCGCAATATAATTAGTGATAAATTCTAATTATACAACAATTTCTCTAACTAATTAATTGAAGTTGTAATCCGTTACAACTGGTTTACGTCCCAACATTTTGTCGTTGAAGTATTCATAGAAACTTAGTCCTAAGAAACCACCTGACATGTTATAAACGTTATTAAAACCGTGAGCTTGAAGAAGCAAACAAGCGTTATAACTTCTTTGAGCTGATCTGCAATGCAAGTAAACTTTCTTGTCTTTAGGTATTTCTGATAGACAATCACGAATACGAGAAAGTGGGATATTCACAGCACCGTTAATGCGAGCAAGTTCAAATTCATGCTCCTCACGTACATCAATAATACAAGCACCAGATTCAACAAGTCCACGAATCTCGTCAACTCTAACTTGTTTGAAGTTGTTTTGAAGAAGGTTCATAGCAACTAATGCTGACATATTTGTAGGGTCTTTCGCTGTTGAGAATGGCGGTGCATAACACAACTCCAAATCTCTCATATCGTCCAAAGTTCCACCGAATTTAATCAATGTAGCAACAACGTCAACACGTTTTACCGCGTCACCTTTACTTACTGCTTGAGCTCCAAGAACTCTACCAGTTGGCACTTCGTAAATTACTTTAAAGAAGAATGGATCACTGTTTGGCATAATACCAACTTTATCTTGAGGAATGATATAAACCATGTCCGCAATAAAGCCTTCCGCTTCCGCTTGAACCATAGTAAGTCCAGTTGATGCTGCGTTGTAATCAAATACTTTAATACAAGAAGAACCGATGAAACCAGTATTTCTAACTACTTTGCCATAGATATGGTCAGCAGCTTGTCTAGCTTGTTTTTGTGCAGGACCAGCAAGTGGCAATGCAGTGTATTTGTGAGTGATACCATGAGTAACTTCGATAGCGTCGCCAACAGCGTAAATGTCGCTATCAAGAGTTGTTTGATAGTTCGCATTAACTTTGATACTACCGCGAGCATTAAGCTCAAGACCGCACTCTTTTGCTAGTTTAGAATCAGGAGTAACGCCTATAGCCATAACCACAGCATCGCCTTCAACAACAGTACCGTCATCTAAAATTAGATTAGATCCTTCATATTTGCAAGCTCTTTTCCCAACAATAAGATTGATACCTTTGTCAAACAATTCTTTATGCAAAATTTGAACCATATCATAATCAAATGGACGCATGATTTGTGGCATAGCTTCAACAAGAGAAACTTCATAGCCTGCTTCCAAAAGGTTTTCCGCAGTTTCAACACCGATAAATCCACCACCAACTACTGTTACTTTCTTAACTTTGTTAGCTTTAATAAAATCATACAATCTTGCTACATCAACAACGTTTTTAACTATAAAAACATTTGCATTTTCATGACCTTCAAGTTTTGGAACGATTGCGTTTGCACCAGGTGACAAAATCAATTTATCATAGCTTTCAGAGTATTCTTTGCCTGTTTCAACTTCTCTAACAAGTACTGTTTTTTTCGCTCTATCAACTGATAAAACTTCTGTGCTAGTTCTAGCTATGATGTTGTATTGGCTTTTAAATTTTGGTGGGCTCATTAAGACAAGGTCTTCATGAGAAGTGATTTGCTCACTTAAACGGTATGGCAAACAACAGTTAGAAAATGACACGTGTGGGCCTTTTTCGAACATTATTATTTCAGCGGTTTCGTCTAAACGTCTAAGACGTGCAGCTGTTGAAGCGCCACCAGCAACTCCACCTACGATAACATATTTTTTATTCATTAGTGTACCTCCATGTACTTTTTATAATATATCAATAAATAATTAAATTTATTTATTAGCGATTGTTAATAACTTTAGTAAAGTGTTTTTGAATTTGTTGGTTCGTGAGTAAAGTTCTTTGATTAATCTAGTTTTGGTGATTTACTAAGGTTGTTGGTCATGATTTGTTGGTTCATGAGTAAAGTTCTTTGATTAATCTAGTTTTAGTAATTTACTAAGGTTGTTGGTCATGATTTGTTGGTTCGTGAGTAAAGTTCTTTGATTAATCTAGTTTTAGTAATTTACTAAGGTTGTTGGTCA
>CAMQZB010000007.1 GCA_947039455.1 uncultured Clostridia bacterium
GAAATCCAAACTCTAGCAGGCGGAGACGGTTCAGGCCGTGTTCAAAGATAATTATAATAGCCCTAAATTAAGGTTACTGGTATAACCTTTTGAAATCTAAATTTATTAAGTAAAAGCGAATTGTTATGATTCGCTTTTGCTTTAATATTCAATTTTTTGTGATAAAATTATGATAGGAGAAAATATGAAAAAAAACATTATAGTTGGACAAAGTGGCGGACCAACGGCAGTAATTAATTCTAGTCTTGCAGGTGTATTTCAAACAGCAATGGATAGAGGTGCAAATGTTTGTTACGGCATGTTGAATGGTGTGCAAGGATTGTTGGAAGAGAGATATGTGGATTTATCTGAACACATCGAAACACATCTTGACATTGAATTGCTAAAAAGAACACCATCATCATTTTTGGGGTCTTGTAGATATAAACTCCCTAAATTCGAAGATGATGCAGCTCCTTATATCAAAATTTTCGAGATTTTGAATAAACTAGAAATCGGATATTTCTTTTATATTGGTGGAAATGACTCAATGGATACCATTGCGAAATTGTATAAGTACAGCAAAACTATCAATAGTGATATTAAATTTATAGGAATTCCAAAAACAATTGACAACGATTTGAATGCAACTGACCATACTCCTGGGTACGGAAGTGCAGCGAAATATATCGCTTCAATAACAAAAGAAGTTATTCGTGACGGTCATGTTTATGATTCAAAACAAGTAACTATTCTTGAAATAATGGGAAGAAATGCAGGGTGGTTAACTGCCGCATCAGCTTTGGCGAAATCGGAAGATTGCGAAGGTGTTGACATGATTTTCTTACCTGAAATGGTGTTTGATATTGATAAATTTGTGAAAAAAGTAAGTGAATTACAAAAGAACAAAAAGTCAGTTGTAGTTGCAGTTTCAGAAGGAATTAAGATTGCTGACGGAAGATATGTTTCTGAACTTACGGAAAATGTACAATTCGTTGACGCTTTTGGACATAAAACATTGAACGGTACTGCACGTTATTTGGCTAATAAATTAGCTGAAAAAATTGGTTGTAAAACTCGTGCTATTGAGTTTTCTACTCTTCAAAGATGTGCTTCTCATATAGTTTCAAGAGTGGACATTACTGAAGCGTATCAAGTAGGTGGAGCGGGAGTTAAATGTGCATTTGACGGAGAAAGTGGAAAAATGGTTACGTTAATTCGTACTTCCGATGACCCGTATCAATGCGTAACTGGGCTTTTTGATATTGCCGATGTTGCAAATTTAGAAAAGACTGTTCCAAAAGAATGGATCATTAATGACGGTACATATTTGTCAGAAGAATTTATTCGTTACGCAAAA
Source organism: uncultured Clostridia bacterium (assembly GCA_947039455.1). Taxonomy (GTDB): domain Bacteria; phylum Bacillota; class Clostridia; order Christensenellales; family CAMQZB01; genus CAMQZB01. The sequence goes on from CAMQZB010000007.1 coordinate 1,340, forward strand.
CCATTAATTCAAGCGGAACTAACGCCAATTATGGTAGACGGAGTTCCAAGACACTTATTTTTGAAAAAACTATAAGCGAAAAATTTAAAATAAAATAATAAAAGACGTTAACTTTAGTTAGTACTAAAGCTAACGTCTTTTTGTATATACGGGCAATATAATTCATAGATATTTTTAGTAACAATAACTGCTAAAATTACATAATATTATAGAGATAGGTACTATGAAAATCCAAGTACATATAAAAAATATAAATAATAAATTTAAGAACATATTAAAGTGGAAACCAATGAGCGAATTTCAAATAAAAAATATTAAGGAAATTGATTTAGGCTATGGCAATTTAATCAATCACTTCGCATTTGATGGCTGTAGCTACTACTTTACCGTTACTGGCGAGAGTAAAGTCTTGAAAACTGACAAAAATTTCATGGTGCAAGATGTGTATTATACATGTCGAGAATATGATTGTATATGCTATGATTCGAAAGATTGTTGATTCTATGGAACAGTGAAAAATTGCAATACTAATATATATAAATTAGACAAATGTTTTAAAGAAGTGGGTTGCATAACACTCCGTAGCTGTAACAATAAATGCCAAACTATTGTTGGAATATCTATTAACTGTGGAAACAACACGATAGTAATCGCATTTAATAGTTGCATAGTGGAAGTTAGAAAGAATTGTGGCGAGTGTATGTGTGTTCCAAGTCCTATGAATTGTTATATCACAGGGGTGCTGTGCGTATATCCTGGGTATGTGGTGACTTTCTATAAAGACAAGAAATATTACGTTACTATAATCGATCAGTGCGGTCAAATTGTGTTGACTAGTGAAGTGGAAGAAGGGATTATAATTCAAGATATGCTGTTTAATCCAATTGACGAAAACAGTAGTCTAAGTTTTATGGATTGTCTAGTTTTACGTAATTTAACGGAGATTTGTGTTACCCACCAACCAGTTAGTGACAGTATTATAGGTTACAATATTGCACCATGCAATTTTGATTTGTGTAATAAAAGTTGCTGCAATCCATGTGAAGGCTGTGATTGTTTAGACCCATGTGGCAACGTTTTGCAATCTATCGCCCTAATCGAAAGTGCTATAGCTAATATACTAAACTGTGAAGGAGAGAAACTTGACAAGGTAATTGAAGTATGCGAAGATGTGGATAAAATTCTTTGTGTCAATAAATCTGTTACTAATACCATAGTAAAGGTTACTCACCTTGAACACGTACTTGTAGCTAAACTTGAAGCCCTTGAAAACTATTGCAATCTATGCGGAGAAAAATCAAAGTGTGATAACTGTAAATGCCATGATGAAAAAATATGTATTGATGATGATAATACTTGCACTTGCAATGTTGACTGAAAGTTTTTCTAAAATTTAATATGTCATTGTATCAATATTTAGTTGTAAAGCATAGAATGTAGAGAGTTGATAAAAAACCAAACTAATCAATGATATAATGTCTTATTAAGAAATAAATTTATAGAAAATTTGTTTTATTAAAGTTTAAGGGCGAATTTATTATGTGTACACCAGTAATCACACCAGGAACAGGAACTAGATGCCAAGCTATCACAGATATTATCACATCAGTTGCCTTAGAGAAACAGCTTTATCATGCATTTTAAGTGCAGAAGGTCAAAAGGTTTTAAAAATTGTCGAGCTTGCTCAATCAGCTGAAGATATGCTTGCGGTTAACAAATCAGTTAAGTCTATGGTAGCTACTATCACTAACTTAGAAATCGTATTAAGTAACAAAATTTCTTTATTCGAAGAATGTTTATGTGCTACATGTGAAGTTGTTTAACCAGATATTTTAGAAATATCAAAGAAAGCCTATAACATTTGTATTTAAAACCACAAATGCTGTAGGCTTTTTCTTGTTTCCTATTTATGATATATGTGGAGTGTATACAAACTAACGCTATACAGTAAATAGTTAAGAACCGCAAAAAGAATTGATTATTTTGACTTAATGTGTTATACTTAAAAAAAATCGGAGGATTTAACATGAGCAATATTTGGCATGATATGTCTAGAAGTAGAATTAGCCCAACGGATTTCATAGGAATTATTGAAATATCAAAGGGTAGCAAGAAAAAATACGAACTTGATAAAGAGACTGGATTAATTATTCTTGATAGAATTTTATATACATCAACTCACTACCCAGCGAACTACGGATTTATCCCTCGCACATTTGCTGACGATGGTGACCCACTTGACGTACTAGTTATTTGTAGCGAGTCTCTTGATCCGTTGACAATGGTTCAATGTTACCCAATCGGCGTAATTACAATGATCGACAGCGGAAAACGTGATGAAAAGATTATTGCTGTACCATTTTCAGATCCAGTTTATAATACTTATAAAGACATCGATGAGCTTCCAGCACATATTTTCAATGAGATTAGCCACTTTTTTAAAGTTTACAAAGCTCTTGAGAACAAGGAGACTGCGGTTGATGAAGTTGAGAACGCTGAAAGAGCAATACAAATTATTGCTGAATGTATGGCAAATTATGACGAAACTTTCAAAGAATACTTCAATGTTCAATCATACCGTAAATAATTTTTAAATTTAATTTACCAAAAAACACAAGACATCTCAGTTATGAGGTGTTTTTTTTGCGTGTTTTATTGCATAATTGCAAAATGAGCCAAATAAATGATAATATACTCCAAAACTTTTAAAATTTTTGAAAATATTTCTTAAAATAGTATTCAAAACTATATGAGAAATTTTTCATTTATGGTATTATTATATGTAGTATTCAAAAAAATGGAGGTGTGACAATGGATAGCAAATCAAAAGTATCAAAAAACTTTGCTTATTTTAAATTAAAAAAAGACATCTCAAATTTTGCGAATCTTGCTGAAGAAATTCGAGATGATGAAGATGTGGTAAAATACGTTTTAACCAAAGACCCATCAATGATAAAATATATCAGCGAAAGACTTAAAGACGATTTTGACATAGTTAAACAAGCGGTAAAAACCAAAGGCGACCTAATCAGGTTTGCCAGTGAAAGATTGAAAAACGATGTGGAAATGGCGAAAATAGCTATTAGTGAGTTTGGCGGATCGTATGAGCATATCGGTGAAAAGCTAAAGGATAACAAAGAATTAATTCTTCTTGCAACTAAATCTTTTAGCAGTATTTTGCGTATAATAGATAAGAAATTTTGCGACGATGACGATATAGTTGACAGTGCAATTTTGAAAAATCCAAAAGTAATTGAATTTGCATCACGCCGTATTCGAAGTGATAAAGATAGGGCGGTTCGATTGATTGATAAAAACCGTATGTTGATTGAATACCTTGACGATAGCATATTTTATCACAGAGAAGTTTTGGAGAAATTTGTACGCCCTAAAAACAAATTAGTAGCTAATAACGTTATTGATAATCAAACTCCTCTTGGTGTGTTTAAGGGACTTAGAAAGTTTAATTTTCATGTGTATTTAGTTATGCAACAAATGAATTTGTTGTTGCTATCTCGTGATAAATTCTATAATCTTTTGTTCGTATGTGATAATAATTTTTCCGATAGAGAAAAACTTTTGCACAAATACGTAGATCTTGATGACGGAGATGTGGTGAAAATGCTTTTAGATAAAGAAATTTTACCTAAAAACAAAACACTTATGGAGTTAAGTTTCGCAAGAAATAAACAAAAGCTAAAAGTTTTACCTTATCTATTAGAATATACAAAGGATATGGTAGTAGACCTGTTTAGTGTTCAAGAAGACAATCGAACTAAGCTTCTAAATGGATTGAAACGGAAATCTAAAATATACATGAGAAAGTTTATTGAAAACTTTGAAATGTTCCAAGATGATGAAGAAATGGTAGAGCATGCCACATACATGAACGTATCTGCACTTGGCTATGCCGATGAATTAATTAGAAATGACGAAGAATTTGTTGGTAAATTAATAGAGAATTACGCAGTAGATTATGCAAGTGAACCGATTATGAAATTCGTTGGAGAGGACTTAGTTTTTAATTATGAGCTATGTCTTTCCTCAGTTGAAAAAGACGGACGCAACTTCGCTTATTGTGCGAAATCCGTTCAAGAAATCAAGGAAATAGCACTGGTTGCAGTTCGTGCAAACGGAAGTTATTACTTTAATTTATCCGAGAAATTAAAAGCTGATGAAGATATTATCAAAGAAAAGAAAGAGTTTTTCCCTATGGATTTACAAAGTGGAAATGAGGACAATGAAAACAATTAACAAGAATGAAAAACTGAATAATCTTGCTAAAAAAATCATGTTAACAGCAAGGCGTGATGTGTATTTGAACCTAAAATTTCTAGGTTTAGCTTTGTCGTACCTTGATAAAATGGAACTTAGCGATAAAGGTGAAACTATGACTATTGCCTGTGATGGCGAAGGTGTTTTTTACAATCCTGAATACGTGGTTTCAAGTTTTGCTAAAGGAAAAAACCTAGCAAGATCAATTACCCACATCGTTTTGCATTGTATGTATAGCCACCCTTTTAAAGCTCTTGATAAAATTAATAACATAGCATGGGACGTAGCTTGCGATACTGCTGTTGAAAATATAATTGATGAAATGAAAATGAATGCACTGTATCGTGATGGTGATAGTGAACGTGGCGAAGTATATTTAGAACTGAAAGATCAAGTTTCCGTTCTTACCGCTGAACAATTATATACTGAATTTGCGGTATTATCTAACGCTGATTTAGAGAAGTATACCAATTTATTTTACGACGATTCTCACATCATGTGGGAGCGACTGGAGTTTGATCAAATGGGAAATGGCGAAGACAACAACGGTCTTGACCAAGGCAGTGACAATTTTGCATCATTACAATTTGCCCCCCCAAGCAGTGGTGATAGCAGTAAAAGTCACGAAAATTCCGACAGCAGTGAATCTGATGGAACTACTGAAAAAGAGCGTGACGATACTGAATTTAAAGACGATGATGGAGAGAGTGACAAAGAGTCCAACGGTGAACCTGAAACTGAAGGTAATTCTTCCAGCAGTAAACGGTCCTCAAAAGCCAAAGACTGGCAAGACATTTCTTCCGAAATAATGACTGACTTACAATCTTTCAACAACAATTTAGAAGATGGTTTAGGTTATATGTTAAAGACATTGAGAATTGAATGTTCAAAGAAATATGACTTCAAAGAGTTTATGCGAAAGTTCCTTGTTAATCGAGAAGTGATGAAAGTGGACCAAGAAGAATTTGATTATGTTTACTATACCTATGGATTGTCCCAATACGGAAATGTACCGCTAATTGAGAATTTAGAGTATACGGAACAGCAAGTTTTGGAAGAAATAGTTATCGCAATTGACACTTCAGGGTCTACAGAACAGTGGCTTGTTGAGAAGTTTTTAGAGCAAACTTATTCAATTATAAATCAATCAAACATTGGAAAAAGACAAGTTGCAATCCGAATAATCCAATGCGACAACGCAATTAAATCGGAAGTAACAATAAAAACATATGACGAATTTAAGGACTATATTGAGAATATATCAATAGTTGGCGGTGGCAGTACCGACTTCAATCCTGTATTTAATCGTATAAATAATCAAATTATGAAAAACGAAATAAAACCACCAAAAGGGCTTATTTACTTTACCGATGGCTGTGGAATATACCCGAAAGCTGTTCCGAGATATGAAACTACTTTCATATTTTATGAGGACGGACGAACTGATAATAACTATAATGTGCCATACTGGGCAATGAAATTAATACTTGGAAAGGAGGACTTGCAATGAATATAATCGAAGCAAAAACCGAAATTAAAAACTCAATAGAGATGTACCTACAAAAAAACCAATATGGTGATTACATCATTGACGTAGCGCGTCAACGCCCATGTTTTCTACTTGGGGCACCGGGTATTGGAAAGACTGCTATTATGAGTCAAATCGCCGACGAAATGGATTTGCCACTTGTGTCATACACAATTACGCATCACACTCGTCAAAGCGCAATTGGGCTTCCTATGATTTCAAAAAAGACTTATAACAACGTTGAAGTTTCAGTAACAGAATATACTCTAAGCGAAATTATAGCTACGGTATACGAAGAAATGGCTAGATCAGGAAAAGAGGAAGGCATACTTTTTATCGACGAAATAAATTGCGTTTCCGAAACACTAGCACCTGCAATTTTAGATTTATTACAAAACAAAAAATTCGGACCACACAAAATACCTAAAGGTTGGATATTAGTTACTGCAGGAAATCCTGTGGAATTTAATAAATCAGTTAAGGAATTTGATATAGTTACCCTTGACCGTGTAAAGAAAATAGTAGCTGAACCAGACTTTAACGTATGGAAAAAATACGCATACGGAAAGTTGTTTCACGAAGCTGTTATCGGATTTTTAAAACTTAAACCACACTATGTTTTTGCTATGGAAAAAAGCATTGACGGTTACTATTTCGCAACGCCACGTGGTTGGGAAGACCTTGCAATCGCTATTAATTCATACGAAAATCTTGGTTTTGAAGTTAATTCAAACTTAATAGAAGAATATATTCAGCACCATTCAGTAGCTATGGAATTTTATAGATACTACGGTTTGTTTGTGAAATATAAAAGAGATTATGACGTAAATTCAATTATGGCAGGGGATTTTGCGGCCAAAGTCGAAAAACTTAAATCCGCTAGATTTGACGAACGCTTTGCTATTGCAGAAGTGTTTACATCAGCTATCGGTTCGCAATCAAGAGATATTATGATTGAAGAGGCTGTGAAAAATTACTTTGTTATTCTAACAAAAAGAATGAAAAACGCTGACTATGAAGAGAAAATAGCAAGAGAGAAAAAGGTTCTATTAAAGAAACTAGAAAGCGGATATCTTACTAAAGAAGATAAAGTAAAATGGAAAAAAGTGTTGGAACATATTGAATCAGCTGACTTTGACATGGCTAAGTTGATAGTAGAATTGTCAATCACACTTGAAACTAAAGCTAAAGAAATCAATAATAACCTTGATAATTTGTTTGACTTCACTATTCAATGTTTCGGCGAAGGTCAAGAACTAATTGCGTTTATGATAAACCTTATGAGTTCAACTCATTTTGTGAGTTTCGTTACAAAATACAGAAATGACAGATTCTATAAATACAATGAAATGTTAATAGTGAAAAACAGCAGTGCGGAACTTCAAATGGAAGCTCAAACATTTTTAGATAATTAACAGGTGAAAAATGTCTTATTCTAACACGAGAAAAAAACAACGTAATGAAAAAAGAAATTTCAAAATGCTCAAAACTGCAATGGAAGATTTCTACCCATATGAAGATTTTGACTGTGATTACGAAAGTTTTCTTGTACCAATGCCATCTTCATTTTTAGATAAATCAGCTACAGAAAAGAAAGTTAAAACATCATTCATGAGAGCATGGGTAAACAAATCTAAACTTTTCATAGAATGCAAACCAAAGGAAATAGCGTTTTGCAAAGTCTTTTCCGTTGTAACATACCCAGATTTATCTAGTAGTCAAATTTACATTTTTTACAATAAAGAATCTTACCATAACTTTTGGATCGATAAAACAAAAAACAATATCTGGCACGAAATCAAAGATACTTCATTTAATAAACTAAGACACATTACCACACAAAATGAACGGGGCTACTTTGAAATAGTAGAAACGGATAGTGGTCGTAAATACAAAGAGCAACTGTGGTTTTACGGTGATATAGAATAGATGAAAAGATATCAAATTGTGATACAACATCAAATACAAATTGTGATATAATGCATAAATACCAATCTAAAGTGCGAAAAAAAAGGACTGTTTCAAATTAATTGAAACAGTCCTTTTAAATATTAAATTTGTGATTTTCTAAAATACAATATCTATATTCTATTCAGCGTCTGGTGTGTAAGAATTAAGAATTACTGCTTTTTCGTGTTCAGCAAAATTTTGAATAATTGCAATTTTACCAGAAGTTACTTCAATGTAAATCGCATATTCTTTATCGTTCTTTTTGCCGTTGAAAATGTAGAAACCCATTCCTGAATCGTAAGAATCAAAACCTAGTTTTTCATAGTCAGCGTTGATAGCAGTGTATAAGTTCTCGCCCATAGGAAGTACGTATTTTACATCAGTATAACCGCTTTTCTCGATAATTTCAGTACCCTCAGCAAGAGTTGAAGGGGAAACAATACCGATAAATCCAAAAGATACAGCAAGAATTACTGCAAGAGTAATTGATCCAATATTTTTGTATACACATTTGCACAAAACATTTTTTAACAAAATGTAAATTGCTATTGGAAGCAAAGCTGCAGGCAATAAATACGCAATAAAGTTGTGTGGATTAATGATAATAAATACAACTGAAATCGCAAGTAAAACGCCAATTGAGATAAGGGCTACAAGAATAGATGTCTTATCAGATATTTTAAGCGCTTCTTTAATTTTAGGCATAGTTAATGCGATACCAAAAATCAAAATTGGAAAAAGTATAATCATTGACAAGCTAACGCCAGTGGCATCGCCGAATATGCTGTTAAGCCTTGCAAAGAAAATAATTGTAATAACGTATATCAAAAACAAAACAACATAATGCAGGTTAGTTTTTAATAAATTCATAGTTTTTTTCATAAGTTTCCTCCATGTGAATATTCCTAATTTATCTTATACTATTTAATAAAATAAAGCAATTAAAAGAGTGTATTTTTATTAAATTGGTTTAAATAATGTGTACATTTGTAAATAAATTGAATAAAAAAATAGGTATTACATCAGCTAAAAGTGATGTAATACCTATAATGAATTAATAGTTAGATAGAAGATTAAATTCTTCTGTTTTTTCCAATGAAGAAAACCGCAAGAAGTCCTGGACCGCCGTGCACGCCCATAACTTGATCAAGGTAATTAACATAGAAATCTTTTACCTTAACTTTCTCTAAAATTTTCTTTTGCAAGAACTCAGCGTCTTCAATGCAATCGCCGTGAGAGATGAATACAGTTTGCTCACCCGCATTAGTAATTTGATCAGCAAGTTTGTTAGCTAAATCAATGATTGCTCTTTTACGACCGATAGCTTTACTTGATGAAACAATTTTGCCTTCGTTTGAAATGTCCATAAGGGGTTTGATTTTTGCAAGAGAACCGATAATTAGTGAAGCCTTTGAAATGCGACCACCTTTATGCAACCAATGTAAATCATCAGCAGTGAAAAGGTGGATAGCTTTATTTCTAGTTTCAGTCATCCAAGTTGCGACTTCATCAAGGTTTTTTCCATCAAGTCTCATTTCACAAGCCGTTTTAACAAGCATACCTTGACCTAAAGAGCCTGATAGTGTATCAACAGAAACAAGTTTTCTGTCAGGGTATTGCTCGCTTAATGTATTGCAAGCGCGTGCTCCGCAGTTGTATGTGTTTGAAACACCTGAAGAAAAACCTAGGTATAAAATGTCTTTTCCTTCTTTTAAAAACGGCTCAAACAAATCAATGAAAGATTGCTCGTTTACGCAAGATGTTGAAATTTCAGCTTTACTTCTAAGATGTTCAAAAAAACCTTTTAAGTCAGTTGCTTGACCTTTTACGTAACTAAGCTCCTCCTTGCCGTTATTTATATATACAAGTGGTGCAACGTTAATTTCTAAGTCATTAATGGTCTGATCCTTTAAATTACATGAGGAATCAGTGAAAATTACATAGTTCATATTGTGATCTCCTAAATTTAATTTTTATGTCCTAGTTATTCTATTACAATTACTAGCAAATTGCAACCTACTGGACGTATGTCAATCTCTACTTGTGATTTTCTTCTAGTAGAGTTGTGTGATTTGAACTCTACTGACAGTAGAGTTCAGTATTTATCGACAAAATAGCATAGTTTATAGTTAATATGTAATATATGAAAATTACTCAAATAAGTTGAAATTTCAAATATTATTAATTAATGTTTATTTATTGGTTGACGAATCCATATTACTATATTATAATATAGTTGTACACTAATAATTCATTAAATTGAAAATTTATTGAAAATAATTTATATTGGAGAAAATTATGGAAATTATAGTTGTTAAAAATTATGAAGAAATGAGCAAAGCTGGTAATGAGGTAATCAAAAATGTGGTGTTGGAAAACCCACAAGCAATTTTGGGGTTAGCTACTGGAAGTACTCCAATTGGTATATACAAAAATATGATTGCTGATTTTAAAAATGGATTGGTTTCATATAAAACTATTAAGACGGTAAACCTTGACGAATATATCGGACTTGACGCTTCAAATGAGCAAAGCTATGTTTCGTTTATGAGTGATGTGCTTTTCAATCATATTGACATTGATAAATCAAACACATTCCTACCAAACGGAAAAGCGGAAGATCCAAGTGTTGAGTGTGATAGGTATACTAGCGTTTTAAAAACAATGCCACAAGACATTCAGTTATTAGGACTTGGCTCAAATGGACATATTGCATTTAACGAGCCTATGACAGCATTTGAGACTACAACGCATGTTGTTGACCTAACTGAAAGTACAATTAGTGACAACGCAAGATTTTTTGACTCAATTGAAAAAGTTCCAACAAAAGCAATTACAATGGGTATCAAAAACATCATGGACGCTAAGAAAATTCTTATCGTAGCATCAGGGGAAAACAAAGCCGACGCAATCTACCAAATGGTAAAAGGCGAAGTAAACATAAATTGCCCAGCAAGTATCCTGCAAAACCACGAAAATGTAACAGTAATAATAGACGAAGCTGCCGCAAGCAAACTTTAATCATAAACAAAAGGCGTATCCAAAAGGATACGCCCTTTTTTTTTACTAAACCCCTAATACCCAAAACCCCAATACACTAATACACTAATATACTAATATACTAATATACTAATACTTCATACTCCAAAAGACAAATCCAAATCCAAATCCAACCAAACCATCTAAAGGAAAACATCACCATAAGAAACTCTAAGGGGTCTTGGGGTATCATCCCAAGTGGTTGGGCTCTGGGGAATCCCAAATCCCCAGTGGTTTTGCAATTTTTCCACCCAAAAGTTGACCGCGTGCGAAACGTAAAAATCAAGTTGAAAAACATATATATCATACCCGTTACTAAACAAAACACACTATACATGCAAAACACACAAAACACACTATACGCACAAAACGTATTAAACGCACCAATAAAAATAACGAAAAAACAAACCCAATCCTATGTCATAAAAAACACGTTACCAAAAGTGGGTCAAGGGGCTCAGCCCCTTGTTGGGGCATGGGGCGAATAGCCCCATCTAACTTACGAAAAAAAATCCCAACAAAAAAAAAGGTACTGCATCAAAGTATGATGCAGTACCTTTAATTATTAAATAATTATTCGAAAACAATTAATCTATTTTTTTTCTAAATTGTGAAGGGGTAATACCTTCTGACTTCAAGAATTTCGCAATGAAGTAGTTTGGATCGTTGAACCCAATTTCAGAAGCGATTTCGTAAACTTTTCTTGTAGTCTTTTTAAGCAATATTTTAGATTTATCAATTCTAAGATTAGTTAAATACTCGTTAAACAAAGTACCCGTTTTCTTTTTGAAAACACGACCAAGATAAATAGGATTAACATAGAATTTCAAAGCTAGAGATTTCAAAGTTAAGTTCTCAGTAAAGTTAGTGTTGATGTAAGTTATGATGTTGTAGAAAGTTTCATTTTGCAATTTCTTGTTGTAGTCAGTCATTTTGTTAAAGATTTCCACAATGAAATTAATGTAATCATCTTTCGCATCGCCAATATTAGAGTACTTGTTAGAAATTTCACTTCCGTGACTTAAGATTGAGTTAACATCATCGTAAGCGTTAGAAACAAACCTTGTGATATTAATCAAAAACGCATTAAAAATAGCAGTGAAGTGAGTAGTTGGAACATTCAAAGTGATAGCAGTGTTAAGTGCTGAATTCAAATGTTCTTGTAATTCTTCAATGAACATAGTGTCAAAGTTAGTAGCTAGCAAAGTGAAAATATCGTTAAGTTCTCTAAAATCAGCACTTGACAATTGCTCGTCAGGCATGATGGTAGGTTTAGTATTTTCAATTTCGTTAACAATGTCAACGATACCGTTTGGAACATCGTCAATTTCAGTTAAACTACTTGAGAAAGAAGTTGAAATTTTGATTTCAAGTTTAGTCAAAATATCTTTGCAAGCATTGGCGAAACTAGCTTTCACATCGGTTTCAGTAATAGTTTTTCCTGAGAAGATATTCAAAATTTCGTTGCTAGAAATAAGGAAAGAGTGGATAGCCACATCGTCGAAATGAGAAGTGGTGATATCCTTAATCTTTTCATAGTCTAACTCGATTTGCTCGTCAGTAAGATCAATGTCTTGGTCTGCTTTGTAAATAAAGTTTGAAGCTGAAAGAATAATAGAATTACCTTTTTCGATATCAATAAGGTTTTTAAATTTCTCAAAGTTTTTAGAATTTTTATCGCCGTTAAGGAACTTTTGAATGATACCGTAAAGCACGATATTTTTCTCAAAGTTCAGTTGTTTAGTAGTTTCAATTTCGCCGATAAGCTCATCGATTTTATCGTTAAGTTCATCCTCGTCAACTGGTTTTAAAAGGTAGGCTTTAACACCGTGACTCATGGCAGTTTGAGCGTAAGTAAAAGTGCTGTAACCGCTTAGAATAATGATCATAGGATTGTAGTTTTCCATTAGTTTAATTTCCGCAATCATTTCAAGGCCAGTCATTTGAGGCATAGAAATATCACTAACAATAATGTCAGGGCGTTCTTTTTCAATTACAACTAGTGCTTCAATGGCATTTTGAGAAGTAAGAATTTCGGAAATGTTGTTTCTTTCTTTATCGATAAGAATTTTCAAACCTTCAATGGCATTAACCTCGTCGTCAACGACTATTAATTTATACATGATGTACTCCTTTATTTGTTTCCAGTGTCTGGGTTTTTTTTAGTAGATTGTTTTGGTAGAATAATTTGGAAAGAAACAGTGTCTTCCCCTTGAATAATATTGAATTTAAACTCGTCATAATAGTGACGTAATCTTGCGAAAGTATTTTTTAAACCAACTGATTTAGTGTCTACATCAAAGTTTCCGTTTGAGTAGCCAATAATTTGTTCTTTCATTTCTTGAGAGAAATTAACCGATGGGTTAGTGATGGTGAATGAGTAGTGATCGTTGTCAACTTCAACAACGTCAATGCTAATTTTTCCATGGCCAATAGTATTTTGAACACCGTGAACACAAGCGTTTTCAACGAAAGGTTGCAGTGTCATTTTAGGAACTTCACAACCAAAGAGTTCTTCTTTGATGTTAAGTTCGTAAGACAATTTATCTTCAAAACGATATTTTTCAATAGCAAGGTATTCTTTAATAAAGTTAAGTTCTTCGTGAAGGGTTATAATATCTTCGTTCCAAGTGATACTTTGACGGAAAATTTTAGAAACGTAAAGAATAATCTTAGCAGTTTCTTTTTCCCCTTTAATAATACATTTTAATCTAATAGCGTTTAGCACATTAAACAAGTAGTGTGGATTGATTTGAGAAAGCAGAGAGTTAAGCTCCGATTGCTTACGCCTAATATCCGCCTGATTTTTTTCCATCTCTAAAGTATATGCTTCTTTGATAAGAGCATGAATTTGAGTTGACATATTTTCAAGAGTGTGTTCAACAATAGTTAATTCATTGTTAGTTTTTCTCTTTTTGTTGTCATCATTATCTTCAGAAGAATCCATGATTTGAGCATTGCTAATAAATTCATTTACGTCGATTGAGCTAACAAGCCCTTCAATTCTGTTGATGTAATTTTTTTCCATGGTTTTCATGAAAAGCAATGATGCAAGCAAAGTGAAAAGAAGTGTGATAGTAGCTGAAAGTATTATTTCAAAATTGAAGAACGGTGCATTTTTAGTAACAAAAACTAAACTCATGTCACCGTAATTGTCGATGTTGTGATCAAAAACTATAACCAAATCGTCAGAAACTGTGTCAGTTTGAATTAAACGATAGTAAGAGCTTTCGTGGGTAGGAGTGAAACCGCTGTTCCAAGTGTAAAGCGGCAAAGAGTTTTCGCCGAACAAATACACAGTGGATTCAGTTTCGATATTTAGTAAATCGTCCGAAACGTAATCAAGGTCAATAACGATACGAATGATATTTTCATTAGTAGAGGAAGAGTTTAGATTCAAATTACGAACTACTGAAGCGTAGCGAGTTTCTTCGTCAACGAAAAAGAAAATATCCTGCCCACTTTTTTCGTAAGCAATATACCAAGATTCTTGTTTAACAGAATTATTAAGTTTCGCAAGCACCTCGGTTTCACCAGTCATAGTGGGGTTGTCTGAATAAATCTTTGGGGATTTAATGTTAGGTGATTGATTTGCGTAAAAGTCGATAGTCTTATTTATGTAATAAGAAGAATACTTTTCATAGAAATCTTGAGAGTTTTTAAATTTCGTATTCAAAAACATGTTAATGTCGTAATCGTCGTAAATCATTGAAGTAAAATTAAAAGCAAATTTTACATCACTAATAAATTCTTGAGAAATAGGTGAAAATTCATATTTTGTACTAGTCATGTTTTGAGAAGAAGCTTTTTCAAGCTGTACAGAAGTTACAATGACGTTCAAAAGCACAATAGGGAATAAAATAAGGCAGATAAACAGTAAACTGAATCTTTTTCGCAATGACATTTTGTTTTCGAATTTTTTGAACATACTACCTCTCTTGTGATGAATTTTATTTAGTCGTATCTAATTTTATCATGTTTTTGTGTATTTGTAAACAACTTAATGTAAAAATACTGAAAATTCTATAAAAAATGGTCAATAATATTTGTATATAACTGGAAAGGTAAAATATGTGAATTGGAAAAAAGTTTAAAAATATTGCAAGTTCACATGATGGAATTGACAAATTGCTGAAAATAAGTTATATTAAATAATTAAACGATGTTGATATTCAGCATAGTATGGGGGAAGTTATGGAAAAAAAGCATATTAGAATAGGAATAATAGTGGCGATATTAAGTATTATTGTGTTATATTTGAAAGACATAATAGATATTGCGCATTGGGTACTAGTAGTGCTAAAACCGCTTTTTCTGGGTATTCTTTTCGCGTTGATGTTAAAAATTCCAATGTTGTTTTGTGAAAGGAAATTATTGAGGAAATTATCCCATAAGAATTTTAAGTTAGCTCGAGGACTGTCACTTGCTTTCAGTTTCTTACTGATAGTAACTATTTTCGGATTTTTCATATTCGTACTACTGCCACAAGTGGGCGCAAGTTTCGTTGGCGTGTTACAAGAAGTGCCTGAATTTATTGATTCAGTAATGGTTAGGTTTGGTGTTACAAGCGAAATCTTATCCGAGTTTTTCCTATCAATAGAAGAAGACATAAACAACATCTTGAAACAAATTTTAGCATATACACCTGATGTTATGAATTTTATAATAAAGACAGTGGGAAGTGTTTCAAACATCTTCTTTGCAATGACTTTCGCTGTTTATATACTCTTTGACATGGAAGCAATGGCTAATCGGTACCACAAAATAGTGCATGCAATTATGCCAAATAAATACGGAAAATACCTGTCTTCAATTACTAATAA
This sequence comes from uncultured Clostridia bacterium, assembly GCA_947039455.1. GTDB lineage: Bacteria > Bacillota > Clostridia > Christensenellales > CAMQZB01 > CAMQZB01. Next base: position 16,955 of record CAMQZB010000007.1, read on the forward strand.
AGTAGCTGTTCAATTTGATAACTTCTTCAACGGACAATTAATTGAAGCAATGATACTTGGTGGAATTTGCCTAGTGGGAATGCTTATTCTTCAAATCCCATACGCAGTTTTAGTGTCAACAATAATCGCAATTACCGCAATAATTCCTATAGTTGGAGCGTATATTGGCACGATTCCAGCAGTATTAATTATTATGGTGGAAAGTCCGATAATGGCACTAGTTTTCGTGATTTTCATAATTGTATTACAAAATGTGGAAGGTGATTTTATTTATCCTCACGTAGTAGGAAACCGAGTAGCATTGTCGCCACTTTTCGTGTTGCTAGCAATAATTGTTGGCGTAGCTGTTGGTGGCGTTGTAGGAATATTTATTTTTATCCCACTAACAAGTGTTATATATAAAGAAGTTAGCGATTATATAAACAATAAGCAAAAGGCTGAAAATGCAGAAAATCCTGTTGTAATCAACCTTGAAAAAATAGAAGAAAATAACGATAAAATATAGTCCTATATAATGTATAGTAAAAATGCCATAAAATTTAATGTTTCAACTCATAATTTCCCAACAAATTGTATATAGTATAATGTGTAGAACGATTTCTTTAATTTAGATGAATTTCGTAAATTGTATTGACAAATTGCTGAAAATAAGTTATATTTAAAGTAATGCTTGATTTAAAGCGAAATTTTAACACTAAATTACATGGGGGACAAAAGTGAAAAAAGAACATATAAAGTTTGGGATTTTTGCAGTTTTAGCGCTAATGGTAGTGCTTTATGTGAAAGATATATTGAATATTTTTGATTGGCTTTGGATAATGCTTGAACCGGTTCTTTTGGGAATACTTATTGCACTTGTGTTGAAAGGCCCAATGGTATTTTTCGAAAAAAGACTACTTAAAAAATTAGTTAAAAAGAATTTTAAGCTTGCTCGTGCATTATCACTAACAATGAGTTTCTTGTTGGTTGTAATATTTACTTTATTTGTAATCTTCGTGTTGCTTCCTCAAGTAGGTGCAAGTTTGTCAAGTTTACTAGCACAATTACCAGCATACTTTGAGTCTGTTATGGTTTTCTTGCAGGATTTGTTTGACAATTTAGGAGTACCAAGCGATACTTTGTCTAATTTCTTTGTATCAATTCAAGGTGACTTGAATACATTATTAAAACAAATATTAAGTTTGACTCCAGATATTCTTTTATATGGATCAAAACTAATTTCAATAGGAACAAACATATTCTTAGCATTTACTTTTGCTATGTATATTTTATTCGATATGGAAGGTATGGGAAAAAGATACCACAAAGTGGTAAATGCAATCATGCCTAACAAAAAAGGTGCGTATGTTTCAAGAATGTCTAACGAAACAGTAACCCAATTTGGAAAATTCATTAATGGGCAAGTAATTGAAGCAATGATCCTTGGAACAATCTGTTTCGTGGGTATGCTTGTTATGGGTATCCCTTATGCGCCTCTTGTTTCAACGATTATTACAATCACAGCGATCATTCCGATTGTTGGTGCACTTCTAGGAACAGTTCCAGCGGTATTTATTATCATGGTTGAAAGCCCAATGCTAGCAATCGTATTTGTTTTCTATATTATCATTGTACAAATTGTGGAAGGCAACTTTATCTATCCTTACATTGTTGGAAACAGAGTAGAGTTATCACCATTCTTCGTTATGCTAGCAATCGTCCTTGGTGGCGGTTTCGGTGGAGTAGTAGGAATTATTGTGTTCATTCCACTTATGAGTGTAGTTTATAAAGAAATAAGCATTTACGTAAACAAGAAAGACGCATTGCTGAAAGAAGGTAAATTATATAAAGACACTGATTTAAAAGAAGAATAGAAATTAATTTAAAATTTTATTAGCGATACATTTGTTTTTCGATGTGTCGCTAATTATATTTAGTCTATCAAAATAAATTATAAAAGATTTTACAAATGAATAATGAGGAATTAGTTGAGAAACTTAAAATAGTGAATTACCGACCGTTAACGGTGGTTTTTCTGTCCATGATAGTGGGAATAATTCTATCGATAAAGCTAGCAAGTGTACTATATTTGCTGGCTATTTTGCTGTCAATTTTTATTGTCGAAATTTGTCGATTAATAAACAAAAGCCACCATAAAGACATGAAATTACGACTAACAAGAGTAATTCTGTTTGCAACTTGTTTTGGAATGATTTTAGGTTTAACACAAATTTTTATACAACAGTCTAATGTGCCTATCTATACTGGTGAGTGTCAAGGTAGAATAAAAGAGATATCAATTAGTGGAGAAACAGCAAAATATTACTGCGAAGATTTCACCGTTGATGGAGAGAATATTTCAGGGAATGTAGTTGTGAAAGACAGTATAATAAGAGACCTTGCTGTGGGTGACTATATTCGTTATGAAGGTAAAATTGAGAAGTTGCAAGTAATTAATCAATACCGAATTAATTCAAACTATTTGAACAATAACATAACCTATTCTAGTGAAATAGAAAATGATATAGACTTTAAGAAAGGGTCTCCGAAACTAGCTGAGAGTATCCGCATTAGTTCGCTAAATGCCTTAAGGAATACCATGTCGGAAGGGCAAGCTGGAATTTCATACGCAATGTTGTTTGGTGACACAGCATTAATCGAAGATAGAGTTTTAGACGCCTTTCAAATATCAGGTATCTCGCATATGTTCGCAGTTTCTGGACTTCATATTGGAATATTCTACGGTTTCTTCGCATGGTTATTTACGAAAATGCGACTATCACGTAATGTGAAGAATCCATTAGTGCTGATTTTAGTTTGTTACTATACGTACATTTGCGGATCAACGCCATCATCAGTTAGAGCAACAATAATGGTAATGGTTTTCACACTAGCTGAGTATGTGAAAACAGAAATCGACCAACTATCCAGTCTATCAATGGCAGGAATTGTAGTATTGTTAATCAATCCGTTCTCATGTTTCACCGTAGGTTTCTCCCTATCGTTCATAGCAGTTTTATCACTGATTTCAATTGGAAGAACATTGAATTGCACTATGAAATCCATGCCCTATAGATTAAGAAACACCCTAGCACCAATTATAGCTATTCAAATACTAACAGTGCCGATAGTGTCCCATTACTTTGGTTACGTGTCAATGTTTTCGCCAATAGTAAATATGTTTTTAATACCAGTAGTGTCGATAATTTACATATACAATATAATAACTCTTGTAATCTATCAATTAATCGGACTGAATTTATTGCAATTGTCAGGAGCATTACTTGGTGTAATAACAAATGTGCTTGGAATGTTAAGCCAACTTAAATTCGCACAAATGAACATCTCATTTTCGCTAGGTTCAATGATGTTTTATTATCCAGCAATATTTGTGGCAAGCGATTATTATATGGTACGAAAAAAGACCAAAATAGTGATGGCGACTATCCTCCTTACCTTAAGTTTCTTTAGCTTAATACTCTAAATTATAACTAAATTGTGAAAGAATTATGTTAATTATGTGATAGTTTTAATTACCAGCTATTATGTGTTGTTATTACTTTGAGAATTGTGGTATAATAAATAAAATCCGAAGAAAGTGGAGTAGTATGAAATTTATTGAGTTTTCAAAAAATTTGAATAAAGAAAAATTGCAGTTGGGCTACCTAATTCAAGGTGACGACAGTTATTTTAGGAAAAAAGCTGTAGATCGAATTATTGCAACGGTAAACGTAGATAATAAGGAATTGAACTTTTCAACCTTTGACGATAGTAAGAAAGAAGACTTTCTCATGTCGTTAAACTCCTATCCGTTAATGTCTGATTTTAGACTGTCAATAATAGAAGTGGACAAAACTGACGAAGTTTTTCACGGTAAACTGAAAAAGTATTTTGCTGACCCAAACCCCACCTGTATTGCGGTAGTGGTAAATTCAGCGGAAATATCAAAAGATATTGATGGTATGTTTACTGTGGAATGTAAAAAAGAAACCCTTGGAATGCTTGCAAAATGGGTAGAAGTAACCTTCAAAAAAGAAGGCAAAACTATCACAAGTGTCTTAGCAAACCAGTTAGTGGAGCGATGTAGTATGGATATGCTAAGGATTTCCCAAGGCGTAGATATGCTTGTTTGCTACAATAAAGACAAGACGGAAATCACAAGTGAAAGTGTACATGAACTAATTCCAGCCTACTTAGAAGCGGAAGTTTTTGATTTGGTGAACATGATTGTTGAGAAGAACCAACAACGCACAATGGAATTATACGCCTCCTTCAAAGCACAAAAAGTTGAAACTACGAAAGTGCTAGCACTGCTTTATGGAAACTATAGAAGAATGTTCCTAGCAAGTGTTTCAACAGCTTCGGAAGAAGAACTTGCAACTGCTCTAAAAGTTAAACCCTTTGCTATTAAAAAAGCAAGGTCATTAGGAAAAAAATATACAAAAGTAAGACTGAAAAACTGCCTTGAGATAATTTCAAAAGCAGAATTCGGAATCAAAAGTGGAAAAATATCACAAGAAGAAGTGCTGTTGACTACTATTTTATTATTATTGGAGAATTAAATTATGGGATCGTTAATGAGAAAAGAGGGCGTGATAACAACACCCTTCACAAAGAAACACAAAATACTTGTTTACCTATTATTGTTTTTAACATTTTTGGTAACTGATGTTTTTTCAGTAAGAAGCGAATTTATGTGGTACACATCGCTGGCAACGGAAATGACAGGAATCGCAATTCCGTTGACACTTAGCACATTTGTTGTGTATGTAGTGCTGGATGCGATAGTTTCAATTTTGTTGTTAGAACTATATCTGACTGTATATTACTTTTTCGCATTTCAATCAATGCGCGGATTTATGCCTATTTCCAACAGGGAATTCAAGGAAAACTCACGTCCTTTCTTTATTATAAGGAACATCATTTGGGCAGGATTATCAAGCCTTATGTGGTTACCGGGCGGATATTTTATCGGAGTGGGAAGTTTGTTATTTGAATTAATTGCAACAATGATAATTCTGTTCCCGATGTTTTTCTTTATGAAAAAACATTTTGTAAAAGACGGCTACGCAGGAAAAATATTCAACAGCTTCATAATTCCTTTTGTGATTTATAACAGCTTATTCATTTTCTTTTAAGGAGTAATAACTATGAGTACGAAAAAAATAAAACGTTTATTAATTTTATGTCTAGCAATTTTACTATGCCTATCAATCGTAGGTTCATCAGTGATGATAGCGCTAGGTGATGAAAATCAAAATATTGAAAACAACAAGCCTATTTTTACTGAAAATGGGGATAATATAATGGTAGAGGGTGAAAAAGTATTTGAAATCTGGAAAGCATTTCAAGAAGCACACCCAAATAGAACTGGTGCAACTGACTTTGAAGTCGAAGCAGCTAACTATTTAGCGGAGCAATTCGCTGAAATCGGTGTTGAAAAAGTCAACGATAATTATATTAAATCATTCAGCAAGTTTATCGACAAAAACGACGGAACGGGTACAATGAGCTACTCACAAAATGTTGTTGGAATGCAAAAGTCTAAAACTTCTAACGGAAAACAAGTGATAATCGGCGCAAGTTACGACAATGGCTACGGAGTTCCCGCTAGTGCATCTTCTGAAGGTGCTTCTGGAAACGGAAGTAGCGTTGCGGTGGTTCTTGCACTTGCGGAAGTGTTGAAAAATTACGAATTTGATTTTGATATAGTGTACGTGTTTTTCGGTATGGAAGCACAAGGCAATTACGGAAGCGAACATCACTTTTATACAATGACGGAAGCGGAAAAAGAGAACACACTTTTAATGGTGAACTTTGATTCAGTGATTACAGGTGATTATCTTTACGCATTTTCTGACGAAATTCCAAGACTTCACGAAGACATTTTTTTTCAAAACAGTGAAGAACTTGGCGAAAACATATTGGTAAAAACACCTACTGACAAAAAATCTTTGGTAGTACTTGGTGAAAAACCATTTCTTCACGTAGCAAATGACTCTGACAACGCAACATTTATTGAGGGTGAACTAAACACAATTTCATTTCTTGGCTATAATTTCACAACTGAATTAGTAATGTCAGGAGCGGAAAAAGACGGGGAAGTGAACGTATTAGATACGAAAAATGACAATGTAAATTACATTGTGAATTTGTACGGAATGGAACATATTACAACAAGATTTGAAAACGTAGTTAATGTTGTAGCGAACACTTTGACTGATCCGAATTTTGCAAGTGAAATGATAAATTCAAAAGAAAACCCAACGGTAGCAAATATATTTTACAACAGATATTTCATAACGGCAGTTGGTATTGCAGTATTCGCATTGTTTATTTTAGGAGTGTATTTATTAAATAAAAAAGCATCAAAAGAGATTCCAGAGAAATTTGACCAACAACCAAAAGCTACAGTAAACGAACAAGATATTTTCAATATGTTCGAAACAATCAAAAAACAACAACAGCAACAACAACGTGGACAACAAAATACGCAAAAAAAAGACGATGACGACGATATTTTTGGATAAAATATTATAAAGTTGTGTAATTTGCTTTATTTTTTGTTGGAATTATATTACAATAGTGTATAAGCTATAATTTTTTTTATAATTTAAGCACAAAAGGAATAAAACTATGACATATTTAACAACAATGCAACGATTTGCTGAATTATTTGCCAACTTGGTATTCATTGACATCATCGATATATTACTGCTAGCAGTGATGTTTTTATGTATGTTTTCTGTAGCCAAAAAGTATAATTCATCTCACTTAATTGTGTCACTTACAATGCTGTTGTTGATCGGTTTTGTTTTTACATTACTAGAAGCAAAAATTATAACGATATTTGCGAAATGGTTCTTGATTTCAATGCCACTTTTCTTTGTAATAGTATTTAGATCTGAGCTGAAACGTGAAATTTGGAAAAAATCACGTCAAGAACGAGCTGGAGAAATTGCAATATCGAAATTCAACGGAACTGAAAAAGAGATACATGCGTGTATTCAAACAATAATAAAAGCGATGCAAAGTATGTCAAAGAAAAATGTAGGTGCGTTAATAATTGTTATACCATCTAAAATCCCAATGCAAATTGCGGAGAGTGGAGTATTTCTAAACAGTGACTTGTCAACTGAAATTATTGAAAACATATTCACACCAAACACACCGTTGCACGATGGTGCAATGCTAATCACAGGAAACAAAATTTTAGCGGCAGGTTGTTTCTTGCCACTAACTCAAGATAATTCATTGCCGAAAGACCTTGGAACTCGCCACAGAGCAGGAATTGGTATTACGGAAATGGCTGACGTTTTGTCGCTAATAGTATCAGAAGAAACGGGTGTAATTTCATTCGTTCGTCGTGGAACTATCGAAAGATATGCCGACGCTGAAATGTTGGGTGACGCTCTAGCGAAAATTTATGGAATAAAGGAGTGATAGAATTATGAAAAAGAAAGTAAAATCAAAATCAAACTCTAGCTCCAAATCCTTTAGAGAAATTGTGAAATCAGTTCTAAGTTCATTTGTGTCAAATTGGCTGACTTTTGCATTTGCAATTTTATGTGCATTTATGGCATGGGTACTCTTGTCATTGTAAATTTAAATAAGGGTGAAAAATATGAATAATAAATTAATCGTGCCTTCTGGAATTATTATTCCTGAGGGCATTAGTTTAACAAAATGGTCGTGTGTAGCTTGTGATCAGTTCACATCTGACAAAAACTATTGGTACAATGTGGAAAATCTTACAAAAGATTGCCCATCGACTTATAATCTAATCTTGCCAGAAGCATTTTTGCAATCTGACAATAGCGAAAAAATCAACTCAATAAACAGCACGTTTGACGAATATATTAACCAAGGAATTTTCAACAATGAGTACTTTGGTTATGTGTTAACAGTGCGAAAAACCTCATATGGAGTAGTTCGTGTGGGCATAGTTTTAGCGGTAAATTTGGAAGAATATTCTTATAATGCAAGCGAAAACCTAGCGGTGAAATCTACCGAAGGAACGGTTATTTCAAGAATACCTCCAAGAGTAAAAATAAGAGAGAATGCACCTTGTGAAATCCCTCATATTATGTTACTATGCGATGATGACAGTGAAAACGGAATTATCGAAAAACTGTATAAAAACAAAGAAAAACTAACAAAAATATACGATTTTGAGCTAAATATGGAAGGTGGGCATATTGAGGGCTATCATATCCCAGCGGAAATTGACCTTGATTTTATGTTTAAATCTATTGCAAAAAACAACCTAGTTTTTGCAGTTGGAGACGGAAATCACAGTTTAGCAACAGCAAAATCATGTTATGAAAACCTAAAAAAGTCTAATGAATTGAAAGAGAATGACAAAAGACAGTTTGCGCTTTGCGAAGTAGTAAATCTAAATTCAAGTGGCATTACTTTCGAGCCAATACATAGAATAGTAACAGGTGTTGATGTTGAAAATTTCACCAATGGACTAAAAGAAATCTCATCAGGAAATAGCAAAATTCAAATTCACAAAAACGACGGAACAAAGGAATTTCCAATGACAGTTAATGTACCAGAATGTTACACTAAATTGCAAAATTATATTGATAATTATTTGTTGAAATTCGGTGGAGAAGTTGATTATATTCACGGACTTGATGTTTTGTTGAACCTATCAAAAGAAACGAAATCAGTGGGAATTGTTATGCCGAAACTTGAAAAATCACAGTTGTTCGATTATATTGCAAATGTAGGTGAACTACCAAGAAAAACTTTCAGCATGGGTGATGCAAGCGAGAAAAGATATTATTTAGAAACAAGAAAAATTTATTAATAAAGGTAGGGTTTTATTATGAGTATAAAAATTTGTAAATTTGGAGGCACAAGCCTTGCATCAGCTGCGAATATTACGCGAGTAAAAGCAATTCTTGACAGCGATAAAACAAGAAAATACGTTGTAGTTTCCGCTCCTGGAAAAAGATTTGATGATGATATTAAGATTACTGATATGCTTTATCAATGTGCAAAACTGAGCCGTGAAAGTGGCAAATGTGGAAAATTATTTGATGTAATTAGAGATAGATTTACTGAAATAGTAAATAATTTGCAAGTGGATATTGATATAAAAAGTATACTTGACGAAACTGAAAAAGCTATTGACGAAATAAAAACTGACGACTTTGCAGCGTCACGTGGCGAGTATTTAAATGGTAGAATTATAGCGAAATACCTTGGATTTGAGTTTGTAGATGCTTGCGAAATAGTGAAATTTGGCGAGAATGGAATACTTGATTCTGATTCAACAAATGATATTATGGAAAAGAAATTAGCGAAAATTCAGTACGCAGTTATCCCAGGATTTTACGGTGCAATGCCGTTTGACCACGTGAAAACTTTCTCACGTGGTGGATCTGATATTACAGGATCGCTAGTAGCTAGAGGTGTGAAAGCAACAATGTATGAAAATTGGACTGATGTAAATGGATTTTACGCAGCCGATCCAAGAATTATTGCAAATCCACTTCAAATTGAGTGTCTTGGTTACCATGAATTACGTGAGTTGTCATATATGGGTGCATCAGTTTTGCATTCTGAAGCTATTTTCCCAGTACAAGACAGCCGTATTCCTATTAATATAAAAAACACTTTCGAGCCTGAAAATCCAGGAACAATGATAGTTCCTGATGAAGAGTATAAAGGAAATGGTCATACTGTAACAGGTATTGCAGGTAAGAAAAATTTCACAGTAATCAGCATTGAAAAATCTAACATGAATGCAGAAATTGGATTTGCAAGAAAGATTTTGTCAGTACTTGAAAGATACGGAATTCCACTTGAACATATGCCTTCTGGAATTGATACATTGTCTATAGTGATTAGCTCTGACACGCTGAAAAACGGTTTGAAAGACAAAGTAATTTTGCGTATACGTGAAGCTGTGAATCCTGATAAAGTAACAGTGATAGACAGTGTAGCAACTGTGGCAACGGTTGGACACGGAATGTGTAAGGTTAAAGGTACAGCTGGTCGGTTGTTCACAGCATTGTCACGAAGCAACGTGAATATTCTTTTAATCGACCAAGGATCTAGCGAGAAAAACATAATAGTGGGAGTGAAAAACGAGGACTATGAACGTGCCTTGAAATCAATCTACCTTGAATTCCTTGCACACCACGAAAACCGTTTTAAAGTATAGAAAAATTTCGAAAATTAAGATATAAAGAATAAATATATTGGAAACTAATGTGTTGAAAACTAAGATATAGAAAATAAGCATATTACAAACTAACGTGTTAAGAATTAAGATATAGAAAATAAGCATATTACAAATTAACATGTTAAAAATTAAGATATAAAGAATAAATATATTGGAAACTAATATAATAAAAATCAAGATATATATAAACAAGGTCTATCAAAAATAATTTGATAGACCTTGTGTTTGTATATGTATTTAGTTTATTTTCAATTAATTTTCATTAAGTAAATAATTAATTAGGTGTAAATTATAATTTTTCCACAGTAATTTTGAATGATTCATTGTCCTTAGTAGTGATGGCGAAAGCATTTCCCTCCGCAGAATGAGATTTTACAAAATCAGGTTCAGTTTCTACAATAATTAGCTCGTACAAAATTTCCATCATGTCTTCTTTAGTCATAATATTTTCCTCCATAAATTTGAATTGTTAATATATTACACGTGTATATTCTTATTATAGTTGATTTAATTGAATTTGTCAAGTTTTTCATGGGAAACCATGAGAAAATTATTAATATATTGCATATACTATTTAGAAAGTAATGAAATTAGTACCGCAAAGAGGAGATATATGCAATTAACTGAAGCGATTGTTAAAAGAATTGGGGAAATAACTAGTGAACAAAAGAACAGCATTTGCAAAATAAGTTTGAGAGGCGGATTGTCACCATCATCTCTTTATGACCTTACAAAAGGCAGAACAAAAAGCTCTAATTTAATAACAATAAAACGCTTTTGCGAGGGTGCTGGAATTACATTGTCAGAATTTTTCGACAAAGACTATTTCAACGATATAGTAGAAGACTAATCTAATTAAATCTGCTATTTCTAAATTAAATATTAAAAGGCTGTATCTACAATAAAGTAGCACAGCCTTTTTTTTTGTATCAACCATAACCATTACAGTGTTTGTTCATTTAAAAATACAAATCATTTTATAAACTACAAACACTCTGTACTATAGAAAATCTAGAAAACGTTTACCCAAGAAAATTCATAGTTAGCTTTAATTTCACGGAAATAGTGGGAAAGCATTTTCAGTTTTTCAAGTGTATCAGTGTTGTCAGGGTTTGAAAGAAGAATTTTCATAGGCACTAATTGACGATCCACGTCTTTAATGCTTTCATGAAGCAAGAAGAAATATAAAGTTTTCCGCCTATCTTCCCACCTTTCATTCAATATATTTAACTCATTTGTAGCATCTTCGCCAGCAATGTATTTATTTTCAATATCTTTTGTCATAGCAACAAAATCCGTAGCAGTATTATTTACTAACGAATTTTCAGCGAAAACTATTAATAAAACAAGAATAATCAAGATTGAAATAGTAAGAAATTTTTTCATTCTACATAGTCCTCCATATTAATTGTTGTGACAATATATTGTTTGAATTTCTCTTGATAGTAAACATTCCCCTTGTTATCTAATGTTAAAACCAAAACGTTTTTCAATTCAACATCAAGGGATTTTAAGATTTCAAACAAACTTTCTTTGGTAACCTTTAAATATTTCAAGCCGTAATTATCGATTTTTCCAACTGAAATTAGTGAGAAAGAAAGGGTAAGAGAAGGGGACGTGTTAGGGCGTTGCATAAAAGACATTTTGCCGTTAGTTTCAAGAATGCCGTATTCAATATCAGCAAATGAGAAGCAATTTGAAATTCGCATCGATTCTTCAAGATCGCTGATTGTCAAACCTTGATTGTTAAGTTGTTGAAAATCTATGCCAAATGGTGTAATAATTACGTTTGCCTTTGCGGAAACCATACCACGCATAATCATGCTTTTTTTGTTCAAATGTGAAATGACCATTTGCACAAAGAAGATAGCAAAAATACCAATCAGACCATACAAAAGAGGTATCGAAACATCTTGCATTGGAAGGCATGCTAAATCGGCAATAATCAAAGTAATAGCAAACTCAAAAGGTTGCATTTCACTGATTTGCCGTTTTCCCATCAACCTAAGTGCAACAAGCACCGTTAGGAATATTATAATTGCTCTAATAAATATCGTTAACATATAATAAGTATTTGCATAATTTTTTTAATTATTCTGTTTGGTTTTTAAATTAAATTCCTTTTTCACATCAATAAAACACCACGCAATTCCAATAAAGAAGACTACCATAATTGATGTAGTAATCATTAATTGCATAAAAATAGTCATGTCTTCAGTTAAAAATTTAATAAATAAACCAATAACCGATGTTGGGATTACTAGTAAAAAATACATTAATGGTTTAAATATCTCAGCAGTTTCCATACCCAAAATTTTCTTTATTCTTATGCCGTTTAAAATAAATATAATTGTTGGTTGCAAGAACATAGAAATAATGCTAGCAAAAATTGAAAGGTGTGGTGTACCAAAAATTACAAAGAATAAAGCAATAGAAACGCCGATTAAAAAGTTTGTAAAACCGTATTTTTCTCCACCAATTGAGTTTAAGATTGCAACGGAAATTTGGTTTAAACACAATGGGAAAATTGCTACTGCGGAAGCCATAAGGTATATTCCTGCTTCTTGTTTATTGAAAATAAAGTCGCAAATTTCCTTTCCAAGAATTATGTAAATAGGAATGACGATTGCGGAAATAATTCCAGAGAACATAATAGATTTTTTCACGTGACTGTGACATTTTTCTCCTTTAGCCAGTTTCTCTGAAATTTCAGGAACCATAACTAGCGCTAGTGAACTAATCAATGATGATGGCACAAAAAGTAGTGGGAATGCCACACCGTTAACAAGTCCTATTGTAGACATGGCATCAACTTTTGTCATGCCGAATGTTACAAGGCGGGCAGGAAGAATCAATGCTAAAATTGATGAAGAAACAGTGGAAAGTACTCGAACAAATGTGATTGGAGATGCTGTTTCCATCAGTGGTTTCAGTTGCGATTTGGTGCATGTGATGTGTCCACCTGTGCGGAAATAGAAAAATACCGCAAAGAAAGAAGCAATGATTGTTGAAACAGTTATTGAAATAGCTGGGAAAAATACTTTGTCGAATTGTGGTTTTATCACATAGAAAAGCAAAATCAAAGTAGCAAGTGCGGCTATTTCTTCAATTAATTCCGTTAGAGAATACTCCAAAAATCGCTTTTTCCCCCATATTGATCCACGTAAAGTTGAATAAACTGCGGAGAAAATAAAGGCAGGAAGAAGGATTAATAACATTTGATAGCAATTACTTTCCGCAAAAAGTGTTTTGATAATTCCGCTAAAAGTAATTATGAACAAACTGATGACGATTGCACCGCAAAAAGTCACTATCAGCCCTGTTGAAGCTAGTGAATCGGAGTCTTTTTTTCGACCCATTGCTTGATAGTCGGATGTTATTCTTGAGATAGCGAGTGGAATGCCTGAACTTGTTAACGTAATCAAAATCATAAAAACTGACAGCGTTAATTGATATATCCCAAGGTCGTAGGAAGAAATTCCACGTGATAATATTATTCTAAATATAAAACTTAAAAATCTTGTGGCAAGACCAATTATTGTCACAAGTGCAAATGATTTGATAATTTTATTCATACTATAACCTATTACGAAAAATCACAAATTAGTAGTAATATATACAATTTTTTTTGAGTATATTGGAGATATGAAGATTATATTTGATACATTAGAATTATCTAATAAGAAGGAAGCCGCAAAATTTTTCAAATTGCCTGAAAATGAAATAGTTATTAAAGAAAAAGGGCGAATTGAAATTGAGATAGCGGAAGTAGTTGAGCGGGCAGTTGAGAGTTATTATCGTATGGAAACCACCGATACGTTGTTTTCCATATCCAAGAAATTCTTTGTGCCAGTGTCCTTAATTAAGGAAGCGAATGAAGGGGTGATTTTTGCTGGAGGGGTTGTGATTTACATACCTGTGGTGAAATGTGATACCTATATTGTCAGCCCTATGGACACAATTGAGTCTATAAGTTTGAAGTTTAATCAAGATATACAAAAGCTAAAAGAGCGTAATCAACTTGATTATCTTTTCGCAGGTCAGATTATTTTACTTGATTAGTAGTTGGAGGGGAAAATGAGTATTTTTGTTTTGTTTGTAGTATTTGCTGTTGGGGTGGTACTAACAATGTTCTCGGGGGAAATTTTCGTAAATTCCTCAGGAGATATTGCTAAAAGATGGGGTATTCCGAAGTTCGTCATCGGTGCAACAATCGTTAGTTTTGCAACCACTTTGCCTGAATTAATAGTGTCCGCATTTGCAGCAAGTGAAGGGCGAGTTGATATGGCTATCGGCAATGGCATAGGTTCAGTAATCGCAAACATGGGACTGATTTTAGCCCTTGCGGTTATGGTGAAACCAATAATAATAGACCGAAAACAGTTCGGACGAAAGGGGGTAATACTGATTTTCGGTCTAATCCTACTTTGGTTTTTAACTAACGACGGATTGTTGAAACCAGCTGGAATTGTGTTGTTATTTATTACATTAGGAGTCTTTGTTGCTGAAAGCGTAGTTAGTGCTAAAAGGGAAACTAGTATAGAAAATTACGAAACTGATAGTGAGAAAGCTACTGGTTCGTACTTAAAAAATATCGTTTTCTTTGTGCTTGGAGCAGGGGGAATTACTTTAGGTGCTAGGGTTTTAGTAAATTCAGGTAGTGAAATTGCGATGATTTTTGGTGTGGGTGATGAACTTATTGCCAAAACTATGATAGCTGTTGGAACTAGTTTACCTGAACTTGTAACGGCGATTGTTGCAATTAGAAAAGGCGAAAACGCTATGGTTGCAGGAAATATTTTAGGAGCAAATATTATAGATGCTCTTTTGATTTTACCTGTATGCGGAATTATCGGTGGTGGAACTTTACCTGTCTCTGTGACTAATACTATCGTTGATATTCCTACAGCTTTGATTTTGGCTACTATTTTTATTGTGCCGACTATTTTTACTAAGAAAATTCAAAGGTGGCAAGGACTTACGGGGATTATTGCTTATGGAATGTACCTTGTGGGAATATTTATTGCCTAGAAATAGGTGGAATATTTGTGAATATATTTCAAAAAAGTTGGTACAATAATATTATGAAGAAAACAAAACAAAAATTTTTAGAAGTGATAGGTGGTATATTTACAGGTTTCGCCAACGGATTTTTCGGCGGTGGCGGAGGTATGATATCTGTGCCGTTTATGACTTACGCATTAAAAAAAGAACCGAAAAAATCCCACGCAACCACTATGTTAGTAATCTTGCCAATCACTGTATTTTCAGCAAGTACGTATATTTTAAAAGGCTCAATCGACTGGAGTATCACGTGGCAAACGGCGGTTGGAGTGCTTTTAGGTGGTGTTGTTGGTGCGTTGATATTAAAGAAAATACCAAACAAAATATTAACTTATGTGTTCGGGCTTGTAATGATTGTGGCAGGGGTTCGCATGTGTTTTTAAATGAATTTTAGTATATATTATTAGTTTAAACTAGCTTAAATGTTAATATGTACATGATAATTCATATGTTAATTAATGCAAGTAAAATGTGGAAATATTGATTCAAGGGGGAAATTATGTGGTATGCAATTGTAGGCTTTTTAGGTGGAATATTTGGCGGAATGGGAATGGGCGGAGGCACTTTGCTTATTCCACTTTTAACGTTAGGACTAGGCTTACCTCAAATACAAGCACAGGGGATTAATCTTATTGCATTTATTCCAATGGCGATTGTTACTTTAATTATCCACGTGAAAAATGGGTTAATAGAAAAATCGGGATTGATGTTTATGATTATTCCTGCAATAATTATCAGCGTAATTTTTTCAATTATAGCAAACAATATTCAAGGTGAAAACTTGCAAAAAGCCTTCGGCGTGTTCTTAGCTGTTCTTGGTGTAATTCAAATTGTCATGCAAATTATTAAGGATAAAAAGGCGAAAGAATAAATACTTGCAAAATATATTTGAACAGGTTGACAAATTCTTGAAATAATGGTAACATTAAAGCTGTCGTGTGTACACGATAATTTTGAAAAAAAGGTGGTGAGTATACTTTTGAGTAGCGAATCGGGAAGGTCTTTAGAGAAACTATTAACTATAAAAAATACGTATACATACTCACTAAAACTGTTAAATTTAATGATAGGAAGCTTGATTTAATTTGCAATTAGTAGTAATATTATAAAATAGAGCTTAAATTTAAGCTACTGTTTTTTTTGGGTTTGTCGTATTTTCTGTATAAGTTAATAGGGCATTTTTTATTATCAAAAAACAGTAGGAGGTTTAGGAATAAATGATTGGTATCGAATTAGAAGAATTGATGGCAAGGCGAGATTTTCGTTCAGTTGCAACTGAATTGTCAAAGGAAAATCCTGTTGACATTGCCCAATTATTAAGTGAATTGGAAGACAATGACTTGGCTGTAGTTTTCAGACTAATTGAAAAAAAACTAGCAGCGGAGACGTTTTCATATATGGATCAAGAGCAAAGACAAATTTTGCTTCAAATATTCAGTAAAAAAGAAATCAAAGCAGTACTTGACGAAATGTTCGCCGATGATGTTGTTGACACTTTGGAGGACATGCCTTCAAACGTGATTACAAGTATTTTAGACAACATAGACGAAAAAACTCGTGCAAGAGTAAATAAATTATTGCAATACGATGAATTCACCGTGGGAAGTATTATGACAACGGAGTTTATCGAGTTGTATCCAGAGATGACGGTTGAAGAAGCATTGCTGAAAATACGCCGTCTAGGTATTCACAGCGAAACGGTATATACTTGTTACGTAGTGGAAGAACGCCATTTGATTGGTATAGTAACAGCGAAAGATTTGCTAATAAACGAGCCAACAACTGAAGTGAAATATCTTATGCAAGAGAATTTCATCGTGGTAAATACACGTGATGACAAAGAAGATGTTGCGAATTTATTCAGAAAATACGGTTTGATAGCAATTCCAGCTACAGACAGTGAAGGGTGCATTGTGGGAATAGTAACTTTTGACGATGCAATTGATGTATTGACGGAAGAAACCACTGAGGATATGCATAAAATGGCTGCAATGACAGCAAGTGATGATACTTACTTGAAAACTTCGGTATTCGACCATGCTAAGCACAGAATTGTTTGGTTGCTAATACTTATGGCATCAGCAGCAGTAACAGGATTTTTGATTTTAAGCAATGACGAGATATTCAAAATCATGCCGATGTTAATTGCATTCATCCCACTTTTAATGGACACAGGCGGAAATTGTGGAGCGCAAAGTTCAACATTAATTATCCGTGGATTATCTATTGGAGAGCTTAAATTCAGCGACTTTTTTGAAATAGTATGGAAAGAATTCCGAGTATCATTGCTAATCAGTGCCGTTCTAGCATCAGTAGGTGGACTTGGAACATACTTCATTTTAGGAGACGCAAAAGTAGCAATAGTAGTTTCAGTTTCACTTATCGTAACAATAGTAGTAGCGAAATTAATCGGCTGTATACTGCCAGTTCTAGCTAAAAAATGCAACCTAGACCCAGCATTTATGGCATCACCATTGATAAGCACAATAATCGATTTTTGTTCAATGGTAATTTACTTTAACGTAGCTTATTTATTAATTTAATTTCAAATAATTTCGGAGTGGATATGGATAATAGATTTTTATTAACTAGAAAAAGAATTAAAAATATTATTCTAACTGTGGACATTGAAGGGCAGTTGAAAGTTTCCGCACCAATCCACGTGAAGGAACAGCGTATTATTGATTTCGTAAATTCAAAATCCCAGTGGATTGAGAAGCAAAGAGCGAAAATGGAATTGAAATATCTTGCCAATAAGAATCTAGAGAACGGCAATGAAATAATGATTTTAGGCGAGAAGTACATCAAATTGGTGGAACTAACAAAAACCACTAGCAAAGTAGAAATACGAGAAAAGGAAGCTGTAATTTATCTTAAAATAGGCAAAGACGAATTGAATGAAGATAAAATATTAGCGGTGTATCAGAAGAAATTATTGCATTCAATACTAAGTGAAAGAGTTATAATTTGGGAGAACATCACAGGGTTGAAAAGTTCATCATGGCAAATACGAGATATGAAAACAAGGTGGGGCAGTTGTAATTTTCGAACAAGAAAAATTTGGTTTAACCTGCAACTAGCAACAAAGAAAATTCAGTGTATTGATTACATAATCGTCCACGAATTAGGACACATTCTCTATCCAAACCACGGTGCCGACTTTAAAGCCTTTCAAACAAAATACTACCCAAATTGGAAAGAAATTAAAAAATTATTAAACCAATAAATTAATAATTATAAAATAACAAAACAACAAACAAAACCCCTATTGCAAATTAATGCGATAGGGGTTTTGTGTTATAATTTTTTTATAATAGTTGTAAAAAAGAAATGCGTTCATAACTAATAAAAGTTCAAATGTATTTTATAGTGGTTTCTCTTCTTTTCTTAAAATTACTCTTCTCACAAGAGAATTTTTCTTAATAAGAGAAATACAACCTATACCCGCAGCGAAAACTGAACCAATGAAACCTACAACTAAGTCGATCATAGTATCCATAAGAGCCTCTTGTCCAGTAAGAGCAATGCCGTCTTCAGTAAGGAATTTTTGCATATTCATACCTAAGAAGTAATCAACGCCAAATTCGTAAAATTCCCAAACAACTTCAACCGTTACCGCAAAGCAAATAGTGAAAATCATAACAAAAACAGGGTGAATACCTTCGATTTTATTTTCGAAGAAAGCGTTAATCAAACTAAAAGCTAAAGCCGCAATCATAACAGCACTCATAAAATGAAGAATGTTATCCCAGTATGGAATACGGTAATAGAAATTTCCAAATTCGCCTAAGCAAATAGAGCAGAACAAGAAAACAAGGAAAAGAATATTCATAAATGAAGGAATAATAATTTTAACACGTCTTTCAATGAACCAAGGGATATGGATAATAACCAATCCAATGATAGTTTGAAGCAGGGTCAAAGAGTATTGAGAAGCAATTGCCTCAGCCCCTTCAGTAGTAGTAATCAGCCTTATAAAAATATATACAAGAGCAGCAATCATAGTAAGCTCAGTTACCCAAAAAGTCACCTTCTCCCAAGTAGAAGTGTCTTTGGGGTATAATTTATTTGTTTTGAACATAGTCCCTCCCTTTTTTTGTACATTTGTATTATACATTATTTATATCTATTTTATCTATTAATCTACAAATTGTCAATGAAAATCATGATTTATTGCCGTTTAGCGGAAAATCACTTAATATTAAGGTCGGAAACTCTGTCTTTTGTGTGTTCGAAGTAAATATTAATGAAATAGAACGCCAAAATACAAAGAGTAATGCAAAGCCCAGGAGTTAGCAACCAGTTGTAAGCGCCACGCAAAAATCCGCCACGTTGATAAGCAAGATTAATCATAGTACCCCAAGTTACATCAACGGTACTTCCAAGCCCGATGAAACTAAGGGTAGATTCAAGCATAATACAGCTAGCTACCGACATGATGTATTTGGCAAGAACCACTTCAAGAAGGTTAGGAAAGATGTGTTTTCGCATGATTTGAGTATTGGAAATATCTAAAATCACAAGAGCTTCCACGAAAGAACTTTGCTTCAATTCAATAGTCTTAGCCCGCACTGCCTTAGCAGTTTGCCCCCACCCAAGAAGGGCAATAACAAGAATAGTGTTAAGAGGACTAGTGCCAACCACCGCAGCAATAACTATTGCTAAAGGAAGCATAGGGATCATCAAAACCACTTGTATCAATCCATCGAAAAAGTGTCTTGAAAAACCAGTAGTGTACCCAGCAAGAATGCCGATAATCGAACCTAGCGACAATGATATTAGAGCACTTGTAATACCAATAATAAGTGTATTTTTCGTTGCGTAAACTATCTCAGTGAAGATATCAAACCCCATATCGTTAGTGCCAAGTAAGTGGATAAAACTAGGTGACTGCCATGGCGTGAATATTTCTTTAGGGAAGTATGGAGCGAAGAGTTGTGGGAATATTGAAAACAGCGTAAATACTGCTAAAATGAAAAGCCCCATTATTAAAAATATCTTATGTTTCATCATACACCCCCAATCGCACCTTAGGATTAAGCAGTTTGCAAACAATATCAGTGATTAGGTTTGCGATAACAACAGTTAAAGCGGAAACGTAAAGACAACTTTGCAAAACCCTAAAATCTCTGAAAGATATAGCATCTGAAATCAGCGAGCCCATACCCTTAATAGAAAAAATCGTTTCAATAACTAGTGTTCCAGACAAGATAATGCCAACATGTAAGCCAACTACCGTTACAAAAGGTTGAGCGATATTTTTCAGTATGTGTGAGTAGTAAATTCGTGATGTGGAAAGTCCACGTGCACGAGCGTATATTATGTATTTTTCGCAACGCAAGTTGGCGGTCATGTTTCTAACTATCAAATATTTAGAAGGCAATGACGCAAGTGTTAACGTTAATATTGGCAAGAATAAATGGTGAAGTCTATCTAGTAATAGCGGAAAAAACCCAGTTGGTGGAATAGTTGAATTTAGCGAACCGTAAGGAAACCATTGAAGTTTTGAAGCGAATAAAAGAATAAGCATCAACCCAAGCAAGAAAGCAGGGATTGCATCAACAACAATCATAGACAGCGAAGTAGTGCGGTCAAGTGTCTTGCCTTTTCGCATACCCATTGGAATTCCAAGAACTATTGAAAGAATTGATGATAGTAAAATTGCAGGGATTGCGATTTGCAAAGTGTTTGGAATACGACTAGAAATCAAAGAAGAAATTTCTTGATCAAAGTGGAATGAGTACCCAAAATCACCTGTTATTGTGTCAAAAAAGTAATGAAAAAACCGCACAGGCAAAGGCTTGTGCAAATTCATTTCTTGATAGTAATATTGATAAGTTTCCAAATTAATTTCCGCTTCTTCAATACCAAGTAACATCAAAACAGGATCACCTTCCATAGCAATAGGTATCAAAAAATTAATAACAATCACCACAAAAAGAGCTATAAATGAAATAACTAACTTCTTTTTCATTTGTCAACCTTCCAATAAATCAAAGCAGTACTATAGGCTCCAAAGTCGGTAACAATACCGTTTTCGTTGTTAGCATTGAAATATTCTTCCACAAGTTCATCAGTGTAAGTTGTGTCATCGGAGAAGATTTTCATGTAAATTT
Organism: uncultured Clostridia bacterium; assembly: GCA_947039455.1. Lineage (GTDB taxonomy): Bacteria > Bacillota > Clostridia > Christensenellales > CAMQZB01 > CAMQZB01. Next base: position 38,315 of record CAMQZB010000007.1, read on the forward strand.
TATAACGTTCAATAGCATTTAAAAGAGGCAATTCTTCACGAGTTTTTTCGTAATAGCTTTTAACGTTAGGATTTTTCCCAAGATTGTAAAGCAAGTTATAGTAATTTGAAGCCTCGGATAAAAAGCCAAGTTTCTTTTCGCTAACAAGTTTTTCAAGCAAGTTTCTTCTGTGATAATCATATGAACCTTTTCCGATAGTTAGAATGCAGCAAGTGTGGTTAGTGATACTTTCCATACGTTGAAGCTGTTCCAAATCGGAAATAGCAGGGCACATAGCACAAAAGCTCACATCGAATTTATTAGCAGTAGAAAACTCTTCCCAAAGCACTTTTTCAGTAGTTATTTTATCAGATAAACCAAGTGAAGAAGCTGTTTTTGACAAGCAATCAAGGGACGTTTCTCCAATATCGATTGCATGAATATCAGCACCTTTACCCGCAAATTCTAAAGCGTAACGCCCAGTACCCGCACCAATGTCCACAAGAGTTGTGCCTTGTTTTAGTATATTTTCGCTCACAAGAAAGTTCGCAACCGCCTTTGGTTGATGTAGTGGACTGCGTTTTACTTCCCTTGAAGTTTTAGCGATATAAGAAAAGTAATCGCTCCATTTTTGGTAGTGCAGCAATTTTTCTTCCATGTTCACATGGCAACTTGTTTGTTTTAAATTGTTAAGACATTCGCTAGTAGTTTTCATAGTATCTCCGTTAAATTCTGTATCTAATATAGTAAATTTTAAGTAGTAATTAAGAGTAATAAAGTATAATAATTAGCAATTTCACTTAGTTGAAAGTTAATTTTACTAACAACTAAAACCCTAGTTTTTCTCGATAGTGTACCAAGTTGCAACGTTCAAAAGTCCGTAGTTTCCGTCAACTTGAAAACCACTTAAAGATTTCAAGTGTGCTTGAGATAAAACGTCCCAGTAAAGAGAAATTGCAGGAGTGTATTCTCCATAAAATTCTTGAGTTTTTCCAGCTAATTCGTTGTATTCTTCGATAGTTTCAGAGATGTTCATACCATTAATAAGGGTGTTGTAAGTATCGTCATAAACTTGACCAAAACTCATACGATCGTTATCGTAAAGGTATAAACTACCAAGCCCAGCGTTTTTCGCCATGCCGTAAGCAGTTAGATTAACTAAAATCATGTCATAAGAGCGGTCGAATTGAGTACGAGTTTTGTAAACAGCAACGTCAACTGAGTCGATAACTAAATTAATGCCCACATCTTTAAGATTAAGCATAAGCATTTCAGCGTAACGAAGGTGCAAAGTGTTGTCGTTTCTAACAAGCAATTTAATAGAAAGTGGCTTGTTTTGGTACTCTAAAATACCGTCATTATCGCTGTCAACGCAACCTGCTTTTTCAAGATGTCCTTTCGCTTTTTCCAAATCACGTTTTAAAACTTCCGTCTCAATGTAACCAATAGTAGCAGGGGGAACAAAGCCAATTTGCGATGGAATACTAGCGGAAGACCCGAAAGTAGTGCGAATTGTATCGTAGTCAATGGCGTACATTATACCTTTTTTGATGTCTATATTAGTGAAAGGTTCGCTGTTGTTTTTGAAAATCAAAGAAGCTGGGTTGCTTGAAGAATTCAGATTAGTAATAGTAACATTTTCACTTTCCGCTAAAGTATCGATAACCGCAGGATTAATTCCTTGTGCGTAGTTATAGATAATGTCGATTTCTTCAGATTTCAAAGCCAAATACATAGTGTCAGCGTTGTCAAATACCTTAAAAATCACAGTATCAACATTAGGTCGACCTTCTACATATTCATCAAAGTAAGTAAAAGTGAAAGTGCCAGAATTTTCGTTGTGTTCTTTAAATTCATAAGGTCCGTTACCGATAGTGGCAAGTTCTTCTGATACTTTATCGTATTCAGTAGGGGGTACATCTTTGTAGATGTGTTTAGGCAAAGGACGGAAAGAACAAAGAGCAGTTAAATGCCTAGAATTAACTTCAGGCAAAACAACTTTCAAAGTTTGAGCGTCCACAATTTCAATGCTATCGTAAACAACGGTAAAGCCTTGAGTAGGGATTTGATATAAATATTCCATAGAAAAAGCGATATCTTCAGCAGTAACAGCAACGCCGTCATGCCATTTCATACCGTCTCGAACAGTAATAGTCCAAGTTTTGCTGTCCTCGGTAGTCACCTCACAAAGGTTAGTAACGTATTCGTTTTTCTCGTTTACTCTAACGATAGACAAGCTAGAAACAGTACCAGTCAAAACGTTGAAATCATAATCTTGACGGCCAGCCACTTGAATGTTAGTAGCAGTTCCAACCACTAAAGTTGAAATAGCCTTGTCTGTATCATCGCCACTTTTGCAAGCAGTAATAGATAAAGTGAATGATAGTGCAAGTGTAATTGCTAATAATTTAATCAATAATTTTTTCATAATATTTCCTTTATTCTTTGTTATTTTTTCCTATATTTTGTAACTATAAAATACTGTGTACTCACAGTGTATATTTTCCTATATATAATGTATATGAAATTTCTCTATTTACTTTAGAGATAAATTGCCTTTACTGACAGTGAAAACTTTGTGAGAAATACCATGAGCAAGATCTAAATCGTGAGTAATAAGAAGAAGTGATAATTTTTTTTCTTCAACAAGTTTGCAGTAGATTTTCAAAATTTGAAACTGAGTGCTAGTGTCAAGCATTGAAGTTGACTCATCGGAAATTAGGAGTTTTGGTGATAATGTCAAACTCCGTGCAATGACTACGCGTTGAGCTTGCCCACCTGAAATTTGCCAAGGAAACCTTGAAAAAAGTTCATGTGGTAAGTCTGCTTGTGAAAATAAATCCAATGCCATTGTCTTAGCCTCTTGATAATTTTTAGCAATCTTGTGAAACAGTAGTGGCTCAGCCACCGCATCGCCCACAGTTTGTTTTTGGTCTAAAGCTAAAAAAGGTTGTTGTGGAATTAATTGTATTTCATGACGGAATCTTGAATTGTATTTACCAAAAGAAAGAAGCAAATCTTCATTTTTGAACTTAATTTCACCGCTATCCGCCTTAATAGTACCGCAAATAATCCGAGCAATGGTAGATTTTCCTTCACCGCTTTCCCCAGTAATTGAAACTATCTCATTTTCGCCAATTTCCATACTTGCGTTATCTAAAATAATTTTCTCATTAAATTTTTTGTTTAGATTATGTATTTTAAGCAAAATTATCTCCTTGTAACAAGTTTTGTATAATCGAAATTCTCTGGTGCGTTCTCAATAAGTGATTTTGTGTATTGATGAGTGGGGTTTTCTAAAACCTGCAAAGCGGATCCAAATTCAACCACTTTGCCGTCTTTCATTACCATAACATGACTACATTTTTTAGCCATTTCAAGGTTGTGAGTAATAAGAATAACCGCCGAATTGGCACATAGTACAGGTAGTTTTTCAAAGAAATTATCAGCGGATTTACTGTCAATTCCACGAGTGGGCTCGTCCGCAATCACAAGTTTTGACGGTGTGGCAATGCCGATAGCAAGAAGCACACGTTGCGCCATACCACCAGAGAGCTGAAATGGATACAGTTCAAGAACAGTTTTGGGCTGTGAAAATCCTACTTGCAAAAGTAATTCAGTGGCACGTGCTAGTTTATCCGCCTTTTTCTTAATACCAAGCAAATCCAATGATTCGAAGATTTGTGTTTTAATCTTAAATGATGGGTCTAAAAATTCAGAGCCACTTTGAGGTATAAAAACCACATCAGAACCTAACAATTTGTTTAATTTCTTTGTGTCACTAAGTGAAAAAGTGGTGGATTCAATAGCGATTTCGCCAGTAGCGGAACAGTTTTCAGGAAGAAGTCCAAGAAGCGACATAGCAGTCATAGTTTTTCCCGATCCCGATTGTCCAATAATAGCCAAAATCTCGCCTTTTGCTATTTTACAGTTTACATCTTTTACAATAGTCACTTGTTTTTCCGAAACAGTACCAACAATATTCAGTTTTTTAATTTCAATACTCATTATTCTTTCAATGATTTTTCAATAATGCATTTCACTTCAAACAAACTTAAATTATTGTCCTTAGCCATTTTTGCAAGCTGATCAAATTCTAGTTTGCTTTTTGAAACCTCAAAACCACAAGAGATTTTTTTGTTAATATTACCTAAAGGCGTGGAAAGGGTTTCGCAAGAACGAGAAAGTTCAAAACGTTGGAATTCCTTTTTTCGCACGCCGATAGTAGTTGTATGTTTAAAAATCAGTTGCAAAAATTTCTCCACTTCACACTCTAATGTTGTGACAGTGAGAATATTAGCATTACGCCATTTTTTCATGTAAATAGGAGTGGAGTAAACATCAAGAGCGCCGTTTTCCATAAGAATATTCATAGCAAACCCAAGTTCCTCCCCAGTCATATCGTCAATGTTGCAAGACAATTCAACAACGGTTTTCGTTGAAGATTCATTGCATAGAATATCCCCTAAACTTGCACGAATACAGTTAGCAAAAGCGAAATCTTTGGCACCCATACCGTAACCAATTTTAGTAACAGTCATTGAGGGCATACAAGTGAATTTCTTCACGAATTGTTTAAGTAAAGCAGCCCCAGTAGGAGTTGCAAGCTCACCTATAATTTCTTCTTTGCTGTAAATAGGAACGCCTTTTAGTAAGTGCAAAGTAGCGGGAGCTGGCACAGGCAAAATGCCATGAGAAGATTTTACATGCCCACGACCAACGTGAACTTTAGAAGCGTAAATCACATCAGGAGCAAGCATTTCAATAAGAATACAAACCCCAGTGATGTCCGCAATAGCGTCAAGAGAACCAAGCTCATGGAAGTGAATATTCTCAATTTCGCAGTTATGAACCAAACTTTCCGCAGAAGCGATAGAGTCATAAACTTCAAGAACATTTTTCTTCACAGTTTCAGTAATATTTAAATGCGAAACAATATGACGAATTTCTTTTATTCCATAATTCAAGTGAGTTTTCTCACCACTATGATGATGTACCGCGTCGGTAGTAGTGGAAGTAGCTTTAGAATTCCTGCTAGAACAAGCGCCGTCTTTAATACTGCAATCGCTGTCATTAGCAGAACAATCGTTATTTAGAGATGTAGAATATTTGCTATCGATAGCAAAATGACTGTCCTTAATAGCGCAATCATATGATTGACAACTTTCAATTTCGCCGTTAATAACCACATCGATGTGAGTACCAAAAATACTGCATTTCGAAGTGGTTTTGGGTATTATTTCAAGGTTAGGCAAACCAAGATTGTGCATTTGGTTCAAAAAATCATCTTTGTTTTCAACTAATTCATACAGGGCGGACATTAACATATCCCCAGCCACACCCATACTACAATCTAAATATAGAGTTTTCATAAAGTCTCCTTGCTGTTTTTGTTTATCATGCTAGCTAAGTATCCAGCGCCAAAACCGTTGTCGATATTTACAACTGAAATACCGCTTGCGCAAGAATTTAGCATAGACAAAAGAGCTGAAATGCCACCAAAAGAAGCACCATAACCAATACTAGTTGGAACGCCTATCACAGGACAATCCGCAAGCCCACCAACAACGGAAGCAAGTGCGCCCTCCATTCCGGCAATAGCGATAATCACCTTTGCGTTCATAATAGTTTCAGTGTGAGCAAGTAATCTGTGAATACCTGCAACCCCCACATCGTACAAACGAACCACGTTATTTCCAAGAAATTCAGCAGTCAAAGCAGCCTCTTCCGCAACGGGCATATCGCTAGTACCGCCAGTAGCGATAACGATTTTTCCAGCTGATGTGATAGGATTATTTTCCCCAACAACACCGATTCTACCCATTTCGTAATAAGTAAATGGCAATTCTTTTTGAATTTCTTCAGCTTTATCAGAACTAAGGCGAGTAATCAAAACATTTTCCTCACCGTTTTTAATAATACTTTTGCAAATCTCAACAATTTGACTAACAGTTTTTCCTTCCCCAAAAATAACTTCAGAAGCGCCCTGACGAAGTTTTCTGTGGTAATCAACTTTAGCGAAACCTAAATCTTCAAAAGGTTGAATTTTCAGTTTAGCCACAGCCTCATCAACAGTGATAGTGCCGTTTTTAACATCAGTTAAAGTTTTCGTGATATCATAATTTGACATTGTTAAATCTCCTCGCCTTTTCTCATTTCTAAATCAAGATGTACTTTTTCAAAGTGTATTTTAATAGTATTTTCAATTTCTTTAATATGTTTAGTAAATTTTTCAAAATCATTATTGGTAATTTGCAAAACAGCAATGTTGTTATTTACTCTAAGTCTAAAATCAGAAAACCCAAGATTTCTCAAAGCGTTTTCGCAAATTTCTATTTTATTTAAAAGTGTGGTTGTGATTTCGTTGTTAGTAGAAATACGAGTAGCAAGGCAAGAATAAGAATATTTATTCCAAGTGAAAAGGTTAGCAACCCTAGAAAGTTTCCTTACATTGTCTTTAGTTAATGAACATAATCGAAGTGGAGAAAGAACGTTTAATTCCGTCAAAGCCTTCATTCCTGGGCGATCATTTTCGCTGTCAGAAGCATTAGTTCCATCGATAATAGTGGTAAACCCGTCTTTTTTCGCATTTTCAATTATTGCAGTAAATATTTCATTCTTGCAATGATAACAACGGTTGGAAGGGTTTGATTTAATAGTGCTATTAGCTAAAACGTCAAGTTCAATAATTCGCAAATCAACATCAAGCTTACTTGCCAACTTCAATGCGTCTTGATATTCAAACTCAGGCTGAAACTGTGATTTAACGTAATATGCAGTAACTCTTTTGCAGTGCTTTTTACCTTCATATAATAAGTATGAGGAGTCAACACCCCCTGAAAATGCTATTGCCACATCACTGTGATGGTGAAAAAAATCTTTTAATGTCATTGATTGTATGCTCCTAAAGATGAAAATAAAAAAAAGGTATCAACTTATTATAACAAGGCAATTTGCCTTTTAAGTTGACACCTTCAATGCGTCGATTTAATATTGTGTAGTAATTGTCTATTTCAGTTGTTTTATAACTGAATTGAATAGATTATAAATTTATGTAGTAGATAGTGCAGTTATTTAATCTAGTAATACATTTGTATAGCTAGTTTGATTTAATATTATAAACTGCGATAGTTAAAATTGACTTTTGTCAAACTCAAGCACTTTTGCACTTGATTATATTACTATTTTACCACTAAACACCAATACAGTCAAGAGTTTTAACAAAATAATTTCAATAATCAACAAAGTTATACATAAGTAAACAATATGCACAACCCACAAAAACATCAATTAGCGATCACAAACTCAACAACACCACAACCTAGTATACGCCAAGAATAACTACAACACACAACCAGCACAACCCAACAACTGCAGGTTGAAGCCACAAATGGAAAAAAATATTTTTTCAAAAAACACTTGACTTACAAAATAATCTGTGTTAATATATTACTACAATTGAGCAATCGTTCAAGTGTTCAAATAAATGCAAAAAAAACAGAGGGTAACTACATGAAAAATAAAGACAGCGAAAAAAAGAAAAACAAGAAATTGAAAAAAGAGAAAAAGCTACTAGAGATTACTACTGAAAACGTAAACAGCGGAAGTGCTGAGAAAATACACCACGCAAGTGTCGAAAATACACACTACGAAAGTGGCGAAAAAGTAAACAGTAAAAGTGCTGAAAACTCACACAACGAAAATACTGAATTTCAGAGTTGTAATTGTGATGATGCTCATTCAAATTGTGGTGGGATTCATGAGAGTAAAAGCAGTGATGATATGTGCGGAGAGAAGCACATACACGGTGAAGCAGTGGAATTAGTGAGAGAGAGAATGCCTAAAGAAGAACTTCTTGTGGATCTTGCAGACTTATTTAAAGTGTTCGGAGACTCAACTCGTACAAAAATAATCTCAGCTTTGTTCTTGCAAGAACTTTGCGTATGCGACATTGCGGAGATAGTGAATATGTCAATCTCAGCGGTTTCACATCAGCTTAGAATTTTGCGAAACACAAAAATAGTAAAAAATCGCAAGGTAGGGAAAGAAGTTTTTTACAGCCTTGACGATAATCACGTATATCAAATATTTCAAATGGGTCTAGCTCATTTAACGCACTAAAATCTCACCTATATAATGATATAGAGAAAACAAAAGAAAATAAATAACAAAAAATACACTTACAAAATTAATAAATAATAAAAAAGAGGTAAAATATTATGAATAAAAAGTATACAATAAAGAATATAGACTGTGGACACTGTGCGGAAAAAATTGAAAGCAAAATCAATGATTTATCTAGTGTAAACAGCTGTCAAATAAATTTCCTATCACAAAAAATCACTTTAGATATCGACGATGATAAAGTGGAATCAGCAATGGTTGAAATAAATAAAATAGTGAAAAAAGTTGAACCTGATTGCGAAATAGTAGTGAAATAGCTATGGAAAGACAAATTAAAAGCAGAATTTTGCAAATAGTTGTGGCGGTAATTCTACTAATCACAGCACTAGTAGTCCAAAGTGTGATGGAATTAAATTTCTATGTTAAACTAGCTTTATTTATTTTGCCATACTTAGCTATTGGTTATAAAGTATTAATAAAAGCGGTGAGAAACATCTTGCACGGACAGGTGTTTGACGAGAATTTCCTAATGGCAATTGCAAGTATTGGAGCAATGGTTTTAGGTGAATATAGCGAAGCTGTTGCGGTGATGTTATTCTATCAAGTAGGAGAGCTTTTCGAGAAAATAGCAGTAGGAAAATCAAGACGATCAATTTCTGAACTAATGGATATAGCGCCCTCAGTGGCTAATCGTTTCAATAATGGAAATTGGGTTGAAATTGACCCTGAAGAAGTGTTAATAGGCGATAAATTGCTAGTGAAAGTAGGGCAATGTATTCCTGTTGACGGCATAATTCAAAGGGGAAATAGTACTCTTGATATGTCAGCGTTAACGGGAGAATCTTTGCCAGTAGACGTAGTTCCCAATGACAAGTTAATCAGCGGAAGCATAAATTTAGGTGCACCAATAGAGATGATAGCGGAATCGGAATATGAAAATTCTACAGTAGCAAAAATACTTGATTTAGTGGAAAATTCATCATCAAAGAAGTCAAAAGCGGAGCAGTTTATCAAGAAATTCTCAAGATATTACACTCCAACGGTGGTTTTTCTAGCACTAGCAATTGCAATTATTCCATCATTATTCACAAGTGATTGGTCGGGTAATTTATACAAAGCAATGATGTTTCTAGTGGTGTCATGCCCATGTGCCCTAGTGATTTCAGTACCCCTTAGTTTCTTTGCTGGAATAGGTTCAGCAAGTTCAAAAGGAGTACTAATAAAAGGCAGTAACTACATGGAAATTCTAGCGAAAGCAAATGTTTTCCTAATGGACAAAACTGGAACTATAACAAAAGGTTCTTTTAAAGTGGTGAAGATTAATTCTAAAATCATGGCGGAAGAAAAATTCATGGAAATTCTAGCAAGTGTTGAACAGTATTCTAATCACCCAATAGCAAAGTCAATTATTGAGAGCCACAAAGGCAGATTGGTTGAATTAACCTGTGAAGAAATCTCAGGAAAAGGCATGGTTGGTATCTATGAGAAAGTGAAATACTATGTTGGAAATGCAAAACTTATGGAAGAAATTCATCCTAATTTCACAGCGGTTGAAACTGTGGGAACGGTGATTTATTTAGCTACTGAAAAAGAGCTTTTAGGTGAAGTAATAGTTTCAGACACAGTGAAAGAAAGCTCAATAGTTGCCCTTGATTGGTTCAAAGAAAAGAAATATAAAACAGTAATGCTAACAGGGGACAACGAAGCCGTGGCAAATGCAGTAGCTAATGAAGTAGGAGTAGCGGAGTATCACAGCCAGCTTTTACCACAAGACAAAGTAGCATATATTGACAATCTTATGAACAGCAAAAAGGCAAAAGATGTAATCGCATTTTGCGGTGACGGAATCAACGATGCACCGTCCTTAATGCGAGCGGATATCGGAATAGCCATGGGCGGAATAGGTTCAGGCGTTGCGATAGAATCAGCGGACATCGTACTTATGAAAGACGATTTATCTGCTATAATCAAAGCGAAAAAAATTGCTAACAAAACAATGGCAATCGTAAAACAAAACATCATTTTCTCACTAGCAATAAAGTTCGGAGTGTTGTTTCTAACAACAGCAGGACTTGGCAACATCTGGTACGCAATATTTGCAGATGTGGGAGTAACGATAATCGCAGTACTAAACGCACTAAGAAGTTTCAAAAACTAAAACAAAATCAAAAATAAGATATATATTATATAAATACCACCATAGCAAGAGAAATTTGCTGTGGTGGTTTTTCGTTAGTGTTTTATATATGGTGAAATTATTATTTTAGAGAAAAAGTGTATAAGAATAAGAAAAAGCGGCAATATTTTAAGGATAGATAATAATAACAAAAAACGAGGAATTAATGATTATGAGAAAGATAATTTGTATAATATTAGTGGTGGCGATGTTGTGTTCAATGACAGCTTGTAGTGGTGAAACGGTGTTTGTCACAGGAATTGAAGTGAATGATTATGAAGCCACAATTTTACTTAACGAGAAAATAGTAATAAAAGCAAGCGTGGTGCCATACAATGCCAGCAACCAAAAAATAGTATGGGAAAGCTCCGACGAAAAAGTAGCCTCGGTAGCCAACGGTGTAGTACTTGGAAAAACCGAAGGGGTAGCCACAATCTCAGCTAGAACTGCGGACGGTGACTTTGTTTCTAAGGTTGATATAGAAGTAATTTCTGATGAACTTCTTGTGTCAAAAGCATATAATTATGAAACGGAAGGCTTTGGACGATATAAGTTTTCAAGAATAAATGACGCACTAGCTAGCTGTAATGACGGAGATCGAATACGCGTTATGTCAGGGGTTTATAACGAAGTGGTGAACATAACAAAACCAGTTGAAATGTACGGTGAAAAAGCGTATATTGATGGACATATGGTTATTGGAAGTAATAGGGATAAAATCAATGTAACGGATACAATTATTGATGGATTTACCTTTGTTGAAGGAAATAAAGTAGAAATGGTTACGGGGCTTTCTAACGTATATATAGGAAAAGGCGTGGGTGATTTAGAAATTCGCAATTGCAGTTTTATAGGAGAAAGCGGAACATCTCACGGCATATCAACAATTACTGGACGTGAAGGAATATCTATTGATGGATTGACAATCGAGAGATGTGAATTTACTAATTATGAAAACCCAATTGACTTTAATCAATACGTATCAAAAGCCAACGTAATAGATAACAAATTTAACAACTGTCAATACGCAATGAGCCTTGAAGGTGCACAAAAAACTGTTATTGAAGGTAACGTATTTGAAAACAGCGGAGTGCTTATAGCTGAGCATGCACAAGTAGCCACATCAAGAATTCAAATAGAGCAAAACAAAATTATTTCACCATATAAAGACGGTGAAGGGAATGAAGGTCACTTGTTTTCATTACACCTTGGAACGCTTAGAAAAGGGGATGAGCTTGATTTATCAAACAATAATTTCTTTGGGAAAAAAGTATCAGTAATGACAAAGAGCGATAAAGAAAAGCTGTATGAGTTAATAGACGTGAAAGACCCTGTAACATTACAAAATGATTATTCATATATAGTTATAGATTAACATAAGTTAGAAAAAGCTGTAATTCACCGTAAAGATATGGAGAGTTACAGCTTTTTTTAATGTGAATTTTACCATACTTAAAGTACTAGCGAAAATTACATTGACAATAAAAGTTAATAGATATAGACTAATATAGTTAAATAATGTGATATAATTTAATAAATAATAAAATTTATAGAGATAGAGAGGACATAGATGTTTAAAATAATCAAGAAATTACAGTTTAAAGAGTGGTTGCTAGTAATGGTATCCGCCGTCCTAATTGTATGGCAAGTATATGTGGAGTTGAAGATTCCAGATTACATGAAAGAGATCACAACAATTATTCAAAACCCAACAGCAGGCGTATCAGCAATATTCGCAGAAGGCGGATTTATGTTAATGTACGCATTTATGAGTTTGATTCTAGCAGTAATTGTGGGATACATATCATGTAAAGTGGCGATGACGTTAGGTTATAGACTTAGAAATTCAATGTTCACAAAAGTGGAAAGCATGTCAATGGAAGAAATCAACAGATTTTCTACAGCAAGTTTAATTACTAGATCAACAAACGACATAGTACAAGTGCAAATGCTTCTTGTTTTTGCAATACAAATACTATTGAAAGCGCCAGTTATGGCAGTGTGGGCATTGATAAAAATGTCAGGCACGTCAGGAGCATGGTCATGGTTGGTAGTAGGCGGAGTTGCGATTATCGTAGTACTTGTTGCGGTAGTAATAATTATTGCATTGCCAAGATTTAAGAAAATGCAAAAATACACTGATGACGTAAACAAGGTCGCAAGAGAGAATTTAACGGGTATTAGAGTAGTGCGAGCATACAATGCAGAGAAGTTTGAGGAAAAGCGTTTTGGTGATATCAATGATACACTAACAAGCAATTACCTTGGTGCAACTCGTACAATGGCTCTTATGCACCCAACAATGACTTTTGTTATGACAGGTATTTCACTTGGTATATATTGGATCGGCGCATACTTAATTAATGACGCAGTAGGCATGGACAAAAAAGTGTTGTTTACCGACATGATGGCGTATTCAGCCTATGCCATGCAAGTAATTATGTCATTCTTAATGCTAATTATGGTGTTTATAATGTTACCACGTGTAATGGTTTCAGCTAAGAGAATAAACGAAGTTTTAGATACTGAAAACACAATTGTAGACGGCACGACTTTTGATAATTCACCTGATGATAATAATGGCAAGAAAGCTGTTACTGGTGAATTAGAGTTTATAAATGTTAGTTTTGAATACAATGACGGCGGTGAGGACAAAATTTTGTCTAACGTATCTTTCAAAGCAAATAAAGGTGACATGGTTGCTATTATTGGCGCAACAGGTAGCGGAAAATCAACGCTAGTAAATCTTATCCCAAGACTATACGACGCTACTTCTGGTGCGGTATTAGTTAACGGTGTTGATGTAAAACAATACTCTCAGTTTGAGCTTCGCAATAAGATTGCCTATGTACCGCAAAAAGCTGTGTTGTTTAGTGGTACGGTAAATTCGAATGTGGCGTATGGTGATAGCGGAAAAGGTACTGATGTTAATGAAAACATGGTGAAAACTGCAGTTGAAATTGCTCAAGGAAAGAACTTTGTTGAGAAAATGGACGACAGTTACGCAAGTAAAATTTCACAAGGCGGAACTAACGTATCTGGTGGACAAAAACAACGTCTTTCAATAGCTCGTGCAGTATATCGTAAACCTGAAATTTTCGTGTTCGATGATTCTTTCTCAGCACTTGATTACGCAACTGATAGAAAATTAAGAACAGCTTTGAAAAACGAAACGGAAGGTTCAACAACTATTGTTGTATCACAACGTATCGGAACAATCAAAGATGCGAACTTGATTTTAGTACTTGAAGGTGGCGAAGTTGTGGGTTCAGCAACACATGAGGAATTAATGAAAACTTGTGAAGTATATAGAGAAATCGCATATTCACAATTATCAGAGGAGGAGCTTAAAAATGTCTAAAAACAATTACGAAGTAGGAAAAGACGGTTCTTCAAATAAGAATACATCAAGAGGTCCAGGTGGCGGACGAGGTCATGGAGATATGTCATTTGAGAAACCAAAGAACTTCAAAGAATCAATAGGAAAGCTATTTAACTACTGCAAGAAGTACAAACCAGCAGTAATTGTTTCAATAGTTCTAGCAATTTTAGGATCAGTAATCACAATTATCAGTCCAAAGTTCATAGAGACAATCACAAATCTAATTACTGATGGAATGATGACTGGAATTAACTTAGATCTAATTACATCAATGGGAATTTTAGTATTGGTGCTGTCTATTGTCAGTTGGATATTCTCATACGGTCAAGGTTTTGTTATGGCAACAGTTACTCAAAGAGTAGCGAGAGGTTTGCGTAATGACTTATCATGCAAGATAAACAGAATACCGCTAAAATACTTTGACAACAACACGTACGGTGATATTCTATCAAGAATTACAAACGACGTGGATACGCTTGCTGATACAATGAATCAGAGTGTTTCAGAAATAATTTCAGGTTCAGTGTTACTTATAGGTTCAGCCCTTATGATGTTCGTAACAAATTGGTTACTAGCAATCTTAGCAATTTTAGCAAGTTTAATTGGTATTGCACTAACAGGAATTATAATTGCAAAATCTCAAAAATTCTTCGCAAAACGCCAATCTGCCTTAGGAGAACTAAACGGTCACATTGAAGAAGTATATGCAGGACACAACGTGGTTCGCACATACAACGGTGAAGCGGGAGCGAAAGCGACTTTTGATAAAATGAACAAAACATTACGTGATGCCAGCTGGAAAGCACAATTTATTTCAGGACTTATGATACCACTAATGGGTTTCATTGGAAACCTTGGATACGTTGTAGTTTGCGTAGGCGGTGGTGCTTTGGTGTTTAGTGGGAAAATGGAATTCGGTGTAATAGTAGCATTTATGATTTACATCAGATTGTTCACACAACCACTTGCTCATTTATCACAAGCGTTGACTCAATTGCAGTCAACTGCTGCGGCTAGTGAGCGTGTTTTCGAGTTCTTAAACGAGAAAGAGCAAAGCCTTGATTTAGGTGAAGCTAACTTGAAAAACATCAATGGAGACATTGAATTTGACCATGTTAAATTTGGTTACGATCAAGACAGAATGATAATCAAAGATTTCTCTTTCCAAGCAAAAGGAGGCGAGAAAATAGCTATCGTAGGTCCAACTGGTGCAGGAAAAACTACACTTGTGAACTTGCTTATGCGTTTCTATGAAATCAATGAAGGTGACATAAAAATCGATCGTGTGCCAATCTCAAACATATCACGAAGCAACATTCGTAAATTGTTTGGAATGGTTTTACAAGATACATGGATTTTCGAAGGTTCAATTATTGAGAACATCAAATACAGCAAAGAAACAGCAACTGTTGAAGATGTAGTCAATGCTTGTAAAGCGGTGGGAATTCATCACTTTATCAAAACATTACCGCAAGGCTATGACACAATTTTGACTGATAGCGTGAATTTATCGCAAGGTCAAAAGCAACTTTTAACTATCGCACGTGCAATGGTTGAAGACGCGCCAATGCTTATTCTTGACGAAGCCACAAGCTCAGTTGATACAAGAACAGAAGTGCTAATTCAAAAAGCCATGGATAAATTAATGGTAGGTCGCACATCATTCGTAATCGCACATAGATTGTCAACAATCAAAAATGCGGATACAATACTAGTTATGAAAGACGGTGATGTTATCGAAGAAGGTAGCCACAACGTTCTTATGGACAAAGACGGGTTCTATAAAGGATTGTATAATTCTCAGTTTGAAAACAACGATTAATAATACATCAAAAACCCAACAATAAATACAAAAAAAAACACTCTAGCATTAAACCGCTAGAGTGTTTTTAATTTCATTGTAATTAGAATAAAAGATTAATCATCGTCAATAATTACTTGGTAAAGAACATGAGGCATACTTGAAGTAACCGCTTTAACGAAATTGTCGTATTCAGTGTCACTAATTTGAATCAACGACAAACGAGGTTCGTTAGCCTTGATAAAGTGACATACAACTAATTGATTAGTAGGCTTTATAAATCGCAAAGTAGTGATATGATCAGACAAAATCACCGTTTTCGCAATAGATAAATGTATCGCAATACCCTCTTTACTAATTGTATAACGTGATTTTTTGAAAGTAATCAAAATTACAAGCAATAAACCAGTAAATACAATGGGAAATAACAGTTGAGTTAATTTAAACTCATCATCGCCAATAAATGAAGCAATCACTGCTATTAAGTAGAATGCAAATAGAGCTACTAAAGCCCAAAGCATTGTTTTCATAGTTTTATTAAATTTATATTCAAATATCTTTTTCATAAATACATTATATCACAAAATTTTATGATAATCAAGTCAATAATTGTTTGATTTTTTTCACAATTTGCTTTATTATATTAGTGAGAGATAAAAAATACAAGAAAACCCCATAGAAGGAGCATAAAGATTATGAAGATTACGAAAAAACCGATATATCTAGTTAATGGCGAAAACGTTGTTGACGATGTAAGAATGATAACTAACTTTTCTCAAGAAGAAATTGAGAATGCTGATAATGGCACAATCGCCACAAGAATTATAGACAATCACAATGAGGGAACTTATGAAAAACTAAACATCAAATTTGATGCGTTAGCTTCTCACGATATCACTTACGTTGGAATTGTTCAAACAGCTAGAGCCTCTGGTTTAGAGAAATTCCCTGTGCCATACGTACTAACAAACTGCCACAACAGTCTATGTGCGGTGGGTGGGACTATCAACGAGGACGATCACGTTTTTGGACTGTCCGCAGCAAAGAAATACGGTGGAATTTTCGTTCCGCCACACGTTGCTGTAATTCACCAATACATGAGAGAGATGTTTGCTGGTTGCGGAAAAATGATTCTAGGTTCAGACAGCCACACTAGATACGGTGCTATCGGAACGCTAGCAATAGGCGAAGGCGGACCTGAATTAGTTAAACAAATACTTTCAAAAACCTATGATATCGATCGCCCAAATATCATTGCAGTAGTGTTAAAAGGAACTCCAAAACTTGGAGTAGGACCTCAAGACGTAGCATTGAAATTAATCGGCGAAGTATTCAAAGACGGTTTCGTGAAAAATGCAGTACTTGAATTTGTTGGAAGTGGAATTTCTAATCTATCAATGGATTATAGAATTGGTATCGATGTTATGACTACTGAAACAGCTTGTTTAAGTTCAATTTGGGCAACTGATAATAAGACAGAAGAGTATCTAGCAACAGTGGGCAGGCTTTCTGATTACGCTAAACTATCCCCAGCACCGCTTGCAAAATACAGCGGAGCAATCGAGATTGATTTAGACCAAATCGTGCCAATGATAGCAATGCCTTTCCACCCAAGTAACACATACGAAATTCAAGAAGTAATGAAAAACCCATATGATATCTTGAAAAAAGTAGAAGCTGAAGCGATAGCAACAATGGAAAACAAGAGCTTAACTTTGTCTTTGCAAGATAAAATAATTAACGGAAAAATTCATGTAGAGCAAGGAATAATCGCAGGTTGCGCAGGGGGAACGTACGAAAACATAATGGAAACAGCAACAATCATGGACGGATCTTCCGTAGGTTTAGACCAATACACTCTAAGTGTATACCCGTCAAGTCTACCAGTTTACACAGCGTTAGTAAAAGAAAACGCAATTTCAAAACTAATCACATCTGGTGCAATAATAAAAACAGCCTTCTGCGGACCATGCTTCGGTGCAGGCGATGTACCATCAAACAAAGCATTCTCTATTAGACACACAACAAGAAATTTCCCATCACGTGAAGGTTCAAAACCTAGCTCAAACCAAATTGCATCAGTTGCACTTATGGACGCAAGATCAATCGCTGCCACATCAAAAAACAAAGGTGTGCTAACAGCTGCAACGGAAATTGACTATGACAACAAAGTTCCAAAATACTATTTTGAAAAAGCGATTTATGATAATAGAATTTACCAAGGTTTCAACAAAGCCAACGAAAAAGCGGAACTGCAGTTCGGACCAAACATCGTTTCATGGCCGTCAATTAATGCTATGAACAAGCATATTCTATTAAAAGTAGTAAGTGTAATCAATGATGAAGTAACTACAACTGACGAGCTAATTCCATCAGGCGAAACTTCTTCATACCGTTCAAACCCTCTTGCTTTAGCGGAATTTACCCTATCAAGAAAAGATCCAGCCTATGTTGGAAGAGCGAAAGCGGTGCGTGATATTGAGGACGCAAGAAACCAAGGAAACGCTACAAATGAAATCAAAGAAATCTGCAACCAATTCAACCTTGACCCTGAAACAGTCAGTGTTGGTAGTGTGATTTACGCTAATAAACCAGGCGACGGTTCCGCTCGTGAGCAAGCCGCATCATGCCAAAGAGTTCTTAGCGGTTCAGCTAACATCGCTCTTGAATACGCTACTAAACGTTACAGAAGCAATCTTATTAACTGGGGTATGCTTCCACTTAGAACAACAGAAAATGTATTTGCCATCGATGATTACGTACTAATCGAAAACATCGCCGAACTTGTTCACAACGGCACAAACAATTTCAAAGGCAAGCTAATCCGCAACGGCAGTGCTACCGATCTTCCTCTAATCCTAGACGATCTTACCGCTACCGAGAAGAAAATAATAATCAGCGGTTGCCTTATGAATTTCTACGGTATCGAGAACGCTGCTAAGTAAAGAATTTTTGGATTTATTTATTAAGTAAAATGGGGCTATTCGCCCCAAACCCCAACAAGGGGCAGTACCCCTTGACCCCGTTATTGATGGGGAAATTTTGTGGGGAACACCCAATTTTTACTTTGTAAAGGGTGGTGGATTGTTGGATTGTGTGTGGGTTTGGAGAGTTGATTGTTAACCATGTCATGTAACTAAACCAAAACGCAATCTAGTAATTAACTAAACAAAAACGCAACTTAATTATTAACAAAAAACAAAACCAATCCATCTATAACGTAAAATATAAACCTAACATAGTTATGAATTAAAATATAACGAAATATATTTATACAACTTGAAAAAACACAAATACATAAAAAACATAAAAAAACTGTTTAATTAAAATTTCATTTTAATTAAACAGTTTTTTTAATAGCATAAATTAAAGGGTCAAGGGGCCATGCTCCTTGCGGAGTTTGGGGTAGAACCCCATGTAACTAAAAGAACCCACAAAAATAAAACCTAAGCAGTATAAGGAATTACAGCGCCTTGGAAAGTTTCAGTGATGTAGTCTTTAACAGATTGTTGAGAAAGAGCTTCAACAAGAATTTTAGTTTTCTCAGAATCAATATCAGCAGTGTTAACCACAATAATATTGATAAATTTATCGATAGTAGAATCTTCAAAAGCCACACTAGAATCCATAATATCAAAATCAAGAGCGTAGTTACCGTTGATAACACCGAAAGAAAGATCAGGAAGCATAGGTCCGATAAGTTTCGCCTCAAGAGCAATAATTTCAAGCCCCTTAGAATCGATATCTTTAATAGTAGTGTTAAGCCCTTGATCGTTAGTAATTTCAATAACGCCGTTGTCAGCAAGAAGTTGCAAAGCACGAGCACCGTTAGTTAAATCTTCAGGAATAGCAATTTTATCCCCAGCTTTCAAGTCAGCCAAAGTTGTGCCTTTTCCGCCAGCGTAAATACCTAGTGGTTCGTAGTGAGCTGAATAAACGCTAGTGAATTCATATCCATGAACAGCGATTTGATCAGCTAAATACTGTTCGTGTTGGAAGTAGTTAGCGTCAAGATCGCCACCAGAAAGTGTACTGTTTGGAAGGTGGTAGTCAGTAAATTCTTTGATTTCTAAAGTGTAGCCTTTTTCCTCAATATAAGGACGGCATTGCTCCAAAATTTGTTTGTGAGGAGTAGGTGACGCCCCAACAGTAATAACAAACTCGTCATTTCCGCAACCAGCGAAAGCAAAAAGTGTTAAAGAAAGTGCAAGTAATAATGCAAGTATTTTTTTCATAATAGTATCTCCTAATTGGTATTTATAATCTAATATAGTAATTATATCAATAATTCCGTGTTTTAAACTAGTGTAAAATAATAGACCGCAGAAAGTGAAAATGCAAGAAGCGGTGTATGAATTATGTTATGGTGTGATAGTTATTTGATGTTTTTCTTATCGACTTTTTTAGCAGTAAATTCAAGAGAAATTTGAATCACTTGAACGATAACTACAATTAAAATACAGGCAATAAAAGCAACGCTCATGTTGTTTCTAAAGAACCCTTGATTGATAGCGATATGCCCAAGACCACCCGCACCAACAGCCCCCGCCATAGCAGTGTATCCAACAAGTGCGATAGCTGAAATAGCTACTCCACGAATAAGTGAAGGGATCGTTTCCACAAGATAAACTCTTGTTATAATTTGAAAATCAGTAGCACCCATAGAAATTGAAGCGTCAATAACCCCCTGATCAACTTCCTTCAAACTTTGCTCAACAACACGAGCAATGAACGGAATGCAAGCGATAGTTAGTGGAACGGAAGCCGCCCAAGGACCGATAGCAGTGTTTAGAAGTAATCTTGTGAAAGGAATAAGCATAACAAGAAGAATAATGAAGGGAATACTTCTTCCAAGATTTACAACAACGTTCAAAATATTGTTGGCGATTTTATTGGGTCTAATTCCGTTTTTGTCGGAAATTACACAAAGTATTCCAAGAGGAAGACCGATAACGTAAGCAAAAACAAGAGGAACGATAGTCATTAACAGTGTATTATAAGTCTCAAGGGAGAAGTTAAATTCACCCCAAATTTGAATAAATTTATCCATTTAAAGTCTCCTTACCAAGTAGAGTGCGAGTGATTTCGCTAGAGGGGTTTTGAAGAACATCGGAAGTTAAACCGTCCTCCTCAATGATGCCATAATTTAAAACAGCAACCTTCTTGCAAATCTTAGAAACAACCCCAATTTCGTGGGTAATCATAACCATAGTAACTCCAGAAGTTTCGTTTATATCTTTTAAAAGTTTCAAAATTTGTTTAGTAGTTAAAGGATCAAGTGCCGAAGTAACTTCGTCAAGAAGTAAAATCTTAGGGGAAGTGGCAAGGGCTCTAGCTATAGCCACACGTTGTTTTTGCCCACCTGACAAAGTGGCAGGGTAAGACTTCTCTTTTCCCTGAAGACCAACGATAGCAATCAGTTCATTCACTCTTTTTTCAACAACATCTTTCGGTGTTTTGTTAAGTAGTAAAGGGAATGCAATGTTAGCGAATACGTTTTTTTGCATAAGCAAATTATAGCCTTGAAAAACTACACCGATATTCTTTCTAAAGTTACGTAAGCTAGCTCCTTTAAGGTTAGCAATGTCGATTCCGTCAACGGTTATAGTTCCGCTGTCTATAGATGACAGGCAAGCGATTGAGCGTAAAAGTGTAGATTTTCCAGCACCGGACAAACCGATAATACCGTAAATATCTCCTTCTTGAACGTGAAGGGAAACATCATTTAAAGCGTGGAGAACGCTGTTATTTTGATTGAATTTTTTGTGAATATTTGATAATTTCAACATATTGTTTTTACTCCTTTTATAATAAAAAAACGTCCTTAAAAACTACATAATAGTTTTAAGGACGAGCAATAATCTCGTGGTACCACCTTAATTCGTCATATCAATGAAGATATAACCTTTAGCGTATTGCCATCACAATACCGTGCTATAACGTGCACTTACCGACATAATCTAAAGTTTAAAAAACATTCGACTACGCAACTCCAAGACCATGTTCAATCTTCCTATCTGCCTTGCTCTCAGCTTACGCAAGTTCTCTGTAACAGTATCAAAAAATCTACTCTTCTCTTCACAGTTTTTATTTATAAATATGGTTATTTAATTAATTTTATGATATCACTTTCAAATTCTAATTGTCAACTATAAACAGTGCGATTTCCTAAAAAATTATTGCAATAATAAAATATCACAAAAACTCAGTGAAAATTAGATTATAGATATTTTAAAAAAGCATTGCAATAGGCAAAAAAGTGTAGTATAATAATGGTGTAAAGTGAAGAAAAGGAGATAGTTGTATTATGAACAGAGAAATTTTGATTGAAAATAATATTGATTATGAAGGCGGACTTGTTCGATTTATGAATAATATTACCTTATATGAAGGAGTGTTTAAGGAGTTTATAAAAAATTGTGACTATAAACTTGCAAAACTAGCATATGAGGAACGTGATTACAGAACTATGTATTCAAAGTTAAAACATTTAGCGGAAGCAACATCAATTCTTGGAATTACGGTTTTATATAAAAAAATAGAAAAGGTATTAGAATCGGCAAAATATGAAAACTATGAGGAAATGAAATCATGTTTCAAATCTTTAGATATAGTTTATAATGAAACTATCGAAGTAATAAACAGTGCAATCTAGCAATAAATTCCTGTAAAATAAATGAAAATATAAAGAGTAATTGATGTGAAATATCCCATCAGTTACTTTTTTTTGTGGTTTTTGTTTGGCAAAATTACTTTTCTGTGATAAAATTAGAGTATAAATAAATTTTTTTTACGAGGTAGAGTATTATGCGTATTGCAGTGATTTGTGCATTGAGTTCAGAGTTGAAAATGATAGTTGATAGAATGGATAATTGTGAAGTGGAGAAGTTTCACCACAACGAAATATTCAAAGGAAAAATTGGCGAGAACCAAGTTTTTGCAACGGTTTGTAGCATAGGAAAAGTGAATTCAGCTATTAAAACTCAATTAATAATATCAAAATACAACGCCGAATTTGTAATCAACACAGGTATTGCAGGAAGCCTAGATAATACCGCAAAACATCTTGGAGTAGTGGTTTCTGATAAATTATTTTACCACGATTTTGATTTAGATTTATTCGAAAGATTTTTCCCTAACCAAAGATTTTTCCAAGGTGATGTGAGAATGAGAGAGTTGTTTTTACAATCAAATGTGGACAGTAAAGATGACATAGTTGTTGGAAATATCGCAACTGGTGATGTATTTGTTCAAGACAGCAAAACAAAAGATTTCATTAAATCTCTAATAAACCCTATTTGCGTAGAAATGGAAGGGGCAGCAATCGCCCACACTGCTTACGTAAATGACATTCCGTGTTTAGTACTTCGTTGTATCTCTGACATGGCGGACGAAAACGCAAATCAAACTTATGACGATTTCGAAGTTATAGCAAGCGAAAAAGTAGCTAATATGGTAATTAAATTTATCGAAAAAATATAAGATATAACATAATATATATAGCAAAGTTTTTTTTTCTATATATTTTGTATATATAATGTAAATAGAAAAATATAAATATAATCATTGAAAAGAAGTTAAACGAGGATACAAAATGGATGAAGAAGTTAAAATCAAATTAGAAAAAAGCGAAAAATTCGGCAAAGGAATGACTGTTTTAACTGTTATTCTAGCTGTCTATGTTCTGCTTTTCACAGTTTGTCTAGGCTGGTGGTATTTTTCTTCTAAAGCATATGAAAACAGTATAGCAAGAGATTTTCAAACTTCCGACGATGTGTTATTTTATATTGACGAATCATTTAACGACAGAACAAGTGTAAATAAATTCACCGATAATATTGTAGTTTTTAATATTTTTGCAGTGCCAGAAAGTCACAAAGACGCAACTATTGAGGGACTTTTGTATTTAGAGGAAAAACTGCAAATTTTTGATATACAAATTATGGAGGAAGATGGAGCCGAAGGGATATCTATAGGCCCAATGACTGAAGAATTTTTTGAAGAAACTAAAGGTGAGCTAAATGAAGAGACTCAAATGGTGGGAGTGTGTCGTTTTGGAAAAAAAGACTATGACCATATTGAGCATAAATATCACATGGCAAACACTGAAATAATGCTTAATTTTGAAGTGTTTGACAAATATATGAAAACCTCCTCTAAGCCATTTGAGCAATATAAAAGCACCTTAGTTCACGAAGCACTTCACGGAATATTTTTTGCAAAAGACATTGATTCACATCACCCATATTACGAAACTGCTGAGTCAATCATGAGTTATCACAGCAAGAATAGAACTATGGAAATCAGTGATTTTGATATGAAATACATTATTGAACCTCAAATAATCAACACACTTTTAAGAAATTTGGAGTTAGTGGAATATTTGAACTATGATTACGATAAAATAGTTGAATATGCGGAAAATATGGAACAAGAGTATTTGAAAACACATCAAGGAGTTGACGAACATGCGTGATTATAAAATTGAGTTAAAAAATCGAGTAGAATTTGTTGAAAAATTAATTAAAGATGCCAACGCAAAAGGCGTAGTTTTCGGAAATTCAGGTGGAAAAGATTCCGCACTTGTAGGTATTATTTGCAAACTTGCATGTGAGAAAACCCTTGGTGTTCTAATGCCTTGCGGAACAAGTAGAAATTTCGAAACCGACATTGATGACGGAATTGCACTTGCGGCACAATACCATATTGAAACAAGAAAAGTAGACCTAACTGCTATGAAAAACACATTGGTGGAAACCTTGTCAACAACTACAAAACTAAATGATGTAGCAACAACAAACATCGCACCGAGACTTAGAATGACTACACTTTATGCAATAGGTGCAAGCGAAAACTTGCTAGTTGCAGGCACTGGAAACCGTAGCGAAAGATATGTTGGTTACTTCACAAAATGGGGTGACGGAGCAACGGATTTTAATCCTATTTCAGATCTTACAGCAACGGAAATTTTCGAGTTTTTGGAGTTTTTAGAAGCGCCAAATTCAATAATAAAAAAAGCGCCATCAGCAGGGTTGAAAGAAGGTCAAACGGACGAAAAAGAAATGGGTGTTACCTATAATCAACTTGACGAATTTATCACAACTTCAAAATGTGATGATAAATTAGCGGTGGAAAAAATAACAAAACTGCACAAAAACAGTGAACACAAAAGAACAGGAGTTGCATTTTTCAAAGAAGTGTAATTTTTTGCATAATTCTTAGTGTCAATTGTGGTATGATACATTTAATAAATAACTTGATTGAAAAATCAAAATAAGGGGACAATTATTTATGGACAACAAATCATTAATAAAATCTGCTTTGGAAGCACGCAAAATGGCGTATGCACCTTACTCAAATTTCTTTGTTGGAGCAGCACTTGAAGCTACCGACGGAAGAATTTTCACTGGTTGTAACATTGAAAATATATCATTTGGACCAACAAACTGTGGAGAGAGAACAGCATTCTTTAAAGCAATATCAGAAGGTTGCTATGATTTTTCAAAAATAGCAGTTGTTGGCGGAATAAATTCAGGTGCAGAAAAACTTGAAACATTCGCATTCCCTTGTGGAGTTTGTCGTCAAGTAATGCTAGAATTTTGTGATCCACTGACATTTAAAGTTATAGTAGCAAAAAGCGAAGATGACTATGAAGAGTACACATTAGCCGAAATTATGCCACATTCATTCAGTCCAAGAAATCAAAAACTAGGCTAATAGATTTAGATATAAGAACAAAGAAAAGGAGAAATTATGTTTTATGACGTTGTAATAATAGGCGGTGGATCAGCAGGTTTAACCGCTGGACTATACGCAAAAAGAGGCGGTATGAAAACCTTAATAATAGAAAGTTTAGTAGCAGGTGGTCAAATTAACCTAACAGGCGAAGTAGAAAATTTCCCAGGATTTTTATCTATAAGCGGTTATGAATTAACTAGCAAAATGCTTGACCAATGCACTGCGATTGGGGTAGACTTTATATACGACGAAGTGACTGAAATGTCATTGATTGGTGAAGAAAAAGTAGTGAAAACTAAGAATGAAACCTACCAAACGAAAGCTGTAATCCTAGGAATGGGAGCAAGACCTCGTTCAATGGGAATTGCCAACGAAGAGAAATATATTGGTGGCGGATTGTCTTATTGCGCACACTGTGACGGCAATTTTTTCAAAGGAAAAGATGTAGTAGTTGTAGGCGGTGGAAACACAGCTTTAACAGACGCGCTTTACTTATCAAACATTTGCAAAACGGTGTATTTAGTACATCGTCGTGACGAATTTCGTGGAAACAAAATTTTGTCTGATAAGCTAAAAGAGAAGAGCAATATTATACTAAAACTAAACGCTGTTCCAAAAGCTATTATAGGTAAAAATAAAATTGAAGGCTTTACAATTACAAATAAGATTACTAACCAAGATGAAGATTTAACTATAGAAGGCTTGTTCGTAGCCGTTGGTACGATTCCAAACAATAATTTGATAAAAGAGAGCGTAATGCTAAGCGAAAGCGGTTTTATCATTACTAATGAGAATATGGAAACCAACGTGAATTTAGTGTATGGAGCAGGGGATATCAGAGCGAAACCCCTACGCCAAGTAGTGACTGCTTGCAGTGACGGTGCAACTGCCGCTGCTGATATAATAGGAAAAGTGATATAGGAGATTAAAATTATGGAAACTTACGAAAGAGATTTAATGCGTTTTGATACGTTATGTGAGGAACTGAAGAAAAGTAAGTTCATTGTAGCGGAATTAAAAATGATGAAATTGCTAAAATGTATAGCAGATTCCCCAATACTAATGACCCATTTGTCAGAATGTATGGACGGCTTTAACTATGAATACGAATTTTCAAAAGCAAAAGTGCCTAATGATGATGAGGAAAATACTGGAAGTAAATTTTGCTTTAATTTACCGATAGAACCATCTAAAAAAGTTGCTTTAATTTTCAGAATTATGTATGATATAGATGTAAAGGTTTTAGATTTACAAAAATTTATTTTTGAATTTTTCGTTGTTGACGATGAGCCATATTTAAGTTTTGACAATTTCATAAACAAAATAATCACACCTTTCCAAGAAGATTTTGAATATATCGTAACAGGCATAAAACGTTACGAAGAAATTCCAGTGGTGGAAAGAAAAGGGAAGTTGAATTTGAAAGAAAAGTATCTAATTGATATTGTTGAAATTTTGAAAAAAACTACTAAAATAGTGGACGCCGAGGAACTTAAACCAGGTCAAAAAGAAGAAATGACTATCATGACAAACGGTTTTGCCAACGCCCTAATCTCAATTGACCCACAACATATTCTTGTGTCTTGGGTTGGATTTAAAAACACATTGCGTGACTGCAAAAAAGCAATCCCAATGCTAAAGAAGATTGAAGATAGACTAAAAAATTCAGGTCTTTTCGATTAATAACTAAACAAAAAAAGTGATTTAGTACTGTAATAATCAGCAAAAATCACATAAATACCAACAAGAAGTAGATCCCTGCGGTTCTCGATATAACAGTTTTTTCGTAATCCACAAAATTTTATTAGGGATAGTTAAACCGTCAAAAATGAAGTATGTCCTTGGGTCGTTTTGCCCGTAAATAAGGAGCACAGATTTGAGATAGTACTGACCCACCTTGCATAATGCAGGGTTGCAATGACTGTTAAACGGAGCAGCGGGGATTTTTCTACCCTTTTTTTGATTTATATACTAAAACACAATAAAAATATAGAAAATTTATTACAATACCACTGAAATATAATATCATAGGTATTCATAATTTTCTGTAAGTTCGTGAAATATGGTAAATAACAAACCATACTGAACTGTAAAGTTACTAAAAATATTATAATGCAATCAACTATACATCAATGAAACACCAATGAAAAATAGTTACAAAACCAATGAAAATTACTTGCAATAGTGCGGAAATTGTGTTATAGTATAAAAGCTGTGTGAGAAACAGTTGCTGTGTCAAAACAGTATTGGGCATGCCCAGTTAGTCTAGCGGTTAGGACGCTGGCCTCTCACGCCGGTATCAGGGGTTCGATTCCCCTACTGGGTGCCACAAAACCATCGTATTTACGATGGTTTTTTTCTATCCGGTCAACTTTCCGGTCAACTATTTGAAAAAGCGTGAATAAATATAATTTTATAAATTAATTGAAATAGGTTGATTTTATCCTATATTTTGTATATAATAGTAATAAGATAAATGTGAGGTAAATTAATATGACAATAAATACGAATCAAATATTATCAATGACTGAGGTCAACCAGAACTTCTCTAAAGCTGTAAAAGTTGCTGATAAGAATGGTAGTGCAGTTATTTTTAAAAACAACAAACCAAGGTATATGATAGTTGATCTAAACCAAGAAGGTTTTATTGAATTAACTGATGATGAAAAAATCGAAATTGTAGCAAAACGTGTTTTAAATAAATATAAACCTGCATTTGTGGAGCTTGCTAAATGATTAAGTTTGATAATGAAAAGGTTCTTTTGTTACATCAAATATTAATACAAGAAACAGGTGGTGCTGATGGCGTACGTGATTTTGGGCTACTTGATTCCGCACTAAATGAAGCATATTCTACTTATGACGGACAAGAATTGTATTTAACCAAACAAGAAAAAGGTGCAAGTATTGGTTATTCTCTTGTGTCTAACCATGCGTTTGTAGACGGTAATAAACGTGTCGGAATGTATGTAATGCTAACATTTTTAGAGGTTAATGGAATTAAACTTGAAGCTGCAAATGAAGAAGTCGCAGAAGTGGGAATTTCACTTGCTAACGGAAGTATGAATTATGATGATTTATTACAATGGATAATCAAACACGAAACTTATTAATGAAATAATCTCATAAATCATATTATAAACAAAAAAACAATGGGACAGCGAAAGCTGTCCCATTAATCATGTCGTCTATTAAATTCTAATTCTCGCTAGCCACCAAAGTTCTTATTAAAGAAATCATTGGTAATTGAATTGATACTACTTTGATTTTCGTCCATTGAGTGTTGGTAGATGTTTTGTAGAGTCTTAACGTCGGACCAACCGCCACGCTCGGCTACGTATCTATCAGGCACGCCTAAAGAGTGAAGAACTGAAGCGTAGTAGTGACGGAGTGCGTGAAAAGTACAATCAATACCACATTTCTTTTTTAATTGACTAAATCTATCGGATAATCCATTAAGGGTATAGTTAACAATTTTACCTTGCTTACGTTTAAGTTTGTCAATAACAAAAGGCGGAAGTGGAATATCTCTATATTGGTAATTCTTTGTAGATTTTTCAACTGGCAAATTAAACTTGTTATGAACAACCGCCTTGTCAATACGAATATAAGTATCAAAAACATCATCGCTCGTTAGTGCTATAATTTCACTTCTTCTCAAACTACCAAGGGAAGCAAGAATGATTGCAAGCTCAAGATCAGTGCCTTTGCATTGGTCAAGCATGGCATTAACTTGTTGACTGTTTGGTAGCACTTTTGCTTTTCTTTGTGACTTAGGCAATACTACATCAAGCTGAATTTCTTTAGCATAAGTTTTAAAGATTGAACTTAAAAAACCATATGAAGTTTGAACCGTTTTTGGCGATAAATTCTTGCACATATTATTAACTTCGTTTTGAATCATAAAGCTATTTATCTTGCTAAGTTTTATAGCCATTAAATCTTGAAAATAGTTTTTCTTAATTTTTTCATAACCGTTAATAGTGGAGGGAGAAAGAATATTCTCACGTGAACTAATATACATTTCCATGCCTTGCAAAAGCGTAATTTCACTTACAATATCTTTTTTATAACGCAAGTTAAATTCATATTCTGAAGCGTCTTTCATAAGCTGTTTTTTGTCACTACTAGTCATGGTCTTGAACTTTTTTACGCCATTAATCTCTCCTAAATAAATTCTTGCTCGATACTTTCCATTTTCTCTTTTTTGTATATTCATTAATTCTCCTTATATAATTCTGCAAGGATGGGTAAAGGCTGATTGTGAAATAAATGATCGTTGCAACATTTCAATGCAAGTGAAAGTCTACCGGTTTGAACCGAACCAAGCATTGTAATTTGGAGAAATAGGTTCAAAGGATAGTCTTCGCAAGTGTCATATTCGAACTTAGTCATTAGATTATGTATATCATTTTCCGTAATCAATTCCGTTTCTTCTCCAAGCTCAAATTGCGAATTGTGCATAGTAACTAATTGCGCAACGAAAAGTCTTTTATGTAATTTATAGTGTAATTCAGGTAAAAAAGGTGTATCAGTAGTGCCAAGAATATAGTCAATAGACACCTGAAAATAATCAGCAAAAGCCTTCAGTAATTTTATTGGGGGCTCACGTTTTTCCGTTTCGTAGTAGGATATTGCAGTTTCAGTAACCCCAAAAAATTCAGCCAAATCCTTCATAGTTCTTCCTCTTGCCTTTCTTAATAATCTTATTCTATTCATCTTAGTTCCTCCGATTTTTAATTATATTATACTTACCATTTTGTTAAATAGCAAGCAAATTATGGTTACAATATGTAAAAACTTACCAAATTGTTAATTTATTTTGTTTATGATTGACAAAAAACACCTAAGTAATATATGATATTATTAACAAAACAGTAAGTTTTGAAAAAAGGAGGGTGCAGATGCCCAAAGTGAAAGAGAATGAAATAGCAAAAAAGAACACAGAATTCAACGCATTTTTGTGTTACAAAAGAAGATTGTATGATATTACAAATCGTGACATAGCAAAATATATCGGAGTGTCAGCTCCGTATGTTTATACAAGGTTGAAAAAACCAGAGCTATTTACAATTGACGATATCAGAAGAATGTCAAAACTATTGCACATTTCAAACGAAGAGTGGACCCAGTTCATTTAGCCAGTTTGAAGCAGAAGTAATTTAACCCTAAAGAAACCAAATATAATTATTGCGAACATATTTAACTATTTCGAACTGAAATAATAATTTTAAAAGATAGCAATACTAATATTGAAATATAAAAAAACAATTGAGAAATCGGATACATAAATTACAAAAGCCAGAACGAAAGTTCTGGCTTTTACCATCCTATAAATTAAATCTATCCAACAAAAATTAACCCAAACTCATACCAATACTCAAACTCAACTCAAGCTCAAGCTTATACCCCAAACCCAAACAACAATCGGCAATCAACATTATAACCAAACTGAATAACAGTCTAAAATTACAGTATAAAACAACTGTAAACACCAAAAAAAGCGACAGGTTTCCCTGCAAAAAAGCTTTTCAGCGTGGTACCACGTGGTTTTCCCTTATCCCATAAGGAAAAACCACCTATTTTTCCAAAATAGCGGTACCCACCCTTATCCTGCTCAAAAAATATTAGAACTATGTACGAGCAATATGTTGTAAAATAAAAAGTCTTTACAAAATAGTTAAAAATTGGTATAATATTAGCAAATAATGTTACTAAAGAGGCGGGAATATGAGAATTGCAATAGTGGATGATGAAATTACATATATAAATAAAATTTCCGAACATGTAATGAACGAGTTTAAATCGGAAACCGTGATTTTGAATAAGTACCAGTCGGCAGAAGAGATGCTTACAAAATGTAAATACCTTGATTTGGATATTTTAATTACAGACATTGAAATGCTTGCGATTGATGGGTTTGAATTAGTAAGTATGTTTAAAAAAATATACGCTAATTTGGAAGTTGTTTTTATAACCAGTCATGATGAAATGGTTTATTCGTCATTTGAGCATCGACCATTTGCTTTTGTGCGAAAGACAAAAATAGATGAAGAGTTGCCAGAGGTTCTTGATAGCTTACACCTTGAGATTATAAATAAAAATGCAGAAATAATGTTTGATACGAGTCAAGGCCTTAGAAAACTTTCTATAAATGAAATATTGTATATAGAAGTTTATGGACATGAATTGATTTGCCATACACTAAATGATAAATTTACTATAAAAGGAACATTAGATAAGTTAGAAAAAATTCTAGAAGCTAGTGGTTTTGTCAGGTGTCATAGGTCTCATTTAGTAAACATTAAAAAGATATTCACTATCAATCGAATTGATGTTGTGTTAACAAATAAAGAATGTATTCCACTAAGCAAATATAGAATTGAAGATGTGAAAAGAAAATTCATAGCTTCATTGAGGTGAAAATGGAAATAATAATCAATTTAATTGAAGCGAGCATCATTTGCTTTTTCATTAATATAATGTTAAAACCTAGATTTGGCAAAACATCAACAATAGCTGCAGCGATAGGATATGTTGTGTTTTTTGCAAGTGGCGTGTATATTATTAATAAACTAGTTAAGTTTGAAACTTTTGCTAGTATTAGCTATTTTATTGTTGCGATACTTTATGTGATAATTTTCTTTCAAGGAAAAAGTTATAGGAAAATTTTCTTTGCGGTTATACCAATTTGTATAGTAATGTTATCAAGCATATTAACTGCTACGCTAATTCCGATGATACTAGATGTTGATATCGAAAGTATTATAAATATCAATCATGATATGAGATTAATATCTTTAATCTTTGCAAAATCACTTCAAATTACATTTACTTTATTGGTATTGATAGTTTGCAAGAAATCAATATTAGATTTAACTCGATGGGAGTGGACTTGGTTTTCATTTTTGTTCATACTATCATATATTATTGAAATTGTTGTATTTAAACTTAATTTAGAGCTAAATGGCGGAGTTGATTTGTTTATTGTATTAATTGTTACAATGTGTTTGGTGTTGATCAATGTTTTTGCTTTTATATTTTATTATAAATATTCGAAAAAGAAGTTCGAAATTGTAGAACTTGAATATAATGAAAAAAAACTGCAAGCTGAAATAGATTCAGCTGAAAGCGTAAGCGCTATTTATGTTGAATTGAGAAAAGCAAGACATAATTTGGTAGGGCAATTTTCCTTTTTAAATGAACTAATTGGACAAGAAATTTATGAAGAAGCTGAAAAATACTTAGCAGAATTGACAAATGAAATTCAAAACAAAATGAAAGAAAATGTTTACATATATACAGGCTCGTATATTATAGATTCTGCTCTGAATAACTATATAAGAAAGTGTAATGAAAAAAATATAGAATTTGTTTATGAAATAGGGTCAGTAAAATATGACGGAATAACTAACCATGATATTTCAATATTACTGTATAACATTCTCAATAATGCGATTGAAGCCAGTTGCAAAATCAAAGAGCCTAAGATTTCGTTGCGAATTTCTAACTATAGAAATTATATTAAAATTTATTGTGAGAACTATTTTGATGGTGAAATAAAGACTTTAAACGGCAAAATTGTCACATTGAAAAACAACAAAAAATCCCACGGCTTTGGAATAATAACAATTCGTGAACTAGTAAAGAAGTATAACGGAGTAGTGGAAATTACCCACGATAAAAAAGAATTTTCAGTCAATCTTATAATTCCATTAACTATTGGGGAAGATATTTAACTACTGAGGAAAACCCTATTGCAAAAAATTTAAAGTTTGCTATACTTATTGTAAAAAACGGAGAAAGTAATGATTTCAAAGTTGAGCAATAAGATAGTGAACTTTTTCTTTTGTGATTCTGAGAATGAAGATGAAAAAGAAATATATAAATATGGTGTTCAAATAATATTATCCACAGCAGTAAATATTGTTATAGTTATGATTATAGGTTTTTTATTAAATATGTTGTTGGCATGTATTGTTTATCTAATGACATTGGCAATAATTAGATCATTCACTGGAGGTTATCATGCAAATACATATTTCAAATGCAATTTAATATTAAGTGTAAATTTGATAGCAGTATTAATAATTAGCAATTTGCTTTTATCCTATCAAAATACACTGCTTATTTGGGGTAGTGTAATAAATGTTATTTTTCTTATTGTTGTAATAATTAAAGCCCCGCAAGATAGCGAAAATAAACAGCTTGATACAAGCGAAAAAAGAAAATTTAAATTATATTCAGTAATTGCAACTCTTGTGTTTATTGCAATATGGTTTGTTTTAGTACTGTTAAATACAATTTTATCAATAGTAATATCAATGAGCTTTGTATCAATAGCAATCTCATTAATATATAAACAAAGGAAGGTATAAATAATATGAACAAAAAAGTAACAAATGTAATGAAAAAAATGGTAAAATCAGTGGCTATGAATTCTGTTGAAACGGCTTCAATGTTTTGTTTTCATCAACCAAAAGCACCTAGTGCTTTGAAGAAAGAAAACAAAACAAAGTAGAATTTATGCTTTAAAAGCAGGACAGTTACTAACGGATTAGAAAAATTTACTGAAGTGTTAGGGGGTCAGAAATAATTCTAATCTAATTTAAATTATATGTTGGAGTTGTGGCAGATGAATTTTGTCAAACAACTTCAATGTATTATTATTTCAAAGGGTACCGCAATATAGAAAAAGTGCGGACTTTTTTTATAAAGAATGTAATTCAATATGATCTCATAGTAATATGACGTTATATTGACTAATTTATAGAATGAAAATTATTATTTTGGAAAAAAGGTGGGGATTTACTTATGAAAAAGAAGATAGTAGCGATATTATTGTGTTTTATTATGGCGTTAAATACTGTATTATTTACAGCATGTAAGGGTATTGACAATGTTTACGAGACGTTTAACGACATGACTAATATTGATATGTTAGTTGAAATGGGCGTAATAGACCATTACGATAAAACGCAAATAAATAAAGATATGGAGATAGGTGAGTACGTGGACATATTGTCTAGGTACTTTTTGACTACTCCTGTTTCGGATAACCCTGAAGAAGAAGTTTTAACTATGGATCTTGCTTATGAAATGTTTCTTGACATATTGAAATATGAAGATGTACAAAATTTCGATAAAATTAGCAACGCTAATGTAGTGAAGAATGTGAGTGCGTCTGAACCTATGTCTACCTTCGACGTGAGTTTAAACGGAGATGATTTTTCAAGTGAAATTATCAATGTGGGCGCATATGCTCCTATGTCAACATTCGAAACTAGTTCAAATGGCGAGACTTCTTCAAGTAAGGATTATATAACCAAAGGTATAGCTTACTATTTAGGTGATGACTACAAAATAAAAAGCGGAAATGCCTCGTTAAAGTATGTAAGTAATCTTTTAGCGTCTTTATCAAGTACACTTATCACTGATTCTGAAGAAGATTATGCCGATGAAATGAGTGAAGATATCGTACTTCGTGGAAGGGAAAATACCTTGTCAAATACTATTGTAAATGGTAATTTATACATATCAACAGATAATGTACAAACAGTCACGCTTAAAAACGTTACGGTCTTAGGGGAAATTATTATCGTTGGAAATGAAATTAAATTGAAGATAGAGAATTCAAGTGTCAACAAAATTACAACCTCTAGCTATAGCGGTTCTGTGGTTGATATAGAATTGGTTGACTCATCAGTTGGAACAATAATTTCAAATAGCGATATCACAATAAATAATAAACTTAGTAGTATAAATATATATGTTTCTCAAAAAGACGATGCCAAGCAAGTGTTAAAAGGTGATTTTAATGAAGTGATAATAATGTCAAATTCATGGACAAAGTTAGAAACGGGAAAAATTACTTCATTGGTTATATATGGAGAGGAAACGTCTTTTGTTTTAGAATCAGATACGAAAGTCAACGATTTATATATTAATTCCATGGCGAAAATTTATAATAGTGGTGAAATAACAAACGGACATATGTTGGTTGTTGGTGCATATTTTTCTAAGCTACCAAAAAATTTATTGGGTAAAGATGAAATTGTAAAAACCTATAGACCTGCAAGTGGTGGTGGGTCAAGTGGTGGCGGATCAAGTGGTGGCGGAAGCGTTACACCTGACATTCCGAAAATAATATTAAATACAGAATACATGGTGGATAATATTCATTATAATGTTCTTGATGTAATTCCAGAACTTGTAGTAAATTTTGAAAGTAGATCTGCCATAAAAGAAATAAATGTGAAGGTGACTAATAATGAGAAAACCATTTATAATGAAAAATTCCCAAATGTCACAGAAAAAGTAACTATAGAAACGCTGCCATTTAAAGGCGGAACGAACATTCTTGAAATTAGTATTGAAAACATGAAGAATCAGGTACGTGAAAAAACTATAATAGTAGAAAGAGAACGAGATGTTCCAGTAATAAACCTTAATGATGAATTTAATCACAGCGCAATTGACTATAAAGAACTAGGACAAAATGCAGTACTTGAACTTTCGATTTCAAGTGTTTTGGCTATTGAAAATATTAATGTAAAATTGACAAACGGAAGTAAAGTGTTATTAAACAAAGACATTGCTGAAAAAACAAAGAGCATAGATATGCCAAGCACAATTTACGAAGTTGGAACAAATGATTTAACAATAACTGCAACAAATATAGAGGGTGATATTAGCACAAAAGTTATACAAATAACAAAAGATGTGGACGTGCCTATAATTGATGTGAATGAAGCTTTTAGATATGAAATAGTTTATTTCACAGTAGACACAGAAGATACTGTTCTAAATATTTTGGTAAAAAGTTTTTCACCTATGGAAAAAGTCACGGTGAAAGTGCACGGAGCAAGTGGAGAAATTTATAATAAAGACTATAGCGGGAATGACATAGAAGTAAGTGATTTAATCTATGAAGTAGGCGAAAATACGCTTACAATTATAGCAGAAAATAAAGACGGCGAGGTAGCTGAAAAATCTATAACAGTTATGCGTGAAAGAGAGGTTCAATTACCAGTAATAAGCCTTAATGATGAATTTAATCACAGCACAATTGACTATAAGGAACTAGGACAAAATGCAGTACTTGAACTTTCGATTTCAAGTGTTTTGGCCATTGATAATATTAATGTAAAATTGACAAACGGTAACGAAACTTTATTGGAAGATAATTTTGACACAACAAATAAAAACATCACTTTACCATATACAATATACGAAGTCGGCACAAATTATTTAACAATTACTGCAACAAATATAGAGGGCGATACTAGCAAAAAAGTAATTCAAATAACGAAAACTGTTGATACTCCTAAAATTAATTTAAATGATGCATTCAGCCACGAAGTAATTCACTTTACTGTTGATAATGCTAACGCGGAATTAATTATTTCAGTAGACAGTTTTTCACCTATGGAAAAAGTCACAGTGAAGTTGAACGAAACAAGCAAAGAATATTACGGTGAAAAATCTATAAGAATAAATGATTTAAAATATAAAGAAGGCGAAAACTCACTTAAAATAACTGCTGAAAACGCTGACGGAGAGATATCTGAGAAGTCTATAACTATAATTCGAGGTGAAGATATACCTAAGATGACCTTTAACGAAGAATTTAGACTTGACGATATCGTGTTTGAGGAATTGACTGCTGATGTGTTTGCTGTAAACGCCGAAAGCTATTCTTCAATTACTAGTATAGAAGTTATAATGACGAATTCGGGAAATATTTTATTCAATGATATTTTCAAAAACAATGCTGTTGAAATCCCACTCTATGAATTAAATTGTCAAGGCGGTGTCAATGAACTTAAAGTTACAGTGACAAATGCGGAGAGCAAAACTTTCACTAAAACTATAAATATTACAAAAGTGTTTGATATACCTGTAATTAATGTAAATTCAAAATTCAACTTTGAAGCTATTGAATACACTACACTTGGAAATAACCCAATATTGGAAATAGACATAGAGAGTATTTCAAATGTTGATACATTGCAAGTAACTGTCACTAATGGTGGAAGCCAGCTATTTGGTGAAACTTTTACTGACGTAGAGAATGTAATTAGAATTAACAACCTTGTTTTTAAGGGTGGACTTAATAAACTTGAAATTATGGCGACAAATGCCATAGGCGAAACTGTTGTAAAGACTATTATGGTTACAAGAGCCTTAGATTTTCCAATTATTAGTGTAAATTCAATATATAATACTTCAGAATTGAATGAAAAAATATTGTCAGCAGATGACTATCTGTCAATATCTGTAGAGAGTTTATCTAATATAGCGTCTATATCAGTAATTGTCATGAATAAAGGTAATGAAATATATAACAAAACGGTAGAAAGTGTAAGTAAAATCGATGTTAAAGATATAGTTTATGAAGTAGATACGAACATAGTTACGATTACAGCAACAAACAAGGCAGGCGAAAAAGACACTAGAACAATAAACGTAATAAAAGATAGCGTAGTTGTTCCGCCGAAAGCTCCTACATTGGAAATTAATAGCTCAAACGGAATTCAACTATCATGGAACTCGGTTGCAGTATCGGAAGCAACAGCAATGACTTATATGAGTACCAAACCGCAATTGAAAGTAGCTCCAAGTCAAATGACATATTCAGTGTATAGAAGTGAGCGAAATGGTATCTATGAAGAGGTTAAAACTGATATACAGGGTAATACTTTTATTGATGTGACAGCAAATGCGTATACAACGTATTCATATGTTGTTCGTTCAAGTTTTGAAGGAGTTCATTCAGATAATTCAAATGAAGCAAAATATGTTGCACCAGCAAAAGCTCCTATAGTGTTCAGTAAAATTGAAGGTAACGATCTAACGCTGAATTGGAATAAGTCAAACGGAGCTTCGAGTTATGAAGTATATCGTGAAAATTCCGACGGTACGTTAGAATTAATTGCTGGAAAATACTTAAAAACAAGTTATAGCGAGTATATTGGCAAAACAACAACATACAAAATAAAGGCATTGAATGCGGAAAATGAGGGTTCATTCTCTTCAGAAATAGTTGTAGAATTTAACACAATTGTAGAAGATGAAGAATTCAAATTCACACCAAAGGCAGATAGCGACGGTGACGGACTAACCGACGAGGAAGAATTAATTCTAGGTTCAGATGCTCTAAAATCCGACACGGACAACGACGGACTTACCGATTTTGAAGAACGTTATCACGGAACAAACCCACTAAAAGCCGACACTGATAGCGACGGAATCTTCGACGGCGCAGAAGTTTTAAACGGCACCGATCCATTAACAGCAAACGTTATTGGAGAAAAAGAAGTAGTTAAAAATGCTGTATCAAATTTAGCAACAGCAGCAGTAACGGTAAAAGGCGACGAAAACTTCGCCCTTGCAACAGTGCTAGCTCATGAGAATGACCATGAATACTTTAACAACTTAGACGGAATAATTGGCGATCCAGTTACTTTCACTAGTGGCGGATACGAGTTTGAAGAAGCTGATATAACATTTACTTATACTGATGCGCAGCTAGATGAACAAAAGCTATCACCAGATAAATTAAGAATAGTTTACGTAAATGAAGAAACAAGCAAACTTGAAACACTACCAAGCGTAGTTGATACAGTTAACAAAACAGTAACCGCCAAAACAACCCATTTCAGCACATATTTGCTAGGCAAAGAAGACATACAAATGCAATTAGAAAATCATGAAATTGTATTTTTAACAGAAAGACAGCATAGAAGATATTATACTGAAAAACAATATGGTGGAACATGTAGAGGTTATGATAAAGCAAAGCATACTAATGATGGTTACACAGAGTGTTTAACGCATAAAAAAATGTGTGCTGATTTAGAAATAAACAACGAAGAATGCAATTATGATGAGATACCATGTAATCATAGAGTGGAAGTAAAATGCCAAGCTCCATTAAATGTTTGTCCACATCTTTATTATAGTTTTACAACAGGAAGAGATGAAAATTATTTTGATTATACTAATATTGAGACTCAAGGTGTTGAGATTAAGATCATTGAAAAATATATAGAAAAGGCAAAAAATAGTGAATTGAAGATTGGTATTATAGATAATTCGGAATCGAATAATATCGCTTGTAGCGCTACTTCTAATCAAGAAGAATTGAAAGAAGCGCTAGAGACTATGAAAGGTGAGACTTTGCAGATCATAGCACTAAATAGTTTTTATGGTGCTCCTGATGCATTTTCACTTTCAGGAAAAAACAAAGTGTTAAACTATATTTGCATCTATGGTGGATCGGAACAGTTGAAAAGTAATGTTTTGAATTTGAAAAGAGTTCATGGCATACAAATAAACATAATATCACTATACAGCGGAGAAGTAGACCCAAAAGCGGAAGTGTTAAAAGGCGTAGCTGACGCTGGAAATGGAGCATACTACGGAATAAACTACGATGGTAATAAAGATGATATAGCCAAACAAATAGATTTAATCTACCAAAAACAAGCTAAAGTATGGACATTTGAAGAGTACATAAAAGACGATCTACCATCAAGTAAAACAAGCCTTACTTTCAGTGATTTGTATGCAGGAGTAGAGGGTGAAGAAGTTGAGCAATGGATAACAACAGCAAGTACTAACTTGTTGACGGGAAACTATATCCACCAAGTAACGGATATCTCATATACACAAGATAGTCTACCGCTTAATTTCACAAGAACATATAACAGTATGAACCCAAATGCAGAGAGCATAGTGGGCAAAGGCTATACCGTAAATTTCGACACAACAGCAACTAAAATAGATGCAAAATACGCAATAGTAGACCACCAAACATTAAAAGCTTACGCTAAAATCGGCGACGAAGAAGTAGCTGAAGTAATAACAAAAGGTGCAAAACTAGAAGTGTTATCTGTTGATGGATTACATAGTAAAGTCAAATACGGCGAAGATGAATTATATGTATTAACTGAAGGATTACTTCAAGGTAATATGTATGAAGTAAAACTTCCAACAGGAACGAAAATCACATTTATTGAAACAGCGAAAGGCTCAAATGAATACAAACCAACATCGGAAATTGAAAGCACATTGACGGTGGGCGAAAGCACGATAAAGTATGAAGACAAGAGCGGATTATCATATGAATACAATAAAGAAACAGGCAATTTAAATGTAGTAAAAGACGAATTTGGCAACACAATCACAACAACTTTTGAGGGTGATAAACTAGTAAAAGTAACTGATACATACGGAAGAAAACTATTATTCGAATATAACGGCAACAACTTATTAGAAAGCGTAACAGATGATTTAGATCGTCAGGTTAGATATTCGTATAACAGCAACAAACAGCTAGTGGGAACATACGATTTAAACGATAATCGCAGTAACTACACATACAATATCTTCACAGGAGTATTAGAAAGTGTTCAAGACGAAACGAAGCAGTCGGTAATGACAAACAACTATGATATCTTAGGAAGAATAGTACGTCAATACGATGCGAATAACAACGTAAAATACTTTATATACGACGATGAAGTAACCCAAGAGGGGGAGATAGGAACATCAGCACGCTACATAATAGACGAAAACGCAATAGATAGCAGAATAGTGTATAACAGCTTCATGAAACCTATTGAAGAGCGTGATACATACGGTAATGTTACCCAATATCAGTATTATTACCACAACGACATAGATTGGATTAATATAACAGATATAAAGCGTGACGGAGCGGAGTGGAAAGCGTATGAAGAGTACACAAAAGACAATAAACCACGTACGAAAGATGTAGTAATTGATAAGAAAGGAAACCATACCCAACAAGAGAAAGACCAACGTGGAAACGTAGTAAAAACTATCGATCCACTTGGTAAAATCACACTTATGGAGTATGACGAATTCGATAATCTAATCAAGAAAACTGACGCAATAAACCAAGTGGAAACTTTTACATATAATGAAGACGGAACACTTCTAATTAGTATAACTGATAAAATGCAAAGAGAAAAAACTTTGGATTATTATACTAGTGAAGATGGATTTGTAACTAAAAATAAAGTAAAAAGCGAAACGGATTTCAACAACAAAACAACGCAATATTTCTATGAAGACCAGCACAAAAACTTAACAAGAGAGATTGACGTACTTGGAAACACATCGAGAGTAAAATATGATGTGATAGGTCGAGCAATAGAGCAAATCAATGCAGAAGAGCAAAAAACAGTAATGATCTATGACAAAATGAGTAGGTTAATACAGCAAGTGAATGCTGACGGAACGGAAAAGAACTATAGTTATGACAGCAAAAACAACTTAATAGAAGAAGAAAACGAAAAAGGTGTAAAAACAAGCTACACTTATTTTGAAAACGGAAGAATTGAGAGCAAAAACTATCCAAACGGTGGAGTTGAGCGATATGAGTATGACCTAAGCGGAAACGTAACAGCGAAATACGACTTGAAAGGAAATGCAGTAACCTATAAATACAATGATATTGGGCAGTTAATGGAAGAAAATAATTCACTTGGTGGAAAGATAGTATATCAACGTGATAAAAACGGGAATATAACAAGCCTAACTGATCCAAATGGAAACGTAACGCAATATGAATATGATGCATTGAACCGAGCAACAAAAGAAATC
This sequence comes from uncultured Clostridia bacterium, assembly GCA_947039455.1. Lineage (GTDB taxonomy): Bacteria > Bacillota > Clostridia > Christensenellales > CAMQZB01 > CAMQZB01. The sequence goes on from CAMQZB010000007.1 coordinate 80,150, forward strand.
GACCCATTTAACAACTTCACATTATATGAATATGACGAAATAGGAAGACAAAAAAGCGTAACATCAAAAGACGGAATCAAGATTGAATATACCTACGATGCAATCAATAGAGTAACAAGCACAACTGACAGAAACGGCAATGTGTTCACAACAGCATACAATGATATCGACTACATAAAAACAGAAACAATGCCAAACGGCGGAACGGTTATAACGCAACACAACGCAATTGGAGATGTAATCAAAACAACCAATCCAAACAATGTTTCAGCAACCTATGAGTACGATAAAATCGGTAATCTAGCAACAAAAACCAACGAAAACGGACTAGTGGAAAGAACTACCTATGATATAATGAATCGTCCAATAAAACTAGAAAAAACAGGCGACGAA
>CAMQZB010000008.1 GCA_947039455.1 uncultured Clostridia bacterium
AAGAAAATGGAGCTATTCGCCCCAAACCCCAACAAGGAGCACGCCCCTTGACCCATTCTATGTAATGCTTGTTAATGTTATAAGAGTGAGTTAGGAAGTAATAAATAAACAGATAAGAAAAATACTAAATATATATAACTAAATGAAATTGCCCCTAACAATCTCCCTATAAAAAAAGAGGGTTAAGGGGGTCACCCCCTTATTGGGGTTTGGGGCAAATCGCCCCATCTAACTAACCTAAAAAATCCAAACAAAAAAAACAAAAACCAGGAGAACATTATGAAAAAAATTATTGCGTGTTTATTAGTATTAACAGTAGCACTTTCAAGCTTTACAGCTTGTGGAGAGGCTAAAAAAACTATTGGAATAATTAAATACGGTAATCACGATTCTTTGAATAATACGCTTGAGGGTATTTTGCAAGGACTTGCTGAAGGCGGTATTGATCTTGAAGAATATGAAATTGAAGTTTTGGACAGCAATTTTGATACATCGGTTTCCGCTAGTCATGCTCAATTTTTGAAAAATAAAAATGTAGAGATTATTGGCGCAATCGCAACTCCTTCCGCTATTGCTACAGTTCAAGCAGTTGACGGAAGAATTCCTGTAGTTTATGCTGCGGTAAGTGATCCTGCTTTATTTACAAATAAAGTTAATGTCACTGGTTCAAGCGACGTTCTTGATTTTGTTGGGCAACTTGATATAATTCAAGCAATTCAGCCTGATGTGAAAAAAATTGGTGTAATTTATTCTATCAATGAACCAAATTCTTTGAGCCAAATTAAAGTTTTAAAAGAAGTTGCTAAAGAGCGTAATATTGAAATTATTGCAAAAAGTATCAATGCGGTAAATGAGATTGTTACAACCACTAACGCTCTTGTTAATGAGGGAATTGACGCGTTGACTGGTCTAACGGACAACACGGTTGTTCAAGTTATGCCTGAAATTTTGAAAATTCTTACTCCACTTGGAATCCCTGTTTACGGTAGTGAAATTGTTCAAGTAGAAGGTTATGATATTACGGTGGACGGAGTTGATTCTAAGATCGGCGCACTTGCTTCTGCCTCTTTAGATTACGTGGAACTTGGTAGAGCTACTGGGCTTTTAATGGCTCGTATTATTTTAGGCGAAGAAATTGTTACTGGTGATTATATTTCAATTGAAGATTCTTTCTTCTGCTACAACAGTGATATGGCGGAATTGCTTGGGCTAACTGTACCGGATAGTGTTTCTGGCAAAGATTTAGCTGACGTTGCTTAGGATATTAAGAATTTAAAATATAAGTAAGGATTTAAAATTATGTTTATTTACAATACATTATTAACAATTATTCAGCAAGGATTGTGTTATGGGCTTGTTGCCATGGGTGTTTACATCTCATACAAAATTCTTGATTTCCCCGATTTAACGGTTGACGGATCATTCCCTCTTGGTGCGGTGGTTGCAATTACGCTTATTAATGGCGGTGTTCATTTCTCTGTTGCAATGATTATTGCTATCGGAGCTGGTATGATTTGTGGCGCTGTTACAGGTATTCTTCACGTGAAATTTGGTATCAGCAATCTTCTAAGCGGTATTTTAACAATGACTGCTTTAATTTCTGTGAACCTTGTTTTGTCAGGTATGAAAGTCTATCTTCCTTACACGGAAGGAAATCTTTTCAACAATGATTTTATAAATTCTTTCGGTGCTTATGATGTTTATGGAAATATTTTAGTACTAGTAATAATTTGTATTGTTTTTAAAATCATTATCGATCTTTTCTTGAAAACTAAAACAGGATTTATGCTACGTGCTGTTGGTTCTAACGAGAAAATGTGCGTTTCTATGGGCAGAGATTCTGGGAATTATAAAATTCTAGGTCTTGCAATGGCAAACGGTATGGTTGCAATGGCAGGTGCTGTTTACAGTCAATGGACTAATGTGTACGACAATAATTCTGGAGTGGGCATGGTAGTAATTGCTCTTGCATCAGTAATTATAGGTACTGCAATTTTTAAAAATCTTAGATTTGTGAAAGGTACTACTGCGGTTCTTGTTGGTGCATTAATTTACACGGGCGCTTTGAATATCATTATCGCTTTCGGAGTTCCTTCTGGATACTTGAAACTTATTATGGCTGTGTTATTTGCTGTTATCTTAATACTAAATAATTCGGTTTTATCAGGTGGTAAAAAGATTAAAAATAGGGAGAAACATCATGCTTAAATTAGAAAACTTAGTAAAAATTTTTAATAAAGATACTGTGGACGAAAGCGTGCTTTTCGAAGATTTTAATCTATTTGTGCCAAAGGGACAGTTCGTTTCAGTGGTTGGAAGTAATGGTTCGGGAAAAACTACTATGCTGAACTTGATTAGCGGAACTATGGGGATTGAAGGCGGAAGAATTTTGCTTGATGATACTGATATAACTGTTCAAAAAGAGTTTGTTCGTGCAAGGAGAATTGGTAGGGTTTATCAAAATCCGTCTATGAGTACTGCATCACAAATGACTATCTCAGAAAATATGGCAATTGCAGTAAACAAAAACAAACCATTTAACCTGTCCCAAGGGCTTAAAAAAAGTCAAATAGCGGAATTTCGTGATTTAGTTTCCACACTAGATCTAGGTTTGGAAAATAAAATGGATACTCTAGTTGGTTCATTATCAGGGGGGCAAAGACAAGCTCTTACGCTTCTAATGGCTACGATGACACCTATTGATTTGCTACTTCTTGACGAACACACTGCGGCTCTTGATCCACGCACTTCTGAAAAGATTATGGAATTAACAAAATCAATTGTTGAGAGAACAAAAATTACTACGCTTATGGTAACTCACAACTTGCGTTTTGCTGTTGATTACGGAAATAGAATTTTGATGATGGATAAGGGTAAGGCTGTTCTTGACAAGGCGGGTAGTGATAAAAATGCAGTAAAAGTTCAAGATTTGTTAGAAATTTTTAATACTATTTCTATCGAATGCGGTAACTAATTTTAATATTTTCTACTGCTGTTAATTTTGGAGGTTGTTTATGTATAAAACTGATTTAGAAATTGCACAAATGAACGGAATAAATAAAATTGTAGAAATCGCGAAGACATTGAATCTTGACGAGGATGATTTGGAGTTATACGGAAAATATAAAGCTAAAATAAATTTAGACGTGATGGATAGACTGTCAAACAAAAAAGACGGAAAAGTCATTTTAGTAACAGCTATCAACCCAACGCCAGCAGGTGAAGGAAAATCTACAACAACTATTGGCTTGGCTGATGCATTAAATTTATTAGGTGAAAAAGTGATTGTTGCTATTCGTGAACCTAGTTTTGGTCCAGTTATGGGCGTGAAAGGCGGTGCGTGTGGTGGCGGTTATGCACAAGTTGTTCCTATGGAAGATATTAACTTGCATTTCACTGGTGACATTCACGCAATCACTACTGCAAACAACGCTATTTCAGCGATTATTGACAATCATTTACAGCAAGGAAATGAACTTTCTATTAACCCAAAAACTATAACATGGAAACGCTGTCTTGATATGAACGACAGAGTGTTGAGAAAGATTGTAGTTGGACTTGGTAATGGAAATGGAGTTTGTCGTGGTGATGGATTTAATATTACTGTAGCGTCAGAAATTATGGCGATTTTGTGTCTTGCTAAGGATTTGAAAGATTTCAAAGCAAGAGTTGAAAAAATTATTATTGGATATAACTACAGCAAAAAACCTGTAACGGTGAAAGAACTTGGTTGTTCAGGCGCTGTTACTGTAATTATGAAAGATGCAATTATGCCCAACCTTGTTCAAACGCTTGAACATACTCCAGCGCTAGTTCACGGCGGTCCATTTGCAAATATCGCACATGGATGCAACAGCGTAATTGCAACAAACTTAGCAAGAAAGCTTTCTGATATTGTAATTACTGAAGCTGGGTTTGGTGCTGATTTAGGTGCTGAAAAATTTTTGAACATAAAAACGCGTGCAGGTGAATTCAGTCCAAGTGCGGTAGTAATCGTCGCTACAATTCGTGCTTTGAAAATGCATGGTGGTGTTGGAAAAGCAGATTTGGCTGTGGAAAATGTTGAAGCAATGTTAACAGGCATTGGTAATTTAGAAAAACATATCGAAAGTGTAAAAGCATTTAATGTACCATACGTGGTTTGCATAAATAAATTCGTAACAGATACTGATGCGGAAGTTTCTTCATTGTATGATTACATGGCAAAAAACAATCATAAAGTGGAAATTTCAGAAGTTTGGGAACATGGAGGAAAAGGCGGAATCAACTTAGCTAAAACTGTTTTGGATATTATAAATTTTGAATCTGGTGATAAAACTTTCACACATACTTATGATTTGAGTGATACAATTCAAGAAAAAATTGAAAAAATAGCAAAAATAATATATGGAGCTGATGGGGTTGATTTTACGAAAAACGCTTTGGAGCAGTTAGTGAAATTTAAAGAGCTAGGGTTTGACCGAATGGCTGTGTGCATGGCGAAAACTCCTTCTTCCTTAACGGATAATCCAAAAATTATTGGACGACCAACAGGTTTTAGAATCACGGTTAGAGAAATGATGGTCAGTGCAGGTGCTGATTTCGTAGTGGCACTTACTGGAAACGTAGTTACTATGCCAGGTTTGTCAAAAAATCCAACAGCTATGCAAATGGACGTAATTGATGATAAAATTGTTGGTTTATTTTAATAGTTCTACAGTGAAAAAAATAAATTTAAACTAATTTTTGAAATCATGAATAAAAAATCCTCCTGAATGCCACAATAATGGTATCAAAATTGGAGGATTTTTCATTATGAAAAAATTTATGGTTATAGTGCTTGCACTAGCATTAGTATTAAGCTTTAGTGGTTGTACACAAAGCGACTCAGCTCAAATGGTAAAGAACGACTATGAGGCTTACAACTGGGAAGGTTCTGACGACATGGCTAAAAAAACCGAAGCTAACAGCTTAGTTATGAGAATTGAAAAACTAACAGCTAGTGAGCAACAAGAGCTTACTGAAATCAAAGGCGAGTTAGAGAAGATGATTGCTGAAATGGATGGAAAAGATGACGTGATTGAATCACCAAATCCATCAATGATGCCAGACGGATCTACTAGAGGCGACACTGCATATCCAGAAAACTCAATGATGCCAAACTCACCTATCTATTAATCTTTAATATTAGATTAAAAAGTCGTTACTATTCACTAGTAGCGACTTTTTTTAATTAAGAAATATAGGTGTAAATTCTTATTTATATTGTGTAAAAATCATTTGTAGTATTGACAAAATCTTCAACTAAAGCTATAATATAGATATTAGAAAAAGAATTATGAAAAGATAGAGATTGTTTTGGAGAGATTATGAGCAAAAAAAAGAAATTAGAAAAACCATTAGAAGAATATAATGCAACAGTAAGTGAAAATGGCGAGATTTTGCCATCAACAATAGTACCTAAAAAAGTAAAATACGTTGAACCTGATACTGTTGTGGCGGGCGTGAACGTAGAAGATATTCCGATGTTTTGGCAAATTAAAGACGGTGCTTTTAATGAGAAGTCACAATTTATTGCGATAGTACTAGCAGTATTCACTGGTATGTTCGCTGCTCATGATTGGTACTTAGGCTTGAAAAAAAGAGCACTAATAAAATATGCAGTGACAGCACTTGCCTGTGTTCTAGCAGCAATTTTGTTTAGCTTGGTTTTAAGTGAAGCCGTGATTTCATACAATACCATGTTCCAATCCTTGATGATGTTGCCCACTATGATTTTCGTTTTGTGGTGGAGCTTTGATTTTATTACACTTGCTACAAAAAGGTCTAAGCATTTCAAGCAAAAAGACAAAGCGACTTGCGTACATAAACTAAAAAAACACAAAGAGTCAGGTGGATTCTATTGCAAAAAGTGTAGCGCAATGTTTGACAGCGAAAAAAACTTTATTAAATAAATATAATTAGAAAAGAAAACAGTGGGTGAAAATGCACTGTTTTCTTTATTCTATAACAAATTCAAGAAAAAGTGTAATTAAATAATAAAACATTTCAAAATTGTGATACGATTTGGGTGTGGACAATGTTATTTAAGTGTAATATAAATTTAAGGAGACAATTAAAAATGAAAAAAATTATAAGTGTATTATTGGTAATGGTATTAGCTCTAGGTGTATTCGCAGGTTGCGGAGCAAAAACTGAGTTAGAGGGAACAACAACAGAAATTTTAGAGAAAATCAACGAAGACGCAAAAGTTGAATTAATGGTTGAGACTAAAGATATTCCAACTGAACAAGCTGAATACTTCACAGGTTTAACTGAAGAAGACTTTACAGCATCAATCGAATCTGGATCAGTTTCAGAGGCTATGATCGGCTCACAACCTCACTCAATGGTTATGTTGAAAGTAAAAGACGGCGTTGACGCTGAAGCAATTGCAAAAAATGTATTCGATAACATTGATACAAGAAAATGGATTTGTGTTTCTGCTGAATCACTTTATGTAAACACTTCTGGTGATTATGTATTCATGGTAATGAGCTTTGTTGAAATAGTTGATTCTATCGCTCCAGCGTTCGAAACTCTTGCTGGATCAGTTGGAGATGCTCAAACTAGAGTAGATACTGTAGAATAGTAACAACAAAATTTAAAACAAATTATGTGTTTATAGTATTATTTGGAAAAGTTGCAAAGTCATTTAACTTCGAAAAAGGTTCGATTTCCTTGCAATTAGACTAAGAATAATATACAATATAATTAAATTGATTAGGGTGGCTTAAATTTTAGGCTACCCTAATTTAGAAAAAAGAATTTTCGAAATATGTGAAAACTTGTAGAAAATTCAAAAAAGGAGGAAGAAATGCTATTTTCAAGCATAACATTTTTATTTTACTTTCTTCCAGTAGTTATACTTCTATACTTTGCAGTACCATTTAAAGCGAAAAACTTCGTATTATTTTTAGCAAGTATATTCTTCTATTTTTGGGGAGAGCCAGTCTATTCATTGCTAATGTTATTCACAATAACATCAGGCTATGTACACGGACGCTTAATCGAAAAATACAGAGGAACTAAAGCAAGTAAAACATGGATGATTTCATCAGTAGTGATAAGTTTAGCACTGCTAGGCGTATTTAAGTACACGGACTTCTTCATTGAAACAATCAATGGCGTGGTTGGTTCTGACTTAGACCCACTTAGATTGGCGCTACCAATCGGTATCAGTTTCTACACTTTCCAAACCTTGTCATACACAATTGACTTGTATCGTGGCAATGCGAAAGTGCAAAAAAGCTGGTTAAATTTTGCTACGTATGTTTCATTGTTCCCGCAATTAATTGCAGGACCAATCGTAAGATATACAACAGTAGCGGATCAATTAACAGTACGTAAACACTCAATGGAGTTTGTTGCACAAGGTTCTTCACGGTTCATAATCGGACTTGCGAAAAAAGTATTGATAGCAAACTTACTGGGCGAATTTATTGCTGCATTTAAAGATTCCGCTGATCAATCAGTGTTATTCTTCTGGTTGTATGCAATAGCAATTTCCCTTCACATCTACTTTGACTTCTCAGGTTATAGTGATATGGCAATCGGACTTGGAAAGATCTTCGGATTTGACTTCCTTGAGAACTTCAACTATCCGTTTATCAGTAAGAACGTAACAGATTTCTGGCGTAGATGGCATATTTCATTGGGAACTTGGTTCAAAGATTACGTGTATATTCCACTAGGCGGAAACCGAGTAACAACAATGAGATGGATACTTAATATCGCGGTGGTTTGGTTCCTAACGGGATTCTGGCACGGAGCGGGTTGGACGTTTATCACATGGGGTTGCTACTTCGGTGTGTTATTAGTACTAGAGAAATTCTTTATTACTAAATTCTTGGCAAAATTGCCGAAATTCGTTTCGTACATTTACACAGTAATAATTATTATGATGAGTTTCATAATTTTCGATGCAACAACATTAAAAGGTGCATTGGGAACAATCGGAGGCTTATTCGGAGCAGGCGGAGTACCGTTAATTTCTCAATCAGCGATTTACTATCTAAAGAGTTATTCTTTGATATTCGTAATGGCGATTGTGGGTGCAACTCCAATTCCAAAATACTTGTACAACAAAATTAATCAAAGCGGAGAAACTGCTAAAAACATTATGAACATTGTTGAAATATTGTTTGTTGGTAGCTTGTTCATTCTTATAGTAGCATACTTGATTGACGGTTCTTTCAACCCATTCTTGTATTTCAGATTCTAAAATAGGAGGCGAAAGATATGAAAGATAAATATAAATATATTGTTATAGTAGTGATGTTTGCCACTATCTTAGGCGGTTTCTTTTTTGGAAACATACTAGCTGCAGATAAAGATATTTCATACGATGAAAGACGTCCTTTGGAGCAATTCCCTGACGTTAATATTGATGACATATTAAGTGTTGATTTCATGGAAGATTTCGATAAATACGCACTTGACCAATTTGTGTTCCGTGATGCTTGGAGAAGTATCAAGGCATTTTGGTTGTATAACGTGTTTGGTCAATCTGACAACGGTGGAATTTATGTTGTTGATGGAAACGTTAGTAAGATTCAATATCCGTTGAAAGACAGTTCAATTGTAAAGGGTGCTGAGAAATTCAATACTTTAATTGAAAAATATTTTCCAAACAACAACGTTTTCTATTCAGTAATCCCTGATAAAAATTATTATATTGCTGAAGCTAACGGATATCTTGATTTGGATTATGATAAAATGATGAAACTTCTTCAAGAAGGCATGGGCGACAACGGAACGTATATTAACATTTTTGACAGTTTAGATGAAGATGATTATTATAATACCGATTTGCATTGGTCACAAGACAAGGTTTTAGAAGTTGCAAATACACTTGCGAAAGCTATGGGCGTTTATGACGAAATCAAAGATGTTGAATATGCAGAGAACGTTATTGAAGGGTTCAAAGGTGTTTACGGTGGGCAATATCCACTTCCACTAGATCCAGAAAGTTTAGTTTATCTAACATCTGAAGGAATGGATAATTGGGTGGTGAAGAAACTTGACGAGAAAAATCCGATAGTTGATGAAGCCCTAAACATGGAAACTACTACAGTTTATGCAACGGATCGTTTCGAGGGCACGGATCCTTACGATGTATTCTTGCATGGCGCAAATCCAATAATCACTATTGAAAACGGAAATAATCCTGAGGGCAAGGAATTGTTCATATTCAGAGACAGTTTCTCAAGTTCATTATCTCCACTTCTTGTTGAAGGGTATTCAAAAGTAACTTTGATTGACCTTAGATACATCACAGCGGATATCATGGGACAATATATTGACTTTGGCGAAAACAACGACGTTTTATTCCTATACGGCACTGCTGTTTTGAATAACACTTCACTATTAAAAGTATAACAAATAAACAAATATACAAATATACAAAGAAACACTAGCTATTAAACGCTAGTGTTTTTTTTAATAAAACAATGTTTCTAAATACAATTTGCAAATATTGATACGATTGCGATTTTAGTATTGTTGTTTAGATATATACTAAAAATTGGAGAATTTAAATGAAAAAAATTATAAGCATATTATTAGTAATGGTGCTAGCACTTGGAGTGTTTGCAGGATGTGGGGCAAGTACAAACCTTGAGGGTACTACTGAAGAAATCATCAACCAAATGAATGAAAAAATCGAAGCTACAGAGAATGTAAGCACACCTATCACTGGTGAGAATGCAGAATACATGACTGGATTGACTGAAGAATTTTTTAAAGAAAGTATCGCATCAGGCACAGTTTCTGAGCCTCAAATGATGGGTACTCACTCATTGGTTATTTTGAAAGTAAATAGTGGCGTTAACCCTGAAGATGTAGCTGAAATAATGTTGGACAAGTTAGATTTGAACAGATGGATTTGCATGGGCGCAGACGAACTTTACGTTTGCACGTCAGGTGACTATGTTATCAGTTTAATGAGCTCAACTGAAATGGTAGACTCAGCTGAAATTGCATTTAAAGAACTAGCTGGAAAAGTTGGAGACGCACAATTTAAAGTTGCGTAATATTTACATAAAAAAATACAAAAAAGCATACCACGTGGTATGCTTTTTTTTGTTATATAATTTTCTAAATACTTTCTAGAAATGAAAATTCTTGTTGAAATATATAGTTGCTAGCAATAGAAAAGTTATAATAATAAATATAATAAATCAAAGTTTTAATCTATTTATTTCCACCAATAGAATGACACAAATCCTCTAGTATGATTTCACTTTCTTCTTTATCAAGAGTTTCGCATTTAAAAAGTAAAATATCGTGAGGAAGAATTTTAGTTTCGGTATTAGGAACGATATTGTCTTGATCACGTAAGATGTTTTGCAGTTTTGTTTTTCTAGGCAAAATCAAATCACGCACAATGTGGTTAGCGATGTATGAATGCTCGCAAACGGTTTTTGTGATGTACTCAATCTCGGACTCGTCATCTAAATTTATTTTTTCTTTTAATTGAAGAAGTAAAGTTTCGTAAAGAGGGTGTTCGTGAGTAATAATATTCACAAGCATACCTCCGAAAGTTGCAACGATTACAGGAAGTGCTGTCATGAAGTTTCCAGTAAGTTCGATGCTAAGAATAATTGCGGTGATAGGTGCGCCTGCAACGTTTGCAAACATTACGCTCATACCTGCGATTACGAAGATAAAAACGCTTAAATCACTTGGCATAATTGGATTAATAATACCAGCAAATAAGCCACCTGCGATTGAACCTATAGCAAGCATTGGAATGAAAATTCCGCCGATTAGATTACTTGATGAGGATAAAACAGTGAACAGTATTTTCACAAGAAGTAGCACTGCAAGAGTGTAAAGTGAAAATGCACCAGCGGTAACCCCGTTGATTGCGTTCGATCCTGTGCCTAATGCTTCTGGTAAAAAGAAAATCAATGGTATTACAAAGAAAAATGGAATAATCATTGCTAAGTCGTTTTTGACATTTTTCTCAAGGAATTTTTTTGATGTTAAGTATAACTTAATAAAAAATTTAGCCAAGAATCCAACTAGCATACCGAAAAACAGTATTATTAAGTAGCTTACGAAAGCTGTTGGAACTACTAAAACTTCGATAGGATATAACGGAACGTTTGGTTGTAGCAAATGAGAGAACATCAACGCAGTTATGATTGTGCAAGTTGTTGAACATATCAAAAGAGGAGAGAAGTTTTTGTGTGCTTCTTCAAGGGCAAAAACTATACCTGCAAGAGGCATGTTTGATGCAGTTGCAAGTCCTGCACCCGCACCGCCTGTTACGAGATAACATTCAGTGTAAAACTTTTGGTGTGTTATTTTAGCCACCATAGAGCCAATAAGTCCACCCATAAAGATTGATGTACCCTCAGCGCCCACAGAAATTCCGCATAGGATTGCAAGGAGAGAGCAAACGAAAATCATAGGAATTGTAGTGTACCAGTTAAAGTGAAACAATCCACGCATAATCCCTTCCGCATGAGGCACGCCAGTTCCACGCACATCTTTGTTGTGGCTTGAAATGTATCTGATTAAAAAGGCAATTCCAATAAGAATAGATAGTAAAATTGGAATAAACCATAGATTATTTTTTACAAAGCTTGAAACGTCATAGAATACGATTTCGGCTTTGTGAACTAATTTGTTGTACAATGTAATAAACAACCCAACGATAGCACCGTTAAGGGTGGACAAAGTCAACAGCTTTAGTGGATAAAGTCGTTTGTGCTTTTTCATAATAATCCTCCGTATATATATGTTATATTATAACATATATAGTATAACATTAAAAGCTATTATATAAAGAAATAATATGAATTTAATTCATATTATATTAAGAAAGTATTATGATAATGTGAAATAACCATTAAATTTCCAATAAAAACAACAATATGGGATAAAAATAGTTACAAAAATTGTGAAATATGATATAATCTAATGGTAATAATTATAAATAGGAGAAAATGGGTAATGGGAGAAAAAATTAATGAGTAAAAAGGGTAAAGAAGTTAAGAAAATTAAAAGAAAATTTGGGGATAGAAAAGACGGTAGACTAATTAGAGATTTAGATGCGATGCATATCGTGTTACCATATATTTATCCACGCAGATGCGACAACGAAGCTTTTATCACAGAACAAATTGATTTAACAAACATAAATAAATACTTAGAAGAAATAAATAAAGATGAAAAAGAGTTTAAATACACAATTTTTCATTTGATATCAGCAGCATTGGTGAAAATCGTTGCACAACGTCCACAACTAAACCGATTTGTTCAAAACGGAAGAACATATCAAAGAAACGAATTGTCTTTGGGGTTTGTAATTAAGAAACAGTTCAAAGACAGTGCCAGCGAAGGTCTTGCATTTATGCGTTTTGACGGTACTAATACGGTTAAAGACCTTCACGAAAGATTTAAAAAAGAAATAACATCAACAAGAAGTGGAAAAGAAGATGCCTCAACCGAAGGATTGAAATTTGTTTCAAACCTACCGCGTTTTATCGTAAGATGGGCAACGCAATTTTTGAATTTCTTGGACAAGTATGGGAAAATGCCAAAGTCTCTTGCAGATGTTGACATGAATTACGTAAGTGTATTTATCTCGAATCTCGGTTCAATAAAGCTAAATTCCGCTTATCACCATTTGACAAATCGTGGAACAAATTCACTGTTTGTAGTTATTGGTGCTAAAAAGAAAGTGCCTTTTTACGATGATGAAGGGAATGTGACTATGCGTGAGTGCTTAGATATTGGAATGACGGTTGATGAAAGAATAGCCGATGGTTATTATTTTTCTAAGTCAATTAGATTGTTGAATAAACTTTTAGCAGAACCAGAATTGCTGGAATTGCCAGCTTTGGAGGAAATAGATTATGAATAGTACAGTAAAAACACCTTGGTATAGCTCTTATGGAGATGTAAAACCAAAATTAGAATATACAACTTTATCAATGTGCAACGAGTTTGCAAAAGTGGCGAAAGAAAATCCAACGTTAATCGCTTATGAATTTATGGGCAAATCAACAACTTATGCTAATGCAATTAAAGATGTGGAAAAATGCGCAAGATCATTGAAAGAAATTGGCGTAAAGAAAGGCGATAAAGTTACGGTTTGCTTGCCAAATTGTCCTCAAGCTATTTCTATGTTTTACGCAATCAACATGATTGGCGCTATTGGAAACATGATTCACCCATTGTCAGGCGAAGCTGAAATTGCATTCTACTTGAACGATTCAAAAAGTGTGTGCGCAATAACTCTTGATCAATTCTATTCAAAATTTGAATCAATTAGAGATAGCGTAAACCTGAAACATTTAATAATCAGCTCAGTGAAAGATGCGTTAAGTCCAATTATGAAAGTGGGATATGCTCTAACTGAGGGAAAGAAAGTTCCTAAAATTCCACAAAATGCGGATATTATTTACTACAATGATTTCTTGAAAAAAGGCGTAAACTATAAAGGCGAAATCAAAGAAACTGTACTAGCAAACGACCCAGCAGTGGTGCTTTACAGCGGGGGAACTACAGGCGTTAACAAAGGAATTTTGTTGAGTAACCTGAATTTCAATGCGCTTGGTGCACAGCTTGCGGAAATGAGTGGTTGTTTTGAAAAAGGACGTGTTATGCTTGCTGCAATGCCAATTTTCCACGGCTTCGGTCTTGGAGTTTCTATTCACGCAATGCTTATTAACGGTGCAAAATGTTTATTAGTACCAAGATTTACACCAACATCTTATGCGAAAATTATTAAAAAAAGAAAACCAAACTTCATTTCAGGAGTACCAACTTTGTATGAAGCACTTCTTAGATCACCAATTCTTGACGGTGTTGATTTATCATCACTAGTAGGCGTTTTCTCTGGTGGAGATACACTTTCAATCGATTTAAAAAGAAGAATGGACAAGTTCCTAGCAGATCACAATGCAAAAGTAAGAGTTCGTGAAGGTTACGGAACTACTGAATGTGTTACTGCAAGTTGCTTAACACCTATCGAAAAAGAAAAAGAGGGTAGTATTGGAATCCCACTTCCTGATATGTATTACAAAATAGTAAAACATAATACCGAGGAAGAATTGCCATACGGTGAAGAGGGCGAAATCTGTATTGCAGGACCTACTGTTATGGTTGAATATATAAATCACAAAGAAGAAACTGAAGAAACAAGACGTACACATAGCGACGGAATGACGTGGATTCATACTGGTGATTTGGGGTATATGGATCAAGAAGGGTTTATTTACTTCCGTCAACGTATCAAAAGAATGATTGTAACAAGTGGCTATAATGTGTATCCAAGCAATATTGAAAACGTGCTTGATTCGCACAAAGATGTAAACATGAGTTGCGTAATCGGAGTGGACGATAGTTATAAAATGAAGAAAATCAAAGCATTCGTTATGTTGAATGAAGGCGTAAGTGCCACTGATGACGTGAAAAAAGAATTGCTTGCACATTGCAAAACAAACGTAGCAAAATATGCTATGCCATACGATATTGAGTTTAGAGAACAACTTCCAAAAACTCTAGTAGGCAAAGTCGCTTACCGTGTACTTGAGGAAGAAGAATCTGGCTTGAAACAAGCGTAATCACAATCTAATAAGAAATTCTAAAGGAATATAGTTTATAATATCTGTTTGAATTATATTCCTTTTTTTATACTTTAAATTATTTCAAAAATTTATAGATAATAGAAGTGGGCAAAATTTTTTTTATTATTTATGAAAAATTCCTTAAAATTTAAGGTAAAATGCTTTATTTCTTGTAAAAGTTATGTTATACTGTTCTAAAGCTAGGATAAAAGAAAATTTAAAGGAGTGTGTTTAATGGATAAAATTGATATTAAGATATTAAAATGTTTAGTAAAAAATGCACGTGCGAATGCTTCGGAAATTGCAGAGAAAGTTAATTTATCAGTTTCGGCAATTATTGAGCGAATCAAGAAATTAGAAAACAGCGGAACTATACAAGGTTATACCGCAAAAATAAATCCCCTTTCTGTGGGCAAAGAAATCACTGCTATGGTGTTTGTTTCAATTGATAGACCAAAGTATTATGATAAGTTCGTTGAAGAATGTTGTGCAAATCCAAGTGTTTTGGAGTGCTTTCTAATTACTGGCGAATACGATTACTTACTAAAAGTCATGACTAGCAACCTAAGGGAGCTTGAAAAGGTTCTTTCTGGATTGAAAAGCAATGACGGTGTGTCTAAAATCAAAACTGACATGGTGGTAGCTAAGCCAAAAGAAGAATTTAATGTATCACTTGATGATATTTAATAAAAAATAAGACCTTGATAGTTCAAACGAATTATCAAGGTCTTATTTACTTCAGCGAATATTTGCTGAAGTTTTTTTTTGTTTTTATAATGTAATGAATGCAATTTTTTGCCATATATAATGTATATGCGAAAAATATTATTCAGCAGAATAAAGTTTCTCTTTCAGTGCGTAGCCGTGAAGGGTTGTTAGTGCCACAATTTCAGTTTTAGCTATATCGGGGTTTTTGTTTGTAATAGCTTCAATTAATTTGTCAAAATGCACTCTTGAATTCTCAAGTACTTCAGGTGTTAGTACGGCGGCAAAGGCAATTATAATGCTTTTAAAAGCGTTGAACACTAAAGAGTAAAATACGTTTCCAGTTGAGGTGAAAATTGTTCGGTGGAAATCGTATAATAATTTTGAAACTACAGAACATTCAGTTTCCCCATAGATTTGTTCTTTCAGTGCATTTAAAGTGTCAATGTCTTGTTGAGTACGGTTCAGTGCCGCAAGATAGCCTGCGTTCCCCTCGTTCTTCAATCTAAAATCCATTAAAGATAAGAAAGAGCTTTCGGAAAGTTTTGATGGGTCGCAGTGAATAATAGAAAGCAAAGTTTCCAAATTTCCCTCTTTTGAATAGTCGTTGACAAAATTTCCTTTGCGACTAATCATTTTAACGAAACCCTTTTTCTCTAGCTCAGAAAGTCCAGCATTAACGCTTGTTCTACTTATATTTAGTTGTTTCGCAAGAACGCGTTCAGGAGGTAGTTTGTAGCCAAATTCTAGCTCTCCAGAAATTATTTTTGTCTCCATGTCTTTTACGAATTTTTCTTTTGTCATGTTTTTCATTTTAAATCCTATACTGTTTTATAAAATATTGTTTAGAATAAGTATAATATAATATAGTATTTTTAGCAAGTTTAATTGGATAATTAAATATAATTTTATTAATGTTTTTCGTGAATAAGCTCTTTACATTTCAGAAGTTATTTTGTACAATAGTAAAATAGAAAAAATGGAGGAACAAAAAAAATGAAAATACATGGAATTAACAAGCTAACGCTTTTGGATTATCCAGAGAAAAATGCTTGCACAATATTCACGGGTGGTTGTAACTACCGATGCCCGTTTTGTCAAAACGCATCATTGGTTATTGACCCAGATTCGCAACCAACACTTGATCAAGAGGAATTTTTCGAATTTCTAGAAAAGAGAAAAAATGTCCTAGAAGGTGTTTGCATAACTGGGGGCGAACCAACTTGCAATGGTGACTTGCCTGAATTTATTCAAAAAATCAAAAACATGGGTTATTTAGTGAAACTTGACACGAACGGTGACAATTTTCAAATGCTGAAAAAATTGGTTGATGCAAATTTACTAGATTATGTGGCAATGGACGTGAAAAATTCACTACCACGCTATGGCGAAACTATCGGTATCCCAAACTATAACACTGCTAATGTAGAAAAATCTATTGGGTTTTTGTTGAATTCAGAGGTGGACTTCGAATTCAGAACAACAGTAGCCGTAGAATCCCACGATAATGAGTCGTTTATTGCTATTGGAAAATTAATTTCTGGTGCAAAAAAATATTTTTTACAAGCATACAAATTATCTGACGGACTTTTAGGGAAACCCATGACGCCACCAAGCAAAGATCAACTTGAAGCCTTTGCAAACATAGTGAAAAAAGACGTTGGGACAATAGAGATTAGAGGAATTTAATACCATATGTAGTGTTTTCTAAAAAAATATTCACAATATCTTGTATTTTACTGTGAAATATAATTGACATTCATTACTACATATGATATAGTTTCATTACGCGAAAAAACAGAGGCGTAAATACAAAAGAAAGAATATAACTTTAATGACAAGTTAAAGTTCAGGAGGAAATTATGTATAAATTAATGAAAAGAGATGCAAGTTTAGTTGAATTTGATTTAGCTAGAGTTGCCAATGCGATTCAACGTGCGTTTGAGTCACAAGGAAGAAATTTTATTGCTTCAATAATCGATTTGTTAGCACTTCGTGTTACTTCAGATTTTGAATCAAAAATTAAAGACGATGTAATATCAGTGGAAGATGTTCAAGATAGCGTAGAGCATATTTTGGAAGAATCAGGTTATACTGATGTTGCAAAAGCATACATTCTATATAGAAAAAGCAGAGAAAATGTTAGAAATGTAAAAGCAACCATTCTTGATTACAAAGATGTAGTAAACGGTTACGTTAAAATTGAAGACTGGAGAGTAAAAGAAAATTCAACTGTAACATATTCAGTTGGTGGACTTATTCTAAACAACTCAGGAGCAATCACTGCGAACTATTGGTTATCAGAAGTATATGACGAAGAAATTGGAAATGCACATAGAAATGCGGATATCCACATTCATGATTTATCGATGTTAGCAGGGTACTGTGCTGGTTGGTCATTAAAACAACTTATTCAAGAAGGTCTTGGTGGAATTAGAGGAAAAATCACTTCAGCTCCAGCAGCACATTTATCTACATTATGTAATCAAATGGTAAACTTCCTTGGAATCATGCAAAATGAGTGGGCAGGAGCTCAAGCGTTTTCTTCTTTCGATACATTCCTAGCACCATTTGTTAAGGTTGATAACCTAACTTATAAAGATGTTAAACAATGTGTCCAAAGTTTTATTTATGGTGTAAATACGCCAAGCAGATGGGGCACACAAGCTCCGTTTACAAACGTTACTCTTGATTGGACAGTTCCAGGCGATTTAGCTGAACAAAACTGTATAGTAGGTGGTCATGAAGTTGACTTTAAGTATAAAGATTGCGTAGAAGAAATGCGTATGGTTAATAAGGCATTCATCGAAATTATGATTGAAGGCGATGCTAATGGCCGTGGTTTCCAATACCCAATTCCAACATATTCAATAACTAAAGACTTCGATTGGTCAGAAACTGAAAACAATAAAATGTTATTCGAAATGACTGCTAAATATGGTACTCCATATTTCTCAAACTTCCTAAACAGTGATATGGATCCAAGTGATGTACGTTCAATGTGTTGTAGATTGCGTCTTGACTTACGTGAGCTTAGAAAGAAATCAGGTGGTTTCTTTGGTAGTGGAGAATCAACTGGTTCAGTTGGTGTAGTAACTATTAATATGCCAAGAATTGCATATCAATCTAAAAACGAAGATGAGTTTTTTGAGAGATTAGGTAAAATGATGGATTTATCGGCTCGCTCAATACACACAAAAAGAGAAGTTATTTCAAAACTTCTTGAAGCTGGTTTGTATCCATATACAAAAAGATATCTTGGAACTTTCAACAACCATTTCTCAACTATTGGTTTGCTTGGAATGAATGAAGCGGGCTTGAATGCTTGCTGGATTAAAGAGGACATGACGCAAAAAGTTACTCAAGATTTCGCTGTGAAAACATTGAAATTTATGAGAGATAGATTGTCTGATTATCAAGAAAAATACGGTGATTTGTTCAACCTTGAAGCAACTCCAGCTGAGTCAACTTCATATAGATTAGCAAAACACGACAGAAGTCGTTTCCCTGATATTATCACTGCTTCATCTGATGAAGAAAAACCATACTATACAAATAGTTCAAACCTTCCAGTGGGCTACACTGCTGATATTTTCTCAGCACTTGATGTTCAAGACGAGTTACAAACATTGTATACTTCAGGAACAGTTTTCCATGCCTACCTTGGCGAGAAGTTGCCAGATTGGCAGGCTACTGCGAAACTGGTTAAAACTATTGCGGAGAACTATAAATTACCATATTATACAATTTCGCCAACGTACTCAGTTTGCAGTGACCATGGATATCTAAATGGAGAAGTTTATGAATGTCCTGATTGTGGAAATGAAACTGAAGTTTATTCAAGAATCACTGGCTACTACCGTCCAGTTCAAAACTGGAACGTAGGAAAGTCTCAAGAGTTCAAAGAAAGAGTAACTTACGATATAAACAAATCAAATTTGAAAGTTGTGGTAAGTGCATCTTGTGCGTCTTGTGGCGACAGCGAATTTGAGGATAGAGTTGAAGAAAGCATTGCGGTTGAAACAAAATACTTGTTGTTCACAACAAAAACTTGTCCAAACTGTCCAGTAGCGAAAAACTTCCTAAACAAAGAAAATGTTGAATACAGCACTATCGATGCGGAAGAAAATCCAGAAATGGCTTCTAAATTTGGAATTATGCAAGCGCCAACACTAATTAAAGTGATAGGTGATTCATATGATAGATTTGGTGGAGTTGCAAACATCATCTCATACGTAAAAAAACGTTAGTATTAAAATAAAACAGAAACCACCGATTTATTTCGGTGGTTTTTTTATTATTTTGGGGTTTGATAATAGAAATTAGGTCAATAATTAATTTTATATAGACAAATAATCAAATTCATGATATAATAAATATTGTAAATTTGATTTGAAATAAGGAGAAAAACTATGGAGTTTTGCAAAAAAATGTTTATGAAGTATAGAGAGTTAATTGTTTACGGTTTTTTTGGAGTATTAACAACAGTGGTGGATTTCGGTACGTTCTATCTTTTCACCGAAATAATACCTTTATCAGAATCTACAATATTGCCAAATTCAATTTCATTTGTGGTGGCAGTATTATTTGCATATCTAACAAATAGAACATGGGTATTCCAAAGCAAAGTAAAAGGCGTTAAGGGGCTTGCAAAAGAATTCGGATCATTTTTCACTATGCGAATTGCCTCAGGAGTCTTGTCGGTAGCATTTGTTTATCTTGCGGTAGACGTGCTTGGCGGAAATGCACTGTTGTGGAAACTTGTTTCAACAGTAGCCGTTGTGATTTTGAATTTTATAATCAGCAAACTTTTTGTGTTCAAAAGTGATAAAGCTGTAACTACTGAAAAAACAGAAAAGGATAATAATTAATAAAATATTCAATAACTATTGCTATATAAATTAGTAATAACAAAATATTTAACAAAAATAAACAATAAGTTTCAAGAATTAATTTCCTTGAAACTTTTTTTATGTGGGAATACTAACCAAAGGGAATAAGGCGTATTCTGGTAATAAATACTAGAAATATGAAATAATTTATAATTTATTTGAAATAATTGGATAATTATTATATAAATGCGAAAAATAACATTATAAAATCAACATTGTGGTTTCACAATGACTATTATTTTCGAGGTGAAGTATATGAAAGAAACAGGAGTAATTAGAAGAATTGACGAATTGGGCAGAATTGTAATACCAAAAGAAATCAGAAAAAATTTGCGAATAAAGAATGCAGACCCATTGGAGATATATGTTGATGGGGACATGGTAATTTTGAAAAAGTTTTCAACACTATCAAAGTTAGGGGAAATAGGTTCACAGTTGGTTGCGTCATTAACAAAGACTACCGACATGAACGCATTTATTTGCGATACTGACAAAATTCTTTTTGCCACAGGAAAAGACTGTGATGATATTGATCAAAAAGAAATATCAAAAGATGTAGCAAAAGTAATATCCTTACGCAAAACGTTGTATAAAGACAATGGTACTGGTGAAGAAACTGCAATTATAATACAGGGTGACAATGTAGTATCAGCAATAATCTATCCAATATTAGTGGATGGGGATACCTATGGAGCAATTGGTGTGTACTCTAATGAGGATAACAAATGGTTAAAAGAAGAATATAAAGTTGTGATGTTAGCTGTTAGTAGTTTCTTAGGGGAGTACCTTGAGTAAATCTGGGTTCGTAAAAAATTTTTCACTACTGGCGATAGCGCTGTTCGCAGTAAAAATAATTGGGGGAATATATAAAATCCCTCTTGCCAATATTGTAGGTGGTGAAGGCATGGGGATTTATCAAATGATATTTCCCCTTTATGCACTTATCCTAACCCTAACATCTTCTGCAATGCCTTCCTGTCTGTCTTCGGTAGTCAGTGAAAAAGTGCAAAACAACGGATTGGAAAGTATAGGACAATTCGTGGCATCAGCTAAGAAATATATAGTGGTAGTGTGTGCCGTGGCGGTGGGAGTTTTATTCTTGATAGCATACCCAACGGCAAAAATGCAAGGCGACTCACGTGGTTTCCTTCCATACTTAATCATCGCCCCAAGTATTTTCTTTGTAGGAATGACCACTCTATACAGGGGCGTGTTTCAAGGCTATTTGAATATGAAAGTTTCCGCAGTTTCTCAAGTTCTAGAACAGCTTGTAAAGCTAGGAGTGGGACTAACCCTTGCCTATCTATTGCGAGATGACTTAATACTAGCAGTAAGTGGAGCGGTGCTTGCAGTGACCATATCTGAAATTATAGCGTTTTTATATGTAAGACGAAAAGGGCAAGGACTTGCGGTGTTTGCTGATAAAACCAAAGCGGAAAAAGGGTCTTGGAAAAAGTTGATGCGGTTTATTTTACCAATGACAATTGCATTTTCAATTTCGCCCTTAATATGTTTTATAGAATCCAGAATGCTAATCGGTAGTTGCGGACCAACAAGTTTCGGGTTGTTTGCAGGTTGTTCGCTAACAATAGTGGGCATTCCCGTAGCAATCGTTTCCGCACTAGGAGCGGTAGTAATACCATCGATGTCAAAAGGTGGAGCAAAAGATTTTTCATTAATATCAATGGCACTTCGCACAACATTGATAATAGTAGGACTATCAGCAGTAGGCTTTTTCTTCCTATCAACGGAAATAGTAGAATTGCTTTTTAGCAACTTTGACATATCGGAACGAGAATTGCTAAGCAGTCTAATAAAGTATTCCGCAATCTCAGTTTTCCTTGTGGGAATAAACCTAATAACTACATCAACATTGTATGGAATGGGAAAACCGAAAGTGCCGTTAATTGGAACAATTATAGGTGGGGCGTTAAAATTGATAGTAATTTTCACTCTTGTGGAGCAGTTTGGGATAATATCCGCAGTGATTGGCAATAGTGTGTTGAATTTTGTTGCTAGTTTGGTGAATTTGATATATATTATAAGTAAAGGGAAAATCTATTTACCAAAAGGGTTCTACGTTAGTTTCATATTAATGTTAGTATCCTCAAGCCTAGCAATCATATTAATTAAATCTGCAATATCAGGCACTCCGCTTTTGATACTTTCAATAATGGCAGTGGCGGTAGTAGGAATAGCGTTTTTGGTGGTTGCAACAGTATTTGACAGAAATGAAAAAGATTTGTTTTTTGATATGGTAAGTAGGAAGAAGCGGAAAGTATAAGAATTTTTAAAGTATAAAATGTAACGAATGAAAAATTTTGAAAGAGGTTGTTATGAAAATAAATGTAGTAGGTATTGGTTGTAAAGAAGGGGAGATTACTCTCAACGGACTGAAAGCTGTTAAGAATTGTGGCAAAGTGGTTGCTAGATCAAATGTTTTGCGTGGGCTTGTAACTTTAGATAATGAAGGGGTCTCCTACGATAGTTTTGACAATATTTACGAAACCACAGAAAATTTCGACGAATTAAACAGTAATATCGCAAGAGAGTTAGAACAACTAGCAAAGACTCACGGAGAGATTGCGTATGTAGTTGACGGAAGCGGTACGTTTGACAAGGCAGTTGCTCTTTGCAATGATGTGGAAATTGTATTTTTTCCAACTTTGACTAAAGGTGCAACTAGTCACGGAAAGCAAGGCGGTGGTTCAGCTGTTGTTGAAATTTCTGCTTACGACCTTGTGGATACACGAAATATCGCAGGAATTCTAGCAAAGAGTGTTTACGTTTTCGATGTGGACAGCCTTGAAATTGCAACGAATGTTAAACTGAAATTGTCAAAAATTATTGACGATGAAGATGAAATAATTTTTGTAAAGGGCGATATTCAAAAACCTATGAGCCTTTACGAGCTTGACTGGGAAAGAGAGTTTGACGAAAATACAGGAGTGTATTTTACTATAAAAGAAACATTGGATAAGAAGATATTCAACTTTACTGACCTATTAAATATCATGGATAGATTACGTGGAGACGGCGGTTGCCCTTGGGACAGAGAGCAAACTCATGAAAGTTTGAGAATGTGCGTCCTTGAAGAAGCATACGAAGTGGCGGAAGCAATTGATCTGAATAGCCCTGAAAAATTAT
This sequence comes from uncultured Clostridia bacterium, assembly GCA_947039455.1. GTDB lineage: Bacteria > Bacillota > Clostridia > Christensenellales > CAMQZB01 > CAMQZB01. Next base: position 23,348 of record CAMQZB010000008.1, read on the forward strand.
GCGAAGAAGTGGGCGATGTAATGCTACAAACCGTTCACCATGCGAAAATTGCGGAGGATATGGGCGATTTTGATATAGTTGACGTTATCACCGAGCTTTGCCAAAAATTAATTGATAGACATACCCACATTTTTGGAAAAGATATCGCAGTAACATGTGTCGAAGCCCTTGCAACTTGGGAAACTAACAAAGAAAAGCTAAAAGGTCACCAAACAACAATGATGGCAGTTAATGATGTTCCAAAAATCCTACCATCAATCATCTATGCTGAGAAAATAGCTAAGAAAATCGCAAGAACAGGTTTTGATTTTAGTAAAATTTCTCAAATATACGATAAAATTCAAGAGGAATTTGCAGAACTTCAAGAAGCGGTAACTAATAATACTAATATAGAAGAAGAGCTAGGCGATTTATTTTTTGCAGTGGCGAATTTGTCAAGAATGCTAGGAATGAATGGCGAACTTGCCTTAACAAAAACTAGCCAAAAATTTATTGCAAGATTTAGCGGAATGGTTGATATTATAGATGCTGAAAAAATAGACATGAATGCTTTAACAGAAGCCCAATGGGAAGATATTTACGCAAAAAGCAAAAATGCCTTGAAAATATAATCAATTTTTATCCAAACCCCAAACCCAAACCCAAAACAATCAAAAATACTGTAGTTTATTTAACTACAGTATTTTTTTTGCATTGTAAAATTGTAAAAGTACATAAATTATATTTTGAAAGTTATAAATACTGAAAACCTTAGATACATTATATAGTTAAGTCAGCAAGGAAAACAAACAGGTTGAAAACCCCGAAAGTTTTATAGTAAAAACCAGATATATGCTAAAAATATGATAAATATGTGAAATATAATTTAATTGTTAAAAGTTTAACATTACATTGTTAAATAGTTGACAAAGTGGGTTTAATTAGTATATTATAAAATAGATAAATGATTATCAATAGATTTTACAAAGAAAATAGATTAACAAAAGCGGTTTTGAAAAGCGGTTTGAAATTAATGTTAGAGAGAAGTAAAGTCCGAATACTAAGTAATAAAAATTTTTTTTATATAAAGGAGACCCAATGAGCAGAGACTATATTGTTAACAGTGAAGAGACTTTAACTCAGTTAATAACTGACGTAAAAGCAGCACAAAAAGAGTATGCAACATTCACACAAGAACAAGTGGATAAAATATTCTTTGAAGCATCAATGGCAGCTAATAGACAAAGAATTACTTTGGCTAAAAAGGCAGTTAAAGAAACAGGCATGGGAATTGTTGAAGACAAAGTAATCAAGAATCACTATGCAGCGGAGTATATTTACAACGCATATAAAGACACAAAAACTTGCGGTATTATTCACCGTGACGAAGCTAACGGAATAACAAAAATCGCTGAACCAATTGGAGTAATTGCGGCTGTCGTGCCAACAACAAATCCAACATCAACAGCAATTTTCAAAGCATTGATAGCATTAAAAACAAGAAACGGATTGATTATTTCACCACATCCACGTGCGAAATTATCAACAATCGCAGCCGCTAGAGTAATCTATGAAGCAGCGGTAAAAGCTGGAGCACCTGCAAACATTATTGGTTGGGTAGACGAGCCAACAGTTGCTTTATCTTCACAAGTAATGAAAGACGTTGACATGATTTTAGCAACTGGCGGACCAGGAATGGTTAAAGCTGCTTACAGCTCAGGTAAACCAGCAGTAGGCGTAGGAGCGGGAAACACTCCTGCAATCGTTGATTCTTCAGCTGATATCAAACTTGCGGTTTCATCAATTATTCACTCAAAAACATTCGACAACGGAATGATCTGTGCATCAGAGCAATCTGTAATCGTAATGAAAGAAATTTATGAAGAATTTAAAAAAGAAATGGCATATCGTGGAGCGTTCTTCTTGAACGATGCGGAAACTGAAAAAGTTAGAAAAACAATAATAATAAACGGCGGATTAAACGCGAAAATCGTTGGTCAAACAGCATTCACAATCGCTAAAATGGCTGGAGTAGATGTTCCAGTACACGCAAAAATCTTAGTTGGTGAAGTGGAAAGTGTTGAGTTATCAGAAGAATTTGCACATGAAAAACTTAGTCCAGTATTGGCTATGTACAAAGCGTCAAGTTTCGACGATGCAATCGCAAAAGCTGAAACGTTGGTTGCTGACGGTGGCTACGGTCATACTGCATCAATCTTTATTAATGCGTTAACTGAAGATGTGAAAATTGCTAACTGGCAATCAAAAATGAAAACTTGTAGATGTCTTATCAATACTCCTGCTGCTCAAGGAGGAATAGGTGATATTTATAACTTCCAACTTGCTCCTTCTTTAACTCTAGGTTGCGGAAGCTGGGGTGGAAACAGCGTTTCAGACAACGTTGGAGTAAAACACTTACTAAACATTAAAACTGTTGCAGAAAGGAGAGAGAATATGTTGTGGTTCAGAACACCTCAAAAAATCTATTTAAAGAAAGGCTGTCTAGCATTAGCGCTTGATGAAATTAAAAATGTACTTGGCAAGAAAAAAGTGTTTATCGTTACTGATACATTCTTGTTCGAAAACGGATATACAAAGACTATTACTGAAAAATTAGACTCAATGGGAGTTACTCATACGACATTCTTCAACGTTGCTCCAGATCCAACTTTGGCTTGTGCTAAAGAAGGTGCAAAAGCTATGGAAGAATTTAAACCAGATTGTATTATTGCTCTTGGTGGCGGTTCAGCTATGGATGCTGCGAAAATCATGTGGGTAATGTACGAGCACCCAGAAGTGAATTTCCTTGACCTTGCTATGAGATTTATGGATATTAGAAAAAGAGTATACACATTCCCTAAAATGGGCGAAAAAGCATACTTCATTGCTGTTCCAACATCTGCTGGTACAGGTTCAGAAGTAACGCCATTTGCTGTTATCACTGATGAAACTACTGGAGTTAAATACCCACTTGCTGATTACGAGTTAATGCCTCACATGGCAATCGTTGATGCAGACGTAATGATGGACGCACCAAAAGGCTTGACAGCAGCTTCTGGCGTTGATGCAATCACACATGCACTTGAGGCATTCGCTTCAATGCTTGCAACTGATTTCACTGACAGTTTAGCACTTCGTTCATTGAAAATGGTATTCGAATATCTTCCAAGAGCTTACGACAACGGTCCAAAAGATCCAGTTGCTCGTGAGAAAATGGGTAATGCAGCTACTATGGCTGGTATGGCGTTTGCCAATGCGTTCTTGGGTGTATGTCACTCAATGGCTCACAAACTTGGCGCGTTCCACCACCTTCCACACGGTGTTGCAAATGCACTTATGATCAATGAAGTTATTCGTTTCAATTCAGAAGAATGTCCAATCAAAATGGGAACATTCTCTCAATACGATCACCCACACACAGAAGCTAGATATGCTGAAATCGCAGAATACCTTGGTTTGAAAGGAAAAACTAATGCTGATAAAGTTGAAAGTTTAATTACTGCTCTTGATCAATTAAAAGAAAGAGTAGGTATTAAAAAGACTATCAAAGATTACGGAATTACTGAAGAAGTGTTCATGGCATCTATTGACGAGATGGTTGAACAAGCTTTCGATGATCAATGTACTGGTGCAAACCCAAGATACCCATTGATGAGCGAAATCAAAGCTATGTACTTGAAAGCGTTCCACGGTGCGTAAATCAGTATAATTATTTTAACAACTACTAAATGGAAATAAGATTTAAAACAATGAATTTTTAATTAAATTCAAAATTAAAATGATTGATCCAAATATGTTTTTATATGTGCGAAAGCACGAGAAAAAGACTCCGCAAGGAGTCTTTTTCTTATTCTCTAAGCAATGAAAAATTTGAAATTTTGACCTATGCAAGTGTAGGCTTGACAAAAATTAAGTAGAGGAGTATAATTATAGTATAAAAAAAAGAAGGTATAATATTATGAGCGATAAAATAAATAAAATAGTTAACACAACTGATAGCACAAACAATTATTCACAAGATGATATAAACAAAAATAAAATCTTTGCAGTTTTATCATACTTATGGATTTTATTCTTCCTACCATTAGTGGCTTGTCCTGATTCGAAATTTGGAAGATTCCACGCAAACCAAGGTTTAGTTTTACTACTAGCAGGAGCAATTGGTGGATTTGTTATGGGAATAATAGTTTTAGTGTTATCAATGATTGGACTTGCAATTGTTGGATTTATACTTATGAGTCTTTTCGGATTAATAGATTTAATTTTGGTGATTTTAGGAATTGTTAATGCAGCAACTGGAAAAGCAAAAGAATTGCCAATCATCGGAAGAATTACTTTGATTAAGTAATTCAAAACACAAAACACAAAATTTAAAAGGACTTTATCAAATTAATTATTTTGATAAAGTCCTTTTTATGTTTTAAAACTATATTTTGTTTTAAAATTTACAATATAATGCAAGTACAAATAGATATTTAATCAACAATGCAACTCGTTACTTACTAATTGTTGCCAGAAAATTTCTATACAATAGTGTAACTAAATTCTTTTTTCAAATGGTTAAAATTATGGTAATCAATTAAAAGTAGCATATCCAAATTTTCGTTGTTATTGAAAACGTCGTGGAAAATAGGTAGCAAGTAATAACGTGATTTATCATATTTCACTTGATACTTTTTCTTGTATGGAATGTGTAAACTTGGTGGCAGTTGACGGCTAGTGTTTACTAGTGCCAAATCCACACGCATTAGGGATATCAAAACGTCACGATCAAGACCGTTGTCCACAAGAAAGTTAAGAAAAACACCATAAAGTTCAAACAAAGAAAGTTTGTGAAACCCTTCAGTTGCAATAGCGAAAGTGTGAAATAATTTAAATGGACTTTTTAATGGACTGTTAGTTAAATTAAAATTCTTGAAAGCACATATTAAAGTTCGTTGAAAACGGTTCGAGTTGTGAATTCTGTTAACCACCTGTTCAGTGCGCAAAATTTCTTTAACCTCGGTTGCTGATAGTTCAGGGCTTGCTTCAATTTGATATGGCGGAACTTTCTCCCAAATATAGCCATCAATATTTTCTTTTTCTAGAGGGCTGTTAGGAAGAAGTTTCAGCATTCCCAGTTGAACTTCAGTTGGATTCATGCAATATAGCTCATCAAAAGTTTCCGAAAGGCTTTGGAAATTCTCAAAAGGAAGTCCAGCGATAATGTCAACATGACTTTCAATGTTAGATAGTGATGTGATTTTATTTATGCTGGATTTTAGTTTGTCTATGTTAAAAGGACGGTTGATTTTTTCAAGAGTTTTGGAATTTAGTGATTGCATACCAATTTCTACACGAATAAAATTCGGGCGAGCGGATTGCAATAATTTAATCATTTCATCTCCAATTAATTCAGGGGCAATTTCAAAATGCATTTGAAAATCATATTTATCTTCGTTAGCGACTAAATATTTTATGATGGCATTAGCGTATTCTTTGTTTGCGTTGAAAGTACGGTCAACGAATTTCAAAACCTTAATGTTTCGACCTTGAAACTTTTCTAAATCTTCAAAAACTCTAGGCAAACTACCAAGCTGTAAATCGTATAATGAACTCATGCAGTATGAACATCTAAAAGGGCAGCCACGTGAAGCCTCGAAATAAGCAATTTTACCTGAAACGTTGCTAAAATATTCTTCGGTATAAGGGGATTTAATAGTTGAAAGATTGGCAACTTCCGATGATTTTACAATCTTTTCTGACCTATCCCCAAAAAGAAACTTATCAAAAACAGTTTCACCGTCACCTAATAATAAATAGTCGCAATGGTTAAGAGCGTTTTCCTGATTATTCTCAGCTTCAATACCACCAAAAATAACAGTAATTCCAAGTTTCCTAAGTTCGGCGGAAACTAATTGAATAAAATTTATGTTAAAAATATATGTAGAAAAAGCAACAATTTTTGGATTGTAACTAGTAATCAAAGATAGAACGGAGTGGAGAGGCATGTTGATATTACATTCGATTAAGCTCAAGTTTTCCCACTTGCTGTTTGCTTGAATATAGTAAACTGAAAGAAGGCTGTGAATATATTGACTGTTCACCCCAACAATCAAAACTTTCTCCGTATAAGTACTCTCTTTTCCAACGCAAAAATCCGCATTAATTGTGTCTACGTTGCTACAACTACAATCACCCGTATTGATTTCAACATTGCTACAACCACAATCGACCGTAGCTGTGTCAGCATTGCTATAACTACAATAACAATCTATCTTATCGGCGTTAACTGAGCTGCAATCGCAATTTGTAGTAGTTGACACAAAGGGTTCAGGTTCGCTACAACTATTGCAAGTTGCCATGATTTTGCCATTATCAATACTATCAACAGATCTAAGGCTGTTGTGAGTGTAGGTTTTATTTAAATTTTTATTAATTAAATCATTCATATTTTCAATTATAACACATCTAAATGAAATTCGCAATGCAATAGTTATTTGACAAAATAAAAGAACTTCCAAAGGAAGTTCCGTGCTAGAATAATATAAATTTCCGTAAAATAATATCACAATAGCCAACAGGATAAATCCTATTGGCTATCATATATGATAAGGGGAAAAATGATGAACTATTTAGATAATCAAGTTTATGTGCTCAAACCGCAAATAGCTTCTTGCTAAGCAGTGCTGAACCTTGATTACTTTATTAGTATATACTATATTTTTATATTTGTAAAGCGTTTTTATATACATTTTTTAAAATAAATCAATAGATTTTTTTGCTCGGTATAATAGCAACATATTACATGTTCTAAAAATGCAAAATTGAGTTGATTTTTTTGTGTTAATAGTATAATTACGCTAAAATTTACTGCATATTTTCATTTTACCAAAAAAAATCATATTTTCACTAATTTAAAACATATAAATTAAAATAATAATTTTTTTTTCAATAATAATAAAGTATCTATTTTTATTAAATGTGTCAGATATTAGTGGATTTTCCAATTATTTTTTGCTAGAATGAAAAAAAACCACCTAAAAGCGTTAACTTTACAGGTGGTTTTATGAAAATTACATTTCATAATTGCATATCATAATAGCAATTTAGTTAAGATTTATGAATACACAAAAATCATTTGAATGCTATTGTAAATACAACAAGGTTGCAAATTGCGATTCAGGAATGCGATTAATTACTTCATTATTTTGAGTATTTAATAATTAATTCTTCAACTGCAACTAATTTGTCTGTATTAGTTTGGAATTTCAATCTAAGTTCGCCAATTAGTTTTTCTGGAGCTTTGCCCATGAAACCTTGATTGTTTAACTTACCTGAAGTGAATTTGATTTCTTCTTGAATTTTCTTTTTCTCATTTTCCAAACGAGCAAGTTCTTTCTCACGATCGATTAAATCGCCAGTAGCCATAAACACTTGAGCAAGTTCGCTAGTGCAAGAGAACATATCAGAATCAAGAGCATCTTTGCTGTCAATATAATTAATAGCAGTGCCATAGCCAAGTTTTTCAACATAAACTTCAGCAGCTTTCAAAACAGCTAAAGAATCTTTGCTAGTAGGCAAGATGTGAAGAACGCTTCTTTTTGAAGGTGGAATATCCATATCTTTACGTAAAGTACGAATTCCTTTGATTAATTCCATAACTTTTTCAAGACCGTCTTTCTCCGTATTGAAGAAAATTTCGCCCTTAGGATAACTTTCCAACATAATAGTTTCAGCCGTGTTAGGGTATTCTCTATAAAGTTTTTCAGTAACAAAAGGAATGAACGGGTGCAATAATTTCAAAGTGTTTTGCATAACATAATTCAAAACATTTAAAGTGCGACCTTGAAGAACTTCATCGTCACCGTAAAGCACAGGTTTGATTAATTCGATGTACCAATCGCAAATTTCGTTCCAAACAAATTCATAAAGGTTTGAAGTGCAAATTCCCATATCGTATTTATCCATCATAGTGCGAACTTCGTTAGAAACTTCGGAAAGTCTAGTGATAATCCATTTATCCGCTAGGCTAAGATTATCGAAATCAACTTCGCCGATTTCTTTGCCTTCAAAGTTCATAAGAGCAAATTTAGTAGCATTCCAAAGTTTGTTCATAAAATTCTTCGTGCTATCAAGTTTGTCTTCCATAAATTTAGAATCGCTACCCATAGCAACGCCATGAAGCAAGCAGAATCTTAAAGTATCAGCGCCAAATTTTTCGATAATTTCAATAGGGTCAATACCGTTTCCAAGGGATTTGCTCATTTTACGACCTTCCGCATCACGAATGATACCGTGAATAAGAACATCTTTAAAAGGAGGAACGTCCATAGAATAAATTCCCGCGAACATCATTCTAGCAACCCAGAAGAAAATAATATCGTAACCAGTAACAAGAACATTCGTTGGATAGAAGTATTCTAAATCAGCAGTTTTGTCAGGATAACCTAGAGTTGAGAAGGGCCAAAGTGCAGAAGAGAACCAAGTATCTAGAACATCTTCATCTTGACGCAAAGTAGTGCAACCGCATTTTGTACATTTAGTAGGAGTTTCAGAATCAACAATAGTTTCACCGCAAGAATCGCAGTAAAAAGCAGGAATTCTGTGACCCCACCAAAGTTGACGAGAAATACACCAGTCTTTGATGTTGTCCACCCAAGCGAAGTAAGTATTTTCAAATCTCTTTGGAACGAAGCTAGTGTCGCCATCTCGTACAGCTTGTGCCGCAGGTTTAGCAAGAGGCTCCATTTTTACGAACCATTGTTTTGAGATAATATTTTCAATAGAAGTGTGACAACGGTAGCAAGTTCCAACGTTATGAGCGTGTGGCTCAATTTTAACTAAGAATCCAGAAGTTTTCAAATCTTCGACGATTTGTTTTCTACATTCTTCACGAGTTAAACCTTGATATTTTCCAGCTAATTCGTTCATAGTACCGTCGTTGTTCATAACTCTAATCATTTCAAGGTTATGACGAAGACCAACTTCAAAATCGTTAGGATCGTGAGCAGGCGTAATTTTAACACAACCAGTACCGAATTCTTTGTCAACGTAAGTATCCGCAACTACAGGAATTTCTTTTCCAACGATAGGTAAAATTAAAGTTTTACCAACCATGTGAGCGTATCTTTCGTCATCAGGGTGAACTGCAACAGCAGTATCTCCAAGCAAAGTTTCAGGACGAGTAGTAGCAATAACCACTTCGCCACTTCCGTCAGAAAGTGGGTATCTGATGTGCCAGAAGAAAGAATCTTGTTCAACGTATTCAACTTCAGCGTCAGAAAGAGCAGTTTGACAATCAGGGCACCAGTTAATAATACGGCTACCTTGGTAAATCAAACCGTCATTATAGAATTTCACGAAAACGTCTTTAACAGCTTTACTGCATTTGTCGTCCATAGTGAACGCAAGACGGCTCCAATCGCAAGAAGCGCCAGTAGCTTTTAATTGCTCAATAATTCTATTGCCGTAGGTTTCTTTCCATTCCCAAGCACGTTTTAAAAAGCCTTCACGACCGATATCGTTCTTAGTAATTCCCTCAGTAGCCATTTGATCAACTATTTTCACTTCAGTAGCAATAGACGCATGGTCAGTGCCAGGAACCCACAAAGTAGAAAAACCGCACATTCTTTTATAACGAATGATAGAATCTTGAATAGTTTGGTCAAGAGCATGTCCTAAATGAAGTTGTCCAGTGATGTTTGGTGGTGGCATAACGATAGTAAAAGGTTCTTTATTTTTGTCCACAGTAGGAGTAAAATATCCTTTTTCTTCCCATTCTTTATATAGTTCTTTTTCAAAACCATTAGGGTTATAACTTTTCTCTAAACTCATGTTTCGCTCCTTAATTATATATAAATAAATTCGAAATTTGTTTCTAACTAATATGATATCACAACATAGCAATTTTATCAAATATTTTTCTATTCTTAACAGTAAATTAATTAGAAATAGCGGTAATTTTCAAGTAAACCATGTAGAAAAAACACAAAAAAAAGACAGTATAGGATAATTATCCATATACTGTCTTAAATTTTAGTAAATTATGTTATTTTAAGTGCGAGCATTATCGGTGTTGATAGCACCTGATGCACGGTTAGCTTTCGCTGCCAAAATGAAAGTAATTAAACCTGCCACAAACAAAAGAACAAGTGAAGCAACGCCAAGGTTAACAGCTTGTAGTCCCAAAGATGCAAGAAGGTTGTTTCCCCAAACTGTGGAGTCAAGAACCATGGTGATTGTTGCTACCATGAAAGTTCCAAGGAATGCAGCGCCTTTTCCAAAAATATCGTAAACACCGAAGTATTCGCCTGACTTTTCAGCAGGAATAATTCTTGCAAAGTATGAACGTGATAGTGCTTGAACCGCACCTTGGAACATACCAACGCAGATTGCTAAAATCCAGAATTGAGCGATAGTTTTCAAGAAGATTGCATATAATGCTATTCCAATGTAAGCGGTTATGCAAACCATAATCAATTTATCGCTAGCAACTTTTTTCGCTAGTTTACCGAAGATAATCGCGCAAGGGAATGCGACAACTTGAGTTGCTAGAAGTGCAATCAAAAGATCGTCTGAAGCAAGACCAAGAGCGTCACCGAATGAAACCGCCATGTCGATAATAGTGTAAACGCCGTCAATATAGAAGAAGAACGCAATTAGGAATAATAAAATTCCTTTGTTTTTGCTCATTTCTTTTAAGCCGTTACCTAGACGTTTGAAACTTGCACGTACAACCTTAGGTTGACGAGGAATAAAATGTTTTTGCTCATAAGTTCTTAAATGAGGGATAGTGAAAACTAACCACCAAATACCGTTAATAGCAAAAGCGATAGCCATACCAACTGCAAAAGGCAGATTAGGTATGAAGTTAACAAAAACTAAACTCAAGATAAATGGAACACAACTTCCGATGTAACCAAGTGCGTAACCCATAGAAGAAACGTTGTCGAAACGCTCTTTAGTGGTAACGTCAGTAAGCATTGAGTCGTAGAAAATCAAACTTGCAGAGTAAGCAACTTTTGCCACCATGAAGACGATAACAAAAAGTATCCAATGCATAGGAGCCATCATGACGAAACATGCTCCAACACCGATTAGAACGGCAATGGTGAATATTGGTTTTTTCAAACCTTCAAAATCCGTAATAGTTCCAAGAATAGGACCAATCAAAGCAACAATAATAGTAGCAGCTGAAGCGATCCAGCCCCAATAAGCAGTAGCAGTAGTACTACTGATTCCGTCTTGACTAGCAAGATGTGCAAAATACAGCGGAATTACTGTAGTCATAAATAGAGTGAATGCTGAATTACCAACGTCGTACATTATCCAACGCTTTTCGCCACTGGTCAATTTAGTGTTTTCGTTCATGAAATCTCCAATATGTTTTATTTTGTCTGAATATGTAGATTAGTTAAAACGTACATCACTAATATAGTATAATAAAAATTGTCATTTGTAAAGTATAATTTAAAAATACTTCTGGAAAACAGAAAATTTAATTGAAAATTTACAAATATTAACACAAATTCTACCTAAACTATAGTTACTATTGCAATTCTCAATAGCTTGTAGTATAATTATATTGAAAAATAAAATAAAAGAGGGTAACTTATCATGAAACAACTTTATAAGAATGGATTGCTAGCAAGAAACGGCGTACTTGAAAATGCGGATATGTTGGTGGTTGATGGGAAAATTGAGAAAATTCAAAAAGATATAGTTTGCACTTGCGGTGCGGAGATTATTGACGTAACGGGTAAAATTATATTGCCAAAATTGTTCGATGAGCATACTCACGGTTCCGCTGGTTATGATTTTAATCTAGCTACCGAAGATGAAATGCGTACGCTTATGGAATTTTATAAAAAACAACAAATTGGTTCAGTTTTTCCTACATTATTAACTGATGAAGATGATGTTTTGGAAAAGCAAATCAAATTAATAGTAAAAATAGCAAAAGACTATCCTGAAATAAAAGGCATACACCTTGAAGGGCCGTTTTTGTCAGCTAAATATAAAGGTGCAATGCCTGAACACTTGTTGCAAACGCCTAATATAGCTACACTAACTCACTTGCAAGAAACTGCTTGTGGTCTAGTAAAACTTATGACACTTTCACCTGAACTTGATGGAGCGGTTGAATTTATTAAAGAATCTGTGAAGATTGGGGTTAGTATAAATCTTGGTCACAGCGGTGCAACATATGAACGAACAATGGAATGCGTAGACGCTGGTGCAACTGGCTTTACTCATTTATTCAACGCAATGCAACCAATTCATCACCATGAAATTTGGATTTCTGGTACTGCATTGTTGTCTGATTGTTACTGTGAAACGATTCTTGACGGATTACATGTTTGTAAAGAAGCTGTTAGATTGATTATTAAAACAAAAGGCATTGACAAAGTTGTGGGTATCACTGATAGCATAATGGCGGCGGGTCTTGGTGACGGGCTTTATAAGTTAGGTGTAAATGACGTTGTGGTGAAAAACGGTGATGCTCGTTTAGTTGTGGGTGACGCAAGAGCCGGAAGTACTCTTTGTGCTATTGACGGACTTAAAAACCTAGTGAAATTCTCTGGTCTTCCAGTGGAAGTTGCAATTCAAATGATGGCGGAAAACCCTGCAAAACGCAACAACCTTTTTGATATTACAGGGAGTCTAGATGAAGGCAAGCTAGCTGAGTTTTTTATTTTTAACTAGAAATTTTATAATGGTATATAGCTTTTTAAGTAATTCAATATACTCTATAATATAAATTTACTCAACACTATATATACAATGAAAAATATAGCAAAAAAACATCTCTAATTAAAGAGATGTTTTTTTATTTGGTAATTTTACAAATTAAATTAAAAGCTTATTAATCAATTAGATATTGATGTTATAAATATCACGGTATATTGTTTTCTTGTATTCTAAAAAAGATATTTCGTCAACATCAACATTTTTACTCATAATCCACAAAGGCAGATTAGGATAGTTTTGGTGGAAAGGCGGTTGGTAATAGTCAAACGCACAAGTAGTGAAACCCTGTTTCTCATAGAATTTTTGTCTACGTATTGCAAGTTCGTCATGTGGCAACTCTATTTCTAAAAAGCATGGTTTTTTATGTGTTGCTTCAAGGTGTTTTAATGTTGCAGCACCAATTCCGCTGTTTCGCAAAGTTGGGTCAGTGGCAAAATGTTCATAGAAAATACAATTATCTAAATCCCAAAAAGTTATGAAACCTATAAATTTTTCATTATTATAAATGCCTAAGATGTGATAGTCCGAATTACTTAGAAGATTGAATTGCTGAGTTTCTATTCGGCGTTCTTCTATTGGGAAAGAATTTTCAAGAAGTGAATAAAACTCTTGAAAGGTTTCTTGTGATATTTTATTGTTAATGTGATAATCAATGAATGTCATAGTCTATACAGTTCCATTTTCAATAGTTTTCAGTTTCAAAGAAAGCAAACTAGCACCATAAGCCGCTTCCTCAATAATTGCAGGAACGGAGATAGGAGTGTTGAAACGATCGGACAACAACTTTTGTAAAAGATTGTTTTGGCGAACTGCGTTTCCAACTCCAACTAAATAGAAAGAAGAAGTCAGTTCTGATTCGATAATAGAAAAAAGCTCGTTGCAAACCCCACTTAAAACACCTAGTGAAAAGTGCATAGGAGTAAAGTTTTTGTCGTTAATATCTTGAATAGAGCCACGAATTGAAGGGTCTTTTCTAGTACCTTTAAACTTTGTATCAAAGGTCAAAGGATTTCCAAGACGGTATGCTTCAAAAGCGGAAAGAGTCATGTTAGTAAACAGTTCTTCAGGTGGCTCAATACCAAACATAGCAAAAGTTGATTGAAAGAATTTTTGCAACAAATCGTATGATGAACCAGCACTTAAAGATGTGCCAACAAGTAAGTAGGTATCGTCAAAATAAGGACGAACCTCTAAATGGTCAGCAGGACGGTAGAAAGGAATTTCCATTGAAATTTGCCCACCAGTACCAATGTTTACAAGTACTGAATTTTGTCTTGTAACAGAACCGAAAAAGCTTGCTTGATTGTTTCCAATAGGCAAAAGCACTGAAATGTTATTGTATGATCCAATTTCTATTATGTCTTTTGAAACTTTAGGCAAGAAAGAAGGATCTAAGTCTAATTCTTTCATAGCACTCAAATCAAAATGATTGTGTTCTGCATTATATAATCCCAAGGCCGCACAGTCTGAAGTGTGCAAAACAGGACGAGTAAGTTGGCATAATCGCATAGCAACATAGCCTTGAATAGTAGTAATGGTTTTAGCGTTAAAAGGCACTTGATCGTTTTCCACATTATAGAAATGTGTGATAAGTCCGTAACCAGAAGAAGCTGGACGCAAAGTTGTAGATTTTATGTATTGACAATAAGTCGTGTCATTTTTGTATATACGATTTCCACGTTGATCTTGCCAAGAAAAGTATGGAGAAGCTGAGTTTCCATTTTCGTCAACGTAAAGCATACCGTGCATAAGCCCAGTTATACCAATATAAGAAACCACGTCAGGAGCGGTCAAATCATTAATAAGATCATTTATGATGTCATAAGCAATCTCAAAAATTTTATCAGCGTCTAACAAGTTTTCAAAAGCCTCGGAAGGCAAATCTGTGTCGTTATTTCTAACAATATTGTCAACAAGAGAATTATTGTCTAAATTTACTAGAACTCCTCGAATCTGAGTATTCCCAATGTCGATACCAATTGAATATTTCATATTTTATCCTTTACATTTATTATGAGCATGCTAATCACGCCTATAATATTATATAGTACAAGTGACTGTTTGTCAATAGTAAAAGAGAAATAAAGTATATGAAAACTCACATAATCAACGTGAAACAGTGTAAAAATTGCGGTAATTAACATAAAGCAGAAGAAATTGGAAAAGAGACTACAAATAGTCTCTTTTTTAGGGATTAGGGAATTTAGGAGTTGTCAATAGCCTGTGGTAATAATTGGAAAGCCTACAGTGGTTTCATGGTTTCGCACTGATACCTGACAATTAATTTTTCCAGATGGGTCGTTGACAAATATATTGAAGTATGGGGAGTGGCAGTAATAAGTAGTGTAATCTCTGAATTCCTCAGTTCGATACACCGTAAGAGCAAGTTCTTCTTTCACGTCATCAAATGGTAAAGTTGTTTTGATTACTTGGCATTCTGAAGGGATTGTTTTCCCCTCAAGGCAATTTTCTCTATAAACATTTACAAAAAGTACGTTTAAAACAATGAGAAACAAAAACAAAACAACAACTAGTCTTTTATAAATAACAGTCATTATATCACCTCAAAATTAATTATTGACAAAAAATATTATTTTATTCAAATGTAATCTATATTGTTTTACAAGGTCGACGATTTGTTGTATAATAGAGAATATGTCACATACGGACAAAGGAGATATATTTATATGTCAGATGAAATTTTAAAAGTTAATATCGGCGGATATCCTGCTGAACTACCAATACTTCCACTTCCATCAGGAATTAAAATCGCTTTTTTCAACCTACACGGTGATCAAAAACTAACGGAGCATTGCGGAAAAGTTTTGGCAACATACCTAAGTGATTGCGATGTTTTAATAACTGCGGAGTCTAAAGGTTTGCAATTAACTCACGTTGTAGCACGTGAACTTAACCAACCTTTCTATGCAGTGGCTAGAAAAACAAAGAAATTATATATGCAAGACGGCATTGAAGTTATGATTAAATCATCAATTACTACTGGAGAAATTCAAAAGTTATTTTTGTCAAAACATGACGTTGCTCTTATCAAAGGAAAGAGAGTAGGTATTATCGATGACGTGGTTTCTACTGGAAACAGCCTTGAAGGGTTAGAAGAAATAGTGGCTAAAGCTGGTGGAATTATCCAAAAGAAAGCCTTTGTTCTTGCTGAGGGCGATGCTGAATACAGAAAAGACATTATTTATTTGGCACATATTCCAATTATGTAATTAATTGTAAATTATTGAATTTAAGACTTTATTTTTTTGAAAATAAAGTCTTTTCTTTCATTTTCTATTGTATTAATATTGATTTTCACAAATAATTTTGATATACTAGAAGTCGAATGAAAAAATGGGAGTTATTATATGAAAGGAAAAATCGATTTAGGTAATGATAATATAACGAAATTGCTTATTAAGTTAGCAATTCCTGCAATTACAGCACAAATTATAAATGTTTTGTACAATCTTGTGGATAGAATTTATATTGCAAGAATTCCAGACGTGGGCAGTCTAGCCTTCACAGGGGTTGGAGTATGTATGCCGATTATTGCGGTAATCACAGCATTTTCATCACTAGCAGCGGTTGGAAGTTCCGCACGTGCAACTATCATGATGGGTCGTCAAGAGCATGGCAAAGCGGAAAATATTTTAGGAAACGCAGTAACAATGCTTATTGCATTTGCAATTATACTAACAACAACAGTACTACTTTTCGGCGAAGAAATTCTTCTATTATTTGGAGCAACAGCGGAAACTATTTCCTATGCTTGGGACTATATGAGTATTTACTCAATAGGAACAATCAGCGTAATGTTCGCACTTGGATTGAATACATTCATTGCTTGTCAAGGAAAAACCAAAATTAGCATGATTTCAACGTTAATTGGAGCTGTATTAAACATAATCCTTGATCCAATTTTTATTTTTGGATTAGGATTAGGAGTAAAAGGTGCAGCTTATGCAACTATTATTTCACAAACGGTCAGTGCAATTTGGGTCATTTCTTTCTTGCTTGGAAAAAATACAATACTGAAAATAAGGTTGAAAAACATGATTCCAAAAATGAAAATCATGTTGCCATGTTTAGCCCTTGGACTTTCTCCTTTTATTATGCAATCAACTGAAGGGATTATCAATATATGTTTCAATACATCATTGCGAAATTTCGGAGGCAACAGTGCCGTAGCCACTATGACAATTTTGTCCACATTAATGCAATTCTCAATGTTGCCACTTCATGGGTTAACGCAAGGTGCACAACCAATCATGAGTTACAACTTTGGTGCGAAAAATGCAGATAGATGTAAAAAAACCTTTAAAATATTAGTAACATCAGGACTGATTTATTCAATGCTTTTCGCTGGAGTAGTTATGCTTTTCCCACAATATGTGGCAATGCTAATTATCCCAGACACAGCGGTAATCGCAAATTCAATAATACCAATGCGAATTTTCTTTGTGGGAACAACGATTTTTGGAGTGCAAATTGCTTGCCAACAAACATTTATCGCTATCGGAAACGCAAGAACATCAGTGTTCCTTGCAATTTTCAGAAAGATAATATTGCTAGTTCCGCTAATTTATATCTTGCCACTTTTCATGGAAAACAAAGTAAATGCAGTTTACATGGCTGAGCCAATTTCTGATATAATATCAGTAATCACAGCCGCAACAGTGTTCTACTTTAGTTTTAAAAAGGCAATGAGCAAAATTGAAAACAGCAAAATAGAAGATAATGAAATGCTAAAAAGCAACTAGATCTTAACTAACTAAAATGCAAAAAGCTGTATCAACCATTAAATGTTGATACAGCTTTTTTTTGTATTAAATATATCCTTAGTGATATATATAGGTGTTATAAAATAAAAACAGCAACATCTCTAGGGGGAGAAGTTGCTGTTTTTTAAAAGGAAATATAGGTAGGAAAAAGCATTTAACTTTATGAGTATTAAATGTCTTAAAGGAAATATCTTAGTTTGTACTTATATAATAACAAACAATTAACGCACAAATTCAAGTATTTTATGTGAAAACCATGTGATTATAAATTAATTGCAAAATAACAGCAAAAAATTAATATACTACAATTTTATAAATCACAGTAAAAATTTAATAAAAAACCACATACGTTAATGTATGTGGTTTTTTAGATAAGGAAATATAGGGGAAAGGAAATTTTTTGACTCAATTTTAGGGTTAAGTCAGTGAATACCGCTTATCATAAGCGATATCCAAGGGGTATGAATGTATAATAACATCCAAATAACGTATAATTTACTAATATATATGTGAAAATTGTGTTTTTTTGTTTTCACATATTTTGAAATAGTATTGTGAAAAATAAAATAAAGTCACTTTAATTAAAGTGACTTTATTCATAAAAGGAAATATAGGTAGGAAAATTTCTAATTAGGTTTATCAGACTAATTAGTAATTATGTTTTTGGTTTTAATTTTTGGTGTATGTAACTTTTATTTGTGTCCCTCCTTTTTTATTATGACAATATAATAGCATGTGATTGTGTAAAAAGTTCATGAAAATTGTGTTTTTCTTGTGTGTTTTGATTTTTTTGTATTTTTACTCTATACATTTGCAATTTCTTATGGTAAAATATAGACATAATTAATAAGCAAATGGAGAAATATATTATTATGTATAAAATTTTTTTAGTTGAAGACGATCCGAATATTAGCTCATTGCTACGAACATACCTTGAAAACGAAGGTTATTTCGTGAATTCATATACTTCTGAAAAGGCCGCACTTGCCCACCTAGGGGAAGAAGCGCATTTGTATATTCTTGATATAATGCTAGAATCCGAAATGAGTGGATACAATATTTTAAAAGCAATTCGTGCAAAAACATCAACACCAGCAATCTTTGTTTCAGCTCGCGACAAGGACTATGACAAAATTTTAGGTTTTGAAATTGGTGCTGATGATTACGTGGCGAAACCCTTCTCACCAAGAGAAGTTGTGCTTCGTGTAAACAATATTATAAAACGTACTTATCAAAAAAAGGAAATGCGTTTAACTTATAAAAGCTATGATGTGGATTTAGAATCACGTTCTATTAAAGAAAATAACGAGGAAATTGATTTAACTACTAAAGAGTTTGAACTTTTCATTTTCCTATTGAAAAACAAAAACATTGCACTTTCCCGTGACAAGATTTTAACTAACATTTGGGAGGAAAACTACTTTGGTTCTGACCGAGTGGTGGACGACCTTATGCGTCGTTTAAGAAGTAAACTTGTAAATGCAGACATCGAAACAATTTATGGATATGGTTATAAGTTGCAATGAAAACTTTAAGATTATCAACACAACTTTTGATAATTCTTCTGATTTCGTTAGTCTTGATTCCTATAATGGTAATTGGTTTTGCCTACCCTGAATATCAAAAAGGAGTGGCAAATACAATTTTCGCAAGACTAGAAGATCAGTTGGATCTAAAAAATCAAACAACTCAAGAGTTTATCGATTCAGTCTTGATCATTTCGCCAACCGGTGCAGTTGACGTGGCAAAAATCAAGACAGAAGATCAATATATTCCCAACGAAGCTTTGAGTAATATCATGGCTGCAGTTGTGAGTGCTGAACCTGGCGAGCATAGAGGCTCGGAAGTGCTATCAGATTATTCAGTGGTGTATTTTTCATTCAAGAAATATATAGACGACAGTTCAATGCTAGTTTTCACTACTAGTTACGAAAAAGATACATTTTTTGGAAATGAAGAGTCCCTGCAATTTATCTCACTAATCTTCGCTTGCATTGCAATCCCTATCGTATTAATATTGATGTGGTTTGCCTACGTTTCTAAGTCGATTCAATCGATTCAACGATCAGTGAACGAAACCTCAGTTAGACCTGTTATGGCGTCAAAAGAACTTTCTAATCTTCAAGAGAGCATAGAAATTTTTAAAGCGGAAATCCGAGAGGATACCGAACAGAAACAACGGCTGTTCCAAAATATCTCCCACGAACTGAAAACTCCAATTACAACAATTAAAATGTATGCGGAAGGTATCGAAGACGGTATTTTCAAAGACGGCGACATTAAAAATTCAACACAAATAATCAAATCAGAAACAGACGAGCTGCTAGCACGTGTTACAAAAATCATGGATATAAACAAACTGTATCACGTTGAAACGAAAGCAATCTCACTGCGTATGGAAAAAATAATTTTGTCAGAAACAATATTTGAAAACCTTGGTCTGTACGAAAAACGTGCCCCTCAAGTAAAATTCCACGCTCAACTTGAACGATTCGAATGGGTCGGAAACAAAGAGCTTTGGACTAATATTCTTCAAAACATTTTTGACAACAATATTAAGCACGGCGCAAAAAATATCTTCATTACCCTAAAGAAAAATGAACTGGTAATCGAAAACGACGGCGAAAAAATCGAAGACCACCTTCTACAAACCCTTTTCGCTGCTTTCACAAAAGGCGAAAACGGAAACTTCGGTCTAGGGCTAAACATCGTCCAACGCTCACTTATCCTACTAGGTTACGCCATAGAAGTAAAAAACACCGAAAAAGGCGTAGTATACCGTATCTTTGTAAGATAATTTAAGCAAGATATATTTAAAATTAAGTATAATAAGTAAGATTAAGAAAAATGGGGCGATTTGCCCCAAACCCCAATAAGGGGCTGAGCCCCTTAACCCTCTTAGTGTGTGGTTATGTTAAAAAGCTATAGTAGTTAGATTCAAATCCTAACTACCATAGCTTTTTTTATTTTCAAACAAATCCGAAAAGCAAACTCTTTTGTAAACACCAAAAAACCAAAAAAAGTAAAGAACTCCCCCGCAACAAAGCGCAAGGCTGGAACAACCAAAAAGCTTACTCATTAATAAACAATAAAAAACATACAAACCATTAAGAAACTTCCCCGCCACAACGTGGCAAGGCTGGAACAACCAAAAAGCGCACCCCTTAACAAATAACACAAAACATACAAACCACGTACCCAAAACCTTTGTAATAAAAATCAACACATAAAACACCATGAAAGAAAAATCTTCGTCTAACTCGTTTACTAATTGTTATAGAGAACAACAAGAATAACTCGTTCCGCTACGACTGCAATCATGTCCAAGAGGGTTTCAAAAGGGACGGTAACGTGCCCTTTTGCGGGGGCGTCCGGGGCAGAGCCCTGACAAAAACGCAAACATCTTGATAAACTAAACAACCTTAGTCAGGTAGCAAAACTTGATTAATCAAAGAACTTAACTAAAGTATAAACCAAACAAAAAGGTAGTAAAAAATATTCTTACTACCTAAAACAAAAAGATAAAAAAATAAGCTATGAAATAAATCATAGCTTAAAATCACAAAAAACATTAAATGTTCTTCAAATATTCAATTTCACGTTCTCTAAGAACTCTACATTTACCACGATCAAGCCCAGTCATTTTCAAATCACCGATTTTAACACGTTTAAGGAAAGTAACTTCTTTGTCAACCACTTCCAACATACGACGAACTTGGCGATTTTTGCCTTCCATGATAGTAATTTCAATTTTGCTTTCCTCTTTAGAAGAAGAAATAACACGAAGAGAAATAGCACGAACTACAACATTTGGTTCAATTTCCACACCAGCTTTTAGTTTTGAAATATGAGTTTCGTTAAAAATGCCATCAATACGAACCGCGTAAGTTTTAGGAACTTCGTTGCGAGGATGAGTAAGTCTTTCGCACATATCGCCATCGTTAGTAACGATAAGCATGCCCTCAGTTTCATAGTCAAGACGACCAACAGGATAAAGGCGACCTTGATCGGTAGGAAGCAAATCCATAACAGTACGACGACCAAGATCGTCAGAAACCGTGCAAACGTAACCCTTAGGTTTATTAAGCATGTAATAGATGTTTTGTGCTTTTTTGAAAACTTGTTTACCATCAACGGTAACTTTGTCACGAATTTTGTCTACATCAGTGCCGACTTTAATTCTTTGACCATTCACAAAAACTTTGCCGTCTTCAACTAATTTGTCGCAGTAACGTCTGCTACCAACACCAGCCTCAGCTAGAAATTTGTTTACTCTCATAATATTTGTACCATCCTTTTGCGTGTTTCACAACGCTCATAAAAATAAGAAAAGTTGCATGATTATTTCCATGCAACTATGATAGTGTATACTTTTTTGCTGAATTTGTCAAGTATCTAGTGTAGGTGACGCGATATTAAACGATATTTAGCAGTTCTATAAGATTGTGGATAACATAAGTAGATTGTGCTTCGCAAGATGAAATTTCGTCAAAAGTAATAAGACAAGTGTCAAGGTTAGCATCACGCCCGCCCTTGATGTCCGTACCAAGTGAATCGCCGATAATAAGAGTCGTTGCATCATCGAAATTTTCGATATTTGATTTCACGTGATCAAAAAATTCTTTGGCAGGTTTTTGTATGCCGAGAGACTCTGAATCGAAAACAGTGATGAAATATTTGTTTAAGTCGGCTGATTTCATACGTTGAAGCTGGGTTTTTCTAACACCGTTAGTGACAACGTAAAGACGATGTGATTGTGAAAGTTTATCAAGCACTTCGATAGCGTTGTCCATAAGTTCAGCACCAAATCCAAGGTTAATGCGGTATTGATTTTCAAAAGCAATGCCGTCAGCATCAATGTTAAATTCAGCTAAAGTTTTGGAGAAACGAGTAAACAAAACATCGTTGATAGTGATTTCACCGCGCTCGTAAGCACGCCATAACCCGTGGTTGATTCGTTGATATGTATCCCAAATTTCCGAAGTGAGTTCAAGATTAAAGCTTTTAAAAAGTTCAGTCATTGACCGTAATTCATTTTTTGAAAAATCTAAAATCGTATTATCTAAATCAAATAAAAGTGTTTTGTATTTCATGTAAGTCACCTCCGAAAAATCCTCTTTAACTAAACTATACTCTATGAGAATAAACAATGTCAATAGATTAATAGTTTGAGGGAAAAGTAAAATGGGTTGTAATGTTTTTTTGATGAAAGATTAATATTTTATTTAATGTAAGGTCTTATTGACAAAAAGCGAAAAATTTGATACAATCATAAGCGAAGTATATGAGGTGAATTATGCCAAGAACAGCAAGACAAGTGAGCGAAACAGGAATTTATTACATTTTTGCAAATGGAGAATTTTCAAAACCGCTAACAAAAGACAATGAGGATAAAAAACAATTAATCGGTGAAATCTTTTTAGCAAAAAAAGAGTTCGCTTTTCAAGTGTTTGGTTTTTCAGTAACAAAAAATGAATTGCATCTAATGGTGAGAGAGTCAAATCCCTTGGATATTTCTCAAATCATGAAAACAGTTTTTGGAAAATATACAGCTTATTACAACAGCAAATATAAAATGCGTGGCTCATTGCTTCACGATCGTTTTAAAAGCGTAGCTATGGAGAACATTGATTGGGTTAAAAAATACCTAAGATATATCCACCAAGCTCCAGTGAAAGTTATGGAACATCCAAACGTTTTTACATATCCATTTAGTTCATACAACGGTTATTTTGCTGAAAAAACTAACCTATATATTAATGATGTTTTGAAATCTTTCGATGATGATTTGCAAAAATCTAGAACTAAATATAAAATTTATCATGCGGGAGTGGAGTTAGAAGAGTTGAAAGGCACTTTTAGACATACATTGACTATGCAGGATTTAGAAGAAATTTTTGTGCATATTTGTGGAATTTCTCTTGAAGAATATTCAACGTATAAACGCCCAGAAAAATATGAAGTAGCAAGAACTATCAAGAAAAAAGGCAAGCTGTCCTACCGCCAAATGGAAACGCTCCTTGGAATTTCTCGTGGATCGCTAGCAAAATTATAAGAAGTTTAGATTGTACTTTATTAACGCTGAATGTAAGTGGTTAATAAAATGCAATCTTTTTTTATTTCCCATATATAATGTAAATAGCGAAATAATCAAATAAAAACATGCTGAAGTAGTGATAATGTTGATATATGAAAGAAAATAAAATTATTTTAGTAATAGTATAGAAAAACACTTGACGAATTAGTCAAAATGTATTAGATTATAAGTATTATGAAAACAAAAGCAAATGGTCTACAAGTTTATACATATTATTTTAAGGGTTATTATTTTAATAACTCTATTTTGTAATTAACTTGTTTCATTTGATTTTTAATAACTTTTAATTTTTTAAGGAAAATAAAAAAGATTATTCAACCGTCAATGGAAATTGGCGGTTATTTTTATATTATCTAAAGAGGTATAGCTGAAAAGCAAAAGGAGAAATTGACTATGATTATAATTATAAGAAACAATTCGGATAGAACGCAAGTTGACAACCTAATTAATTGGGTAAAGGGGCTAGGTCTTGACGTGCATGACAGCGTAGGTGCAAAAACTACCATTTTAGGGCTCGTTGGAGACACTTCAAAAGTGGACATTGATCTAATTAAATCATTGGACATTGTTGAGTCCGTGAAACGTATTCAAGAACCTTACAAAAACGCAAACAGAAAATTCCACCCTGAAGATACTATCGTCAATGTAGCGGGACATTTATTTGGTGGGGATAATTTCCAAGTAATTGCAGGCCCATGTTCAGTTGAAAGTGAGGCTCAAATAATCGAAGTTGCAAAAGCTGTTAAAGCTAGTGGGGCTAACTTACTTCGTGGCGGTGCGTTTAAACCAAGAACTTCTCCATATGCTTTCCAAGGTATGAAAGCTGAAGGGTTGGTGTTATTGAAAAAAGCAAGAGAAGAAACTGGTATGCCAATTTGTACTGAGCTTATGAACATTATGGACATTGATTTGTTCCAAGATGTTGACATGATTCAAATTGGTGCAAGAAATATGCAAAACTTCGATTTGTTGAAAGAAGTTGGAAAATTAAGAGTGCCAATTTTGCTAAAACGAGGACTTGCAAATACTATTCAAGAATGGTTGATGAGTGCTGAGTATATTATGTCAGAAGGAAATCAAAACATAATTTTGTGTGAGCGTGGGATCAGAACATTTGAACCAGCAACAAGAAACACACTAGATTTATCAGCAATTCCAATAGTGAAACAACTTACTCACTTGCCAATAATCGTTGATCCAAGTCACGCATCAGGAATTTCCGAGTTGGTACTTCCAATGTCACTAGCTTCAGTTGGTGCAGGAGCAGACGGACTTATGATTGAAGTGCACAACGATCCAACTAAAGCACTTTGTGACGGTGCGCAATCACTTCGACCTAATATGTTTGAAGATGTAATGAGAAAAGTGGAAAGAATGTTGCCACTTGTGAATAAAGTTATTAGATAAATATTTTATTAATTAAGATAAAAGAGGGTAAATATTATGAAAATCGGAATAGTTGGACTAGGGCTCATTGGTGGTTCTATGGGAAGGGCAATCTTGAAAAAAACTGCCCACAGCGTTTATGGATACGACAATAATAAAGAAGTTTGCGAAATGGCAAAAGCTATCTATGCAATGAATTATCAGTTGTTAAATGAGAATATCAATGAAATTGATGTGCTTTTTATTGCATTATATCCAAGTGCTGTTGCTGACTATTTGGCGGAGTATTGTCCTAAATTAAAAGATGGTGCAATAATTGTTGATTTATGTGGGAATAAAAGAAAGGTTTGTGCGATTATGGAAAGTTACGGAAAAAAGTTTCCAAAACTTAATTTCATAGGCGGACACCCAATGGCAGGGCGAGAATTTGTTGGATTGAAACATTCAAAAGCAACGCTGTTTGAAAAAGCGTCAATGATTCTTGTGAACATAAATGCAAAGATCGAAAAAGCATTAATGATTAAAGAATTAGCAACAGAACTTGGTTTTTCACGAGTGGTAATCACCACAGCGGAACACCACGACAAAGTCATCGCATACACTTCACAGCTTGCACACATCGTGTCATCGTCATATATAAACAACGAAACTAGTTCGGAATTTCTTGGATTTTCAGCAGGTAGTTTCAGAGATATGACAAGAGTAGCGAGAATGTCTAGCGAAATGTGGACGGAGCTTGTACAAGAAAATAAAGACAATGTAATCAGTGAAATCGATAATTTTATTAGCACAATGAACCAGTTTAAACAATCATTAATTGACAGCGACTTTTCTAAAACTAGAGAGTTGTTCGAGAGTGGAAACAAGAAGAAACTAGAAGCGGAGAAAAAGAAAAATTTAGCAGTGGAGTAATATTTATATGGAAATCATAAAAGTGAAATCATCAAAAAATTATTCAATATATGTTGGAAACAACATCATTTGCACCGTTGGGACATATCTTTCACAACTAAAACCGCTTTGCAAAGTACTTGTAGTTACCGATGATGTTGTTGATAAGTTGTATTTTGATAAGATAAAAAGATCACTAACAGATTGTGGATATACAGTTGAAAAATTTGTTTTTCCTAATGGAGAAAACAGCAAATCATTAGAAACTTACGGCGAAATTTTAGATAAACTAGCGGAAAAGTCTTTCACAAGAACTGATGTGATAGTAGCGCTTGGTGGCGGAGTTGTAGGTGATCTAGCTGGTTTTGTTGCTTCAAGCTATATGCGTGGCATTGATTTTGTGCAAGTTCCAACAACTATTTTATCTCAAATTGATTCTTCAGTAGGTGGAAAAACCGCGGTGAATTTACCTATGGGAAAAAATTTAGTAGGAGCATTCTATCAACCAATTTTTGTTCTCTGCGACATTGAAACTACTAAAACTCTAACGGAAGAAATCTTCAACGATGGCATGGGAGAAATGTCAAAATACGGAGTTTTGATTGGTGAAAATTTCGCTGAACTATTAGAGCAAGATAATTTAAAAGAAAATTTATTTCAATTAATTGTGAAATGTATTGAGTATAAGAGAGACGTTGTGGAGCGTGATGAGTTTGAGAGTGGGGAGCGAAAACTTCTAAATCTTGGGCATACAGTTGCACACGGAATTGAAAAGTTAAGCAATTACACAATCTCACACGGAAAAGCTGTGGGAATGGGTATGAAAATAATCATTTCAGCTTGTTACAAAAATCATTTAATTTCTAAAGATGAATTTCAAAGAATGAATGGACTTTTAAATTTATGTAATCAAAGGTCAAACTGTCCTTTTACAATTTTCGAATTAGTGGAAACGTTTACTCTTGATAAAAAATGTACAGGGGATACAATCACATTAATTCTTACGGAAGGTATAGGAAAGTGCGTTTTAAAGAAAGTTAAAATAGAAGATGTTTTGGAGATATTGTCATGATAGTAAATATTGAAAAATCACAACTAAATGGTGAAGTTCCTGCAATAGCAAGCAAAAGTTTCGCACACAGAATACTAATTGCAAGCGGACTTTCTAATGTTGAAACAAAAATAAAAGGACTATATCCCTCAAAAGACATTTTGGCAACAATACAATCAATGTCAGCGCTTGGTGCATCATATAAAGGTAGTTTGGCTGTGAATAATCAGGTTGTGCACAAGGCAAATTTAATGGTTGGTGAAAGTGGATCAACATTGCGTTTTTTAATACCAATAGTTTCCGCAATTGGTGGCGAATTTGATTTTATATGTAAAGGAAGATTAGCGGAACGAACTAATGATGAGTTGATTCGTGTGCTATCTGAAAGAGGCGTAACAGTAGAAAACCATGTGGATAAAATCACAGTTTGTGGAAAACTACAATCTGGGGAATACAAAATACGTGGCGATGTGAGTTCTCAATACATAACAGGCTTGCTTATGGCACTACCACTAGTTGATGGCAACAGCGAAATCATACTTTCAACCCCATTATCTTCAAGTGGATATGTGGATATTACACTAAATATTTTAAACAAATTCGGCATAAAAATCGAAACTACTAACTGTGGATTTAAAATAAAAGGCGGTCAAAAGTATATTAGTTGCGGTGAAATAGAAATCGAAGGAGATTGGAGCAACAGCGGTTTTTTCTTAACATACGGAGTTATCAACGGTGGGGTTACGGTGTATGGGTTAAATGAAAATTCTATTCAAGGTGATAAAAAGATTATTGAAATCTTACAACAAATGGGCGGAAAATTTGAATTTTCTGAAGGTAATATTATTTGTCACAAAAGTGAATTGAACGCTATAGAAATTGACGTTGACGGCATTCCTGATGCGGTTCCTGTTCTTGCAATCGCAATGGCTACAGCTACAGGAAAAAGCGTTTTACATAATGTAGCAAGACTGAAAATTAAAGAAAGTGACCGAGTTGCTACGGTGATTGAGATGTTGACAAACTTGGGCATAACTGCAAAAGAAGTGGATAACTCAATTGAAATTATGGGCGGAAAGTTGCAACATGGTGAAGTTAATTCTCACAACGACCATAGAATCGCTATGGCAGCAGCCATTGGTGGATTAATTGGTGTTGGGGCAAGGATTATTGACGGGGAAGCTGTGGAAAAGTCATACCCTTCTTTCTTTGAAGATGTAGATGATTTAGGAGGAAAACTCAATGTCGAAATATAATGGAAATAAATTATCAATTGAAATTCTAGGTGCTTCTCACAGCGAAGAAATTTCTTTGAGAATCAGCGGAATTGCTGTTGGAGAAAAAATAGATGTTGACAGTGTTCAAAAGTTTTGCAATAGAAGAAGTGCGAAAAAAACAAATTATTCCACTTCAAGAATAGAAGCGGATTTGATTTGTTGGGAAAAAGGTATTGAAAATAACATAGTTAATGGTGAAATTTTCGCTACTATAAAGAATACAAATAAAAGAAGCGGTGATTACGATAATTTGAAAAATATTCCGCGTCCGTCTCATGCTGATTATGTGGCAAGAGAAAAATACGGCGATGATTACGATTTTCGTGGCGGTGGACATTTCTCAGGAAGAATGACAGCACCAATGTGTATTGCAGGTGGAATTGCAAAAGAAATTTTGAAAAAACACGGTATAGAAATTCACGGATATATTAGATCTATCGGCACAGTTTCAGGTCAATCTTATAAAGGAAAAAACATTTCAGAACTGAATTTTCCTAATGAAGAAGACTTATTTCCACTTTTAGACAGCGGAGACTATGAAAAAATGAATGAAGAAATAGCGAAAGTGAAAGGTTGTGGAAACAGTATTGGCGGAGTGATTGAATGTGTAGCTACTGGAATTCCCTGCGGATTAGCAGACTATATGTTTGACAGCATGGAAGGAAAAATTGCACAGTTAATGATGGCAGTTCCTGCTGTGAAAGGTATTGAGTTCGGCACAGGATTTGACATTACAACAATGACAGGCTACGACGCAAACGATAATATGCAGTTTGAAAACGGACAAGTTGTTACAAAAACCAACCACAACGGCGGAATACTTGGTGGAATTACAACAGGCATGCCAATAACGCTATCAGTTGCAATTAAGCCAACTCCATCAATTTCTATGGAGCAAGACAGCGTAAATCTTGAAACTAGAGAGAATGTAAAACTGAAAATAGTTGGTAGACACGACGCGTGCATTGTGCCACGAGCTGTTCCTGTGGTGGAAGCAATTGTTGCCATAGGATTGCTTGATAGTTTAGAAATATAGAATAAGCAAAGTGAAATTTAGAAAAATAAAAAAACACTTGTAAAATTTAAAATTTATGATATAATTAAAGAGAGGGTGAATATTATGGGATTGCAAGAATTAAGGAGTAAAATTGATAGCATTGACAACAAAATTGTGGATTTGTATATCAATAGAATGGAAGTTGTAAAAGCAGTTGGACAGCACAAGAAAGACGTTG
Source organism: uncultured Clostridia bacterium (assembly GCA_947039455.1). Taxonomy (GTDB): domain Bacteria; phylum Bacillota; class Clostridia; order Christensenellales; family CAMQZB01; genus CAMQZB01. The sequence continues at coordinate 52,780 of CAMQZB010000008.1, forward strand.
TGATGCCAGTTAATCAAGGTGACAGGGAGCAAGAAATTCTTTTCCGTGTCACAGAAAATATTTCAGAAGACTTGCAAGGATACACAAAAGAGCTTTTTACTACATTGTTTGAAACTAGTAAAGCGTATCAAAAAACCAATACAGTTTTAAACTCAAAGGCCGTTGAAGTAATAAAAACAGCATTGAGCGGTGGCGTAAATTCTTTCCCAATGCGTGGAACAATAGCATGCCAAGGTGTTTCTGGGTCATACTCAAGTATCGCCACAAAAAAATTGTTCGAAATTCCGAATATTATGTATTTCAAAAGTTTTGGAGCAGTTTTCCAAGCAGTTGAATTAGGGTTTTGCGAATATGGAATGTTGCCTATCGAAAATAGTTCGGTGGGATCAGTGAATGCGGTCTATGATTTAATGCGTGAGCATAAATTTTATATTGTAAAGAGTATTTCAATTCCTGTTACCCATAATTTATTAACAAAAAAAGGCGTTGCGAAAAATCAAATAAAAGAAATTGTCTCTCATGAACAAGCGCTTAATCAATGTAGAAAATATCTTGAAAACAATTTCAAAGATGTGAAGATTACTGTTTGTGAAAACACCGCTAAGGCAGCGGAAATGGTTGCTAGTAGTGATAGAACTGATTTAGCGTCTATTTCTTCAAAGGAATGTCAAGAAATTTTTGGGCTTGAAGCTAATGATAAAAATATTCAAGATTACGATAATAATTATACAAGATTTATTTGCATTTCCAAGAAGTTTACTGCTTACGAAAATGCGGATAAAATAAGTTTTATGTCAACACTTCCACACATACCAGGAAGTTTGAACAAGTTTTTGACTAAATTCTCTATGCAAAATCTAAATTTAACGAAAATGGAATCAAGACCACTTGATGGGACTATGAACAAATTTGTTTTCTATTTTGATTTTATTGGTGATATTAGTGATATAAAAATACAAAATCTAATTGCGGAATCGGAAAATAATAATGATATTTTTGAATTCCTAGGCAGTTACTCGGAGGTTATGGCATGAAAAAATTTCAACTAATTGGAGAAAAACTTGCACACAGTTTCTCAAAAGACATTCACAGCGCTTTTGGTGATTACTGTTACGATTTAAAGGAACTTGATAGAAGTGAGCTTGAAGGGTTCGTGAAAACTTGTGAACTTGACGGATTTAATGTTACAATTCCCTATAAATCAGTAATTATTCCGTACCTTGATGAGCTTGATGCTGTGGCGAAAGAAGTTGGAGCGGTGAATACTGTTGTAATGAAAGCAGGGCAAAAAATTGGATATAATACCGATGTTTTAGGTTTTGAATACCTTCTTGATCACGCAAAAATTGAAGTTGCTGGAAAGAAAATAATAATTCTTGGTAGCGGTGGAACAAGTCATACTGTTGAATGGGTGCTTAAAAAACGCAATGCAAGTCAAATCACTATAGTGTCAAGAACTGGCGAAGTGAACTACAGCAACATTGGCGAATACAATGATTGCGACGTGATTATTAACACAACCCCTTGTGGAATGTATCCTAATAATTACGAAAATCTAATCGACCTTTCCGACTTCTACAAAGTGGAAAGCGTTGTTGATGTGATTTGTAATCCTATTATGACAAAACTTCTTTTTGAAGCAAAAAAGAGAAAAATAAACTACACAAACGGCTTGCCAATGCTAGTTGCTCAAGCAAAATTTGCTCGTGATATTTACATGGGTGATGTAGCTGATAATTCTATTATAGATAAAATATTAATAGAAATGCGTTCAAAACTTGCGAACATCGTACTAATCGGTATGCCTGGAAGTGGAAAAACTTCTGTAGGTGAAGAAATTGCTAAGATGTTAGGTCGTCCGTTCTTTGATATGGATGCTGAAATTGTTGAGAAAGAAGGTATGTCTATTATGAATATCTTTGGGAAAAAAGGCGAAAATTTCTTTAGAGCTGCGGAACATCAAATGATGGTTGAACTTGGCTTGAAAAACAGCTGTGTAATAGCTACAGGCGGTGGTATTGTAAAAACTGACGGAAATGATTTTGCTATGCAACAAAATAGTTTTGTTGTGTATATCGATAGAGATTTGGAGAACTTAGCAAGAGAGGATCGCCCTCTTTCAAAAGACAAAAACGCACTAGTAGAAATTTTCAAAGAACGTGGTTCAAAGTACCACACTTGGAGTGATTTCGTTGTGTCTAACAATAAATCTATTGACGCTTGTTTAAAGAAAATTTTGGAGAAATACGATGTCTGTATCAGAGAAATTAAATAATAAATCACTTGGTTTAGGAAGTAAAAAATCTGCAATAAGAGAGATTTTCGAATATTCAAAACTGAGAAAAGAAGAAATCGGAGCGGAAAACGTCTTCGATTTCTCTTTAGGGAACCCTAGCGTTTCACCGCCAAAAGAAGTAGCGGAAAAAATCATAGAACTAGTTTCAGCGGACAATCAAGCCCAATTACAAGGATACACATCCGCACAAGGGGATATCTCAGCAAGAAATGCCATAGGGACACACTTAACCAGTCTTTCAAAGGGTGAAACGCAAATAACAGGTGATAATATATATTTCACTTGTGGCGCTGCTGCGTCACTTTGTATTTCCCTAAAAGCGATTTTGTGGGAAAATCAAAAAGACGAAGTAATAATTGTTGCACCATACTTTACGGAATATACCGTGTTTATTGAAAGCATGGGCGGACGTCCTGTAGTGGTTCAATCAATGAAAGACACCTTTAAAATTGATATCAACGCTATTGCAAACGCAATAACAAAAAATACAAAAGCGGTAATGATAAACTATCCAAACAACCCAAGTGGCGTAACAATCACAAGCCGTGAACTAGCGGAACTATCCGAAATGCTAATATTAAAATCCGCTGAATTTGGACAGATAATTTATCTAATTTCCGACGAGCCATACCGTGAAATTAACTTTACCAACGAGAAATCACCACTAGTGTTTGACTATTACAAAAACAGTATTTTGTGCTATTCATACTCAAAGTCGTTATCGCTAGCGGGTGCACGAATCGGTTACATCGCAATATCGCCAAAGGCAAAAGTAAGCAAGGATTTATACCTTGCGATATGCGGTTCTGGTCGCAGTCTAGGCTATGTTTGTGCCCCAAGTTTATTCCAAAGGGTAGTTGCCGACCTATCTGGTCTTACCGTAGATATCAACATATACAAAGAAAACGCTGCCCTAATATACAAAACCCTAACATCTTACGGTTTTGAACTAATCACGCCCCAAGGCGCGTTCTACATCTTAATAAAAGCGGAAGCAAATACCGCCCAAGAATTCTGCAACATCGCAAAGCAATTTGAAATACTATTAGTTCCAACCGACGATTTCGGTGTTCACGGTTACGTGCGTTTAGCATACTGCAAAACGCGCCAAGAAATTATAAATTCTTTCTCTGCGTTTAAGCGTTTAAGTGAATTTTTGTTTTGATTTTTTAGGTGAGTGAAATGGGGCTATTCGCCCCAAACCCCAACAAGGAGCAAGGCCCCTTGACCCGTTTTTTGGGGAGGTGTTTTTGTGGGGAACGGCAATTTTTTTAGTGGTTTTTGTGTGGATTTTTTAGGTGAGTGAAATGGGGCTGTTCGCCCCAAACCCCAACAAGGAGCAAGGCCCCTTGACCCGTTTTTGGGTGGTGATTTTTTTTGGGAACGACATTTTTTTAGTAGTTAGTTGCTTTTGTTTACTGAGCATTGCTTGGTTTATTGATAATCTATAATGGAGGATAATATGGATAAAAGAATTATTTCAGAGAGAAAAGAGTTTTTCAGTAGTGATATTGCTGATGTGTGGGATATTATCACCAATGTTTACGACAGTAGTTGGCGAAGTGATATTAAAAAAACAGTGGCTAGTCATGACGGCAAGTCTTTCGTTGAAGTTACCGAGAAAGGGTTTGAGACAACTTTTATTGTTGCTCAAAAGGTGAAAAACCAATGCTTTGAACTAACATTCAAAAATAAAAACATGCACGGCAGATTCTTTTCAGAATACAAAGAAGTTGGCTCAGGTTGTGAAGTAACTTTCACCGAAACGGTTTTTCTAAACAATTTTTTCATGAAACTTCTAGCTATCCCCTACCTAAAAGCACAACAAAAAAAATACTGCAAAGACATAAAAAAAGCATTAAATGAAATTTAATGCTTTTTTCTTTTTCTTTTTGGTTTTTTTAGGTAAGGGAAATGGGGCTATTCGCCCAAACCCCAACAAGGAGCAAAGCCCCTTGACCCATTCGTGGGTGTGGATTTTTTGTGGGAAACACACTTTTTACTAGCTTTCTTAGATTTGTTAGATTAAATATTTTGGTTCAGCCATGCAATGAATAGATAGACATGATAAAGTAAAATGGCATAGATTTCGCTATCAGAATTGATAAGTTCTTTATCAACTATAACTTTATCGTTATCACACATTTCAACAAATGCGTTGAATTTCGCTTTCATGGTTTTCAATTTTGGGTCAAGCAAAATTAATTCTTGCTCTAGTTCTTCATTGAGAATATCTAAATACTCATCATATAACATATCGCCTTTCATTATCTTTTTCATAAATGCTCCTTTAACTGTAAGTCATTATTGACTTAACATTATTGTATCAAGTCATTATTGGATTGTCAACTCAAATTTGACTTGATTGTGATATTATGACAGTATGAAAAAATATTTTTACAAAAATTTAATAGAATTGAGAACGGATAAAAACATTTCTCAATTAGAACTTTCTAAACTTGTTGATGTCTCACAATCTTCAATTGCACGGTGGGAGTTGAACATATCTCAGCCAAAAGTTGATGACATAATAAAGCTAGCACAGTTTTTTAATGTTTCTACTGATAATTTGCTGGGTATTGATGATGAGTTCGGAGAAAATTTTTAATGGTAATCGTGAATGGTGTAGTAGAGTTTTCAAATTATTTCAAAATAAGATTAAAGCAGTTGCGGACAGGGAAAGGTCTTTCTCAAAAGCAATTGGCGGAAATTTTATCAATACCGCAAAGTACATATGCAAACTGGGAGTAAGGAAGAAGAGAACCAAGCGTGTATGATATTTATAACCTTTTGATTGCGTTAGAAGTAGACCCAAATGAATTGTTTGGTTGGGACGAAAATGGTTCAATCAGCTAAATAATAAAACGCATAAAACCCAACTAAGAAAGTCAACAAAAGTGCGTTCCCCACAAAAAATCACCACCCAAAAACGGGTCAAGGGGCTTTGCTCCTTGTTGGGGTTTGGGGCGAATAGCCCCATTTCACTTACCTAAATAACAAAACAAAAAAAAGCGTGTATCGAGAAATCGATACACGCTTAATTTATTTAATTATTTAATAAATAACCAGAGATTATTTACTAGCTTTAGTTTTGTAAGTTGCAAGTCTAACAGCAGCATCGCTTTCAGCTCTTTCGAACAACTCAGCAGCGATAGCAGGACGAGCCTTCAATAAAGAAGAGTATCTAGTTTCGCTTCCGATGAAGTCTTGATAAGAAGCTGTAGGATCTTTAGAATCCAAAGTGAACGGGTTCACATCGTCAGCAACTGAAGGATTGAATCTGTACATATTCCAGTAACCAGCTTCAACGGCACGTTTTTCTTCCAATTGAGTTTTGCTCATATTGATACCATGACTGATACAAGGAGCGTAGCAAATGATAAGTGAAGGACCATCATAAGCCTCAGCCTCAGTGATAGCTTTTACGAATTGAGTTTGGTTAGCGCCCATTGAACATTGTGCAACGTAAACATAACCGTAACTCATAGCCATCATACCAAGGTCTTTTTTCTTAACACGTTTACCAGCGGCAGCGAATTTCGCTACTGAACCAGTAGGAGTAGCTTTTGAAGCTTGACCACCAGTGTTAGAATAGATTTCAGTATCAACAACAAGAACGTTAACATCTTCGTCCATAGCAAGAACGTGGTCAAGACCACCGTAACCGATGTCATAAGCCCAACCGTCTCCACCGAAGATCCAGATAGATTTTTTAACTAGGCAGTCGTCGCATTTTTCGATTTCAGCCATAAGTCTAGCAAGTTCACCGTCGTATTTCTTACCATAAGTAGCACGAATTCTTTCAGCGGCAACTTTAGATTGCTCAGCATCACGTTTGTTTTCGAACCAGAAAGTGTAAGCAGCAGCAGTATCAGCATCAACGCCAAGCTCAATAGCTTTTTGCATATCTTCTACAAGGTTTTGACGACGAGTAGCGTATGACAAGTTGATTCCGTAACCGAATTCGGCATTATCTTCGAACAAAGAGTTAGCCCAAGCAGGACCGTGACCTTTATCGTTAGTAGTGTAAGGACAAGTCGGAGCTGAACCACCGTAGATTGAAGTACAACCTGTAGCGTTAGCAATGATCATTCTTTCACCGAATAATTGAGTGATAACTTTGATGTAAGGAGTTTCTCCACAACCAGCACAAGCACCTGAGAACTCAAACAAAGGTTGTTCGAATTGAGAACCTTTAACAGTGTTTTTGTTTTCTGGGTTAGCAACTTGAGTAGCTGCTATAGAGTAGTTGTAGTTAGCTTCTTCAGAAGCAAGAGCTTCGTCGAAAGCCACCATAGTCAAAGCAGTTTCTTTAGCAGGACAAGTGTTAGCACAAACGCCACAACCTGTACAATCAAGAGGAGAAACTTGGATTCTGTATTTTCCGCCCTCAACTGATTTGCTTCTGTAATCAAGAGTTTCGAATGAAGCAGGTGCGCCAGAAAGATCAGTAGCTAAGAAAGGTCTGATACAAGCATGAGGACACACGAATGAACATTGGTTACATTGAATACATTTGTCTTTGTCCCACATTGGAACATAAGAAGCGATACCACGTTTTTCGAATTGCGTAGTAGCAGTTGGAACAGTTCCGTCAGCGTTGAAAGCTGAAACTGGAAGTGAGTCACCTTCTTGAGACAAGATAGGGTGAACGAATTGTTTGAAGTATTCGTCATTAGCAAGCTCAGGAGATGGAGCACCAGTTGTAATAGTAGCCCATGATTCTGGGTAGTTAATTTCAACTAGGTGAGAAATAGCAAGATCGATAGCATCGCAGTTCATTTGAACAACTTTGTCACCTTTTTTGCCGTATGATTTCTTAACTGCAGCTTTCATGTAATCTGAAGCCTCAGCGTAAGGAATAACGTCAGCGATTTTGAAGAAAGCTGCTTGCATTACACCGTTGATTCTGTTTCCAAGACCAACTTTCTCAGTAACTTCAAGTGCGTTAAGGTTGTAAAGTTTGATTTTCTTAGTAGCGATAATGTTTTTAACTGATGCAGGAAGGTTAGCTTCCATGTCTTCTAAAGTATTCCATTTAGAGTTCATAAGGAAAGAACCGTTATCACGCAAGTCAGAAACCATGTCGTATCTAGTTATGTATGATGGGTTGTGGCAAGCAACGAAATCAGAAGTATCGATAAGATAAGTTGATTTGATTGGAGCTTTTCCGAATCTCAAGTGAGAGATAGTTAAACCACCAGATTTTTTTGAATCGTAAGCAAAGTAACCTTGAACATAAAGATCAGTGTGGTCACCAATGATTTTGATTGAGTTTTTGTTAGCACCTACAGTACCGTCAGAACCTAGACCGTAGAATTTGCAACGAATGTTTCCAACTGGAGAAGCGTCGATTTTCTTAGGTGTAGGAAGCGAAGTGTGTGTAACGTCATCGTTGATACCAACAGTGAAATGGTTTTTAGGGCAACATTCAGTCATGTTGTCATAAATTCCTTTAATCATTGAAGGAGTGAACTCTTTTGAACCAAGACCGTATCTACCACCAACAACTTTAATGTCGTTTAATCCGTTTTCACGAAGTGCAGTACAAACGTCTAAGTATAAAGGCTCGCCGATTGAACCAGGCTCTTTAGTTCTGTCAAGAACAGAAATAACTTTACAAGTTTTTGGAATAGCTTTGATGAAAGCATCAACAGCGAAAGGACGGTAAAGTCTAACTTTGATAATACCAACTTTCTCTCCAGTTGAAGCCAAATGATCAATAGTTTCTTCAATAGTATCAGTAGAAGAACCCATAGAAATGATTACTCTTTCAGCATCAGGTGCACCAACGTAATCAAATAGGTTGTAGTTTCTACCAGTAAGTTTTGAAACTTGAGCCATGTATTTTTCAACAATAGCAGGCATAGCGTTGTAATATTTATTAGCGCCCTCACGGTTTTGGAAATAAATATCAGCGTTTTGAGCAGTACCAGCTTGGTGTGGGTGCTCAGGATTCAATGCGCGAGCTCTGAAATCGTCAACGTATTTAGTATCAACTAAATTTTTGATATCATCATAATCGATCATTTCGATTTTAGAAACTTCATGAGAAGTTCTGAAACCGTCGAAGAAATGTAGTACTGGAACTTTTGCTTCTAAAGTAGTAAGATGAGAAACCAAAGCCAAATCCATAACTTCTTGAACAGAGCCAGAAGCGATCATAGCAAAACCAGTGTTACGGCAAGCCATAACGTCTGAGTGATCACCAAAAATGTTCAAAGCGTGAGCAGCTAAAGCTCTTGCACTTACGTGGAATACGCAAGGAAGAAGTTCACCACTGATCTTGTACATATTAGGAATCATCAAAAGCAAACCTTGTGATGCTGTGAATGTAGAAGTCAATGCGCCAGCTTTAAGTGAACCGTGAACGGCTCCAGCAGCACCTGCTTCTGATTGCATTTCTGCAAGTCTTAGTTTGTGTCCGAATACGTTCACTCTGCCGTTGGCAGCCCACTCATCAGCGACTTCCGCCATTGGTGAAGAAGGTGTGATTGGGTAGATAGCAGCAACATCTGAAAACGCATAAGCGATATGAGATGCAGCAGTATTACCATCAATAGTCATCTTAGTACTCATTTTTATCCTCCAATAAATAGTATATATTTTTTAATCGGTGGCAAGACAATTTCTTTATCCACCATATATGAGTATAGAATGAAATGACAAAAAAGTCAAGTTAATAAATAAGTTTACATTGAAAACATATTATTTATTTGGAAAATTTAAAGAAGGAAAATAGAAAAAATATATAAGCTATTTTATTTCCATAAATTTAACCACGCAGTTTCTGATTTTTCCAAAGCCTCTTTTTTTAATTTATCCAAAAACATAGTATCAATATCCACAGGAATACAACTAGAACACAAACCCAAATTATTAATGCAAACCTGCTCCAAACTACACTTATTCTTATCACAATAAACACAAAATTTATTCTCACATCTCATAAATAATCTCCTTAAAAGTGGTATTTTTATTTTATTATAGCACACTATACTGTATTAACTCAATGTAATGAGTTAATATTCTGCAAAAATTTATTAGAATATGAATAAAAGATATATGGAGAAATTATGTTATTAATTCAATTAGTTGACAAAAGAATAGACGAACTTTGTGATAAGTTCGCTGTAACAAGATATAAAATTGCGAAAAAAGCGGGAATGAATACTTCCACTTTAAGTGAAATTAAAAATTCTCAAACTATAAAATTAGAAACTATTTTAATTATTTGCGATGCCTTAGAAATTACATTAAAGGAATTTTTCGAAAGCAGTCTTTTTGCTAGAGCAAATATAGACTTGCTTTAATTTAGATATAGGTAATTAATTATGTATAAAAACAAAAATACAGACGGAACATTGAATATTTGTGGAAAGAAAATTAAAACTTTAAGAGCGTCACAATCACCAAAGGTTTCTCAAAGAATGTTTGCCGACAAACTTCAACTTCTTGGACTTGATTTAGACAAAAATGCTATTCAACGTATAGAGTGTGGTAAAAGATTTGTAACGGATATCGAATTAGTTATAATTGCAAAAGCCTTTGAAATTTCCGTTGGAGAATTGCTAAGTTAGCATTATATTGAGGTGAGAAAATGAAAAAAGAAATTGATTATTATAAAGTGCTTGGCAGTAATGTTGCGTATTATAGGAAGAAATGTCACCTAACTCAAGAGGGACTTGCAATCAAAGCAAATATTTCTCGTACACATATAAGCCATATCGAAGCGGAAAACGTAGATAAGTCACCATCGCTAGATATTATATTTAAAATTGCAACTATTTTAAAAGTAGAACCTTTTGAACTTTTTAAGGAAAGAGATTAATATAAAAAATCACAATATAAACACAGAAAAAATAGCGCCTTATATATAATGTAGGATTTTAGTATTAAATATAGCATAAATCACATTATATATTAGGTGCTATTTAGTTTATTAATTTGGGGTTATGTGTTATAATGTACCTTAGAAAATTATAATATTAAGCAAATGAGGTCCTAATGACAGCTATAGAATTTAAAAATGTTGTTTTCTCTTACAGCGAAGACGGCGGAACTGAAAATAATATTGAACCAGCGGTAAAAGAGCTTTCCCTAACGATAGAACAGGGCGAGTTTATTGCGCTATGCGGACATAACGGTAGTGGAAAAAGCACCGTTGCTCGTCTTATGAATGGACTTTTGACGCCTAAAAGTGGCGAAGTTCTTGCATTTGGCGAAAGTACTCAAAATAAAAAGAAAATTTATGATATTAGAAAAGACGTGGGCATGATTTTTCAAAACCCTGACAATCAAATGATCGCAACTATTGTTGAAGACGACATTGCATTTGGTCCTGAAAACATTGGATTGCCGAGAGAAGAAATCGGAAAACGTATTGATTTTGCACTTGGTGCTGTTGATATGTTGGAGTTCAAACAAGCATCACCATATAAATTATCTGGCGGACAAAAGCAAAGAATTGCAATCGCAGGTGTTCTTGCGGTGAAACCGAAAGTGTTAGTACTTGACGAATCAACTGCAATGCTTGACCCAAAAGGAAGAAGAGAGATTTTTGATGTTATCAAGAGTTTAAATAAAGAAGGAATGACAATAATTCTAATAACTCACTACATGGACGAAGCAGCGCTTTTTGATCGCATAATCGTACTTGACAACGGCAAATTAGCTATGGACGGTACGCCGAAAGAAGTTTTTGCTAGACAAACTGAGTTAGCTGAGATAGGTTTGAAGTTGCCACGTGCAACGAAATTAAATAGTTATTTCAAAGAAAATGGATTGGATTTAGGCGAAGTATTGTCTACCGATGAATTAATGGAGAAAATATGTCAATTAAAATAGAGAATTTATCATTTATATATAATCCAAAAGGCGCTTTCAAAAAAGAAGCACTGAAAAACATCACCTTAACTATAAATAAAGGGGAGTTTTTCGGCATAATCGGGCATACTGGTTCAGGAAAATCTACTTTAATTCAGCATTTTAACGCTCTTATCATGCCCCAATCAGGCACGTTAGAAGTGGCCGGTATTAAAGTTGTTGAAGGTTCGAAAGAGCTAAAATCTTTGCGTGCAAAATGTGGTATGGTTTTTCAATATCCTGAGTATCAACTTTTCGGTGAAACGGTTGAAGAAGATATTGCTTTTGGTTTAATTAACTTTATTGGAAAGAAAACTGAAAAAAATCCAAGTGGTTTAACTGACCAAGAGATTAAAGAAAGAGTGAAAGAAGCAATGGAGCTTGTGGGATTGTCTTACAACGAATTTGCAATGCGTTCTCCTTTCCAATTATCAGGTGGACAAAAAAGAAGGGTTGCTATTGCGGGAATTATCGTAACGAAACCTGAAATTTTAATTTTGGACGAGCCTTCAAGCGGTCTTGACCCTAAAGGTAAACAAGAAATTTTGCAACTTATTAGAAACCTAAAAGAAACAACTTCTGATACTATAATTATGATTTCCCACGACATGGACGAGATAGCGGAAAACTGCTCAAGAGTTGCAGTGATTGCAAAAGGTGAAATCGTAATGTGTATGTCGCCAGAAGAATTATTTACCCACGAAGAAGCATTGGTTGGGCTGTCACTTGACATTCCAATCGTAGCAAAAGTGAGAAACGCACTTGCCCTAAAAGGCATTGATGTGCCATACAATAGGGATTACAAAGTATTCGCAAAAACCGTAGCGGAAAAAATTGCTGGAGGTGCGAAATAATGAGAGAATTTACTTTCGGTCAATATTATCCTGCCAATTCAGTAGTCCACAAAATGGACGCACGTGCTAAATTAATTATCACTATAGCTTTCATTGTTGCTATATTTGTAGTTGAAGGTTTTTTCAGCTTTATTTACGTTGCAGGATTCCTTGTTTTTGCTATATTACTAGCAAAACTACCTATCCGAGCAGTGGTAAAAACCATTAAGCCTATTTTGATTTTAGTATTATTTACAGCGGTTTTGAATTTATTTTTCTATCAAAAAGGAGAAATAATTTGGGAATTCGGCTTTATAAAAATACGTGACGAAGCTGTGAGATTTTGTCTTTACATGGCAATTCGCTTGATTCTATTAGTTATGGGTTCATCGCTAATGACATTAACAACCCAACCTGTGGAATTAACTGACGCAATCGAAAGTTTGTTGACACCACTAAAATGGGTGAGATTTCCAGTGCATGAATTAGCATTGATTATGAGCATAGCACTACGATATATCCCAATCCTAATGGACGAAGCTGACAGGATTATTCGCGCTCAAAAAGCTCGTGGAGCTGATTTTGAAAGCGGAAACATTTTCGCAAGAGCAAAAGCTATGATTCCAATATTGATTCCATTACTTGTTTCGTCTTTCCGCCGTGCAAACGAACTAGCGGACGCAATGGACGCAAGATGTTACAGCGGTGGTGCAAATCGTACTAAGTTCAAGCAATTCCACATAGGTCTTAACGATGTTATGGGTGTCATGAGCGTGGTATCTTTGATTATGCTAATTATAACTACAAATGCAGTTTTGTTTTAAGATAATTTAACGAAAAATATAACAATAAATATTACACTAATTATAGCGTAAATTTCATGGAAAAATAATGAACTTTTTCACTACATTAGTAGAGATAATTTCCTATCTTAATATATAAGAAAATTATCCTATATATATAATGATAAGAAAAACCGAATTATATAAAGAAAAAATGAATATAAAAACAATGAAAACTGACTGAATTTATTTCGCAGTTTTCTTGTTAGTTTTAAGAATAAATTATTTCAAAAAAGGAGTACTGAAAATGCCAAGAGTAAGAGTAACAGTTGCATATGACGGAAGCGAATTTCACGGTTGGCAATTTCAGCCAAAATATCTCACTACCCAAAAAGTAGTTGAGGACGGCTTAGAGAAAATTCTTGGTGAGCGTGTGAAAGTGTATGCAAGCGGAAGAACTGACGAAGGGGTTCACGCCATCGGTCAAGTTTTTCACTTCGACCACAACAGCACAATCCCTGCGGAAAAATTCCCCCTAGCCATGCGCCGAGTACTTCCCGACACTGTCAGTTTCATGAGTGCGGAATTGGTTGATGATGATTTCAATGCAAGATATACTGCAAAGAAAAAAACTTATCTTTACAAAATGTATTTCGGAAACGCCCCAATCCCTTACGAGCGAAAATATAAATTATATGTGGGAAGATCCGTTCAAGTAGAGAAAATGCGTGAAGCCTGTGAATGCCTTTTGGGTGAACACAATTTCACAGCCTTTTGCTCCACAGGTAGCTCCGCCACAACTCGTGTTCGAACTATTTTTGATGTGAATATTGAAGAAATTGGAAATGAATTGCATTTTAGAATTACGGGAAGTGGTTTCTTGTACAACATGGTGCGAATTATTGTTGGAACTCTTGTTGATATAGGAAAAGAGCGAAAACCAGTTGAGCAAATGAAGATTGCCCTAGAAACCATGGACAGAAAAAAAGCAGGACAAACAGCTCTCGCTTGTGGACTGTACCTTGAAAAAGTGGAATATTAAATTTTTTAGCAAAAAAGATTACTTATTATATTAGAAATAATGTCAGAAATAAAAAATAACATATTAAATTAAAAGTAATCATAAGAAACGAAAAACAACTTAATGAACCAGTGAACTAAAAAATACTGATTATAAGGGACAAATTAACATTTATGCCTTGAAAATTTACACTGAAATCAAAATATTCATGATTATATAAAAATATTTTTACTAATCTTAAAAATTACTTGACAAATCTTGACAAACAGTGTAAAATTATAAGGCTGTGAAGTACGCTTTCTACACACAAATTAGCCCTTGTGCTGATATTTATTTGCGGAACGAATAAAAATCTTGTGGAAATGCGACATAAATCATTTAAAATACGGAGGATTAGGATATGAAAACCTATATGGCAAATAACGACACTGTTGAAGCTAAATGGTATGTCGTAGATGCAGATGGTATGGTATTAGGACGCTTAGCGTCACAAGTAGCAACTATTTTGCGTGGAAAGAATAAACCAACATTTACACCTAACGTTGACTGTGGAGACCACGTTATCATTATTAACTGTGATAAAGTACGTTTAACAGGAAAAAAACTTGATCAAAAAGAGTACATTACTCACTCAGGTTACATTGGTGGATTAAAAAGAACAAAATATAGTAAGATGATGGAAACAAAATCTGATCTAGTTGTTTACACTGCTGTGAAAGGCATGCTTCCTAAAAACGTTTTGTCAAGCAGAATGTTGAAGAAGTTACGTGTATATAAAGGTGCTGAGCATAATCAAACAGCTCAATCACCTGAAGTTATCAAATTTAAATAGGGGTGCAGAATTATGGCTATTAAATCAATTAAGAAGAAAGTGCAATATTTCGGCACTGGCAGAAGAAAGAGCGCAATTGCGAGAGTTCGTTTGATTCCAGGCGGAAACGGAGCAATTATTATCAATGGCAAAACAATTGATGAGTACTACGGTGGAAACGAGATCGTTAAATTGATCGTTCGTCAACCTATGGCACTTACATCAACTACTGATAAATTCAACGTTATGGTTAACGTTATCGGTGGAGGATACACTGGTCAAGCTGGTGCAATCCGTCACGGAATTACTCGTGCTTTATGCGAGTTCGACATCAACCTACGTCCTGAATTGAAAAAAGCTGGATTCATTACACGTGATCCAAGAATGAAAGAGAGAAAGAAATACGGTCTTAAAGCCGCGCGTCGTGCTCCTCAATTCTCAAAGAGATAATTACAAGATTATATCTTTGGTCAAACAAGAATTCAAAAGACTGTACATTTATGTACAGTCTTTTTTATATGGCAAATTTTGTTTGCTATTGCAAATGACTGTTATATGTGGTATGATTACTATAAGAATCAAGGCAAGCAATAGATATTTATAGCTATATTGCAACTTGCTAAATGAAAATATAAATAAGAGAGGTAATGGAAAATGAAGAAAACGTATAAAATACTTTGCGTTATGGCGCTTGTTGTAGCAGTATTAATAGTGCTATTATTTGTGTGGTCAGGTTATTTTAAAGATGTAAAATATATTGACGCTGAATATTATGGCGATAATGTAAAAAATTTATCTGATGAAAGCAGAGTTAGCGAAGTGAAATTTCTTGTGGAACTTGTAAATGTAAAAGATATCAGTGAAGAAGATAGGGGCATGATATTTATTCCATATGATGAAGATTGGGATAATTCAAAAGGATATATATTTACCTTAAAAGAAAAAATCAATGGACAATGGAACGTCTACTCATTTTCCAGTTTTAGACACGCTAGTGCGAGAAGTGGTGCTTATTCATTTTTTGAGAGAAATACATCAATCTATTGTGAAAAATATGATGGTGTTGAAGTTGTCATTTACGCAGAGAGAAATTCTAGTTTATTTGGAAATGACCTTAGCTCAATAAATATTAAGGTCTCAAGAGACAGTCAGATGATGTATAAGACTAAATTAAAGATAGTTAAAGAATAAATCAATAAAGATACTAACTAAAATTAAGAATCTAACCAAATAAACTATACAAAAAATAGCCTACTAATTTTCTAATTAGTAGGCTATAATTCTTTAATTTAGTTATGTTAATTAATGTATTTGTTGGTAGTTGAAAGGTGTATAGTTGTTATGCTATTCGCCTATAAATTCTCTATAAACTAAATTGTTTTCTGTAACGAATAAGCAGGGCACCTGAAAATACAACCAATGCGTTCCTGCCAAACTGAGCAAGTAAGAACGTAAATAATTACAAGATTTTTTTAAGCAATTTAATTTTGTTTTTGTAAGGAGCGTATCTTACGTTGATGTCAATGAAGTTACCCTTTTTAAGAATACTTTTTGTGTGACTGAAAGTATTAAAACTTTCTTTTCCGTGGTATCGACCCATACCGCTTTCACCAACTCCACCAAAAGACAGGTGAGAGTTTGCCAAATGAATAATAGTGTCATTAATACAACCACCGCCAAAAATTATTGAACGCAAAATTTTCTTTTCTACAGCTATAGATTGAGTAAAACAATATAAAGCAAGTGGTTTTGGTCTGTTATTTATGGAAGTGATAGCGTGGTCAAGATTTGAATAAGACAAAATAGGCAAGATAGGTCCGAAAATTTCATCTTCCATTACAACACTATCAAATGTGCAATTATCAACAAGAGCAGGGGCGATTTGCATAGTTTCAGGATTGCTTTTACCGCCTATCACATCAGTACTTTTGCTAATTAACTCACAAAGTCGATCAAAATGATGTTGATTAATTATTTTTGGATATTCAGTATTTGTTTCAGGATTAGTGCCATAGAATAAAGTAATATATTTTTGAAGTGCGGTAACAAATGCATTTTTCACATTTTCATGCACCAAAATATAGTCAGGAGCAACACAAGTTTGACCTGAATTCAATAATTTCCCCCAAGCAATTCTTTTTGCGGATAAATCGATATTAGCTGTTTCGTCAACAATACAAGGACTTTTTCCCCCAAGTTCAAGGACGATAGGAGTTAAGTGTTTAGCTGCTTTTTCCATTATTAATTTACCAACAGTAGGACTTCCAGTAAAGAAAATAAAATCAAATTTCTCCTCTAACAACATAGTGTTTACTTCTCGTCCACCTTCAACAACGCAGATATATTCACTGTTGAAGTTATCAAGAATTTTCTTTATAACTTTTGATGTTGCTTTTGCATAGTTAGAGGGTTTTACGACAGCACAATTTCCAGCGGATAAAGCGCCAATAAGTGGAGATATAGTTAGTTGAAACGGATAATTCCACGGTGACATAATCAAAACACAACCTAAAGGATCGTGGTATTGATAACTTTTTGAAGGGAAATGCATAAGTGGAGTTTTGATTTTTTTGACTTTCGCCAGTGACTTAATATTTTTAATCATAAATTTCAATTCTTCGTAAACCATACCAATTTCCGTTTCGTAAGCTTCAAAATTCGGTTTGTTCAAATCGTCTTTAAGGGCTTGGAAAATGTCTTCTTCGTGGGATTTTATTAGATTTAAAAGTTTGATTAATTGATTTTTTCTAAAAGAAACATCACGTGTTTCATAGGTAGAAAAATATGCTTTTTGAGCTTTTACAATTTCAGTTATATTCATTATTGATTTTCTCCTTTTAATTTAAGAAATACTTTTTCAAATTTAGCTACTGACCAAATTTCAGGTACAGGGTAGAAAGGGTTGGCTTCTTTAAATGCACGTTTTGACAGCATTTTGATGTCAGCAGTATTTATTTCAGGAATTGAGTTTGGAATTCCCATGATTTTATTCAAATCTTCAATCCAAAAAATTAGTTTCATAGCCTTTATTAAAACGCTATCATTTTTTTCACAAATGCCGATATGGTCGGAAATGCAAGATAATTGCTTTGAAATTTTGCTGCCATATTCTCTAAGAACCACAGGCAAAATAACTGAGTTTGCAAGCCCGTGAGCCAAATTATATGCACCACCTAAGGTGTGAGCCATTGCGTGAACATTACCAACATAAGCACGAGTGAAGGCTTTTCCTGCATTATATGAAGCAGTTTGCATAGCAATTCTAGCACTAGAATTACTGCCGTCCATATAGGCAGTATATAAATTCTCGTGAATTAATTTAATAGCAAGCAGAGAATCAATGCGAGTTTGTTTAGTGTTGGAATTACCGATAAATGCCTCAATGGCATGCGTTAAAGCGTCCATTCCGGTAGTTGCAGTAATAAATTTCGGCAAGCCAAGTGTTAGCATATAGTCCATAACAGCACAATGTGGAACTAAATTCATGTCTGAAATAACGATTTTTTCATGAGTAGTATCGTCAGTAATTACAGCTGCAATTGTAGTTTCGCTACCTGTCCCAGCGGTTGTTGGTACAGCAATCAAGTAAGGTAATTTACGATGAATTTTTTGAAATCCTTCCATTGATTTAACTGATTTTTTAGGACAAACAACCCTTGCTGCTACGATTTTCGCACAGTCAATAGGCGAGCCACCGCCAAACCCAATAATTTTAGTACAGTTATTCAAGTAATAGAATGAAAGCGCTTCTTCAATATTTGTAACAGTTGGATTAGGCAAAGTTTTGTGATATATAACGTATGGAATTTTTTTGAAGTCAAGAGCATCTGTTAATTTATCTAAAAGCCCAAGTTCTTTTAAAACATTGTCAGTAACAATTAATACTCTGTCTTTGTCATTAAATTTTGTCATTAAATCTTCATAGACAAACTCTCCCTGAAGAATTTCAGGTGTACGCCAGTTCATAAAATAAGATCCCGCACGGAAAATTATTTGTTTAGTTCTATAGTATAAAATATTATTCATTTTATTATTAACCTCGTAATTAGTATTGACTTTTCGTCTGATATAAATTATACTAAACAGAAATAGAATTGTATACTGTTGTTCACTATTGAACTGTAGTCAATAATTGATAAAATGAATAATATTGAACAAAAACAGTAAAATCGTATAGAGGTGAATATGGTAAAACAGCAATATAAGAATGCGTTAAGGTCAAAAAGATTGATAAAAGAAGCATTTGTAACTCTAATTTCCGAGAAGGATATATCGCAAGTTAGAATAAAAGAGATAATTGAATTAGCGGAACTAAGCAAAGGAACTTTTTATGCTCATTATCAAGATATCTATGGTGTGCTTGAAGATATTGAGAATGAAAATATAGAACGATTTACTGCGTATTTATCAGAAGACCCATGCGAATCTTTGGTGGATGATTTCACGCCATTTTTAAATAAAATGGTGTCGCACATTGCGGATAATAAAGAGATTTACAAAAATCTTTTCAAGTCTAACGTTGCTTTAGCTTTCTTGAACAAACTTCAAACGGTTTTTGTAGATTACATGATGACGGATACTACTATGCTGTCAAAATTGAAATCGGAAAAAGAAGCTAAATACTTTTTTACATTCATTGCCGTTGGAACAGCTTCATTAATTCGTCAACAATTTCTAAGTGATAAGGAACAAAATTTAGAAGAAATGATCTTTATTTTGAACAATGGAATACTTCACGGCATTGACTCAATAAGAATTAAATAATATTTTGCATTTAAGAAAATGTAAATAAAAAAAGACTGTACATTATATACAGTCTTTTTTTGTGTCAAAAGCTCTATTTATTATTGAGTAGTGCGTTGGCAGTAATTTCTTGGGGAGGTGCCAGTTGTGGCTTTGAAAACCCTAGAGAAATAAAGTGGATCTAAATATCCGCAATCAATAGAGATTTCAGTGATTGTCATATTGTTATCTTTTACGTTAGCAAGAAGTTTTTTAGCGTAACTAATTCGAAGTTCAATTAAGAACTGTTGTGGGGAAAGTGAAACTTCTTTCTTGAACAGTTTTTTTAAGTAGTTAGTATTGTAATTTTCTTCAAGTTCAAACAAGTAATTAATGTTAAATTCCGAATCTGAGAAGTTTTTCATTATTGCATTTTTAAGTTTTTCAATAATAGGAACAACCTGTTTAGTATTTGAAAAGCCGATGATGTAATTAGCAATCAAATCTCCAAGATTGTTTAAAATTACTTCTCGATTAGACATATCGCAGTTATAGAAGTAGTAAATTTGAGCCATGGTATTGTGAAATATTTTACTTGTAGAATCGGTTAGCTTAATAATGTCTTGAGTATTAAAAAAAATGTTGTCAACGGTGATATGTATATTTCTAAATCCAGCAGGGCTGGTGTTTGAATGAGCAACATTTGGTGCAATGACGATTAGGTCGCCTTTTTGATAATCCACAGAAGAATTTTCAAGATTGAAAGTCCCGTAACCGCCAGTGCAAAACACGATTTCCCAATTTTTGTGTAAATGGTTGGTTACGCCATAGGTTTTATTATGTTTTCCAACAGAAAGAATTGTGTTCATAGTGTCTCCTTGGTGATGTAGTTTCTATAAAAAATAATGTTTATAAGTAGTAAAAATTTGCTCGCCTAAACGACGAATACCGCCGTTAAGATGTGCTTGAACAAGTGATTCAATGCTGTGGACATCTTTGTTTTCAATAGCGTTTAGGATTGCGGTATGCTCGCTGATAATTTCGTCATAGTTTCCTTCCGCTAGCATGTCTAAGTACTTAAATCTGTTGTAACTTGCATTGGTATTTTGAATTTGCTCCCATAAGAATAGTTTTCTCGTAGATTCGAACCAAACTAAATGAGTTTTAAAATCACAGTCATAGAATGCTTTAACGATATCATTATCAGGTTTTAGAACAGGGTTTTTTGTGGATATTAATTCATTCTTTAAGTCAATTTGCATATTCAAGTAATATTTTATTTTTTCCACATCAAGAGTATTGCATTGGTAAATAAAATCACGGATTACCATTGACTCCACAGCGATGCGTTGATATATTGTTTGAGTGATTTCATCAAAGTTCAACAGTGTAACTATAGTGTTTTTTCTTGATGTTATAGTGACAAGCCCATGAGTTTCTAATTTTTGCAAAACGCTCCTAATGGGGGTTCTTGAGACGTCAAAACGAGCGCAAAGATTGTTTTCGCTTAAAATCGCTCCTGGTTTAAGAATTAAATACTTAATTTCTGTTTCAAGGACACTATATATATTGTCTATTATGTTGTGTTCTATCATAAGTCCCCCTTTAAAAGTCTTTTTATCATTGTATACAAGTTAAGGCAGTTTGTCAATATATTTAACAACAAAAACCAAAAAACCTTAATATACAAAGAGATTTAGCTGATAATATAGGCAATTAAAGAATACAAGCTAATATATTTATATAACTAAAATGCAAAAACATCAAAAATATCCATGTTTTAATATTTATTGTGTATGTACATTAAGAGAAAATAGGTATATAATTGTGGTATAATCTAAATTTGAAAAATTTGTATGCACTAATGTGTGTAGCAAAACTCAAATTATGTAGGAGGAAATTATGAAAAAAATTATCGCAATATTGTTAGCAGTGGTTCTAACATTAAGTTTATGTGCTTGTGGACCTAAAGAAGGTGCTGCAGAGTTCACAATGACAGTAGGTCACTCTCAACCAGAGGGCAACCCAAGAACAACATCAATGGACAAATTCGCAGCAGACGTTGAAGCGGCTACTGAGGGAAGAGTTAAAGTTAGTATCATGGGTGCTGGACAACTTGGTAACGAGAAAGAAATGCTTGAGCAAGTAGTTGGAGGACAAATTCAAGGAATGCGCGGTGGTCAATATGACTTCAGCCCAAGACTTCTTATGTTCACATTACCTTTCCTAGCTAATGATCGTGCTGAAGTAACAGCTTTGTTAAATTCTGATTTGGCTAAAAAAATCGGTATGGAAGCTGAAGCTGATACTGGAACAGTAATCATCAATATGTGTGATGCTGGTGGTTTCCGTCAATTCTCAAACAATGAAAAAGTAATCAAAACGCCTTCTGACCTTGAAGGTTTGAAGATGCGTTCTAACGGAATGAAAACTATTGACTTAACCCTTAAAGCTTTAGGTGCAACAGTAGTTACTGTTCCTTACAACGAATTATATATGGGTCTTAAAACTGGACTTGCTGATGGACAAGAAAATCCTTGGGTTAACGTTGAAGGCATGAACTTCCACGAAGCTCAAAAATACTTCACTGAAGTAAACTACCAATTCCATCCAGATCCTTTCTATGTAAACGCAGATTGGTGGAACGCTCTTCCAGCTGATTTACAAACAATCGTTATGGATTGCGCAACTGACATGGGAACATACAACGACGAGCTAATTGACGAAGTACAACAAGCATCAAGAGACGCTATCGAAGCATATGGTTGTGAAATTTACGTACCAACAGCTGAAGAACTTGAATTATTCAAAGAAGCAGTTAAAGTAACTTACCAACAATGTATCGAAGAAGGTATCTTGACTCAAGCTGAACTTGATGAATTACTTGAAATCGTAGAGAAAGCATAATTAAAAGGAATTTAAAAGAGGAGAGGCAAACACCTCTCCTCTTTTAAAAATTATTTATAGGAAATAATTTAAACAAAGGAGAATAAATAATGACAACATTCGAAAAAATTAAGAAAAAAGTATTTGATGTTTATTACGGAATAGGAGTGGTAGCAATAGGTGTTATGGCAGCCTCTGTTATATTTTCAGTAATTATGAGATACTTCTTTAAATTAAGTTGGAAAGGACTTGGAGAATTTAACATCGTATTATTTGCCTTCACAACTTTCTGGGGCATGGGAATTTGTATTTTAAAAGAAGAGCACGTAATGATTGATATATTTTTTGATAAATGGTCAGCAAGAGTTAAGAGAATTTTCTCTATAATTAATTATTCAATCGTAATTATCGTTCTTGTAGTATTTACATATTACTCATTTGGCTATGTTGCTACTGTAGGTAAACAAATTAGTCAAGGAATGGAAATACCAATGTATTACATATACGGAATAATGCCAGTTTGTGGTGTTATGGGCATAATCTGCACAGGATTAAAGATTGTTGAATTTGCACTAGCACCAGAAGAAAAATTCGCATCAAAGAATAAAGTATTAACGAAAGAAGAGGGGGTAAAATAGTATGTCAATGTTTATATTACTAATATTATTATTAGTGTTTGCCTTTATTGGAGTGCCTTTGGCATTTGCAATTGGAGCATCATGTATTTCATACTTAACAGTAGCAAACCCAAATTTCTTGAGCATGATACCTCAAAGAGTATGGAGTGGAGCTTATAGTGATCTAATGATAGCAATGCCACTATTCATGATAGCTGGAGAGTTAATGAACAAGGGTGGAATAACAAAAAGAATTATAGCGTTCTGCTTACAATTAGTAAGACCAGTACGTGGTGGACTAGGTGAAGTAAACGTAGTTGCATCAATGATTTTTGGTGGAATTTCAGGTTCATCAGTAGCAGATACATCAGCAATCGGATCAATACTAATTCCAGCCATGGAAAAAGAGGGATACCCACCAGCAGCAGCTGCGGGAATCACCGTTGCATCATCTACAATGGGTATGATTATACCTCCATCAACGCCAATGATTATCTATTCAATGATATCAGGAGCGTCAGTTGGAGCATTATTTATCGCTGGAGCAGTACCAGGAATTTTGATCGGATTAACACAATTAATCATTGTATTTATTCTAAGCAGAAGAAAAGGATGGCACCCAGAAAAAACTAAATTCTCATTCAAACAATTAATGGTAGATTTACTATACGGACTTCCAGCATTATTAATGCCAGCAGTAATCGTAATCAGCGTAGCAGGTGGAATGGCAACAGCAACCGAAAGTGCTGGTATCGCAGTTCTATACGCATTGCTAGTAGGATTCTTTATTTACCGTGAGCTTACAATTAAAGACGTTTGGGAATCATTGAAAAAAGCGTTTATCTCATCATCATCAATCATGTTGATTATCGGATTTACAACAATATTCACATGGATTTTAACCATATTAAAAGTACCAGAAACTATTGCGAATTTATTTATAGCAGCAAATATGCCAGCATGGATGGTAGGTTTGATGTTCGTAATGCTAATTCTAGTTATTGGAACATTTATTGACGTAAGTCCAGCAATATTGCTTTTAACGCCAATTATGCTTCCAGTAATGGTTACAGTAGGTTATTCACCACTTCAATTCGGAGCAATGCTAATCACAGGTCTTGCCATTGGTCTTGTAACTCCACCAGTTGGAATGTGCTTGAATGCTTGTAATAAGATAAACCGAATGCCTATTATAGAGATATTCAAAGGCGCAGCACCATTCTTGTGTTGCAACATTATAGTATTGTTATTAATAACATTCATTCCACAATTAACAAATTGGTTACCAGGAGTACTTGGATTTTAGAAATTAAGGGGGAAAGATTATGAATTTAAAACAAAAAGTAAAAAGTGGTCAAGTTGTTTATGGAATGGCTTGCTTCACAGGAACTACTTGTGTCATTGAAAATATATGTGCTTCAGGTCTGGATTTTATATATTTAGATCTTGAGCATACAAATTGGACACTTGGCGCAGAATTTGAAAAGCAAATCATGGCAGCAAAACTTCACCATATCGGTATTCTAGTTAGAATGGCGGATAACGACGAAGTTGCTATCAGAAAAGTTCTTGAGTGGGGAGTAGATGGCGTAGTAATACCTCATTGTAAATCTGCTAAAGACGCAAGACAAAGTGTTGAGGCTGCAAAATTCTCACCTCTTGGAAGACGTGGTGGCGAGAGTAATGTTAGAGCAGCTGGGTTTGGTTACAACAATTTTGACTGGAATAAATACATTGTTGAGCAAAACGAAAATACCATGGTAATTCCTATGGACGAGGACTTTGAGTTTACGGATAATATCGATGAAATTCTAAATGTAGAAGGTGTTGACGCAATTAATTTTGGGCCACTTGACTACTCAATTTCAAAGAATTTACCTATTGGATACGCTATGGCTGACGAAACTAAAACAGCATTTAACACGCTAGTATCAAAAGCTAAAGCAAAAGGAGTAGCTCTCCTTGGGCCGGTAATTCCGCCTACACCTGAAAATGTGGAAAGTGCAATTGCAAGTGGCTATAACATGCTTATTTTAGGCAACGATATGTGGCATTTCCAAAAAGCGGTAAAGGACATGATGAATAACGTCATCATTCCACACAAAGCAAAGTAACAAAAAAAATATAAGTAAAGAGGATATAACAAAATGGATATAAGATATAGTGCAAATCAAAAAGATTTTAAGAGATATACAACTGAGGAAACAAGAAACGAATTTTTAATTAAAAATTTATATCAAAATGATGAAGTTGTAGCCGTTTACAGTCACGTGGACAGAATGGTAACTCTAGGTTGCCAACCAGTGAACGAAGTTGTTTCTTTAGATAAAGGAATTGACATTTGGAAGAATTTTGGAACATCATACTTTTTGGAAAGAAGAGAAATCGGAATTTTCAATCTAGGTGAAAGTGGTGCAATCAAAGTTGACGGAACTACTTACAAACTTGGCTACAAGGATTGTTTGTATATTACTATGGGCGCTAAAGAAGTGCTTTTCAGTAGTGACAGCAAAACTGCACCTGCTAAGTTCTATATGGTAAGTGCTCCAGCTCATTGTTCACACGAAACTAAATTGATTACAATCAACGAAGCTGCTAAAAAACCACTAGGTGCTTTAGAAACATCAAACAAACGTGTAATTAATCAATTCATTCACCCACAAGTTTTGAAAACTTGCCAATTATCAATGGGTTTAACTGAACTTGAAGAAGGAAACGTATGGAACACAATGCCATGTCATACTCATGAGAGAAGAATGGAAGTGTATACATATTTTGAAATTCCAGAAGGCAATGCAGTATTCCACATGATGGGCGAAGCTGATGAAACTAGACATATCGTAATGACAAATTTTGATGCAGTAATTTCTCCTTCATGGAGTATTCACTCAGGCGCAGGAACTGCTAGATATTCATTTATCTGGGCAATGGGCGGAGAGAATCAAGCATTTGACGACATGGATACAATCGCAACTGAAGAGTTGAAGTAATAGGAGAAAATAATTATGAATATGTTAGATAAATTTAATTTAAATGGTAAAGTAGCAATAGTAACTGGTTCTAACCAAGGACTAGGTCAAGGAATGGCAAAAGGACTAGCTGAAGCTGGTTGCGATATCGTTGGTATCGATTACTTGCCAAACCAATTAGAAACTAAAGCTATTGTTGAAGCTACAGGAAGAAAATTCTACGCAATTCAAGCTGACTTGATTAATTCATCAGTTGAAAAATTGTCTGAAATAGTTGCTGATGCAGTTAGTGCTTTCGGTAAAGTAGATATCCTTATGAACAACGCAGGAATTATTAGACGTGAAGATTCAGTGAACTTCACTGAAAAAGATTGGGACGATGTAATGAATATTAACGTGAAAAACGTGTTCTTCCTAAGCCAAGCTGTTGGAAGATATTTCATTGAAAACAAAGTGCGTGGTAAGATTATCAACACTGCTTCAATGTTGTCATTCCAAGGCGGAATTAGAGTTCCATCATACACAGCAAGTAAATCTGGTATCAAAGGTATCACAATGTTACTAGCTAATGAATGGGCGAAATTTGGTATTAACGTAAACGCAATTGCACCAGGTTACATGGCAACTGCAAATACTGCTGCTTTGCGTGATGACGAGAAAAGATCTGGAGAAATTCTTGAGAGAATACCTGCTGATCGTTGGGGAACTCCTGAAGACGTAGCTGGAACTGCAGTGTTCTTAGCTTGTGAAGCAAGTAGTTATATTAATGGTTTTACTATCGCTGTTGATGGCGGTTGGTTAGCTAGATAATTAAATTTAAAGTCTTATATTAGGCAAGGTATTAAAGCCTTGCCTAATGTAATATCTTTAGATAAGGTAAATTAAACAATAGAAAAATAAAAAATGGAGAAAATATTATGGACGTAAAAATCGTAGAACAATACAAAGTTGTGCC
>CAMQZB010000009.1 GCA_947039455.1 uncultured Clostridia bacterium
GGGCTCAGCTCCTTGTGGGGCTTGGGGTGAAACCCCATTTTACTAAAACAAAAAACCAAAACATAACAAAACCCAAAAAACTAAAAAGCTATAGCCGATAGAAAATTTTCTACCTACTATAGCTTTTACAATTCCCCCCCCCAAAAAAGCGGGTCAAGGGGCTCAGCTCCTTGTGGGGCTTGGGGTGAAACCCCATTTTACTAAAACAAAAAAATCTAAACCAAACCAAAAAACTATGGTAATTTTAACGTGAATTTGAAAAAGATAAGAAAATTAGTTGTTTTTTCTTTCAATATAGTGTTAAGATACTATAATCTAAAGAGGTGAAAAATGAAAATACTAATAGTAGAAGACGAAAAAGATTTATGTTCAACGGTAGCGAAAGGGTTGAAACACAGTGGGTACGTGGTAGAAACGTGTACTGACGGTGAAGAAGCCAGCTTTATGGCTATTGATGAATACTACGATTTAATAGTTTTGGATATTAATTTACCTAAGGTTAGTGGTATTGAGATTTTGAAATTGATACGAGAAAGCAATAAAGAAGTGAAAGTTATTTTGCTAACAGCAAGAGCTAATATTGAAGATAAAATACTTGGTCTTGACCTTGGAGCCAATGATTACATGACAAAACCTTTTCACTTTGAAGAGTTGGAAGCAAGAATTAGAGGTTTGCTAAGACAAAATGTGGTGATTTCTAATAGTAAAATTCAATGCGGAAATTTGGTGTATGACACTGCAGTGAACAAAGCCTTTGCAAATGGCGAGCTTCTTGATTTAACTAATCGAGAAAGGGGCTTGGTAGAATATTTCATGAAAAATAAAGATAGATATGTTACCGCAAGTGAAATTATGGAGCACGTTTGGGAAAGCTCTGTTGATATAAACAGCAATGCGGTTCGCGTTCACATTTCTTCATTGCGTAAAAAAATAAAAGACAAAATCGGCTTTGATATGATAGAAAACAAAATCAATCTAGGCTATACAATAAAGGAGCGTCAATGATAAACAAACTTAGTTTAAGAATGAGAATAACCGTGATGGTTGGCGTAATCTTGATACTTTGCTCAATTTTGCTAACAAGTATGGTGAATATTTCAGCAAAAGAGAAGATAAGTTTATTAGACCCAGCTATGGTGGTTGGCGTTATGATTCCAAGCACAGAAATGGAAGAGAATACAAGTTCAATAATAATTGATGGCGATGTTATATATAGTAAACCGATAATTAATATTGATGAAAAAAGCGAAAGTGCTATTCAAATATCGCATTATGCTTTGACACCAACGGTTAAACAACTGAATGTGGAAAGCGCATTGCTGTGTCTAGCTATGATAGTAATCGGCACTGTTTTAACCTATTATTTATCAGGCAAAATGTTGTTGCCAGTATCTAATTTATCCATGAAAATAGAGAATTTATCGGAAAATAACTTATCGGAAAAACTAGTTGTGCCAAAAGCTAACGATGAAATTTCATCATTAACAAAATCATACAACACAATGACCGATCGGTTGTTGGTAGCTTTTGAAAACCAAAAACAGTTCTCAGCTAATTCAGCTCACGAACTCCGAACTCCGCTAGCAGTTATGCAAGCGAAACTTGACGTGTTTGAAAAATTAGACAGCGAGAATATGGCTGACTATAAAGAGTTAGTAGCGGATATGTCAAAGCAGGTTAATAGATTATCAAACCTTGCTGTGAATCTATTGGAGTTTAACAATGTGGACACGGTGGAACTTCTTGACGATATTGATGTTTACCCACTTGTTGAAGAAGTGGTTTTCGACCTTGAACCTGTTGCAAAAGCTAAAGGCGTAAGTGTTGAACTAAAGGGCGACGGATTTAATGTTATTGGAAACGACCCACTTTTATACAGAGCGTTTTATAATATTATCGAAAATGCAATAAAATATAATAAACCAAATGGTAAAGTTCAAGTAGATATAACCAATAAATGCGTAAGGGTGAAAGACAACGGAATCGGTATTCCTGATGCCATGAAAGAAAATGTTTTCGACGCTTTCATACGTGTAGACAGCGCAAGGTCAAGAGAAATGGGCGGTGTTGGATTGGGATTGTATATCGCAAACGAAACTTTTAAAAAACATAATGCCATTGTGGAAATATCAAACAACAAGCCAGAAGGAACAATTTTTAATATAAAATTTTAATTAATTATAAGCTAGATGTATTCTTAACATCTAGCTTATATCATTTATGCTAGAATTAGTTGTAAACCTAAACTAAGGAGGCAATATGTTTCAAATAAGAAATTTATCGAAAAAATATGGCAATGAATTTGCATTGCAAGATGTGTCATTGGACATCGGAAGTGGTATGAACTTTATCGTGGGTTCTAGTGGAAGTGGAAAATCTACATTAATAAAAATTATGTGCGGAATGGAAGACGGTTACCAAGGCACAGTAACATATAAAAATAAGGACATCAGCACTCTTAATGATACAGAAAAAAGTTATATTTACAATAATATAATCGGTTTTGTTTCTCAAGATTTTCATTTAATTGATGATTACACAGTGTTTGAAAATATTCTTGAACCACTATATTTGAAAACACAATACAGCGAAAGCAAGATTGATAAAGTGCTTTCTGAAGTTGGTATTTTAGATATCAAAAACAAGAAAGTTAGACTTTTATCAGGTGGGCAAAAACAACGTGTACAAATTGCAAGAGAACTTCTAAAAAATCCAGAAGTTATTATTTGCGACGAGCCAACAAGTGCCCTAGACAAAGATTCCGCAAAAGCTGTTATTGACATTTTACGTAAAATTAGTAAAACAAGAAGCGTAATTGTGGTTACTCATGATTTGAAACTTATTGAAAAAAATGACACAATGCTTGAACTTGACAAAGGCGAATTGGTTACGGAAGTAGCACTAGTTACTAGCAAGGGAAGCAAACTTAAAATATATTCAAACAGCAAAATCAGCAGTAAAAAAGCTATGGCAAGAACTAAGACTAACTTCAAAAGAGCATACGGAAAAGTTGCGATTGTGGTGTTGTCAATCTTGCTATCAAGCATACTTCTTTTGTCTTCGGTTACTGGAATTATTAATAAAAGTGGACAAGATGAGTATCAAAAGTTACTTGACACATATGGAAACGCATTGCTTGATATTAGTATTCACGGAAGTTTCATGAGTGCAAGTGGCGGAAGTACAGATGATCCAAACGTTGACGTTGATCAAAACATCAATGGACTTTACGATCAATATGTGGACGACGAAAGATTGTCGTCAGTACTCATTGCACAGGCTTATAGTAATATAGTTGCCAACTTTGACGGCACTGATTACAAAATCACATCTAGCAATAACACGCCTATATTTAATGAAATGTTGTCAGGACGCGCTCCAGAAAATAACGGAATGGAAGTTATGGTTCCTGAAAATTTTGTAGAATTAGTTGGAGAAACTAACGAAAGTATTTTAGGTAAAACTATGAAATTCAATTCAACAGTAAACAAATGGGAAGGAGGCACTTTCACGGAAATGCCAACTGAAGTTGAGCTCACTATCGTTGGTGTGTTTAACAGCACATTCACATTAGTTACTGATGGGGTATCTCGTGATATCGAAATCAAAGATTCATTCTTTATGAACCTTAACGCTAACAAAGAAATAAGAAAACAAGCGGAATTAGACGTAGATAAAATCAGTTTCATTATGCGTGGAAAAACTCCTGAAGATGTAGTTGAAATTAAAGATGAGCTAAATAAAACAGGAATTGTGCCATTGGGACAGTTCGAACTCCTTGAAGATATAGTAAAAATCAATAATCAAGTAAAAGAGCAATCATCATCAGCAACAGTAGTTATCGGAATTTTATCAGTATTATTAGCAATTGCCATAATGGTTATTGTGACAATCTTGAGAAAAAGAGAGTATGCGATTTTGAAAATATGCGGATACAAAAACAGCGACATAGCAGCATTATCATTGATGGAAAGCATAGGGATAATGATAGTTAGTTTAGTTGTATTCCTTGTACTTTCACCACTTTGGAACATAATTACCATGGCATTATTCGGTGCAACTATCTTGCAATTTAACACACTTATGGTGGGAATTTCTGTAATAGTTTTAATATCAACAATGTACTTTGGTATTCAAGTTTTGGTATCAAGAACAGCAAAAGTTTCTAGCACATTAAAAGGGGGAAATCGCTAAATGATAGAGATTAAGAATTTAACCAAATCTTTTAAAGATGTAAATATTTTAGAAAACGCAAACTATACTTTCCCTAACTGCGGATTGGTTTGCGTAGTGGGAGCGTCAGGAAGTGGAAAAAGCACATTGCTAAATATCCTTGCTGGGTTCGATAGTAATTATGGTGGTTCAGTTGAAATCAGCGGAACGGATATTTCGAAATTAAAAAAAGAACAGTTGACTGATTACCGTAAAGAGAACGTGGGATTTATTTTCCAAGAATACAATTTGTTAAAAGGTTATTCTGTTATTGAAAATGTTCTTATGGGGTTATCTGAAAAGGCAACTGAGAAGGATATTGGAAGAGCGATTTCTCTTTTGAAAGAGTTGGGGCTTGAAGTTAAGCAATACGAGAAAATTGAAAACCTATCAGGTGGACAAAAGCAACGGGTAGCTATCGCAAGAGCAATAATTAAGAACCCGAACATCGTCCTTGCTGACGAACCAACAGGAGCACTTGATCGTAAAAATTCTACTGAAGTTATGACGAAGTTGAAAGAAATTTCAAAAGACAAACTTGTAGTGATTATTACTCACGACAACAAGCTAACTGAGTTTGCGGATAGAGTTATCACAATTGAAGACGGGGCTTTACATGAAGTAAAAACTACTGAAACGGTTTGTGAAACTGTTGTGGAGTATAAAAAATCCACAAGCCGAAAGTCTACTATGAGTTTGTCTAAAAAGAACATATCAATAAATTTAAAGAAATTTTTAGCGGTGTCACTAGCTATTGCGTTGGGACTTACTGCTTTCATTTTCTCACTATCTTTCATTGGGGTTCTTGGAAACAGCATTGAAGAATTTAAAGAAAAAAACACAGCTTTTAACAACGGCTATGTAAAGTATGAAAACGAAAGGGTATACAACGATTTAAAATCAAATGAGTTGGTTGAAAATGTGTATTATCAATATAAAATCAGTGAAGTAAACTTACAATATGGTGATATTTCAGTTAATATCAGCGAAAAAATACCTATGCCAAAAGCTACTGAGAGTATGTCTTACGGCGTAATGCCAAAGGCTGGCGCTAACGAAATCGCTTTTACTCCAAGTATCGCAAAGCAATTTTCAACTGATATTTCTAAACTAATTAACGAGAAAATTACACTTGTAATTGGAGAGGTGGAGTATCAATTTACTATCAGCGGAATCTATAATGCTGGATACGATGATTATTTCATTAGTTCAGATGTAGAGCAAGCAATGTATCTTAAACTTGGAAGCGAAAATCCTTATTCTATTTCATTCGATGTAAAAGAATTTGAAGAAGTAGTGAATGTGTTCAATCAACTTGCAGATGAAAACGTAACAGCGAAAATGGCTAACGTTCAAGTTGAATCATTGGTGGATAACTTTAACAGCATTTCAAGATTGTTCACGGTAATCTCAATACTAATTGTAGCAATCGCAATTTTCATTGCTGCGGTATTGCTCGTTAAAATGCAATCTACAAGAAGCAAAGAAGTTGGCTTGCTGATGGCGTTAGGGTATAACAGAAGCGGAATAAACGCTATGATCCTTGTGGAAAACCTATTCTTGTCATTAATTACAGGTCTAATGAGTTGCCTTCTAGTGGCAGTGTTATTCGGTGCTATGTCACTGTTTGGAATGGCATTCGCAGTATCTTTACCACAAGTAATAATTGCAATCCTATCGGCATTTGTAATTATATTTGTTATCGCGTTGATATCTAGTATTAATTTGTTAAAACTAGAACCAGCGGAAGCCTTTAGAAAATAATCACATATAATAAACAAGAAAAAGAGCAAATTAATCAATCGATTAATTTGCTCTTCTTTTTTCATCTTTCTTTAAATAGTTTAAATAACTACCATTGGTTTCTATAAATATCGGCAGTATATTACAGTAATCAAGTGTAGTTATAATAGGAAATTACTTTCCGCAACAACTTTCGCTACAGCAATCAGGCTTAACTGTCATACGTTTTTCAACCATATTCCAATCGATTAATTGCAAGTAAGCATCGATATAATTATCTCTCATGTTTTGATAATCAAGGTAGTAAGCATGCTCCCAAACGTCCATTGTAAGGATAGGGCAAAGACCAAGCTCGATAGGTGTATCTTGATTTGCAGTAGTAATAATCTCTAGTTTATCACCATT
The DNA here is from genome assembly GCA_947039455.1 of uncultured Clostridia bacterium. Classification (GTDB taxonomy): domain Bacteria; phylum Bacillota; class Clostridia; order Christensenellales; family CAMQZB01; genus CAMQZB01. The sequence goes on from CAMQZB010000009.1 coordinate 6,361, forward strand.
TTGTACTAACCAAGCCCAACCTGAACCAAATTGTGCCATTCCCGCCGCTTTAAACGCTGCCTTGAATGCTTGAATTGATCCGAAATCTTTAGTGATTTTGTCCTCAACTAATTTAGATGGTTGAGTAGTAGTTGCAGCTGTCATGCCAGTGAAATAGAAATTGTGGTTAAAAACTCCGCCACCGTTATTTCTAATTGCAGTAGCATTTTCTGGTGTTAAAGTATCTAAACTAGCTAATACTTCAACAAGAGTTTTGTCACCAATTCCTTCTTTTTGAATTGCAGTGTTAAGTTTCTCCACGTATGACGCTAAGTGTTTGTCATGGTGAAATTCCAAAGTGGTATCCGAAATTAGCGGACAAAGAGCTTTGTAGTTATAGGTTAATTCCTTTAATTTAATTGTATCCATATGTGATTTTCCCTCCATAGTTATATTTTTGTTTTAATTCACGATATATTATATGCCTTTTTAATAACATTATAAGTTAATAATCGGCAAAAGTCAATATTGTTGCTAGTAATGTTTTCCAACACGATTTTGTTGAAACACTGTGTTTAACTCATTATTTTTTTTATTTGTTATATACTCCTAAAAAGATTGACCAATCGTTCAATATTTGGTACAATAGCTATCAGAATGATTACTTAATTGTAAGGAGCTAGACATGAACAGAAAAGAACAAACGGAAAATACACGGAAATTGATAGTTGGAAGTGCCATGAAAATTTTTGGAGAAAAGGATTTTAACTTAGCGTCTATTAGTGATATTAGCAAAAATGCTGAAATCTCTAAAGGAATAATCTATCATTATTTTGAGAATAAAGAGATGTTGTATCTAGAATGTGTAAGAATAAGTATTGACGGACTGTCTAGTTATTTAGAAAAATTTTCTATTAAAACTAGTAGTGTTGAAAGTAATTTTCTAGATTATATTAATTATAGACACCAATTTTTTGTGGATAATCCAGATTTAAAGAATGTGTTTTTTAATTCTATGTTGAAAAATACACATAATTTATCAAAGGAAATCGCATTAATGAAAGAAAATTTAGATAAGATTAATTTAAACTTTCTTGAAGAAATGATTTCTCATGTGGAGCTTAGAGCTGAAATAACAAAAGATGATGCGTTACAAATTTTCATACTATTGCAAAATGCAGGAATAAATTCTATCAGCAATAGTGGGAAAAGATATTCGCCAGATGAGTTTATGGTTGAGCAAGAAAAGTTTATTAGAAAATCAATAAAGATTATGTTTTACGGAATAGGAGTAGAGAAAAAATGTTAGAAACAATTGGATTAATCCTAAGAATTGCGATAGCTTTGCCTATCACATTTTTCATGGGAAAACTTATGTCAAAATTGAAATTACCTGCAATTCTTGGTTGGTTGCTAGGCGGAATGATCCTTGGGCCGTACGCTTTGAAAATATTAAATAATGAATTGCTAAATACCCAGTGGTACCATATAATGATGAAAATTTTCGAATGTTCATTTGGTATAATGCTTGGTAAGGAATTGATATTTAGAAAAATGCGGAAGTACGGAAAGCAAATAATCGTAACTACAATATTCGAATCAGTTGGGACATTTGTCGTAGTTTCACTTTGTTTCGCTGGAATATTCTACTTCACAGGAGTGCCAATGTATGTTGCATTGTTATTCGGTGGAATCGCACTTGCAACAGCTCCAGCCCCTTCTTTATCTATTGTAAAAGAGTTTAAGACTAAGGGGCCAGTGACAAATGCACTAATTCCAACAGCAATGCTTGATGACGTTGTGGCGATTTTAATATTCTTTACAATCAATTCATTCGTAGCAACAAAAGGCAGTGGTGCAACACAATCAATCTTTGTAGTGCTACTTCAAATGGTAGTTTTACCACTTGCCATTGGAACAGCAATCGGTTTTGCCGCAAGTCCAATATTCAAGAAGAATCGTAGTAAAAACGCAACAATGATTATTACAATAGCGTTAGTAGTTTTCTCATTCGGTGTAGGTTATTTCATTGATAATATAATTTTGTCATCACCAGCAATTAACTTTATGTTGCTAGGAATGGCAGTATTTACAACTATAGCCAATGTAATTCCAGAAGAAAATATGGAATTATTGTCAAAGTCATCAAGTCCAATAGTGGGGGTAAGCATACTATTTATGATTATGAATTTAGGCGCTCCACTAGATTATAAATTAATTATTGGCGCAGGTATTTTGACTTTAGTATACATTGTATCACGGGCAATAGGAAAGTATTTCAGCACAAGACTTGGGGCAAAAATAACAAACGCACCCTTAACAGTGCAAAAATACTTAGGACTAACATTACTTCCTCACTCTGGTGTATCACTTGTTTTCACAGGAATGGCAGTAGCAACTCTAAGTACATTTGATATGCCGTCAGCACTAATAATACAAGGCACAATTTCAGCCGCAGCGGTTATTAATGAAGTGTTTGCAGTAATAATAGCAAAAAAAGGTTTCGAACTAGCAGGTGAAATGGAACACCAAAGAACAGATCCCAACAACAATTCCACAAATAGCAATGACCAAGCTGTAAAAATAACTGAATAAAAGATTGTGACAATAAACTAAAACAAAAAGAACCTATTAATATAGGTTCTTTTATTATGCTCTGTTATTAAGCTAGTGCTTTTCTTTGGGGGAACTATGGGGTGGTGCTTGTAATTATCCAATTGAATATATGTTGTTTTAGTTTAAATGGGTTACTATAGTATATACATAAATAATTTATTATACCTAACAAAATGGTAATAAAAAAAGACACCTAAACAATTAGGTGTCTTAAAAAATACAAATTTAGTGGGGTAGTAATTGGGGTAATAAATTTAATCCAACATAGTAAGTTAAACAAATCATGCAGGTCGTGTTCTTATTTTGTTTATTGGTTTATGTGTTAAAAGTCTTTGTTTACCGACAAAAGGGTAACAAAAAAGACTTAATATAATTAAGTCCTTACTTGGTGGGTAGAGGTGGATTCGAACCACCGAAGTCGTAGACATCAGATTTACAGTCTGGCCCCTTTAGCCACTCGGGAATCTACCCAAATAATAAATGGAGCTGGTGATGGGAATCGAACCCGCAACCTATTGATTACAAATCAATTGCTCTGCCTAGTTGAGCTACACCAGCGTATTTAATATATTAAGTTGTTTGTGTACATCACATAAAATGTGGTGCCTTTGGGCGGAATTGAACCGTCGACACGTAAATTTTCAGTCTACTGCTCTACCTACTGAGCTACAAAGGCAAATAATGGCGACCCGGAAGAGACTCGAACTCTCGACCTCCAGCGTGACAGGCTGGCGTTCTAACCAACTGAACTACCGGGCCATTATAAATATAATGATTTTTATTAAATTGTAGGAAAAATATTGGTGGGCCTTTAGGGACTTGAACCCCAGACCAATCGGTTATGAGCCGACCGCTCTAACCAACTGAGCTAAAGGCCCTAATTTTAAGAGTATGGTCGGGGTGAAAGGATTCGAACCTTCGGCCCCATGGTCCCAAACCACGTACGCTACCAAACTGCGCTACACCCCGATACATCTTATGTTAGTTTCGCAATGCTATTAACAGCACGAGAACGCTTATATATAATACAACACATTTGTTAATATGTCAAGAAAAAAAACGTACTTTTTTAAAAGTTTTTAAATTTATTTTTAAATTTATAAATTTAGGGTTAGAATTGGTCAAAATTGAAATAATTATACAATAAAGACAAAAGCCGAATAAAAAAGATGCATATTATTGATATGCTTTTAAAAAACTGGCAAAAGGAGGCATAGGGATAGCATGGAAATAAAATATAGAATTACTGAGGATATTTTGCATTTGTATTTTGCGGGTGAACTTGATCATCATTCAGCAGGTGCAGTGCGAACGTCGCTTGACAACCTTGTGAATAATGCAGAGGTTTCTGCGGTAGTGTTTGAGATGAAAGATTTGAATTTCACGGACAGCACAGGAATTGGTCTTTTACTTGGAAGATATAAAATTTTGCAACAACGTAATATTAAAGTATATATAAGAGAGCCAAAACCACAGATTGAAAAAGTATTTAAAATGACTGGAATTTTTCAAATAATACCAAAAATCAGTTAATTTTAGTAACTGATAAAACCGAAGGAGAAAAATAAATTATGACAAATTATGAGAACTACTTGAATATAACAGCAAAAGCTGTTTCACAAAATGAGCAATATCTAAGAAGTGCTATTGCTTCATTTTGTGTTGAATTAGAGCCAACAGTTGAGGAAATCAACGATATTAAAACTGCAGTTTCAGAGGCGGTAACAAATTGTATTGTTCACGGCTATGAAAGTAAGGGCGAGGGTGAAATTTTCGCATCAGTTGGATTAAAAGACAAGGAAATAGAAATTTCAATCGTGGATAACGGGGTAGGAATTACCGATATTGATCAAGCGAAAAAGCCATTTTACACTACAAAAGAGCATGAGGAGCGTGCTGGAATGGGTTTTTGCGTTATGGAAGCACTTATGGACGAAGTGGTTGTAACTCACAATGAGGACGGTGGAATTACTGTTTTCATGAAAAAAATTATTAAATAAACATTGTTTTTGGGTACATATTTATATTAGTTTAGGAGGGGAAAATGCTAGAACATTCAGAAACAATGAGACTAGTCACCATGGCAAAAGAGGGAGACGAGAGCGCCAAAGAAACGCTTTTGTTGGAAAATTCGCCATTATTAAAAAGTATTATTAGACGTTTTCGAAATTTTGATATAGAATACGATGACTTATATCAGCTTGCTTGCGTAGGCTTTATTAAGGCGATAAATAATTTTGACCAATCCTATGATGTGCGATTTTCTACCTATGTAGTGCCTATGGTGCTTGGGGAAGTGAAGCGATTTATGCGTGATGATGGGTATATTAAGGTATCTCGTGCCATAAAAGTGTTGTCTTATAAGATAATCAAATTTCAAGAGAATTTCAGGAAAGAGAATGAGAGGGAGGCTACTATATCGGAAATCGCCAAAGAATTTGAGATTGACACTACTCAGGTGGTGTTTGCCCTTGATTCAGGTCGTCAGCCAATTTCCATATTCGAAAAGATCGACGATGGTGATGAGCGGTCTAATATGCTTATTGACAAAATTCCAAATAAGCAAAACAACATTGATATTGACAATAGACTAATTTTAAAAACTGCCCTTGAAAAATTAGACGAGAGAGAACGTAAAATCATAATGTTTAGGTACTACCGTGATATGACACAGGGAGAAATCGCTAGGCATTTCGGCTTGTCTCAAGTGCAAATCAGTAGAATTGAAGCAAAAATAATAGAAAAATTAAGGAACTATTTTTAACTAACAGGTTAAAAATAGCTCCTTTTTTCACAATTCATATTGAAATTTAATAATTTTGTGATATAATTACATATGTATAAAAGGAATTTTGTAAAATGTTGACAATATGATATTGTTATGATATCATATACGTATCACTTATGGCAGTTTATAGAAAAAGTATCGTTAATTTCTAGAATTGGAAAATTCATAGCTATGAAACTAGTTATGAAATTAGTTGTTAAACTAGTTATGAAGTTAGTTATGAAACTAATTATAAAATAGTTATATAACAACTATAAAACTAATTGTGAAATTATGATAATTCAATCTAACTTTGCCTAAGTGAAAAAAACTCTGCTATATCTTTATGTATAGTGAAAATAAAATAAAGATATATAATGTAGAGAAAATCAATATTGGGAGGGCAAATTAATGCTTAAAATCGAAAACTTTTCAAAAACTTACAAATCAACAGGCAAAAAAGCTGTTGAAAATTTGAACCTAGAACTTTTCCCTGGAGAAATCTTTGGGCTTTTAGGACCAAATGGTGCAGGAAAATCTACAACTATTAAAACGGTTTGTGGAATTTTGGCATGTGAAGAAGGAACAATCACTATAAACGGCTACGATTTGAAAAAACAAACTATCGATGCAAAATTATCTATGGGATACGTTCCTGACAATCACGAGACATACGACAAATTATCTGGAATGGAGTATATTAATTTCATGGCGGACGTTTATGGCGTATCAATAGAGGATAGAAAAGCAAGGGGTGATAAGTTTATTAAGATATTCAATTTAGAAGAAGCAATTAATAAACAAATTAAAACATACTCACATGGAATGAAGCAAAAAATAGTAGTTATTGGAGCGTTGATACATAATCCAAAACTATGGATATTAGATGAGCCAATGATGGGTCTTGATCCTTCATCAGCTTTTGAACTTAAAGAAGCAATGCGTCAACACGCAAGCGAAGGTAACACGGTTTGTTTCTCATCACACGTTTTGGAAGTAGTTGAAAAACTATGCGATAGAATTTGTATTATTGATGACGGAAAACTTGTTGCTATCGGAAAGATTGAAGATTTGAAAGGAAATAGTGGAGATAACAGCTTGGAGGATTACTTCTTGAAATTAACAGGAGGAACTGAAGCGTGAGTAAATATTCATTATTAATAAAGACACTTTTCAGGCAACAATTTCGCTTGGACAAGTCAAATAAAAGTTCAAAATCAGCAAAAATAGGTGTATATATAGCAGTTGCGTTATCGGGAGTTATCTTAATTCCTCTTATCGGATTTAGCACATGGAACATGGCTACAATAGCGGTTCAGTATCAATTAGAGCAAGAATTTTTATCTATAATTTTCATGGGAATACAAGTACTAACATTGATTTTCGGAACAATTATGTTAGTGAATACAATGTTCTTTTCAAGGGACAACGAGTACCTTTCAGTGTTGCCGATAAAGCCACAAACTATATTTTTCTCTAAGTTATTTTACGTAATAGTAAACGAATTAATGCTTGCAGGAACTTTAGGTGCAGTTGCAGTAATTATCTTGGGAATAGTAGGAAAATTAGGCGTAGCATTCTATATTTTGGGATTGATATCAATAGTGATGTCAGCATTATTACCGTTGTTAGTATCATCATTGTTGCTTTTCCCACTTATGTATATAATGTCATATATAAAACGTTCAACAACTTTGTCGTCTATATTAAGTGTAGTTGCATTTGTTGGATTTATGGCGATATATATGTATTTCATTGGAAATATGGAGAGTGTAATCGATCCAACAGATCCAAATGCAATTATATTAATGATACAAAACTTTGGACAAATGTTATTCTTTAATTACAGTTTAGCTGGAGTGGTAATGTTGTCAGAAGGGTTGGTGCGTAACTTACTAATCACATTGGGCGTGTATGGTATTGCATTTGTAGTAACTTACTTTATGTCATCAATAGTTTACAAACGTGGACTAGTAATGCAAAGTGAAAAGAGCGAAACAAAGGTTAAAAAGGTAGGATATCAACAAATATCATTGCTAAGTTCCCTAATTAAAAAAGACTTTAAAGAAATGAAACGAGATACATCAGTACTATTTCAATGCGGTATGTCAGCGATAATGGCACCGATAATGATAGCTTTAGTATTTGGATTAACCTATAAAGACATGGGTATAGATGGGGAAGCTGCCTCAGTATTGGTAAATACAATTGGCGTATTCTTCATAATATTTATGACAATTGGAACAAACATTGCAGCAACATCAGCAATCACACGAGAGAATAGATGTTTCTACATTATGAAATTAATACCAGTACCATATGAAATGCAAATCAAGGCGAAACAGTATCTTGCAGTAACAATTGCAGGAGTTGGAATAATCCTTGGTACAATAGTTTGTATGATTTTTGGAATGCATATATTATTGGGCATTTGTTTGATAATAAATTGTCTGTTGTTAGCTTATGGCTTTTCCGCTTTCCAAATAAAATTAGATTTAGACAGACCAAAATTGAACTGGGATAACTTTGCACACGCAGTTAAAAACAGCAGAGCGTCATTGCTTACAATGTTGGTAACAATGGTTGTGAGTTTAATTGCAGTGGCATTGTCCGCAGCACCAATGATAGTATCAATATTCTTTGAAATGGAAATAGGAATGGTAAGTTCAATTTTGATTTCACAAGGCTTATTGTTCATACTGGCAGTGATTTTCACAGCGATTATGAGAAATTCAATATACAAAAAACTTGACTATTATTTTGATAAATTAGAAGTATAACCAAACAAAATTTTAAGTGACATTACGTGATAAAGGAATAAAAAAACATGATACAAATTAACAATCTTCACAAATCATATGACGAAAAATTAATCCTAAACGGTGCAACATTGAGTGTAGCGCAAGGTGAGGTATACGGTATCGTTGGCGGAAATGGTGTAGGAAAAACAACACTTCTTGATGTGATTGCAGGAATTACACGAGCAAATCTGGGAGAGATACGAGTTTCTGGAAAGGATACCCGTACAATTGAAAGCGTGCCTAACATTATAGGTTACGTTCAAGATGCCTCAGTGGTTTTTCAGTACATGACAGGTGAAGAATACATGAATTTCCTAAGCGATTGCATAGGTTTAGAGAAAAGTGTTGGAAGAAATCGTATTAAACAATTAGTTGAAATGTTCAAAATGAGCGAGTATCTAAATAAATTCGTGGAAACTTATTCACGTGGTATGAAACAACGTCTTGCAATAGCCTCCGTGCTTCTTGGCAATCCGAAAATCATACTTATGGACGAGCCAACTACCAATCTTGATATTGACGCAAAAGAAAACTTGCGTGAAATTCTTCTAAAATTGAAAAACAGCGGAAAAACTATTATTTTCACTACAAACTCACTTTGGGCAGTGGAAAACTACTGCGACCGAGTTGGTTTGCTTGCAAGTGGACAAATAGTTATGGATAAATCGCTTAATGAATTACGTGCAAAAATGGATCGTATGTTTCTAATCACGGGCAACATTGAAACCCTTAATGCAATCAAAGGGCATTACGATTTAAAGATAGATTATTCTACTGAAATATATAAAGACAAACTGTTCCTAAAGCCAAGTCATTACGTACCGATTACTGTGGTGATGGAAGAATTGAAGCAAAATAGTATGGTGGTTGAGTCAATTAAAGAGCATTTACCAACTTTTAAAGATGTATTTACAAAGGAGGCTGAATTATGTCAAATGTAAAAGCACAGTTCAAGGCTACTTTGAAAAAAGAGTGGCTAGAAGTTGTTCGAGAGAAAAAGTTGTTTTCATACATTCTAGTAGCTCTTGGTTACATGGCAATGAACATGATTTGCCAAGTGATTTTCAAGATTAACATTAACACAGAATCCCTTGGAGTAGTAACCGTTGACTCAAACTGGTACCTATCCCAAACCACTTATAACTCCTTTATACTAGGGGTGTTCCTTGTTATGGTACTAGTTTTTAACCGAAATACCGTAACGAAAGAACTAAAAGAAAAGCAAATGACAGTCCCTTACTTTTTGGGTTTAAAACCTATGGTGAACATCACATCTAAGTTCCTTGTGCAAATTTTCACACCTGCAATAGTTGCTGGGCTAGCTTCAGTTTTAAACGCTTGTATCACTGCTTTGCTCCTTGATAACGTAACAATAATAAGCTCAATCTACGGACAAATTAGCATAACATTTGTTACGATGTTGCTATCATCATTGATGGTTTTCCTAACAATGACAGTTTATGGATTGATTCTTCAATCGTTACAAACCCTAACAAAAAACGGAAACGTCGCACTAGCAATTACTTTAGTACTTCTAGTATTCGGTGCTAGATTTGGAGAAATATTTAACATCGCAAGCATTATGCCTACAATGTTCTACCAATTCTCCGTTACGCTTATATTAAGTGCTACACTAAACCAACTTCTAATGTCAACAGTAATCACGGCTTCTCTTGTAGTGCTACTTACTGTTGCTTCTATTTTAGTTTATACTGATCGTAATGATTATTCTTTATAGGATTTTTGGTTTGGTTTTTTTTCATTGAGTTAAATGGGGTTTTACCCCAAACCCCACAAGGGGCTTGAGCCCCTTGACCCGCTTTATGGGTGGTGTTTTTAATGCTGTCCATGGAATTGAGTTTGTTAGGATTTTGGGGTTTGAAATAAGTAATAGGAAAATAGCGGAGAAATTAATCTCCACTATTTTTTTTTGCAACTAACGTTGCTGAATATTTGCAACTAGCGTTGCTTTTGGTTACAACTGACGTTGCTTGTTTTTTTTGCAACTTGCGTTGCGGGGTTGATTTGTTTTATGTTCGTTATATTATGTTAGGAATTAACAGCGTTTAGCTATTACTTTGCCAGTGGCAGGGTCAATAAGGACAGCGATTAATTTGTCACCTGACATGAAAGAAACGTACCAGAAGAATTGTTTTGAACCAACTTCACCTTCGATGAATTTCACGTACATTTCATAGTCTTTATCTTCAGAACACATTTTTTCGATGTCGCTAGCAAGTTCAGTTTCAGCACATTTACGAGCTTCTGACCAAGTCATCATATCGGCAGTAACAAGAGTTTTCATAGTGATTTCTTCTTCTTTACCGTCGCAAGTAATTTTCAAAACGTACTCAGGGTCAAGTTCAGAAACTTCAATAATAACAGAGTAGCAACCGCTAGTGTATTCTTTCGTCAAATTACCTTCATACTCTTTTTCGTTGATGCCGATGTGGTATGTATAGTCGCTTTCAACTCCGCTTTTAGCAAGAACCTTCAATTTCATGTAAGGTTGCATTTTGCCAACAGTCCCGTCAATAAGAAGGGGAGCTTCACGCAAACCGCCGTACATTTCAACATAATAGTTGTCGGAATTACCAACAAGCATGTAGTTACGTAAATCGGATATATTGGACATATCCTCATCTTCAGTCACCATGTCGCAAGCTGTGAATGATAGTGACAATGCCAAACACAGTATAATAATTAATATTTTTTTCATTGTTTACCTCATAATTATGGATTGATATATAATATGTAGCAAATAACTGGTTTATGTTATATTTGTTAATATTTTCTAAAATAATTATCATTGGTGGCTTAAATTGTCAAAATATCGGTGTATTTGTAAAGGTGTGTTGAGTAAATCACGAAAAAAAATAAATTTAGTGAAAATTTCTTGCAATAGTTATTTTAATGTGGTACAATTAATAAAATATTCAATGATAAAATTGAGTATTCATACTAAAGGAGGAAGAAGCGATATGAATGAAGAAAAAAATAATAGCCTCAATAAACTAGCTATAAGGACAATGTTCTTTTGCTTAGTGGTAACTATATTTTTATCTACAACGTTTCTTGTGGTATTCCCTGCAACCGCCTCTAATATGTTCTCAAAGCTAGGAGCTGAAAGTTTGTCAGCGCGTTACGCAAAAGCATCTTATGAAAAGAGCGGAGAGTTTAACGATTTGGTAAATACTTTTACAAGAAGTGTACAAGCTGAAGAATATGGTATGGTGAAAAAATTCGGAAAGGAATTGCTTGACAACGAAAACTTTGACAGTTTCGTAGAGTTTCAAGACAACAACCAACCGCAGTATGTTTATAGAGTGTGGGTAGAGGGCAATTACATCATTGCGTTGAATGAAATTGACGGACTTGATGTAGCTATTGGAAGCCTTGAAATTGTTGGTACAAGTGGCTATGGTGACATTTCGCCTATTAAATATATAGCTGACAGCTTATCAAAGCAAATCAGCGAAAATGAAGAGTTTGAGTATGATTACAATGTAATCGACCGTGCCTATGAAGAAGTTTACAAAAACCTTTTACGGGACGGAGAAGATACAAATCTTGTGATAGTGGAAGCCTTTAGTATGGCTGAAACATTCAAGCAAGATGAATTATCCACTAAATGGCTTGAAAGGTACAGCAGTGCCAAAAAATAATGGAGAAATAACAATAGTTATTTTTCCTTTTTTATAACCTAGTTTAAAAATATTTTATCATATAGAAATGGAGGCAGTTATGGCGAAAATTATGAAGGAAGCATTGACATTTGACGATGTTTTATTAATTCCAGGAAAAAGTGAAGTTACCCCAAACATGGTGAACATTGAAACGGATTTGTGTGAAAATATTCATTTGAATATACCTCTTATGTCCGCAGCAATGGATACAGTTACTGAAACAAACCTAGCGATAGCTATTGCAAGAGAGGGTGGTCTTGGAATCATTCACAAGAATCTTACTATTGAAGCGCAAGCTATTATGGTGGATAGAGTTAAAAGAAGTGAGCATGGAGTAATTACTGATCCATTCTTCCTAAAACCAGAAAATCAAGTTTCAGAAGCTCTTGAGCTTATGGCAAAATACAAAATCAGCGGTGTACCAATTGTTGACAACAAAGGAAAGCTAGTTGGAATTTTGACTAACCGTGACTTAAGATTTGAAACAAATTACAATCAACCAATCGCAAATGTTATGACAAAAGAAAACCTAATCACAGCACCAGTAGGAACAAAACTCCACGAAGCTCAAAAACTTCTTGGAAAGCACAGAATTGAGAAATTACCTATTGTTGATGAGTTGTATAATTTAAAAGGCTTGATTACAATTAAAGATATCGAAAAAGCAATCCAATTCCCACAATCAGCAAAAGACAAAAACGGTCGTTTACTTGTTGGTGGCGCAATCGGAATAGCGAAAGACACAATGGATAGAGTAAAAGCATTAGTTGACGCAAAAGTTGACATACTAGCACTAGATACAGCCCATGGTCACTCAGCTGGAGTAATCAAAATGGTTGAAGCAATCAAAGCAAAGTATCCAAATATACCACTAATCGCTGGAAACGTAGCTACTGCAAGCGGTACTCACGATCTAATCCAAGCGGGAGCTGATGTAGTTAAAGTAGGTATCGGACCTGGATCAATCTGCACAACTCGTGTAGTTTCAGGTGTAGGCGTACCTCAAATGTCAGCAGTAATGGACTGTGCGGAAGCAGCGGATAAACTTAACAAAAGAATCATTGCGGACGGCGGAATTAAGTATTCAGGAGATATCACAAAAGCATTAGGAGCGGGCGCATCAGCAGTAATGATCGGAAGCCTTTTTGCTGGTACTCATGAAAGCCCTGGAATAGTAGAAATGTACCAAGGAAGAAGTTTCAAAACTTACCGTGGTATGGGTTCATTGGGTGCAATGGCTGCTGGTTCAAAAGATAGATACTTCCAAGAAGACGCAACGAAATTCGTTCCCGAAGGCGTTGAAGGCAGAGTTCCATACCGTGGAAAAGTGTCTGATATTATCTTCCAAATGGTTGGCGGAATACGTTCAGGAATGGGTTATACAGGAAAAGCAAATATTGAGCAATTAAGAAAAGAGTCAGAGTTCGTAAAGATAAGCAGTGCATCGTTGGTTGAAAATCACCCACACGATATCAGCATTTCTAAAGAATCTCCAAACTACTCTTCTAAGTAATAAAGGATAAATATATGAATCATCAAAAAATAGCAGTTATAGATTTCGGTGGACAATACAACCAACTAATCGCACGTCGTGTAAGAGAGTTGTCAGTGTATTCTGAGTTGCTACCACCCACTGTAACTATCGAAAAATTAAAAGAAATGAACCCTATTGGAATTATTTTCACTGGCGGACCACACAGTGTTTTTGCGGAAGATTCTTTCCGTATTGACAAAGGTGTTTACGACCTAAACATTCCTATTCTAGGAATTTGTTACGGTCAACAACTGATGGCATACGATTTTGGTGGCACTGTTGAAAAAGCCGACCAAAGAGAATATGGAAGATGTGAAGTTAACCTTGGAAACTCTGAAATATTCAAAGGAGTAGAAGGAAAATCTACCGTTTGGATGAGTCACAGTAATTATGTATCTAAACTTCCAGAGGGTTTCACTACTATTTCAACATCTGAATCTTGCCCTTGTACAGCTATGGAAAACAAAGCAAAACGTTTCTATGCTGTTCAGTTCCACCCTGAAGTTGGCCATTCTGAAAAAGGCATGGACATCTTGAAAAACTTTATGTATGGAGTTTGTGGTGCTGTTGGGGATTGGAATCCAAACAACTTTGTGGAAGATACTGTTGCTAGCATTCAACATTTGAAAGGTAAGAAAGTATTGTGTGCTATGAGCGGTGGAGTTGACTCTGCTGTTGCTGCAACTCTTATCCACAAAGTGGCTGGTGATAACTTGATTTGCGTACTTGTTGACCATGGTCTAATGAGAAAAAATGAGATTGAAGAAATTATCAAAACTTTCCGTGACGAACGTGGCATGAACTTGATTGCCGTTGACGCAAGCGAAAGATTTATCTCAAAACTTGCAGGTGTGGAAGACCCTGAAGCTAAACGTAAAATCATCGGTGCTGAGTTTATTAAAGTATTTGAAGACGAAGCAAAAAAAATCGGAACAGTGGATTACCTTGTTCAAGGCACAATCTACCCTGACGTAGTTGAAAGTGGAACTAATACTTCTGCAATGATCAAAAGTCACCACAACGTTGGCGGACTTCCTGATGTTATCGACTTTAAAGAAATCGTTGAACCACTACGTTCATTGTTTAAAGATGAAGTAAGAAAAGTCGGTTTCGAACTAGGATTGCCGAAAGAAATAGTAATGCGTCAACCTTTCCCAGGTCCAGGTCTTGGAATAAGAATCCTTGGTGCCGTGACTCAAGATAAGTTAGATATCCTAAAAGATGCCGACCTAATCTTGCGTGACGAAATCGCACTAGCAGGACTTGACACAAAAATTTGGCAGTACTTTGCAGTGCTAACAAATTGCAAAAGCGTAGGAGTTATGGGCGACGAAAGAACCTATGACTACACAATCGCACTTCGTGGAGTAACAAGCATCGATGGAATGACCGCCGATTGGGCAAGAATCCCATACGACGTCCTAGACAAAATCTCATCAAGAATAGTAAACGAAGTCCCCCACGTAAACCGCATAGCCTACGACATAACCAGCAAACCACCCGCAACAATTGAGTGGGAATAATAAAATCAACCCCTGAAACCCTTTGTTTAAAGGCTCTCAGGGGTCTTTTTTTTCTCCGTGACGCAATTATGACGCACTTTATTGAAATTAGATGATAATATTATCTGCAAAAATTAAGAGAAAATAATAATTATTCACCTACTTAAGTTGGAACTTCGGGTATTAAGCTAATTTAATTCCAATTATCATAATTAAGAACTATAAAGGGTTGAAAATATTTAATTTAAATGATATAATATAATCAAATATATAATTTGGAGCGATTATGAGCAATATAGTATCGACTGGAATGAAAATAGATTTACATATCCATTCATGTTTTTCTTCAAAAAAAGATGGTAAAAAAGTTAAGAACAATACTTTATCTAATTTACCTATACTTATTCGAAAATTAAATGAAAATGCTGTTAATATATGTTCTATTACTGATCATGACTATTTTTCATATGACTTATACACTAATTTAAAACTTGTAGAAAAAGCAGACAACAGCATAAAAAAAGTATTACCTGGTGTTGAGTTTTCTGTAGTATTTAATACGGACACAGGTGAAAAAACAATACATATAGTAACTATATTTTCAGACATAGACGATGAGAAAATTAAAAACATAGAGAAATTTATTAAGGATGAAAATAAGCAATCATATAAAGAAGTTGAATTTTTGGATTTACTTAGAAAAATAGATTTAGATACTATATTGATTGCACATCAAAAAAATTCACTACTAAGCAATGCTCATAGAGATAAAGATGCTGCATCGCTAGGAGACAAAGCTTTCTATGAATTAATTCATGCTGATTATTTTGAATCATTTGAATTTAAAAATAAACGAAATGAAATAATGAATAAATCTTTTATAGTAGAGCAAAATTTAGAAAATGAAATGCGCTTTGTAACAGGTACAGATTGTCATGATTGGACAGTATATCCAAAAGAAGATCCCAATGACTCTAAAACAAATAATAACTTTCCATATACATATGCAAAATGTTTACCTACATTTAAGGGATTAGTTTTGGCAATGACAGAAACAACTAGGTTGAAATTAGTAAATAGTTTTTTTAATGGAAATGCAAATTACGTAAAAACCATAAATCTAGCTATAAACAAAAATAAACATCAAATAGAACTATCGAAAGGTATAAATGTTATTATTGGTGATAATTCCATTGGAAAATCACTTTTACTTCATGCAATAACAAATTATAAAAAATCAGGAATGCAACTTGATGCTAATGTGAAACGAGGATATAAAAAATATTTAAAAGACAACAATATTTCAGTAACTACTAAAATAGATACAGCAAATATTTTTCAATTTGATATGCAAGGTGAAGTAAGACATAAATTTGAAGATAAAGAATTTGATAATTCTGATTTTATAAATAAATATATGCCAACAAAAGTAGATCCTACGCAATATATTAATATTATAAATTCCGAAATTGATAGGATGATTAGCTATCTAGAAAACAAGTTTGATCATGATAATAATATTAAAAGATTAAAATCCATAAAATTATTTTATGCGGAAAATAAGCCGCAAAGTTTATCATTTAACGATACTCTTAAGAACTCTAAAATTACATCGATAGATTTACATAATATTTCTAATCATATTCAAACCTCTAAAAACGATTTAGATAAGTTGATTAAATTAGAACTATCAGATTTTGACAAACAAAAAATCAGTGATTTTTTAGTATATTTAAATAGGCTAAATAAATCATATGATGTTAAAATTGATGAAATCGAAAATGAAAACGGAAAGAAAGAAAAAATTGCAACTGCAATAAATGCCATAGCAGAAAATCATGATCGTATTATAACAGATGAGGACAAAGATTTAAATTCATTTAGAACTAAATCTGAAGGTTTGATAAAAGAATTAAATTGCGTATATAGCTCAGAACGTAAACTCAAAACATTTCAACCTTTTATTAAAGAAACATTAGTAACTGTTCATAAACAACAAATTCAAAAATATGATTTTATTTCGAAATTCAAAATTGATGAAATTAATACTAAGTATTTCAATAATGTCTTAAATCAAGTATTGAAAAAAAATTCGAAACTAAATTGGGAAAATATAACTCTATCAAAACTAAAAGGTATGCTTAGTAAAACTAGTTACGATGAATCCAAATCAGCACTAGTATATTTAAAAGAAGAAATGAATAAAATTATAAAACACGATTTAAGTACACGAAATTCAATAATATTTGAAGGAAAAGATAAATATTCTGAATCATCTTCTGGATTAGATGCGCAAATGTATTTTGATATATTATCGTATGAAAAAAATGAGTTTGGATTATACGTTATTGACCAACCAGAAGATAATATTTCTCAAAAAGCTATAAGAACATTATTAAAACGATTCAAAACGATGTCTGAATATCGACAAGTAATTATAGTTACTCACAATCCTCAATTTATTGTAAATCTAGATGTGGATAATGTTATTTACATTTCAAAAGATAAAGATAAATTAAATATCGTAAATGGCGCGTTGGAATATCAATGTGGTGATTACTCAATCCTAGATATTGTTGCTAACAACATTGATGGGGGATTAAGAACTATTAAAAATAGGTGGAAAAAATATGAAAAAACAATTAATGATGAAATGTAATGATGAAAATTATCTAATAGAAGAGAATGGCGGTTGCGTTTTTAGCATATCGAAAATTGATTTAATATTTGATACGCTGTCATTCTATAATGGCTTTTTTAAAAATGTAGATGAATACATTGTTATTGATTTTAAATTGTCTGATGCATTACAGCATGACAACGTTGGAAAATATATTTACAATTGGATTGATAAAATATTTAAAGAAATTGGCGATTCTATAAATCAAAATAGAACACCAATTTATGAAGTAAGCTATAAAAATATTGTCATTTCTAAACAGATAAAATACTTTTCACAGACAAGTGTTTGTGCTGGAGATGGCGACTATTCATTAGATGCAGATACTACTTGTGAAATGATTCCTTGTTCAAACGATCATGCGGATTTTGCGGTCAAAATTAAAGGAGATAGTATGGCTCCTAAAATTAAAGATAATGATGTCATTTTAATTCAAAACGTCCAACAATTAAATCATGATGATATTGGTGTATTTTACTATAACGGAGATTTAATTTGTAAAAGATTTAACCAAATAGATAATCAGCTCGAACCATTAAATTCAGCATTCACGTCAATTAAAGTAACGGAAGATATATTGATTCAAGGAAAATATCTTGAAACATATAGCACTGAAGAAAACTGATTGTTATTGAAAAACTAAAGCATAAGGGTTAAGTAATTAAATTACTTAACCCTTATGCTTTAGTTATATATGTGATGTAAATTTTAGATTAAAATATATCATTTACTCAATATACTCTTAATTTTTTATCTGAGTTTGTATTAATTTCCTTGTATCGAATAAGATTTATCTTTTTCCAATAAACATATAGTCTCTGCCGTTTGTGATTTTACGAATCTCATTATCACTCATATTAGGTTCTATAGTTTTTCTAACCAAATCTACTTCTAGTTTAAGGTGTTTAAAATAATAATTACTTTCATGATCGTATACGACTTGTTCATTTTTTCTTCCTTTACTGATTTTATACTTAAAATTACCATCTTTCGTTTTTTTAAATACTGTGGGTTCATTCTTGCATAAAAAATCTAATAAACTTATTCTTTGCGGAAATGTAATCTTGTATTCAAAAAAAACTTCTTTGCTAATTCGTCCTTCTTTAAAATGTTCGCGTAAAACTAAAAAATCGTTAAAACAAGAATTGAAAATTATCGAGTCATTAGATATTTGTGTTGGGGGGTCTAGGATAAACGCATAGGCGTTTTGTCTGCGTTCTACATACTTATATATAATTTTTTTAACCAATATTTCAAAAATTGCTTCATTATATGCATCTTCATTTTCCCGCAATTCTTCTTCGCACCACATCAATTCTTCTATAATTTGAATGGATTTATCTTCAGCTTTAGAAAGCAATGCGTACTTTGAAATATTTAGTTTATCTGATATTAAAAAAATTTCCTCTCTAGTGAGTTCCTTTGAGCCAGACTCAATTGCTTCTGCCATAAGTTTAGCGGCAACTTCTGATTGCTTAAAAGGAGAACCAAGTTCTGCTAGCGAGATATTCCTAAATGCTCTAATGAGTTTTATTTTTTCTGCAATTTTCATAATTCACCTCTATTTATTTGCTATCGCAAAATATTCGCATAAATTCAGATAGGGATTTTCATATATATGCTGTATTTCATTGCTAGAAAATGACGATTTAATTTTATATGCGTTGTCGTCAATTTTTGTAAAGACATCAGGTTCATGATCACAAAGGAAATCCAGTAGGTTCTCCGTCATAGGCCATTGAAATTTCCATTCAAGATATGTGGCTAAAGTAATCCTATTTTCTAAAAAATGAGTTTGTATATCTTTATATTCACTTAGTGAATAGTCTAGAATATCACCTAATGTGGAAGGTTGGTTCTTCCACTGTTCCTTGAACTCTGGAACTAGATGCTTAATATTAATAATGCCAGTACTCAACATATGCGAGTGTACAAATCGAGTTCTTTTAGCTTCTTGTTTATTTGAAATGGAGTTTATATTTTCTTCCAACCAAAACAATTCTTCCATTATGTTTATAGGTGATATATCGCATTTAGGCAGCAAAGCGTATTTTGAGATGTTTAAAACTTCAGAAATTTTAATCAGCAAATTATTTTTAGGAATTCGAATGTCACTTTCATATTGTCCCATGCGAGAATCAGCAGATCCCTCAGGAAGTCCAGATTTAATTCCAAGCTCCTTCATGGTCATGTTTCGAAAAAGTCGAGTAAGTTTAATTTTTTGTCCTGTTGTCATTGTAATCCTCTCTTTTATGTGTGTGATTTAGTTATATCATATTGAGGTATTATTTGCAAGCAAATAAATGCTATTGTAAAATTACTTCACATAAATTTGAGTAAATGCTTGACATTATGGTTTTAATTGGATATAATGCATTTATAACTACTTACGTATTTTGTGAAGTAATTATAAATATATCCAATAAGGAGGACGAAATAATGGAGCAAAGTAAAATGATATCAGCAAAAGAAATGGCTAAAGAATTGGGGGTATCTAATTCATTCGCATATAAAGCGATTAAGAAGATGAACCTAGAGCTAAAAGCTAATGGCTACTTTACTATTTGTGGTAAAGTCAGTAGAGCTTTTTATCAAGAGAAATTCTATGGAATAAAGGAGGCGATTTAGTGGGTGCTTATAAAGATAAATTACGTGGCACTTGGCGGTTGGATTATTTTATAAAGGATTGGCAAGGCAAACGCAAAAAAGTGACGAAGCGTGGATTTAAAACTAAGCGAGAAGCTTTAGAGTTCGAAAGAGTAGCACTGCTGACAGCACGAGGCGATCTGCGAATGTCATTTAAAGATTTCTTTGAAATGTATAGCAACGATATGAAAACACGACTTAAGTTAAACAGTTGGATGACAAAAGAAAATATCATTAAAACTAAAATAATGCCATATTTGGAAGACAAGAAAGTAAACGAGATTGAAGTAAAGGACATTATTCAGTGGCAAAACGCAATGATGAACTATCGAAATGATGAAGGGCAACCTTATTCTTGTGTCTACTTAAAAACATTGAATAATCAGCTGTCATCAATTTTCAATCATGCTGTCAACGTGTACAACTTGCCTTATAATCCAGTAAGAAAAGCAGGACGAATGGGTAAGGAAAAAAGTATAACGGAAGTGCAGTTTTGGACAAAAGAAGAATACACGAAGTTTGCGGATTTTATCGCTGATAAACCAATGTCGTTTTATGCTTTTGAAATTTTGTATTGGTGTGGTTTACGGTTAGGTGAAATGCTTGCATTGACACCAAACGATTTTGATTTTCCCAATAAATTAGTGAAGATTACAAAATCATATCAAAGGATAAATTGTGAAGATATTATAACAGCACCGAAAACTGCTAAAAGTGTAAGAATCATTTCAATGCCTGAATTTCTAGTTGAAGAAATACAAGAGTGCATTAATTCACAGTATAAAATTAAACCAAACGATAGATTATTTATGGTAAGTAAAAGTACACTGCATAAGGATTTAAAGTTGGGTAGCGAGAAATTGGGCTTGAGTAAAATTAAGCTACACGCATTGCGACATTCTCACGTTAGTTTACTTATTGAAAGAGGATTTACGCCACTTGCAATAGCTGATAGAGTTGGTCATGAATCAATAACAATTACATACCAGTACGCACATTTATTTCCAAATAAACAGCGAGATATTGCGAATGATTTAGAAAATTTGCGAGGTGATATATGAGCGTAAAGAAATTAGACGATAAAAATAGATTTAGGGGTACTATGGTAAGTTTCAGAATGTCAAAGGAAGAGCAAGTACAATTACAAGCCTTTACTAAGCTAAGTGGACAATCTAAACAAGAGTATCTAATAAATAGAGTATTGCAAAGAGACATCGTAGTACAAGGCAATTCAAGAACGTATAAAGCAATGCGAGAAATGCTCGGATATGTTTTGGATGAATTAAAGAGATTAGAAAACATCAACGAATCAAACGATGAACTACTAGAACTTATCTCGCAAATCAACAAAACAATGAACGGATTTAAAGAAAATGACAATAAAAAAAGTCCTTATGCGACAACATAAGAACTTTAGTGTTTTGAAAAATAGCAGAAACTACTACTTAACGAACCAGTTAAAGTATAACACAGTTTCTGTTAAATTTCAAATATTTAACAGGAGAAATTTAATATGATAATAACTATTGGAAATCAAAAAGGTGGAGTGGGTAAAACTACTACAGCTCTAGCAATGGCAAGTATTTTAGGGCGGAAGGGCTATAAAGTGCTACTCATTGATCTAGATGCGCAAGGAAATGCGAGTTTAGCCACTGGCGTAACTAGCGAAAATATACCAAGTATTGTAGATGTAATGCGAAATGAAATTGAAATACAGAACGCGATTTTGCATTTTAACGAGTATGATTTACTTGCTAGCTCAAAAGCTTTATCCACACTACAAAATCAGTTAATGGAAGAAATGGGGAGAGAATATAAGCTAAAAGAAGTGCTTGAACCTGTCAAAAACAAATACGACTACATAATAATCGACACGCCGCCCCATCTATCAATACTCACAGTAAACGCATTTACGTGCAGTGACAAAGTAATAATCCCCGCATTAGCGGACATATTTTCGTTGCAAGGAATAGGACAAGTTTTTGTATCTATTGATGGCGTGAAACAGTATACAAATAACAAAATACAAGTGGCGGGTGTACTACTAACAAGATATTCTGATAGGGCTACGCTGTCAAAAGATGTGAGAGATTTAATAGGCAAGTATTCTAGTTCGCAAAATACCAAGCTGTATACAACGATACGCGAAAATATAGCGGTGAAAGAAAGTCAGCTAGAGCAAAAATCTCTTTGCGATTATAGGCGAGCAACAGCAGCTAAAGATTATGAAGTTTTCATTGAAGAATTTTTGGAGGGTTAAGCATGGTAAAAGATTTCAAAAACAACCCAATCCTAGATTTTCTAACCCCAAAACAAAACAATGCAGTACAAAATGTACGTCAAAATCTGACGTGCAAAAGTTCCGTACAAAATAACCGTACAAATCGTACGGAAGAAAGCTCCGTACAAAACATCCGTACAAAATGTACGGAAGAAAGTTCCGTACAAAACATCCGTACAAAATGTACGGATAAAAGTTCCGTACATAATCTTGCTAATGAATTTGAGAAAAAACCAACAAGAAATGCCCGTTTTGATATTAGACTGGAGAATAAGTTAAAGAAAAAAATCAATAAATTAGCGCATCGAAACAACATTTCTACCAATGAATTGATAGTGCAAGTTTTAGAAGCGGTTGCTAAGGGGGTGTAGATGGATAATTTACAGCAACAATATAAAAGTGATTCACAAATCAGTGAGGGTTCATTTGTAGTAATTAGATTCGCAAGCATTTGTATTCCGCTGTTATTATTCGAAGTATCTTCCCTAGGTTTATAATTCACACTCATTAGATTAGCTGTTAATATTTTTGTAGTATTAGCAATAGCTTTCATAATTGACAAACTGTTATCTAATGAAGATAAACAAGAAATATACAACAATATAAAAAAGATAGATAAGTGATGCGATAGATGTGCAATTTATTGCGTATATAGTCTTAATGTTAATTTGTTTGCTTTTGAAAATGATTTTTATGGAGTATTATACTAAGTGTTGGCATGATTTCAGAAATGAAGCCATTTATTGTGGGATTTATGTGTGATAAAAATGTTATTGCAGACATGGCCTTGACATTTTTTAACAATAAGTGTATGCTTCTGTATGACAAAAAACGATTTAGAAAAGAGGTGAAAATGAAAAAAATATTAATAACAGTTTTAAAATGTATGTTGTTTTTTATAGGGTGGTCAGTCGTAGTGGGATTTATTATACCAGATAACCAAAACCCTGCAATATGGAGATTTTTTGCTGAGTTAATTCCGCTTATCGCAATTTTTGGATTTACGGCTATTTTTTACTTTGTAGAAAATAGAAAAGTTAAAATGCGTATAGTTTCAAATCCTATAATAAGTAGTACTATAGGATTGGCTACAGGCGTCATTTGGCTTGGTTGTACGATGGGTTTGTTCTACATATTAGGAATTATGAATTTAATAAATATTAACAATGTGGATATGTTATGGCTTTGGATTTTATCTGCTTTTATTAATGTAATCATGCAAGAATTACTAGTGAGGGGATACTTATTCCAAGTAATTAAATCTAAACATAACTTGATAGCTGCAACAATTGTATCAACTATATTATTTACAGCGTTGCATGGTGGCGCAATATCTGCGGGTATAATTCCAACATTAAATGTTATAACAATGAGTCTATTAATGACGGTTCTTTTAGAGCTTACACAATCAATGATAGCTCCAATTATTGCTCACGCATTTTGGAATATAATTGGTGCTATAATTCTAGGTAGTGTGTCCCTAGCAAGTGATTATCCGCATTTAATAAATACAGAATTCGTAGGCAATTCAATATTTTCAGGTGGAGCATTGAAATTTGAAGGAAGTATTATTGTGCTAGCAATAAATATCATTTTAATAGGCGTTTGTTTCTACATCTATAAAAAGAAAAGCACAATCAAATTTCTTAAATCAATAGGAGATTAATGAATTATTGATTAAAGAACAAAAACAAGTTTATCACAACTATTATAGACCTAATTACTGGTATCATATTTTTTGTGTTATGGGAATTTATAATAGATGTGGAAATATGGGTAAGAATTATTCTTATTATAATTTCATTGGGTTGGATAATGTTAGGTATTATAAATATCATAAAATATACTAATAAAGAAAATAATCATAACAAGAACTAAGAATAATCTATATCTAGAGAGTATTAATATTGATACTCTCTTTTGATATTGTCTTATGATGTTATATGTTTAAAAAAATTTCTACATCAAAACTACACATTTATATCTCGGTGCATTGCATATTAATACTGAACATTATCATATCCACTTTACCTTTTACGAAAAAGAACCAATGCGAGTGAATGCAAAGGGCGAAGCTAGTCATACAATCAAAGGTGCATTTGCTGATAAAGAATTGAAATATATAAAGCAAAGTTTGTTTAAACATTTCGTGGAACGTTCAATTGATGTTTACGAATTACGCGATAGAACGATAGAACATATCCGCGATAACAAGAGTATTTACTCAAAAGACGGCGAAGTGTATAAGTTGTTTAATCAGCTAAGCGAGAGGTCAGACGTTGAGAATGAGAAAAGCTATACCAATTTAAGTAATGATACAAAATTGCTTGTAGATAAAATTACAATGAAAATTATCAACAGTGATCCTGAAATCAGAAGGCTTTATCAAAGCACTTTCAACAGGTTAAATACCGCTGAAAAAGAGTTAAGATCGTATCGCATAGTAAATGGTGATGATGTTATGATAGTCCCAAAACTAGAATTTTTTAGAACAGATTATTTTAAAAGAACAGGGCAAATTATTTTAAATCACGCGAAAAAACTTGAGGAACATAAACTCCTTGATACCTCAATATTCCCTATAATGATACTTAGAAAAGGCGAACGACTAAACAAAAAAGAACAGTTCAAATTTAAACAAAGTCGCAAAACCTATCGCGGAAAGTTGTTTAAAATTTTTACAAATATGATTGGCAAATCACTAGAAGCCCATACGGAACTAAATCATTTGTGGCTAAAGCAATTAGCCAACGAAGAAGAAAAAGAGTACGAAAAGAACCGCGAGAAGCACAAGCAAGAACAAAGCAGATCACGCGATGATGGCCTGAGCCTGTAAAACAATTCAAGTCAGTAACGAAATTACACCCCCAAAACAAGAAAAAACAGCAGGTTTCCCTGCTGTTTTTCAATACCCTCAACTGTTTGCACCCTGTTTACAAACTATTTACACCGATTAATCCAGTGAAAAGTACAAGCAATAAATCACCCAGTGCAAACACCCCTTATCCTGCCTATATTAAACTAAAGAAATAATCATCAAAAGTTAGAACTAAATTTGCTATAGCATAAAATAAAAGGATTGACAAGCAAATAATGCTAAATCAATCCTAAAGGTTTTAAAGTTTATTCTCGATCCACAAGGCAATCGAGAGTGATGTCGAGATAATTTGCAAGCTCTGCCAAAGTTAAAATGTGTACATCTTTACCCTTAGCCCAGTTTGTAAAATAGCTATCGTAAATGCTAGTATCCTTAACTATTTGATAGCGAGAAACATTTTTGCTCAACATGATTTTGCGTAAGCTGGAATAGAAATCACAATTTGATTTTACAGTAAAGTCCAATAACGTATCCGTCTTACCGATTAAATATTCTAATGAACAATCGAAATAATTCGCAATAGATAATAATTTTGAAAGTACAATAGCACGCTGTCCATTTTTCCAGTATCGAATAGTAGTGGAAGAAACTCCTAAAATCTCACTGAGTCTATCAGCAGAAATATTGTTGCATAACATTAATTCAGAAAGCCTTTCGGCGAAATTTTTACATATATCCATAACAGTTCCTCCATTATATAGTATTATCCACTAAATAGTTGTTAAACGCTTGCAAAATAACTATACAGTGGTTACAATAGGAAGTAGCAAACTAAAGGAGGAAATCAAAATGACTGAGAATGATATGCAACATGAAATACATGTATTGATAGCAGCAGAAACCGATGAAGCATTAATCCTTGACAGCACAGCGGAAGAAAACACAATAATATTTACAACAAAGCATAAAGAAACATTCAAAGTGACAATAGAAAAACTATAGCAATGATACGTTGAAATACTTTATCTAAAGAATTTAATGCCAACTAAAATACTAAAGAAAAAAGTTCTACTAGCAATAGTAGGGCTTATTAAATGTTTCATAGGTAGTTGATGTTAATTAATAATAGGCATGTTGTATTGCATATTTACAAATATGGTAATATATGGTATAATTATCACAAGAGATAAGATTTAAGCAGTATATACGGAGGGGACGAATGAGTAAAGTTTTTGTAGGAAAATTTGCAGATTATAAACAAATTGAGGGTGATTATTATCTTCATGGTGGCGTTGAAAATGAGGATGTTTACAAAAAGCATTTCGGTGGATTGGATATTGGGGATTATGTAATTCCAGTTAGTCAAGGAATCGAAAAATTGTATAGAGTAAATAAAATTGAACGAAATCACAAGACAGTCAAAGTCCTTTTTGATGTTGTTAAGACCTTTGCGCCTAGGCTTAGATTGACATATACGATTTGTTGTTGCAAATATTTTGATGTGAATTTAGATTTGATAAATAAGGCAGTAAAACAAACGAAAAAAGTTGGTTTTATTGAGATTCAGGTAAATGCTGATATCGATTGCGCAAACATTGATTTTTCAGCTGATGAAAATATAAGACATTTTTATATCGTGAAAAACGCAAATAAAGATTTAATAAAATATAAAGAAAGGGATATTGTAGTTGTTGAAGAAAATGGAGAAATTTTAGATATTCAGGAATACAAAAATGGTGTGCTTGCAAGGTATGATGTGTTGTGGAGCCTATATTCTGAAAAAACTAAAATGGAAAAGAATTCATTAAATGAACTAATGGAATATGCGATTAAAAATAATAATAAATCAAAAAAGAGTTACTTGAAAAAAGTGATTTCGGCGCTAGATGATGACCAAAGTTTTGTGGTTGACAGTCCTGTGGCGTTGTATGATAATATTTTAGTAGGTAAAGCGGCTTCAAAAGGTATCAAAGTTGTGAACAAGAAAGAGGGTGATTTGATTCTAGAAGATGAAAATGAAGAAGATGAAGATACAACTGCATACAATAAATATGTAGATTTGCTTGAATTCAATCCGAATCTAATTTTACATGGAGTTCCTGGAACTGGTAAAACTTACAGTATTAAAAAAATTATACAAGGTTTTGAAAAACGCAATGATATCAATATGTCATACAATAAGGCTGTTGAGGAAAATCGTGTTAAGTTTGTTACATTTCATCAATCTTTATCTTATGAAGAATTTATTGAAGGTATTCGACCTATCACTAATGATAGTGGCAATATAGAATATAAAATTGAAGAAGGGGTTTTTAGACGTGTTGTTGAGGATTGTAATTTATCATCAACTAAGGAATTGAAAAAAGATGAAGCACTAGAATTTACTAATCAAGATAGTAATGTTTGGAAAGTTTCACTAGGGATGAGAACGACAGAGGAAAGTATATATAAAAGTTTAGTTGCTAAAAACCAAATTGCTATTGGGTTTGGTGATGATAAAGATATTACGGATTGGAGTGATGCGAAAATAGCAGAAATAGATACAAAAAACATGCTTAAATACTTACATAGTGATATGCAAATTGGCGATATTGTTTTTGTATTTGATAGTATTAAAACCATTAGAAGAATTGGTGTTGTAACAAGTGATTATAAATTTGTCAAAGATGAAGTAAAATATACGCAAAGACGAGATGTCAAGTGGTTGCTTGATTGTGAAAAAACCCCTATTGATATTTTTGAATTAAATGGAAATAAACGTCTAACGCTGTCTTCATTGTATGAATTAAAAATAAATATTTCTGATGCACTGAATTTGATTCAAAATAAAGGTGAAACAATTGATACTAAAGTAAAGCCATATTATATGGTTATTGATGAGATTAATAGAGGTAACGTTGCTAAGATTTTCGGTGAATTAATTACTCTTTTGGAAAAAGATAAAAGAGATAAAATGTCTTGCGTACTTCCATACTCAAAAAAGAAATTTATGATACCAGAAAACGTGTATCTAATTGGAACTATGAATACTTCTGATAGATCAATAGCACTTCTTGATACTGCTTTAAGACGTAGGTTTGTATTCGCTGAAATAGCACCGAATTTGGATGTTGTAAAGCCGAAAGTTGGTGAGTTTATAGATTTAAGATTGCTTTTACAAGACATAAATCGTAAACTTGAAAAGGCTCTAGATAGAGAACATAGAATCGGTCATAGTTATTTTGTAGAAGAAAATATGACGGATATTAAGGACATGTTTTTTGTTTGGTATTATAATATTATGCCACTATTTATGGAATATTTTTATGGCAATGTTGAAGAAATTAAAAAACTAGTTGGAAATAGTTTCTTTGACGAAAACAATGAAGTTAAAGAATTAAGTATAAAGAAAAGTGGTAATGAAATTTCTGAATTTGAAGCAGCTATTGTTAAAATATATAAAGGCGGAGTAGAAGCATGACCCCAGAAGTCATAACGATTTTTGAAGATAGGCGAAAACGGCTTGATCTAACTAAAACTCAAGTTGACGATCTGTTGCATATTAAGGATTTAATGCCAGCTGGATCTATGTCAATAAGTGCTGATGGCGCTGTTCAAGTTATGCATTATGTAGGATTTTTTTCTTACGGAAAAACAAGATTGCAAGTGCTACCTAAAATTTTTGAGAAAGAAACTGAAACGGAAAAAATACAGGGTGTTGAGCTACTTACGAAGCTTCTTAGCGAATCGGAATATTACAAAATAAAGATATTAAACAATCAGGAAAGTGATAGTGATTATTCGGACTTGTTTGAAATATTTATAACTAAATTCGCTAATGAAATTATAGCAACCTATTCGAAAGAAATTCATAAAGAATATAATAACATAACTGAAGATAGCGGGTTTGTAAAAGGCAAGATTGATTTTAATCAAACTTTTACAAAATGCGTAAGTAGGAAAGATCGACATATTGTGTTATATGATGCGTATCAAGAGAATAACTTTATCAATAATTTTATCATGACGGTAGCCATTCTACTTATGAATAAAACTAACAAGCAACACAATAGATTTTTGCTTAGAAAAGCATTAACGTACTTGTGCGATTGTGAATTTATGGTAACTACAAAAGAGCAAATAGATAGAGTGAAATTTAATAGATTAAATGCAACATTTGAAAATGTTTTTAACATAGCTAAGATGTTTTATTACAATGAAACGCCAACAGGATATATCGGCGAGAAATCATCATTTTCATTTATGGTTAAGCTCAATGAGTTGTATGAATATTATTTGTACAAAGCACTGAAAAAAGCTGATATGAATGTCGCAGTAGGGTATCAAAATTCGCACCAATTAATAAAAGGCGAAAATAGATACTCAATAAAACCTGATATTATATTGAAAAAAGATGGCGTGGTTAACTATATTATCGACGCTAAATATAAATATCCCCACGGAGAAAAGGGTGACTTTGACAAAATCGGTCAAGGTGATATATATCAAGTATTCACCTATGCGAGAGTATATGGCGTAAATAAAGTAGCCTTAGTTTATCCATTGTTTGAAGGAAGCGAAACCCAAATAAAAAGAATCATGCTTAATGACATGGATACCCCAATAGAACTAACACTAATCTGCATTGATATTAAAAAAGATAGTATTGACGAGATGGGACAAAAACTTCGAGAAGTTTTGAAATTTAATGTCGTGAATGACATGAATACAATAGCTATATGACAAAGAACTGATATGTATATAAAAAAAGCGTGGTTACTCTTGTAATTATCCTAATTAATATAGTATAATAATTATAAGACTGAATTTTGGTTTAAAAATTTTAAGAACATTTAAAACAAAGTTAATAATATGGAGATTGTCAAAAATGCGTATGGAAAACAAATCGAAGTTAATTGAGCGATATATAAATGAATTGAATAATAAATTATCACTTTATCAATCTTGCGAAAACAGAAGTTCAAGAGCAAGATGTGAAGGATATTTGTTTGATGTAATTTGGGAAATTAAATCGGCATTTGAAACTACACTTCCTCAAATTAATAAGGCAGTTCTGTTCAATAGTGGTACCGCAATGAGAGATGCTTTAGGGCTTAAAGGTATTTTGGAATTATACTTAATTGACTTGAAGGAAGAAGCTATAGTTAAATTCGAAAACAATCAAATAAATAAGAGTAATAAAAAGGTATTTATAGTGCATGGACATGATGAATTGTCTAAAACTGAAACGGCAAGATTTGTTGAAAAACTTGGTCTAAATGCGATAATATTACATGAACAACTTAATGAAGGTAAAACTATTATAGAAAAAATTGAAGCTAATACAGATGTTGGATATGCGATTGTTTTATATACATATTGTGATGACGGAAGGGATCGGTTTAAAGATGTTAATAATAAAAGAGCTAGACAAAATGTTGTGTTTGAGCATGGGTATTTGATTGGCAAACTTGGTCGCAAAAAAGTTTGTGCATTGGTCAAAGGTGAAATCGAAACGCCTGGAGATATATCAGGTATTGTTTACGAACAGATGGATCAATTAGGGGCATGGAAAACTAATCTAGCAAAGGAGCTAAAAGCCATTGGACTAGATGTTGACATGAACAATCTGTGATAAAGAGAAATGAAAAATAAATGACAAGCGTGATGATGGCGAATAATTAAACAAAGGAAGGATCTTTAGCAATGGAAAAGAAGTATCAAGTATTTATCAGCTCTACATATATTGATTTAATAGAAGAACGAAAAGCAGTGACAGAAACTCTTCTATCGGCAGATTGCATACCAGCTGGAATGGAAGCATTTTGTGCAGAAGATGACGAACAGTTTAATGTGATAAAAAAAGTAATTGATTTATGCGATTACTATATTTTAATATTAGGAAAAAGATATGGCTCTATTAATTCTGAAACGCACTTAAGTTATACTGAAATGGAGTACGATTATGCACTAAGTAGAGGCGTTCCAATTTTGGTGTTTCCTATTGATGGCAGGATGGGTAAGGATCCGGATGAGGACGAAATGGCGAACAATTTGCTTAAATTGTTTAAAATTAAAGTATCGGATAAGAGGTTGACTTCGGGGAGTTGGAAAAATGCTGAAGAGTTGTCTAAACAAGTTGCTTTGGCTATGCCCAAGATTATTGCACGAAAGAAACGACCAGGTTGGGTTAGGGGAGATGCTGTAGTCAATTTGGAACACGGAAAAGATAATTCTAAAAAAATTGATTCGGTTCTGGAATTGTTTGATAATAATGACAGCGATTCAAAACAAAAAGCACAGTATGTTGAAAGGGCGTTAGGTGTAGAAGGCTTAACCGTTCTATATTATATTTTTGATTCGTATAAGAAGAAAATACCTAATATTGAAAATGGCATAGATGTTTTTGAATTAACAATATTTGCTAAATGGCCGAAAATTAAAGAATTGTTGAAAAATGCAAAATTCGCTAACGATCAAAATGAGAAAGAAAAACAAGCCAAAATAAGAGAGTATTATCAACAAGGCATCGATGAATTAAAAAACATCAAAATAGTTGATTTTGTTGAGGATTATAATTATATTGATTATGATTATTATTATCTAGACTATGAATTTGAAATGATTTTAGAAAATAAGAATAAGAGAGATGACATAATGAATAGGATAGAGGAGTTAATCCAGGAGAAAGTACAGTATGAAAAATAAAATAGATAAACCAAAAGTATTTATATCTTACGCGTGGGGCACTGAAGAAAACCAACAAAACGTTTTGGCATTTGCAGAAAGGCTGATTGGCGATGGTATAGATGTTTTATTAGATAAATGGGAATTAGATGAAGGTAATTTTACTTATCAGTATATGGAGCAAAGTGTCAATGATGAAACGATATCGAACGTTTTAATGTTGTTAGACCCTGAATATACCTTGAAGGCAAATGAAAAGAGGGGAGGGGCAGGCGTTGAAGCGCAAATTATTTCTGCAGACTTATATAATAAAACAAAGCAAACAAAATATTTGCCAATAATTTTCAGCAGAGATGCTAGTGGAAATGTGTGTAAGCCTACATTTTTAACTGGAACTTTACATTTTGATTTTACTGACTCCGAAACCTATGAGATTCAATATCAAAAGCTAGTTAAAGGATTGTTTGGAGTAGAAATTTATACAAAACCAGAGATTGGCAGAAAACCATCTTGGGTTGAGTCTACAACGAGAATTTCATTAGCAACTAAAGTTCAATATAACTCATTGGTTAAAAATATTCCTGAAAAAATAAAAAAAGTTGATTTGAAAAAATATTTGAATGATATTGCAAAAAACATTATAGAAAAAGATATTAGCGATGTAATGGTAGATAGAAGAATAGTTAATTCAGAGTATATAAAAGCATATCGAGAATTTGAAGATATGAGAGACGTATACTTAGAGTTGTTAAGTAAAGCACAGTACGTTGAAAATAATGAAAGAATAATTGCAGACTTTTTAGAAGAATTGTATAAATTAATTTATCAGTTAGGATCTGAATTTGATGATAATCAGTTAAGAAAAACTTTACTTCATGAAATGTTTATATATACTATTGCAGGATATTATAAAAAGAAAGATTATTCGGCATTGGGTTATATATTAGGAAAATCTTATATAAAATATAACAAATATCATATTGTGGCGTCAAGCTATCACATGTTTTACAATACTACTTTTGGTTATTTGGACAATGCAATTAATGAACGAGATGGACAAAGTTTTATCACCGGCACAGCAAAATTTTGGGTGGATAATATTAATGTAAATTTTTGTACAAAAGAAGAATTTGTTTTTGCGGATATACTGTGTCACAATTATTTTCTATTTGGTAATGGAATTATTGAAAAAGATTATGGTACTTGGTTTTCAAAAAGTTATATATATAATAATGAATATGTATCTGAAATTAAGGCAATGAGTATTAAATTAGCTTCAAATGAATATTTGACTGATGTGATTAATATTTTCAATTATGAAAACATTAACGAGTTTGTAAATCATGTAAAGTTAATTGCAAACAAAATTTTTGCAAATGAAATAAAAAGAAGTGGATATTCTTATGAGTTTTATGATATTCCATTAATTTCGGATTACATAAAAATTGAAGCGATGGGAACATTGCGTTAAGAAGTAATAAATAAATGAGAATGAATAAGCATTAAGCTACTCATACAATAAGCGCCTACTAGTTCGCTAGTGGGTGCTTATTTTACTACACAATTAGACATGATTCGACATAATTAAAGTTAGCATAATAAAATTAACCAATTAACCAACCTAAAACCGCAATCTTTCGCTTATTAACATTTACAAGACATCGAATGTGTGATATAATTAAAATGGAAAATAATGATAAGTTACGGAGAAAAATACAAATGACATCTTTTGAATTAGAGAAAAGAACTACGATAAATGTAGCAGAGAAAGCCAACTTGATATGGGCGATAGCGGATAAACTTGTTGGAACATACAAACCACATGAATACGGCAGGGTAATTTTGCCGATGTGTGTAATTAAAAGGTTCAGCGATGCACTTGAGAATACAAAACAAAAAGTACTTGATGAGAATGCAGAACTGGTGAAAAGGGGGTTGCAAGTAAAGGACGGATTATTGCGTCGTGCGTCAGGGTATTTGTTCTACAACACAAGCAAATTCACACTTGAGAAATTGCTATCCGACCCAGACAATATAGCGGATAACTTCCGAGCGTATTTGCAAGGATTCAGCGATAATGTAATCGATATCATACAAAAGTTTGAATTTGACAAAGAAGTGACGAAACTGGAGAACAATGGAATACTATACAATGTAATCACGGAATTTTGCACAAAGAAAGCGAACATGAGCCCAGATGTAATCTCAAGTGCGGACATGGGATATATCTTTGAGGAACTTATTAGAAAGTTCAGTGAGTCATATGACGAGCAAGCAGGAGCTCACTTTACGGCACGAGATATAATATATTTAATGACAGATGTGCTTGTGGGCGACGACATGGAGAAATTAAAGGAAGAGGGCATTACAACAACAGTATATGATATGACAATGGGAACAAGTCAAATGCTAGGGTGTATGACTGAACGCCTTTTAGAAATAGACAGCGAAGCGAGTATCAAATGTTTCGGACAAGAGTTGAATGAAGAAACTTTTGCGATAGCTAAAGCCGATATGTTGATTAAGGGTGGAGATGCGGAGAACATGAAGCACGGCAACACGCTATCTGGTGATGAATTTGAAGGTTATACCTTTGATTATATAATCAGTAATCCACCATTTGGAATAGAGTGGAAGAATGAGAAAGCTGAAGTAGAGAAAGAGAACAAAAAAGGTGATTTAGGACGTTTTGGAGTAGGATTACCGCCAATTAGTGACGGTCAACAACTTTTCATGATGAATGGTATCGCTAAATTGAAAGATACAGGCAGAATGGCAATTATTCAAAACGGCTCACCGCTATTTTCTGGTGACGCAGGAAGTGGACAAAGTTCAATTCGTGGTCACTTGCTAGAAAATGATTGGCTTGAGGCAATTATTCAGTTGCCAAACGATATGTTTTACAATACGGGAATCGCAACATATGTTTGGGTAGTAAGTAAAAGTAAGAGTGAAAATCGTTGGGATAAAGTACAACTAATCGACGCAAGCAAATGTTTTGAGAAACGCAGAAAGAGCCTTGGAAACAAGCGTAACGAGTTTACGGCTGATTGCACTGACTTAATCATGAAAGCATATTTGTCGGCTGTTGATGGCGTATTTGAAAGCGAAACAAGTGGAAGAATCGTTGAGAGTAAAGTTCTTGACAATGTAGACTTTAAATATAGCAAAGTAACGGTTGAAAGACCACTTTTAGGTGAAGATGGCGAAGTGCTTTTGAAAAAAGGAAAGAAACAAGCGGACACGAAAAAACGTGATACAGAAACAATTCCTTGGAAAGAGAATATTGAAGAATATATGGCAAAGAATGTATACCCATTTGCACCTGACGCATGGATTGACGAAGCTAAAACAAAAGTAGGCTATGAAATTCCATTCACAAGACAATTCTACAAATACGTAGCCCCACGCAAAAGTGAGGATATTTTTGATGTGTTGAAATCTTTAGAAGAACAAGAAAACCTACTAATGAAGGAGCTGTTCTAATGCGTAAAATGAAAGACAGCGGAATAGCATGGATAGGCGACATTCCTGAAAATTGGGAATGTGAACCTCTAAAATCAGTTTTGAATGATAGAAAAGAAATGAATAATCCTATTAAGACAAATTTTATACTTTCTCTTACTAATGATAGGGGCGTGATACCGTATACTGATAAGGGCGATGTGGGAAATAAGTCAAAAGAAGATTTAACTGGGTATAAACTCGCTTATCCTAACGATATTGTTTTAAATAGTATGAATGTTATTATTGGTTCTGTGAACTTATCTAAATATTTTGGTGCAGTTAGTCCAGTGTACTATATGTTATATTTGAGGAACGAAAAACAAGACATTAGATTCTACAACTATATTTTTCAAACTAAAGTTTTTCAAAACAATTTGAAAGGTTATGGAAATGGAATAATGGAAATAAGAATGAGAATTCAAATGTCTAAATTAAATACTATTTATTTAGCTTATCCAAACAATGAGGATCAGAAAAAGATAGCGGATTATCTTGATTTGAAGTGTGGGAAGGTTGATGAGCTTGTGGGATTGCAAGAAAATATGATCAAAGAATTAAAAGATTACAAACAAAGCGTAATCACCGAAGCCGTAACAAAAGGCCTAAACAAATCCGCCCCAATGAAACCCAGCGGAATAGACTGGATAGGCGAAATCCCTGAAAGTTGGGAAGTTAATAGAATGAGATACCTTGCTATTATGCAAAATGGAATTAATATCTCTAGAGAGTCATTTGGGTTTGGATATCCATTTGTAAGCTATGGAGATGTTTATAGAAATAGTTTACTGCCATTTGAAGTAGTTGGATTGGTTAATAGCGCAATTGCTGATAGAGAGAATTATTCAGTAAAGAAAGGCGATGTTTTTTTTACTAGAACTTCAGAAACTATAGCAGAAATAGCATTGTCTAGTACATGTACTAAAACAATAGAAAATGCAGTTTTTGCTGGATTTTTGATTAGAGCAAGACTTATAAGCAATAAAATTAATATTGACTATGGTAAATATTATTTTAGGAGTAGTCACTTACGAAAATATTTTGTTGAAGCAATGAATATTATTACTAGAGCGTCATTAAGTCAAGAATTGTTGAAAGATTTAATGGTGCTAATTCCACCGCAACAAGAGCAACAAGAAATAGCTGATTATCTTGATAAGAAGTGTGAGCAAATTGACAAACTAATAGCAATCAAACAACAAAAAATCCAAGAACTAAAAGACTACAAAAAATCCCTAATCTACGAACACGTAACCGGCAAAAAGGAAGTGATGTGATGACAGAAGAATTAACACAAATAGCATTTATCATTAATTTGGTTTTAGCAGGATTACTCATTATTTCGATATTAATTATAGTAGCTGCTTTTAAGAATAAATATGAAAAAAGAGTAATAATTGTTTATTATGCATTGCAGATTTACAGTTTTATCTATAATTTTTTTAGTGTGTTGGTAATGATGGTAGCTATAGATCATAATTTTACTGAATTTATATTTCAATATGGAATAATTACTGTTTGCGTTAACATTGCATTATTATGGTTAACTTTTTTCTGTAAAAATGAAAATAAAAAAATATTTGAAGAAAACTATAGTAATATTCCGGCTGCATTATTAAATGTTATTTGCATAGTCGCTTCAATTGTTATAATGATTTATGTTATACCTGATTCGAACTTAAGTCAAATTATTTTAACTATAACAGTTACGCTGTTTGGTAGTTTCCTTACCCTTTTTAGCGTTAGTTGGACAAATAAAAAACAAGACGACAGAAGACGAGATGAAGAAATAGCAAAAAACACTCCTTATTTTAATATAGAAGATAGTGCAAGTAAACCATATATGATATTAATTGAAGAACGAATAAACTTAGATTTTGAACATATTAGAGGATTCTATTTGAAAAACGTTGAAGACATTAACTATATTCCTATAGGATATTTGTTAAATGACAACTATACTAGATTTGTAATTAATAAAATAGCATTAAGTAATACTACGTTAGCAATTGGTGATATTGCACTAAGCGGTGAATTGCGTTCATTCTATATTGTGATAAAAAATCTTAAAGGTAATTATTTCCAATATGAAATTACAATTGAAAATGAAGAGTGTAAAGATAGGAAGATTAATTCAAATACATTGGATATAACATATGTTAAAAATGGACGTTTTAATAAAATCGCACATTCAATTGGATTGCCAGAACATATTACAAAAGTTAGTACATTGAGAAAAATTAAAGGCTATACGCCTGATTATGTGCTTAAAGCTGAAAAGAAACTAGCGAAGATAGAAAAGAAAGAGAATAAAATTAAGAAGAAAAAGGAGAAATAACATGGCAGTAACAGAAACTAATGAGAAGAGATTTGAGCAGGATATTGAGTCGTATTTATTGAGTGACGGCGGTTATGTTAAGGGCAATCAGACTTTTTATGATAAATCTCGTGCTATTGATTTAACTCAACTTCTTGCTTTTATTAGAAATACTCAAAGCAAAGCTTGGGACAGGTATTCGAAAATATATGGCGCTAGTGCGGAAAATCAACTTTATAAACGCTTTCAAGATGAAGTTGTTTCTAAAGGGTTAGTTCATGTTCTTCGAAACGGTATCAAAGACAGGGGTGTTGATTTGAAAATTTGCTACTTTGAGCCTGCTTCCACTATCAATGATGTGCTTGTTGAAAAATACAACAGCAATATTTTGTCTTGCACTCGTCAATTTCGTTATAGCACTGAAAATAATAATTCAATCGACATGGTGTTATCTCTAAATGGTATCCCTATTGTTGCCATCGAACTGAAAAATCAATTAACTGGTCAAAACGTTGAGCATGCTAAGATTCAGTTCATGAAAGACAGAAATCCTAAAGAGATTTTGTTTCAATTCAATCGTCGCTGTCTTGTTTGCTTTGCTTGCGATCACTATGACGTTTGGATGACTACTGAACTGAAAGGTGAAAATACTTTCTTCTTGCCCTTCAACCAAGGTAGCAACGGTGCTGGTCAAATCGGTGGCAGTGGAAATCCGCCACGTGATGATTATGCTATTGCTTATCTTTGGGAAAATGTTTTGCAAAAAGATAAATTAATGGCGATTTTGCAAAAATACATAAATGTTCAAATTGAAGAAAAAACTAAAATAGAAAACGGCAGAAAAACTACTTTCAAAAGTGCTCCTAAACTAATTTTTCCAAGATACCATCAACTTGATGTTGTTGAAAAATTAGTCGATAGTGTGAAATCTATTGGAAGTGGCAAAAATTATCTAATCCAACACAGTGCAGGTAGTGGAAAATCTAACAGCATTGCTTGGCTTACTTACCGTTTGGCTCAACTTCACAATAAGTTGGAAGAGGACGTTTTTCAAACTGTTTTTGTTGTTACTGACAGACGTGTTTTAAACAGGCAATTGCAAAATACTGTTACTGGATTCGACCACAAGATAGGTCAAATTGTTACTATTACCGACAAGGATAATTCAACAGTACTAAAAGAAGCTATCGACGACGGCAAGCGAATTATTATCACTACTTTGCACCGTTTCCCTATCATTTACCAAGCCGTTGACGCTCAAAAAGGTAAGCGTTTTGCTATTATTGTAGATGAGGCTCACTCGTCTCAAACTGGTAATTCAGCTAAGAAGCTGAAAGCCACTCTTGCGGATACTTCAATCGGCGTAAGTGAATACGCTGATATGAATGACGTTTCGGAAAATGATGTGGATACACTTGATGTGATTACTCGTGAACTTTTATCTCAAGGTATGCACGATAATTTGTCTTTCTTTGCATTTACTGCTACGCCAAAACCTAAAACCCTTGAAATGTTCGGAGAGCCTCTTCCTAATGGCGAATATGATTCTTTCCATCACTATTCAATGCGACAAGCCATTTCAGAAGGCTTTATTCTTGATGTATTAAAGTACTATAACACCATGGAAAGTACTTGTAAAATTGTTAAAACTGTTAACGATAACCCTGAATATGAGGAAGTTCCTGCTGTTAAAGCAATCAGGAAATACCAAAAAAATCACACTGATGTTATGCAACAAAAAGTTGAGATTATGGTGGAACAATTCCGCCAAGTTACTCTTAATAAAATCGGTGGCAAAGCTAAAGCAATGATTGTTTCTCCAAGCCGTTTCCACGCTGTTAAATACTATCATATGATTAACGATTATGTTTTAAAGAAAGGTTATAACGATGTGAAACCCCTAATAGCTTTTTCTGGTACTATCACCGTTGACGGCGTTGAATATACTGAAACGCAAATGAATTCTACAGCAGATTTGAAGATTTCAGAAGCGCAATTACCTGATTACTTCGCAAGCGATTCTTTCAATCTGCTTTTAGTTGCTGATAAATATCAAACGGGTTTTGACGAACCTAAATTACATACTATGTTTGTGGATAAAGGACTAAGCGGTGTAAAAGCTGTTCAAACCCTTTCAAGACTTAATCGTACTTGTAGCGGAAAGAACGACACTTATGTTCTTGATTTCGTCAACAACGTAGATGATATCCAAACAGCTTTTAACACTTTTTACGAAGATACTAAACTTGAAAAAGCCTTAGACGTGAACATCGTTTACAACTACTATGACAACATGATTAGTTACAATGTTTTTAACACTGAAGATGTTGATAAGTTTGTAGAGTTATATAGAAAGAAAAATAATCAAAATAATAAAGATTTAGGCAAGATTTCATCTCATGTGCAAAATGCTGTTAATAGATATAACGACCTTAACGAGGAACATCGTTTCGCATTCCGTGACTGTTTGAAAAATTTCTTGCGTTTCTATGCTTATATTACTCAAATTGTCAGAATGTTCGATAAGGATTTGCATAAAACATATTTATTCTGCGAATTTTTATTTAGATTAATTCCAGTTAATCCAAGTGAGCCAGTTAAACTTGAAGATAAAATTACTCTTTATAACTCAAAACTTACTGAAACTTTCAGCGGATCTATTGAGCTGGATGAAACTTCAAAAGATAGAATATTACCTCCAGAAAACCCAAAGAAGGGTGCTAAGAAACTTGACAAGAAAGAGTTGCTTGACAATATAATAGCTAAAATTAACCTACAAAGCAATCTGGAGCTTTCTGGTGTGGAAATGCACATCATTGAAGTAATATTTGACAAAATGTACTTCAACAATAAAGCATTGAAGAAACACGCTAAAATGAGCGACAGTGATATGTTTGAAAAAAGCATCTTCCCTGAAGAATTTGACAAAACCGCTCAAGACTGCTATTCTCAACAAATTGATGGTTACGTCAAACTATTTGAAAATACTGAATTCTACAAGACCATCAAAAACGAAATGGCAAAAGCAATGTATCTAAGCCTAAGAAGCAAGAAGTGATCTTGTATATTTAATATGATAACAGTTAAGAGATAAGGGGAAAATATGAGGAAAGAATTACTAAATAAAATTGATGAAGCGTTAAAATGCAATTTAGTGGGAGAAACGCATTTTACTAGTGAGGAGTTTTCCGAATTAGGCGAATATACGGCTAGTATATTGCGACGTTATTCGCAAGGGACTATTACGAGTATTGGACAAGAAGAAGAAAAAATTTTGTTTGTCGCTTTGATAAATGTAGTGAAGGAGTGGAAGCCTGGAGTTAGTGGAAATAACTTGGAAAGCTCTGAAACTTTTAGAAATTTTGCTTATCGTGCAATGTCTGGAGAAAGCGGAGATATTCCGAATAATGTATATTTGTTTATAAATGGAGTAGTAAAAAAAGTTTGTAAAATGCACAATATAACTTTGTTTAGTTGCGTAAAAAAATATTATGCAACGGTATTAGCACATTCGCTGTCACCAGAACAGTCAATTAGGGCGTTCTTAGATTTATGCTGGGATATTTATCTAAATGACTTAGGCCAAAATTATGTTGCAAATGATCCAATTTTTTTAAGTATAGCAAATCAATTAAAATGGAGATTTTCTGAGAATAAAAACCTTGATGAGAAATTTGAGCTTAGCGGAAGTGTTTATGCGTTAAGGGCAGGAATTAAGTATCTTTTTGTATATGATGAGGAGCGTGCGGTAAAATTCTTAGATAAAAGTATATTTTATATCAACAAAATTTTTGAAGAAAATAATTTGAAAAATAATGATAATCAAATTGCAAGTTTAATTAATAAATGGTGGGAAAAGAAATTAAATAGTATAAAATTGAGTGCTAGAAAACCAAGAGGAGACCATGTGCCTGTAGATAGATCGCACATTTTTCCGCGTTTTAGACTTTTGCAAGAAGAATTGATATTGGGAATTCCGGCAATTAGACTTGAAGATAATTTCTATGAGAAAGTATTTTTGAGAGTGTACAATGACGATAATATTATATTTGAAGATGTAGTGGACACTCTTGGCACGGGGCTTGCAATGTCTACAAAATATAAAGATATAGTAATTAGCAAC
Organism: uncultured Clostridia bacterium; assembly: GCA_947039455.1. Classification (GTDB taxonomy): domain Bacteria; phylum Bacillota; class Clostridia; order Christensenellales; family CAMQZB01; genus CAMQZB01. The sequence goes on from CAMQZB010000009.1 coordinate 48,281, forward strand.
TTTCTAAATGAAGGTGAAAATATAAATATCAGAGTAGAAATAGAGCTTGCTGGCAAAATTATATATGATTCAAAAAAGACTTTATTCAGGGATTTCTTATTGTTTAACGGAGAAAAAGAAATATACTCATGTGAAGTTGCTACAGGAGAATATTTTATATTTACAACTGATATAGATGCTTTTAATCATACTCCACAATTACTTCAAGATGCAGGTGTTTATAAATATGCTATTTCAGCAGAAAGCGGTGAGACGTTACACTACAATACTAAAAAAGTTTTTTTCACCAATGAAAAGAGCAGTTCACGTGCTTGGGTTAAGGGGAATATCGTAAATAATTCTATTTACGTTAAGGACGGTCAGGAATATAGAATTTTTTCAAAATACAGTGGGTTAACGATCAAAAGTGAAGGTAAAGAGAAAAATAATTATGTACTAAAAGTGAACGGTGAAATAGTTAATATACAAACTGAGAGTGACAGCATCCTGGAAGAAATTAATGTGGAGTTAGACTTGCTTGAGTTTAAACCGCATAGCATAGAAATATTTGATTTAAAATCAAACAAATTAATATTTGCAAGAAATGTAATTATCGTACATGATTGTAAATGCGAATTTGATAGAAAGTACTATTATGGTGATAATTCTAGTGGCACATTTAGCTTTAGATATAATGATGAAAGACTAGAACGAGATTTTCAAATTGACAATACTAGTGAAGTAAGTATTAACTTATTCGACGGAAAAATTGTTGCTGTTATTCCAAAGATTGTAGTGAAATTTAATGAATTTAGCACAACAAAACTACATCACGAAATGCTTTGGGTAGGTAACATAAATAATGGCGTTGTTATGACAATAGAGAAGCCAGAAGATATTGACTTGTCAATATGGGTTCTAAACCATGAAGTTCCAGCAACTAATGGTTCTAGCTATGCCTTTGGAAAAACATTGAATATTGTTAAGGAGCAAGATTTGAAATCGGGAATAGTATTCTTTAAGACTAGGGATGGTATTGAAAAAATTTGTGAAGTAGCATTTTCTCCTATAATGTTGAAAATACCAAAAATAGATGTCAACGGAAGTATCCTTGAATGGAATGCAGAAGGTTGCTATGTCGGTCCAAAAGATAGTAGTTTTTTGATTGAAATATTGGATTATAAAAATAAAATAATATTAACATCAAATTTAACTGGACTTGTTAATAGAGCGTATCTTATGAGCAAAAGCGCTGATGGCACGTCTCTTGATAAGGGTGTATATAAAGTTAGAGTTAGTGTTTGCGCAAAAGGGTTTGTGAAAACCAATCACATAGTCAAAGAATTTGACTATGTGATTGGTGGGTTTGATGAGGTCAGGTTTTACAAGAAAGCCTTATCCGTGTCAAGGGCTATGTGTATGGATAAAAATCGAACGGACGATATACAAACTTTTTTCATTGACAATTTGAAATATCTTGGAGAGGAAGAATTTAAATTTTACTCAGGAAAAATATATGTTAACAAACTGGGAAGAAAGACATATTTAGACACTATGTACAATGGAAAAGAAAATGAAACAATCAATCCTGTTCGAATTGAAATAAGAAACGATAATTCATTATGGTTAGTGGCTGGATTGGACAAAGGTTTAATTGACATTCATGATTTTGTTGGCGAGCTAATGTTGAATAAAAAGCATAAAGGTATAACAAATTCTCAAAAACAATCTGAAATAGATGGTATTGACTATTACATTTATCAAATAGTGGAGGATCAAAATGTTTAATCCAATAAAAGCATCTCAAAATATTAAGAAAGAATTCATTGATTACATAACGACGTCTCATGCATTTGCTGATCAAAATTTGCAAAAGAGTTTAATTGAAGAGCTAAATAAAAGTATTTCTAAAGGACCAATCTTAGAAATAAAAGAAACATTTACAAGTGGGAAAACTATTAATGAGTTAATTAAAGAAGGCATTGCAAGCGAATTATTCACTGAAATTGAAAAGCTAAAGTCGAATGATAAATTATATAAGAAGAAAATACCGCTTGATAGACCATTATACATGCACCAAGAGCGTGCGTTCAGAAAAGTAATTAGCGGTGACAATTTAATTGTTTCAACAGGAACGGGAAGTGGAAAAACAGAATGTTTCTTACTGCCAATTATAAATGATTTGTTAAGAGAAATTGAACAAGGAACTCTCAATTCAGGAGTAAGAGCCTTGTTGATATATCCTATGAATGCTCTTGCCAATGACCAAATAAAAAGAATTAGAGAAATATTTATGAAATTTCCTCAAATAACTTTTGGTGTATATAACGGAGCCACGGAAGAAGACGAGAAAAAAGCTATAGATATATATGAGGCGATGTTCAGTCAAGAATCTGTTCCTGAACTAAGGCATAAATTAGATAATGAATTGTTATCAAGAACCGAAATGAAAGAAACGCCTCCGCATATTCTTTTCACAAACTATGCAATGCTGGAGCATATGCTTTTAAGACCAAAAGACGACAGATTATTTGCGAAAGCGGATTTTAAATTTATCGTACTTGATGAGGCACATGTTTATCAAGGAGCAATGGGCATTGAAACTGCATTGCTTATGCGAAGATTGAGAGCTAGAATATCATCAAGTAGAGAAACTCAATTTATTTTAACAAGTGCAACACTTGGAAATGAGACGGATTCACCAGATGATGTTGTAAAATTTGCACGTAATTTATGTGGAGTGAATTTCTTTACAACTGATATAATATGGGCATCCAGAGAAAAATTTGTAGCTTGTAGCAAACCGATTGATTATCCACAAGGAATGTTTGAAGAATTAGCTAATAGTGAAGAAGTTGCAATGGATATAATTAAAAAATATGGATATATGGCAAATGATAAGATGGGTGAGAAGGAAATGATTTATGACATAGTAAGCTCATCTAAAATATACAATCTAATGAGAGAATTAATTGTGGAAAATATTGATTTTACAACATTTTCTAATCGATTAAATTTATCTATAAATGATGCATTAGCACTCATTACGCTATGTTCAAAAGCTGTAAAAAATGGTAAATCACTTGTTGAAGCAAGATTTCATTTTTTCATAAAGAGTCTTGAAGGGTGTTATGTTTGTTTAAGCCCAAACAAACAAATTTACTTAAGCAGGAATAAACAAATTTTTGTGGAAGGCAAAATGTATAGGTGTTTTGAGGTTGCGGTATGTGATGACTGCGGCAAAATGTCGTTAGTTGGAAAAATTGAAGATAAACGATTGGAACAAGTGAATTTGATTAATGGACAAGTTGATTATTTTACATTTGCCAATGATGAGATGATATCTGTAGATGAAGATTCTAGTGAAGATGATTCAAACAGTGACAAAAAGGGAGAATTGTATTATTTATGTCCATATTGTGGTGCAATTATTGAGGAAAAAGGAATACACCATCCGCCATGTGAGTGCGGTGTTGAAGGCTATATTAAAATACGCAATTTGAAGAAAAAAACGGGCAATTCCGCAAGGTGTCAACTTTGTGGAAAGGGTAAGAATAAGAGATTTTTCTTAGGAAATGAGGCTGCAACCTCAGTTTTGGCAACTTCTCTTTATGAAGAATTGCCAGAACATGTTTTAGATGACGATAATGTTGAATCAAGTAGTTCTAGTAATCCATTTATTGTAGTAGCTGCAAAAAATAAAAAACAACATAAAAAGTCAGCAAGACAATTTTTGGTTTTTTCGGATAGTAGACAAGAAGCAGCAAAGTTCGCATGTTATTTGACAGAAAGTTATAAAGAATTTTTAAGAAGAAGAGGTATATGGCAAATAATCAAACATGATAAGAAGAATCCAAGTAATAGTCCTAAAAATATTTCAGAATTTGTAAAAACATTATCAAATTATTATTCTAGCTATAGAAGCTTTTCTGAGTCAAATTCGGACAAATCAAACTTAAAGAACATTAGTGATGAGAATGCATGGATAGGAATTTTAAATGAGTTGCATAATTATAGACGTAGGACATCATTGGTTTCGCTTGGTCAAATTAAGTTTGAATATTTGGGAAATAGCCACGATATCATTACGTCTACTTGTTCTCAATATGGTATAAACAATTTTGAATATGTAAAAGAAATGCTCAACATTTTAGCAATGGAAATTGTTAAAAGCGGAGCAATTTCAACTGATGCGCCTAGCGATATAAGTGATGTTGATAGAGAGTATATATATTTTTGTAGTTATCAAAAATCATTAAACAAGACTGAAAAAAAATATGATAATACTTGCTGGATGCCAAGACATAGGGCAAAAGAAGGATATTATCGTACTAATAAAATGGAATTAATTAAGTTAGTATTAAAAGTTGATGAAGATAGCGCGTTTCAATTTTTGGAAAATTATTGGGGCTATTTAATTGATGATAGCAATGACTATAAAATGGTTTCGCTAAATAAAGATGGAAACTATGCCATGCCTGCAAAAAATTTCGTTGTAAGAGTAAGTGGTGATGAAGGAATTCATTGGTATAAATGCGAAAAATGTGGCAGAATATCGCCATATACTGTCACGGGAAAATGCTCAACAGTAGGGTGTGGTGGAAATGCTAGAGAAGTGTTTTCAGAAGATATTGAGAAAGATAATCACTATGCGAAGATGTATGCAGAAATGAAAATGAGTCCACTGTTTATTAAAGAACACACGGCTCAATTAAGTAAGCATGAAAGTGCAGTGTATCAACAGCAATTTATAAAAAAAGAAATTAATGCATTGTCTTGCTCAACGACTTTTGAAATGGGTGTAGATGTAGGTGATTTAGAAACGGTGTTTTTGAGGAATATGCCACCTTTACCAGCTAATTATGCACAAAGAGCAGGGCGTGCTGGTAGAAGTATTGATTCAGTCGCATTTGCGTTAACATTTGCAAAGTTAAGTTCGCACGATTTTACGTTTTTTAAAGAACCTAATAAAATGATTAGTGGAACAATTATGCCTCCTATTTTTAAGTTAGAGAATGAAAAAATTGTGAAAAGGCATATATTTGCTATAGCTCTGAGCATGTTTTTTGGACTAAATCCAGAGATGTACAACCATAATAATGCTGATAAATTTATTAACCAAAAAGGTTATGAATCATTTGAAAATTGGCTTCTAGATAAACCGGAGGAGCTTAAAAACATGATAATATCATCAATTCCAAATGAAGCTAATTTTCAAGAAGTTATGGGCGTAAATGATTTTAGTTGGGTCAATTCTCTTTTTGGTGAAGAAGGTTCATTTTCATTGTTAATCAACGAATATTGGGACACGATTTTAGAATTTGAGAATCAAATAAAAAAATTAAGTAGCCAAGATTTAGAAGAAAATTCAATAAGAAATAATTTGATGTGGGGGCTAGAGCGGTTTAAAAAAAATCAATTGATAGACTTTTTGGCAAGGGGAAATATATTGCCAAAGTATGGATTTCCAGTAGACACTGTGGAATTAAGTCAAACGACAACAGCAAAAAACATAAAGAAATTACGATTAACTAGGGATTTGCAAATCGCTATATCTGAATATGCTCCTTCTTCTCAAGTGATAGCAGATGGAAAGCTTTATACAAGTAGATATATTAAAAAGTCAAAGAAAAGAACCTCAAAATCAAATTGGGATACAGCATATATTTGCGAATGTACTAATCAAGACTGTAAAGCTACTAATTACAGTGTAGTGCCTGCTGAAAGTGATGGAAAACAATGTTCATTTTGTAATACTATTTTAAAGCCAAGAAGTTGGAAAAAGAGCATAGAGCCACGTTCGGGATTTGCCACTGATAGGAAAGCTGACCCAGTGCCTATGACAAAGCAAGATAAAGTTTACAGAACGCAAGACTATTATTTAGGTGATACGACAAGTAAAAAAATTGAAGAATACACTGTAAATTTGAATGGAATAGATATTAAATTGCAATCAACTACTAATGATTCGTTGTTGGTAAAGTCTCTAAGCAGTTTTTACGTATGTGAGAAGTGTGGATTTGCTATTGCTGATGATGAATATAGTATGGTAGAAGACGCGAGTGCTAAAGTTATGCGAAATGGAACGCCACTCAAAGTGATCGGCAAACTTCATGAAAGTCAATTTGGTCAATATACTTGTGACAACAAAGAATTAATGCCGTATTCTTTACACCACAAGTTCTCAACGGATGTAGCAAAGATTTCATTTGGTTGTGACACCTCGAACTATGAAACAATGATTTCGGCATCTTTTGCAATACTATTTGCACTATCTCAAGAATTAAATATTGAACGAAGAGATGTGAAGGTTTGTCTTTCAAAATATATAGATGACAATAATGTTGCTGTAAATTCGATAATAATCTATGATAGTGTGCCGGGCGGTGCAGGACACTCCAGACGACTAGTAACTGAAGACGGTGCAATGCTGACGAGAATTTTGAAAGTCGCGCTACGAAATACTGCTGACTGTCCTCAAAAATGCGACCCGTCCTGTTATGCATGTTTAAGAAGTTACGAAAATCAAAGAATACATGATCTATTAGACCGAAATAAGGCACATGAATTCCTATCTAAAATATTAAATAAATAGATGCAAATATAGAAATTGTTAAACGTATTGTAAATTGGAGTAGTCAAATGAATGATGTATGTAGAAAAATATTTGAGAGTTTATATGAAGAAAAATGGCTGTCAATTCAATATAAAAATGTTAAAGATGAAGTGAAAAAATATTGGATAGACATTAAAGATATCAATGTCAAAGAAAGGAGACTAACAGTAGACGGGTTGAAACTTTCTAACATGGTTATTGGTTCGCTTAATATATCTATAGATAGAATATTACACGCAGTTGTTTTAGATAGTACTATTTCTTCGAAAAAAGACCATTTAATTAATGATATCTCATTATTTCCAAGTAAGTATAAAGCTATGTTTGATAACGTAGCTAATTTAAGGGTTTTGAATTATTTGTCTAAATGCAATAAGTTAGATTCTTTGCCGTATACCGATAAGTATAAATTAGTTGATTATATTGACGATAATATTCTGGTAAGTCAAGATTTCAATTTGTCTTATGAGCAATTTAAACAGATTGTTAATGAATTTCAATTTAAAAGTCAATCAAAGTCAAATGTTAAAGTTCAAAGAATAGCAATGAATTTGCTGAGCGTAAACACTAGGCACGGACTATACGTTTTAGCCTACAGAAAATTAAATCTAGATGTTAAAAGCAAGAAATTGACACCTGATAAAAATATAACATTGTGTAGAGAGTATGCAGTAAATGGTGAAAAGATATCAGTATTGCAATTTCTAGATGAATGCAACATAAATTTGTTAGATGAATTTGAACAGAATGCTGAAATAATTAAAGATAAAATATGTCAAAGAAGCGGAACGTCAACGGTTAACGATATGCCATATATTGTAGTAGTGGCGCACGACAATTTAATTGATTTAGACAAAGAATACGCTGGTATATTGAAGATGTTTGAAGATAATACAGTTACCGCTCCGATAAAAGCATTTTTAGGCGGTATTACTGATAGAAGCAGAAGACGAAAAGAATATCCAATTATTTTAAAAGATGATAAAGTAAATATAGCGCAGTTGCTAGCTATTAGTAAAGCGATAAGGAATCCGATAGTTTATGTACAGGGCCCTCCAGGTACTGGCAAAACTAAAACCATAATTAACACGATATTAACAGCTTTTTTCAATGAAAAATCAGTGCTGTTTTCTTCATACAACAATCATCCTGTAGATAGTGTCTATGCAGAGCTTACTAGTTTGCCATATAATTTCAATGGTCACGGAAGTGCATTATTACCAGTTTTAAGGCTTGGAAATGATGATAAAATAAGAGAAGCAATAAAAACCATGAAAGAATTGTATAAAAGAGCTAATGATATTAAAATTTTTAAGACATCTCTTGATACGAATAAGCAAGAAAAGATTGAAAAAACCAAATTAGCAAATGTTATTTTGGCAAAATATGAAGACAAAACTGAATTGGAAGAGAAGAAAGACATGGTTGAGTCTCTAATATCAAAAACTGATTCTTATAAATTTAGTATTGAACTTCAAACTACGCATAAAGCAAAAATCGAAGATGAATTAAATTTGATTGGTGAAATTGACGAAGAGAAGGTTACTCAATACTTCAATTATGATTTTAATGAATTATATAAATTTATTAATTTTACATCAGCTGAATACATAAAAAAAATTAATGAACCTAAAAATAAAATGTTGCTAGATATTATTCATACGAAAAATGAAGATGAACAACTTAAAGCGTTTAAGCGATATTTAAAAGATAATGATAATTTCCAAAAGTTCATAAAAATATTCCCAATTATATTAACCACAAATTTATCGGCACAAAAATTAGGCGAGCCAAAAGTTTATTTTGATAAAGTTATTATTGATGAAGCTGGACAATGTGACAGCGCTGTATCGTTGGTTCCAATTATAAGAGGCAGTGATTTAATGCTTGTTGGAGATCCGCAGCAACTAAAACCAGTTATAGTTTTAGACCCAAGAATTAATGACGAATTGAAGAGTAAATATGGAGTTTCTGATGACTATGACTATATTAATAATTCAATTTATAAGGCAATATTAACAGCTGATCCAATTAGTGATGAAGTCCTTTTAAAATATCACTACAGGTGTAATGAGAAAATTATAGCATTTAATAATAAAAAATATTATAACAATAAGTTAATTGTGAAAAGTCACAATGAATCAGCAGAACCGCTAAAAATATATAATGTAGAGAGCGTTAATGAAGATATTCGAAATACTTCAAGTGTTGAAGTGAACGAGATTATTCAATATATTAAAGATAATCCAAATAAAAACATTGGAATTATTACGCCTTTTGTTAATCAAAAAAAGTTAATTATTAATGCGCTGAAAGATAACGGCTTTGATGGAAAGGTAATGTGTGGAACTGTTCATGCTTTTCAAGGCGATGAGAAAGATTCAATATTATTTTCATTGGCTTTATCACAAAGTTCAACGCAAAAAACTTATGATTGGTTGAAAAACAATAAAGAATTAATTAATGTAGCAACATCAAGAGCTAAGGACGAGCTTGTAATTTATGCAAGTAAAAAAGATTTAGTTAGATTGCATAATGGTGAAGATGATTTATACGAGCTAGTAAAGTATGCTGCTAATAATGGTGTATCGAAAGTTACATCTAGGGTAGCTAATTCAAGGGCGCTTGGTATTAAGCCTTATAGTACTGAAACCGAAGAGGCTTTTATGACAAGTTTGAATCACGCCTTGAGTAATTTGTATCTAACGGGAAATAAACACTCAGTGGAAAAAGAAGTTGCGATTAATCATGTATTTGATAAGAGTGAAGATGTTGACGATTTCTTTTATACTGGCAGATTTGATTTTGTAGTCTATGAGAGAATAGGAAAAAGAAAAATGCCTGTTTTGGCTATTGAGTTAGATGGCCGTGAACATTTGACTGATGAGTTAGTTCGAATACGTGACCAAAAAAAGCAAGTATTATGCGACAAGCATAATTTGAAATTAATTAGAATTCCAAATACTTATGCAAGACGCTACAATCACATCAAAAATATCTTAGCAGATTTTTTTGCGAAATAAATTAGTCAAAGAGTAATGAAGAATGCTATAAATAAGGAGAAAAATAATGGAAAATAAATATATAGATGATTTGTTGGTTGAGGCCATAGGTAGATATTCGCTGTTTGGTAATGATAAATCAACTAAATATGTTTTTAAAAAATTGCCGACTATGGGGTACACGCATTCAATGCCGTTTGATTGTGATAACGGTTTTGCTATTTGTATATCGGTACTTGATAGCTATGGCGAAATTCTTGATATTAACGTTGAAAATCAAGCAATTCTGGGAATGGTGGGTAGTGGTTGTGCAAATATGAACCCAGCAATAATAGTAATCCAAATCGAAAATAAAATGATGTACATTGCAAGCGCAGCAAAAGAAGGTTTGATCAAACAAAAAACAGCAGAGAAAGCTGTCAAAAAATTTATTGCAACTTTGAACGGTATCTAAGGACAAAAATTAATATTAAAACTAAAAGAAACTCTGATTGTAATCAGGGTTTTTTGTTTATCACGTATCAGAATATAAATTTATTAGCAAATAATTTATTCTCTCGACAACTCTATCTGTAATTTATGTGACTTATAGTCCGTTGTTAAATAAGTCACATTGTAGTATTCTGTAATCAATGAGGTGATTATATGATACAAGAGAAAGTGGGAAGTAGGATTAGGGAATTACGTAAAGAAAAGGGGATTAGTCAAGAGCAACTTGCGCTGAATGCTGATTTGGATAGAACGTATATGACTAGTGTTGAGAATGGTAGGCGTAATATTTCTATTGTGAATTTAGAGAAGATCGTAAAGGCGCTTGAGGTGGATTTTAAAGTGTTCTTTGATTTTGAGGTGTGATTATGACACGAGCTTATTATCACGCTGAAATAGCGAAATTTTTGCGTGCTAGCAGCAATTCAATCCTTGGCGAGTTATCAAGAAACAATCAATTTGATTTAGTTGATTTGCAAAGAAACACTTGGTTGCAAGAGATTGAAATATTGAAAAACGCACTGAAAAATATTACAGGACACATCTTATTTGAATACACAATTCCCCGTATCGGCAGTCGTGCTGATGTGGTTGTAATAGTTAATGGCGTTGTGTATTTGCTTGAATTCAAGTGTGGAGATGGTGAATATGCTGCCCATGCGGTGGATCAGGTGCTAGATTATGCTCTTGACTTAAAGAACTTCCATTTGGAAAGTCACAAGGCTAAAATAATGCCAATTTTGATTGCAACTAAAGCGAAGAATTTTGTAAACCAATATACTTTTTACGAAGATAATATCTTAAAACCGTTGAAATTTAATAGTGCTATGATAGAGAGCGATTTTGCTAATCTTACTGAAAAATTCAATGGCAATATCACAGATCCTATTGCATGGCTTAATTCAGTATATCAACCTACGCCAACGATAATTGAAGCAGCGCAAGCACTGTATTCTAATCACAATGTAGAGGATATTTCTCGTTCTGATGCTGAAGCTATTAATCTAAAAGAAACAACATCGGAAATCAATAAAATAATCAAAAACAGCAAAGACAATAACCTAAAATCAGTAATATTCGTAACGGGCGTTCCAGGAGCTGGAAAAACTTTAGTAGGGCTTAATCTAGCTAGTGCAAGGCAAGATTTTGAGAAAGATGAACGAGCGGTTTTCCTGTCAGGCAATTTCCCGTTAGTAGAAGTATTAACGGAAGCTTTAACACGTGATAAAGTTGCTCAAGAACATGCGAAAGGCAATAAAATCACAAAGAGTGAAGCAATGCGTCAGGTTAAATCTTTCATACAAATTATACATAAATACCGTGATGCTTATGTTGGGAATGAAGATTTGCCCTCAGAGCGAATTGCTATTTTTGACGAGGCGCAACGTGCTTGGACCCTGGAGCAAATTACTAAATTCATGGCGCAAAAAAAGGGTATTGCCAACTTTGAAATGAGTGAACCTGAGTTTTTAATTTCCACCATGGATAGGTTCCACGATTGGGCTGTGATAGTGTGTTTAGTTGGTGGTGGTCAAGAAATTAATACTGGTGAAGCGGGACTTCCTGAATGGTTCGATTCAATAAAAAGAAGTTTCCCGCACTGGAATGTGTACGCTTCAACAGAGCTTTATGATGCGGAATATACACGTGGGCAAAATGTTGAAAATATGATTAATGGTCTTAAGGTAACTACATCGGATTGCTTGCATTTATCTACTTCTATGCGTTCTTTTAGAAGTGAAAATCAAGCGGATTTTGTTAAAAACTTACTTGATGTAAATATTGAGAAAACTAAAGAGATTTACAATATATTAATTGAAAAATATCCAATAGTCATAACTCGCAGTTTAGAAACAGCAAAAGATTGGGTGCGAAACAAGGCACGAGGAACTGAGCGATACGGTATTATTGCAAGCTCAAACGCACTTAGATTAAAACCGTGTGGAGTGTATGTAAAAAATGAAACATCACCAAGTTATTGGTTCTTAAATGGTAAGGAAGATGTTAGATCAAGCTATTTCTTGGAAGATGTAGTAACTGAATTTGATATTCAAGGATTAGAACTTGACTACTCAATTATGGCGTGGGACGCTAATTTTAGGTTCGAAAACGGCAGTTGGGGATACTATCGATTTAGTGGAAGCAAGTGGCAAAATTTGAATAATGAAAATAACAAAACATACCTAAAAAACTCCTACAGAGTTCTTCTAACAAGAGCACGCCAAGGTATGATAATCTTCATTCCAGAAGGCAGTGAAACCGACCTTACCCGTAAAACTGAATACTACGACGGCGTGTTTAACTACCTAAAAGACATCGGCTTGGAGGTAGTGTAATGAGCTATATTAAATGCCCTGTATGTGAGCTGAATTACATACAAGATACCGAAATATAAACGTGTCTGGTTACTTAAAAAAAGGTTCCATGAGTCCCACTATCTATGTAAATTGTTAATATAGAAATTAAAAGACAAATGCTTAGCGGTATTTGTCTTTATTTTGTAAAAAGTATTTTATTTTCTTAGGCTTTATGATATAATAAAATTAAAAAACAAATTTTTCTTTGTTCGAGAAGTGAAAATTTGCTATGGAGAAGTTAAAAATGGGAATAATTAATTTTATTAAAAATATTGGGAAAAAACCAGAATCATATATATCTAAAGAAGGTTACAAGCATGTTTACAAGCCAGCTAGTAGGGATTCAAGAGATAATGGATTTGTTGCAGAGCATAGAGATGTGATGGGTAAAAAACTAGGTAGAAAACTAAATTCTAGTGAAATTGTTCATCATAAAGATGGCAATAAACTTAACAATAAGTCAAGAAATCTTGAATTAATGAGTAAAAAAGAACACTTTAAAACTCATAACACAAAGAAGACTAGATAAAATATTAAAAGTTGAAAATGAAAGGTCTGTAGAAAGATGAATGACATTTTTCTATGGTAGATGTTTGTGGTGTTTTGAGTGATGATTCTTAACCTCGTAAGTATTGACGTGATTTGAAAAAGAAGTTAACTTTGATGGGAAGCGAACTATCCGATAAAATCGGACAGTTGAAAATGCAAGCGCAAGAAAGAAAATTTGCGTGATAACATGACTGATATTGAACTTGCTCTAAATCAGCTTGCCGAAGAAATTATTACAGCCTTTTCTAAACAAAAACAGCTATCTACGTTTAGCGAGAATAAAAGCGAAAAGAGGGTGGAGAAGTTGATAAAGAGACTCATGTCAACATTTAAAGCAGCATAAACCAAAACGTAATTTCACCAATCAATGCGAAAGATAAAACAGCTCTAGAAGTTAAGTTTAAATTGGTTAATAAGAACTGGGATATATTGGATATTGTCTTAAAGTAAGTATATTATCATAATTTTAAAAAGCCTCTATCGTTAATCGATAGAGGCTTTTTTATGGTCAAATGTTGTCCTAGTATTAGAGTTTATAAGAAGATGTTTGCGATAATGTGAATTAAGACAAGTGTTATGGCATATAATACTATAGTCCAGTTAAATTGAAAAAAACTTGACATTATGTATTAGAATTGTTATAATAGTATCCAATGGAGGTGCGTTTATGTTATATTCAGTAAAAATTAAAAGTAGAATAATAGAATTTAAGCCCAAAGAACTTATATTTGTCAGCAATTTGTGGCAAAATGAATTTAATAATATACCTCAAACCGCTTTCTTTAAAACTATTGAAAGGTTGAAAAATTCTGAAACTATTGTTCAAGTCTCTAAAGGTATATATTGTATTCCTGAAAAAACAAAATTTGGTAATTTAAAAACACCCGCTAGAGATGTCATTACATTCTATTTAGGCGAAAATGGTAAAAATGGTGTTGAAGTAGGATATAATTTCTATAACTTAAAAAACTTGTCAACACAAGTTTCTAAAAAGAGAGAATTTTACGTGTATAAGCTTAAGGGTCAAACGAAAAACATTTCCAACGTTGCTATGAAAAAACTTAGTATTGAACCAAATGAAAGTAGAAATAGAATCATACAAGTCCTTAATTTTTTAGAGAATTATAGCAAGATAGAGGATTTAAATATGAATGGCGTTAGAGCGTATTTTAAAGAAATTGCCAATGATTTTAACGATACGGAGTTTGAAAATGTAATGTATGACTTTAAATGCAAAAAAAGTACAATTGCATTTTATGAATTAATTTTAAATTATTTTGAAGTACAAAATGATTTAGGAAAATTTTTCTCTAAATTATCAAAATACAACATCCCGAATATAGAGGAGATTTATGAAACTACATTTAGATAAAGAAAAATTTCAAGAATTTGCGGATTTAACGGCTGATGTAATTGGTATTTCATCTGAAAATGTTATAAGAGATTATTACATTGTAGAACTGCTTGAAAATCTAGCAAAAAGCGAATATGCCGATGAGTGCGTCTTCAAAGGTGGTACATCATTGTCTAAATGCTACCCTAAATCGATAGAGCGTTTCTCTGAAGACATAGATTTAACATATATCCCAAATGAGGAACGAACTAAAAAGCAATACGGTCGAGGGTTAAAGGCCATTGAAAAATTAATTGCTAATAATTATAAACTCATTAAAATTGAAGATGAGCGAAACGATAGAAATAAGAGTTCAAACATTATTTTTGATCAAGATGGCACTAAAATTAAGCTAGAAATTGGATCATCAGTTAAACCTGAACCATACTCGAAAAAAGTTGTTAAGTCATATATTCAAGAATTTCTTGAAGAACATAATGCAGAGAATGAAATTCAAGAATATGAATTAAATACAGTAGAAATCAATGTTTTAAACATTGAAAGAACCTTTATAGATAAATTAATGACAGTAAAACGCCATGCAATTTGTGGTTCATTACCACAAAAGGTGAGGCATATTTATGATGTTTATAGGCTGTTTAATATAAAAGAAATCAAAGAGTTTATTAAAAATAAAGAAGAACTCAAAAGAATTGTACAGCTAACAAAAAACACTGATACGCAATATTTGGAAAAGAGAGATGTTCCACAAGATTATTGCCCTAAAGGTCAATATGACTTCAATTCTTGGAAAAATTGTTTTAGCCCTACCATTAGAAGTGAGTATGAGTCGTTACATATAAAGTTGCTTTATACTGACGTTAAACAAAATTTTGACGAAGCATTCAATGTGTTTTTGGAAATGGATAATATATTCATAGAGATTGAAGAGTAATTGCAAATTACATTGTTTTTTATAAATAGAATCGTATACCAATACCTGTTATGAAATGGGAAATAGCAAAGTTATATATTTTGAAATTATCATTTTGTTTCTTAAGTAAATTTAAATAATCTAACTTGAGGAATAGGGTCATAGCATATACCAGTTCATTAATATTAAACATTAGTTAACAACTAGCCGCATAATTGAATGCAACCAATATGCGACAATGGTTGGGGTTATTTGGTGAAATGGGGATAAATTGGATTAAAATATTGTGATTAATGTATATTGAATAGCGTGAATTGTATAAAATTATTCTCACGCTCTAGAGTGGGAATAATAAAATCAACCCCTGAAACCCTTTGTTTAAAGGTTTTCAGGGGTCTTTTTTTTCTCCGTGATACACTTATGATACGCTATTAATCAAAAAACAGCGATAATTCACACTGTATTTCTATTATTTGTGGTGTGTGAATTATACTAATTAAAAAAAGCAAAGGTTAATTCCTTTGCTTTTTTGTATTTCTTAATGGTTAAAAAATGGTGTTTAACTATGAGTAAAACAGTGTTGTGAGTAGTGTAGACGGGTGTTTGTGGGGGTGGGGAATAGGGGGATTTTGGTGAGGTTATTATTGAAAAAACCGCATAAACACTGGGGTTTTTGGGCATAAAAATAACAACATAATAAGTATTATGTTGCATATATCAATAAAAATTGGATATAATACCCCTAATTTCCATTAATTATTGTAATATTACCACATATTTTGCAGTTTGTCAACATAAAAGCCCATTTTTTTCCAAAATACAGTGGTTATCCGCAAACCATAATAAAACCTAAAATTAAGTTTTATTATGGTTTTTGTCATTTTTCCTTGATACAATGGGGTTTTTTGTGTTTTTGTACTTTTTTTTAAATATGCAACATAATACTTATTATGTGTAACAAAAATATATAAATTATAGGAGAAAATATTTATGAAACAAATGAGAAGAAGTCTGATCATAGCAACATGT
>CAMQZB010000010.1 GCA_947039455.1 uncultured Clostridia bacterium
AATATAGCTTCAGCAGTTACTGCAGGTACATCTCCAGCAAATTGAATTTCTCTTGCTGTTGATCCTGTTGCTGTTACAACTACATCTGCATTGTGAGATTTTACCATCTCAAGAGTCGCTTCAGTATTTGTTTTAACCGTTACGCCTAAAAGTTCCATTTGACGAGCATAATATTTAACCAATTCATGGTCATAACGTTTGAAGTTTGGAACGCCTCCAGGAATTAGATTTCCACCAAGAGATTTGTTCTTCTCTAATAATGTTACACTGTGTCCAGCTAATGCTGTTACTCTTGCTACTTCAAGTCCTGCAACTCCACCACCAATAACTAAAATACTTTTCTTCTTCAATGCTGGTTTAATTCCGTAAATTTCTTCTCTTCCGCAAGCTGGGTTTACTGCACATGAAATTGGTCCATTTGCAATTCTTCCCAAACAACCTTCGTGGCAACCTAGACATGGACGAACTTCATCTTCTTTTCCATATTTAATCTTTGTTACATACTCAGCGTCAGCCAAAAGTGGTCTGCCATAACTCACGATATCGCAACAAGTTCCAATTACTTCGTTTGCCATCTTTGGATCATCCATACGGCCTGCTAAAATAATAGGTACATTTACGTGTTTTTTCAAGATTTCACCTAGGTTATTGTAAACGCCACCTTCAAAATACATTGGAGGGTGATTCCAATACCACGAATCGTAAGTTCCTGCGTCCACGTTCAATGCGTCATATCCAGCATCAACTAAAATCTTCGCAGCTTCAATGCCTTCTTCGATATCACGTCCCGCTTCAACATAATCCTCTCCAGGTAGTCCACCTTGACGCAATCCTTTCATGCAACTTTTTAAACTGTATCTTAAACTTACAGGGAAATCAGTTCCACAAACTTTCTTTATATTTTTTACTACTTCAGTTGCTATTCTTAGTCTATTTTCAAGTGAACCACCAAAAGCGTCAGTTCTCTTGTTGTAAATCTCAATAGCGAATTGGTCAAGTAGGTAGCCTTCATGTACGGTGTGGATTTCAACTCCGTCAAATCTTGCTTTCTTTGCCACTACTGCTGATACAACAAACTTTTGAATCATGTTTTGAATTTCTTCAACAGTCATCTCTCTATGAATTGAATTTGGGTCAAATCTATTTCCTTGCTCAGATGGAGCAATACTCTTTTTTATAAATCCCGGTAACGCACTTCTTCCAAGTCCTCCTGTTAATTGTAGGAATATCTTTGATCCATATGCGTGAATTCTATCATTCATACTTCTTGTGCTGTGAATGAATGCTAATGGGTCGCTTGTTGGACATGGCAATGCAATATCTGGTACGCCTTCAATCTCTAAATCAACTGAGCAAATTCCTGTTATTATTAAACCAACATCATATCTAGCACGTTCAACATAGTAGTCTTGCAATCTTTGATTGAATCCTCCATGTGAATCAGCAAACCCTATTGGTCCCATTGGTGCCATTGATGTTCTGTTTTTTAGTTGAACCTTACCAATATTTGTAGGTTCAAAAATCTTTGAATACTTCATCTCATTCCTCCATAATTATACATTTTCGATATTCACATAATCAGTTCGGTGAACTCGTTATGCATACTATAACACATTGTTATTTATTTGTCAATACTAAATTGAAAAAAAAGTAAACTATTTTTAGTTTACTTTTTTCATAATCACTTTATTATTAAATTTTATACACTTGAATGTAATTCTCTACTATTCTCTTGCCGTATTCATTCAAATCAAAACTACCACTTTTCTGACACCAATTATATATACAGCCTCTTGATATGGTTAAAATCTCTTCAGCTATCTCTTCCGCCGTTTCATCTTTTTTAATTGTATTTGCTTTTTGCAATCTATCAACTACATCTATCAACCCTTTTGTTAAGCCTCTTTCATTTGACAAAAAAAACTCAGTTCCTTCTGTTAGTTGTGCTCTATACACTTGTAAACACACATCTATACTAGTTTGTTTTGCATACTCCATTTGATATGATATGTAATCTACAATTGCGTACAAATCTGTTCGTTCTTCAAATTTTTGAAATATTTCATTGATAAAATACTCATCACACTGACGATATGACTCAATTATTATACCTGCTTTATTTTTTATGTGATGATAAAATGCACCTACCGAAACACCTGCACTTTTACATATTTCTTCTATCTTTACTCCATCAAATCCATGTTTCTTTATTAATTCAGTGGACACTTCCAAAAGCTTACGTCTTGTTGTCTCTGCTTGCAGTGTTCTTGCTGTCTTCTTTATTTTTGTTTCTAACATTTTATTCCTTTTATACTTTATTAATTTATAAAAGTATAACATATCCTAATTTAATTGTCAAAACTGTTCAATACAATATTGATAAATTTGTTGACATACTTAATATTTGCATTGATTAATTACGTAAACGGTTACTTATTTTAGCATTCTTTAGTTAAATTGAAAAATTAATGCAGTCTATTAGGTCTTGAAGTAACGTTAATATGCATAGAGATATCCGATATTTTCATCATAACATATCTCTTCTTCCAAGTTCAAAAGATTTGTTTTTCCATTTTCCACCACTATAGCTGATTTTAAATTATCAACATGTGTCAATTCTAAAATAATCATCGTATTTGAAGAAAGTTATTGGATTTAGCAAGCAACAAACTTTCTATTCTAAAATGCGGTTATAGCCCACCATCTATTGATGATTTGATAATTATTTCATCTCATTTTGATGTGACTATTGATTTTTTCGTGGGTAAAACTAATACTGAATTCCGTTTTCCCAACCGATAACATTTGCCCCTATTGGAGTACAAAAATAGTCAGCAGTTTCATCGCCTTTCTCTAAATTTATGTATGTCATATCAACTTTTAATGCTTTATATTTTTTGTATATATTCATGATAATCTCCATTGGAATTTATAGCATATGTCATTTTGTTATATTCGTTTAAGTATACACCACTAATTATATTTTGTCAAATTTTCTTGGTTCTATCATTGGTTGATTACCCTTTGGGAATAAGAAAAAGAACGTCTGTTAGACGCTCTTTATTTGTTAGATTAATTTAGTATGATTATTGTTGTTTTTAATCTTTTTCCCACATAGGAAGGAGTTCTAGCTGATTAACAAACGCAATTAAATCCTTGTCTTCAATGTTAAATGTTCTCCAGCTATATTGTTCGCCCATTACATCGTCCCAATACCAAAAACTTATTATTCCCTCATAGATTTTGATTTGCAATTTGTCTGTTGGCGTTTCAAAATACACATGGTGTCCCTCACTTGTAACGTGTTGGATACCAAGTACTATTTCTTCTTTAGGGATGGCATTTAATATTGTTAGGAACTCTTTTTTATCAGTCTCATCTAATACACATTTATAATTCATTTCATCAGAATATGTACTTACTTGTATTTCATACTTGTGGACATCATCAATTGAATTGGTACATAGCATTTCATGGAATGCATCTCTGTCCTTAATAAAATTTGCTTTCTCCACATTATAATAGACTATTGAGCCAACAACACTTACTACCATTATCAACACAATAACTATTAAAATAATTCTTTTTACGTTTTTACTCATACCAAATACTCCATATTAACTGTCTTTTTCTAATTATACCACGAAATATTCGAAAAATCAACATATAGCAACATATAATTCTCTACTTATGTCCCAAGCTTATATAATTGGCAAGCGGATTGTGATAAAGTTTTAATTTTATTTCCTATATAAACATTATGCCATTTATTAAGTATATATGACCAAAATGCTTTTGCAAAACTTATACGTTCTGCACTATATTGGGTAGTTAGTTTCGACTATTACCGCTTCGCCGACAACGTCTTTGGTATATTTTGGTAATTATAATATATTTTGTTTGTTATTTCATTTCCATTAGCAATAATGCTTTTCTTGGGCAAAAATTAACGCATTTGCCGCACTTAATACACTTATCTTGAATAACTGTGGGTGCATTGTTAGCTACTTGCAATAATGCGCCTACAGGGCAAATCTTGACTGATGGGCATTTGTGGTTTTGTGGACAACTTTCCTTTACTACTACTAACATCTTATCTGTATTATTCATGACTTTTCTCCTCACTATTGTTACAATATGTTTCTTTCAATACTTGCATTATCTTATAAATCCGCTCATCTTTTATTCCGTAGACAATGGTTTGTGCTTTTTTGTCTGAAGTTAATATACCATTAGCTTTTAGAATTGCTAGATGTTGCGATATTCCTGACTGAGATATCGCTAATTTTTCTAATAACCCACCAACACTCATAGGCTCTGTTTCCAGTTCACATAAGATACGTAAACGATTTTCATTTGCCAATACTTTCAGTAGATTTGCTACTTCCTTTGCTTTTTTCTTCATTTCATTCATTACTTCTCACCTCTATTTTTCAATTTGCAAATCCCTTGAGTCATTGTTCCCATAGGACAAAATACGCAGAAACTTCTTGGTTTATATAAAATCATTACTACTAAACCTATGATTGTTGAAGTTAACATTACGCTATAAAATCCAAATGCAAATTGGGCGATCCATGGTGAAACACTTGTGCCGTTAGCAAAAGCCCAAGGCAGTTTAAATGACCAAAGAATTGTAACCACTTCAGAAAAATCCGCTGTTCCTGCGAATACAAGATAAGTCGTAAATACCATGTTTGCAAACATTGTCATAAAGAAAATTAAAAACCCGTATCGGAAATATGGCGTTCTCATAAACTTAGGCATTGGTTTATTGCGTGACAGTTTAGTTCCAAGTATAGCAAATAATTTACCGCGTCCACAATATTTATGACAATACCCTTTATTTCCTGTGATAAGAGATATCACAAGTGGTGTTATAAAACATATCATACCAAGCCATGCAAATAATATATTAAAAAATCCTAATACCAAATATATAGCCGATGCTATCCACAGGTAATCACTCCAAGATTTAGTTTTCATCATGCACCTCACGTGTAACAATTTCAATAACTGATGCAGGACAGATTTTACTGCACTTTCCACACCCAACACATTTTTCTAAATCAATTTTTGCCTTTCTTCCATGTATAATTTCAATCGCATTAAATGGACAATCTTTAATGCAGGTACCACATGCTACGCATAAATTATCCACTTTTGCAATTTTTTTACTTTGTGACATCATTATTCTCCTTACAGTATATCAGTAATTACTAATATACTACAATACGAGAAATTTGTCAAACAGAACAATACTAAACTAGATAAAATAAAATTACTAATTTTTTCACAATCTTCTCATAAGATTGCCAAATTATCTCACCTTACAACTCTCAGACAATTTAATACTTTTCATGTTATATATTGCATCAACACCAAATATGTTGTATATATATAAATTATATGATATATTAGTATTAATAAAGATATAAAAGGAGATTTTATGAAAAAATTAGTTAATATAGCATTTGCTTATTTGTTTTTCGGAATAGGCATGGGGGCTTTTTATCGTGAATTTACTAAATTCAATGATTTTCAAGGGACTACAATGCTAAGTATAGTACATACTCACACAATTGTATTGGGTTTTATTTTCACAATTATTTTGTTGATAATGGAGAAAAACTTTACCATTTCTAACTACAAGCATTATAAAAAAGGAATCATAATCTATAACATCGGTGTAATTAGCACCATTGTAATTATGGTTGTGCGCGGAGTAATGCAAGTGCTTGCTATAGATTTAGGCGGTGCTACACATGCTATTTCTGGAATGGCAGGAATGGGACACATCGTGTTAACTATTGGTCTAATATTTGTTTTTAAAATGATTAAACATGGTGTAATAAATAACAACAATGAACACCTAAACTTATAGAAATCAGTATAAATAAATAAACAAGAAAGCATAAGACGGAGCAAACAACATTGTTTGCTCCGTCTTTTTTTCTGTCCTAAAACAAGGAAATAGAGCTACTTTTCCAACATTTTCATTATTCAATCTTTTTCCCACATAGGAAGAAGTTCTAGTTGATTAACAAATTCAATTAAATCCTTGTCTTCAATGTTAAATGTTCTCCAGCTATATTGTTCGCCCATTACATCGTCCCAATACCAAAAACTTATTATTCCCTCATAGATTTTGATTTGCAATTTGTCTGTTGGCGTTTCAAAATACACATGGTGTCCCTCACTTGTAACGTGTTGGATACCACGAAATATTTAAAAGTCAACACAGCAAAATATATTTCTCTACTTGACTATTGGAAAACAGCCTACTGACTTACAATGAAGTTGGTAGGCTGTTTATTTGTTGTTTTAGTTATTTAGCTTCATCTTTCAAATAGTACAATTAGTAAAAAATATATGCCCTAATCACAAGCGATTTAGTGCATAAGAAAAGACTATGTAGTTGTATGTACAAAAATTCTGTACATACAACTACATAGTCCTTTTAATTTTAAAAATTATTTTAATGTTTAATTATAAGCTACTTTCTAGCCAACTATTTCTTTTGATAAATCGATAGGCATTAGGATAACACCATCTTTATATACACGCATATTTCCGCCTGAAACTTCGTCGATTAAGAGAACGCTTCCGTCCTCAGCTACGCCGAACTCAAACTTAACATCAAATAAAACCAGTCCTTTTTTAAGCAATTCAGCCTCAACAATCTTAGTGATTTCTTTTGTCCATTTTTTAATTTCGTCATATTGTGCAACTGACATAATTCCAAACTCAGCTAGACAATCAGCAGATACCAATGGGTCTTCTCTGTCGTCGTCTTTGAACGTAGTTTCAACAAAATAATCAAGAGGTTGTCCTTCAGTAGCGTATGCACCGTATCTTCTCATGAAAGATCCTGTTGCACGAGTTCTACAAATCACTTCCAGTCCTTCACCGAAAGTTTCCATTTTCTTAACCGTCATTGAAACTTCCTCTAAATCGCTGTCAACATAATGGGTAGGCATACCTTTTTCGTTTAATATCTCGAAGAAAAATTTGCTCATTTTAAGCCCTGCTAGACCTGAGCCTGGGATCTTAATTCCGGTATGATTTGCACCTGGATCAAAAACACCATCACTACAAGTTACGTCATCTTTAAACATTAATTTAATTGTGCCGTCTGCCAATTTGTAAACATCTTTTGTTTTGCCTTTGTAAATTAATTCCATTTTTATATGTCTCCTTAAAAATTTATTACTTATTATAATTTATAACTTGATAACCAATATCACTTCTGCAATATAAATTATCACATTTAACCTTCGATACAGCTTCATAGGCTTTTATTTGTGCCTCTTTAAAAGTCTTGCCTCGTCCTAGAACGAAAAGCACTCGACCGCCGTTAATAGTATATTTACCGTCAACCAATTTAGTTCCCATATGAAAAATCGGAACGTCAATATCCTCAAGCCCTTCAATCACAGCACCTTTGGAATAATCTCTAGGGTAACCGCAAGTTGCCATAACCACACCCAAAGATACTTCGTCCTTGAAAGTGATTTCACTTGCCACGCCGTCTATCAATTTATCAATAACGTCAATGATATCACAGTCTAGTCGAGGTAGCACAACTTCAGTTTCAGGATCGCCAAATCTAGCGTTAAACTCGATAACTTTTATACCCTTAGGTGATTTCATAAGACCGCCATATAGCACTCCTTTGAATAAACAGCCCTCATTTATCATTGCATTCGCTACAACTTTCATAATTTTTTCCATTGAATAATCAATATCTTTGCTATCAATAAATGGTACTCCGCTGTAAGCACCCATGCCACCGGTGTTTAGTCCAGTGTCACCGTCCCCCTCTCTCTTATGGTCTTGTGCAATATCAAGTGGCAAAACGATTTCGCCGTTCACTAAACACATAAACGAAAATTCCGGACCAGTTAGAAACTCTTCCACAACAATTTTCCCCTCGCCAAATATCTTTTTCACAAGCATATTATCGCAAGTTTCTTTAGCCTCTGCCACAGTATTTGCTATCACTACGCCTTTGCCATAAGCCAAACCGTCAAACTTAATAACGATAGGTGCACCCATCTTATCTATGTAATTGCAAGCTAACTGATAATTATCAAAGGTTTCGTATTCCGCTGTTGGAACGTTATACTTTTTCATCAAATCTTTAGCAAACTCTTTTGAACTTTCAATTTTAGAAGCAAGTTTACTCGGTCCAAAGACCTTTAGACCGACTTTTTCAAACTCGTCTACGATACCCATTGAAAGTGGAATTTCAGGTCCTACAATCGTTAAGTCAATTTTGTTTTCAAGTGCAAAATCACGCAATGCGAAAATGTCGCTATCAGAAATTTTTACCAATTCAGCCATGCCAATCATGCCGTCATTTCCAGGGGCACAAAAGACTTTTGAAACACGTTTTGACTTGCTTGCACTATATACCAATGCGTGACATCTTCCGCCACCGCCGATAATTAGTACTTTCATTCTAGTGTTTAAAATGGCGTACGCCTGTAAACACCATAGCAATTCCAACTTCGTCACAAGTCACAACTGACTCGCCATCTCTCATTGATCCACCCGGTTGAACAATCGCAGTTACATGGAAGTCATTAGCAAGTTTAACACAATCGTCAAATGGGAAGAAAGCGTCAGAAGCTAGTACGATATTGTCCATGTGTCCTGCGTTCTTTGCTTGATTAAGTGCGATTTCGCATGACCCAATACGGTTCATTTGCCCTGCACCAACGCCTATCGTCGCAAGATTTTTCACAGCAACAATAGCGTTAGATTTTACGTGTTTGCACACTTTCATACCAAATTCCATGTCCGTCATTTGACTTTCCGTTGGAGCAATTTTAGTCATTGTAGTCCATGAAGCACTGTCTTCTGCAATAATATCTTGATTTTGCATAAGCAAGCCACCATTGATAGAAACAAACTGTTTGCTGTTTTTCGCTACCCCTTCAATTTGAATTTCAAGAACTCTCAAATTCTTTTTCTTTTGAAGAATTTCAAGTGCATCAGCCTCAAATTTTGGTGCCATAACTATTTCTAAAAAAGTTTTATTCATTTCCGTTGCCATAGGTGCAGTAACAGTACAGTTCGTTGCTACAATTCCGCCAAAGATAGAAACTGGATCAGCGTTATACGCTTTCATGTACGCATCATAACCGTCAACACCAATAGCAACACCGCATGGATTCATGTGTTTAACAGCAACTGCACAAGGCTCATTAAATTCTCTCAAAATATTCAATGTTGCGTTTGCGTCTTGCAAATTATTGTAAGAAAGCTCTTTTCCATGTAATTTTTTAGCATGAGGAACGCTGTATGGTTCAACGTCTCCTTTGAATACAGTAGCATTTTGATGTGGATTTTCGCCATATCTTAAATCATAGTCTTTGTCAAAAGTCAAAGTTATATTTTCCGCATTTGCCTCACCACATTGTGCCGTCATATAAGTACTAATCATAGCGTCGTAGCTTGCTGTACTTCTATAAGCTTTCGCTGAAAGTTTGAAACGAGTTTCATAAGTAGTATCACCATTAGCTTTAATTTCTTCAATGATTTTTCCGTAATCGCAAGAATCGCAAACAACAGTTACGCTGTGGAAATTCTTCGCTGCGGATCTAATCATAGAGGGTCCACCGATGTCGATATTCTCAATTGCGTCCATCAATTCTACATTTGGTTTTGCAATAGTTTCTTTAAATGGGTATAGGTTTACGCAAACTAGGTCGATGAATTCAATGTTATTTTCTTTCAAAGCCAATAAATGCTCTGGGTCATCACGACGAGCTAGCAATCCGCCATGTACATTTGGGTGCAAGGTTTTCACTCTGCCGTCACAGATTTCAGGAAAGCCTGTAACTTCGGAAATACCTAGGCATGGTACCCCCGCAGTTTCCAAAGTGCTCTTTGTTCCGCCTGTTGATATTATTTCATAGCCACACAAAACTAAGTCTTTGCAAAATTCAACTACTCCAGTTTTGTCGCTAACACTAACTAACGCTCTTTTCATAAATCTATTCCTCCAATAATTTTTTCAGTGTTTCCACGTATAATACGTGTTCAATTTTATGGATTTTCTCCTCTACTTGCTCAATTGTTTCTCCCTCAACATAATCAAAGCTACGCTGAGAAATAATCTTTCCGCCGTCAGTTTCCTCATTGACAAAATGAATTGTCACGCCAAAAACCTTCACGCCGTAATTGAAACTGTCCTCAATTGCATGTGCACCTTTGAATGCTGGTAAAAGTGCGGGATGAATGTTCACTATCTTATTAGGATAAGCCGATATTAATTCGCTAGTTACAATTCTCATGTAACCTGCAAAAACTATTAGGTCAATACCTCTATCTTGTAATTTCTTCACTAGCATTTTTTCACATTCTTGGCGAGTACCATAATCTTTAGGATTAAAAGATATCACTTCAATGCCATGGTTATTTGCCCTATCTACACAGTACGCATTTGCTTTGTCAGTTACTAGAACTTTGCAATTACAATTAAGCATTCCGTCATTGACAGCTTGCACAATTGACTCAAAGTTACTGCCAAAGCCTGAAGCAAAAACTGCTATATTTTTCATTTGATGTTTACTCCTACGCTATTTGTGATAACGCCAATTTCATAACATTTTTCATTGTGAGTTGCTAGAATTTCTTTAATCTTAGCCACATCAGAACTATCAACAGCCAAAACCATGCCTACTCCCATGTTGAAAATATTAAACATTTCTCTGTGGTTTACATTACCGTGTTTTTCCAAGAATTTAAAGATTGGAAGCACAGGGACGTTAGCCTCAACGATATCAATTCCTTGACCGCTCTTTAAAATACGAGGGATATTTTCGTCAAATCCTCCGCCCGTGATATGAGCAACGCCGTGTACGTTTACATTATTTATCACATCAAGTACG
The DNA here is from genome assembly GCA_947039455.1 of uncultured Clostridia bacterium. Taxonomy (GTDB): domain Bacteria; phylum Bacillota; class Clostridia; order Christensenellales; family CAMQZB01; genus CAMQZB01. The sequence continues at coordinate 10,902 of CAMQZB010000010.1, forward strand.
CTTCTAATATATATTTTCGTAGGCGTAAGCAAAACTTCTCCAAGTGATTTAGTTTCATCAAGTTCTGGATAAATCGTTTTTAAATCTAGGTTAGCATTTTCGATTATGTATCTAACTAGAGAGAAACCGTTTGAGTGAACACCTGTAGAAGGGATTCCTAGCAATATATCGCCAATAGCAACTTTTTCGCCGTCGATTAATTTAGATTTTTCAACAACACCACAAGTGAAACCTGCAATATCATACTCACCGTCGCTATACATTCCTGGCATTTCAGCTGTTTCGCCACCAATAAGACCACAGTTTGCTTGTCTGCAACCTTCCGCAACTCCTGCAACAATTTGCTCGATTTTCTCGGGTATGTTGTTGCCAATTGCGATATAGTCAAGGAAATACAATGGTTCAGCACCTTGTGACAAAACATCGTTTACGCACATTGCAACAGCGTCAATACCGATAGTGTCGTGCTTGTCCATAGCGAAAGCAATTTTCAATTTTGTGCCTACACCGTCAGTTCCAGAAACCAAAATTGGCTCTTTAACATTAAGTTTTGACAAGTCAAACATACCGCCGAATGAACCTATACCGCCCATAACTCCTAGACGATTTGTGCTTTTTACGTGTTTTTTAATTCTATCAACAACTTCATAGCCAGCTTCTAAATTAACACCAGCGTCCTCATAACTTTTTGCCATAATTATTAATCTCCTTTTAAAACTTTCTGTCTTTGTTGGCATCTTCCAATGCACCGTATATATCTGTTGGATATTTAGCCGTGAAACACGCTGTGCAAAGTTCACTTCTATTACCCGCTTTATATAAATCATCAGCAGATAGGTATTTCAACGAATCCGCACCAATTTCTTTGCATACTCCCGCTACATCCATTCTTGCACTGATAAGTTCCTCGTAAGTTGACGTGTCAACACCATAGAAACAAGGGTTTTTAAATTCAGGAGAACCAATTCTAACATGAACTGACTTAGCTCCAGCTTCTTTTAACATATTGACAATGCGTTTTGAAGTAGTTCCACGAACAATTGAATCGTCTACCATAACGATATTTTTGCCGTCAACTATCGAATGTACCGCTGATAATTTCATACGCACACCCTTCTCACGAAGTTCTTGTGACGGTTGAATGAAAGTTCTTCCCACGTATTTATTTTTTATCAAGCCAATTTCGTAAGGCACGCCCTTTGCTTCTGCGTATCCAATAGCACAAGAAATTGAACTATCCGGAACACCGATAACGATATCTATATCCACATCGTCATTTATAGCAAGTAGCTTTCCAGACTCCTTACGGAATGTATGAACGTTACAATTTTCAATGTCGGAATCAGGACGAGCGAAATAAATATACTCCATTGCGCACAGATAATGATGTTTAAATTCAGAGAAATTGTGACTTTCGATCCCATCTTTGCTAATCACTACAATCTCGCCGGGTTCAACATCACGAACGAATTTAGCACCGATAACTTCAAAAGCGCAAGTTTCACTAGATATCACATAGCCACCGTTTAGTTTACCAATAGACAATGGACGTATTCCGTATTTATCACGCACTCCGTACAGTTTATCTTTAGTTTGAATTGCGAAAGCGTAAGCACCCTCAAGCATATTGAAAGCGGTTTTCATAACTTCAATACGTTGACTTTTTAAGTCTTTTTTAATCAAATGACCTAAGATTTCAGCGTCAGAGTCCGATTGGAAAATCGATCCTCTTTTTTCCAAGTAATTTCTAAGCTGTTTTGAATTAACGATATTTCCATTGTGGCAAATTGAAAAATCTCCTGAATGGTGACGGAACAAAAATGGTTGAACATTTTCAATGCCGTTGCCAAGGTTTGAATATCGCACGTGACCGATTGCCATGTTTCCTTTCAAACTTTTCAAAGTTTTTTCATTGAACACTTCAGTTACAAGTCCATGACCTTTCACTAGAGTACTCTCTCCGTCCTCCACACACACAATTCCGCAAGCTTCTTGACCACGATGTTGCAAACTGTGAAGTGCGTAGTAAGCGATTTCTGATGCATTATCTACGTTATAAACGCCAAAAACTCCACATTCCTCGTGAATTTCAGCCATGTCAAAATAATTTTTATTGTTTTCCATTTACTTTTCCAACCTTTTTAAAATATTTAAATATGACTCTTCAATTTTACCCATATCACGTCTAAATCTGTCTTTATCCAAAACTTCTTTTGACTCTTTGTCCCACAATCGTGCAGTGTCAGGAGAAATCTCGTCACACAAAAGCACAACTCCGTGTCTATTATACCCAAATTCCATTTTAAAATCTACAAGTATAATATCAAGTTTATCTAAAAAATCTTTTAATAAGCTATTAATCTCACGAGCGGTTAAGTCAATATGTTTCAATGTTTTTTTGTCTGCTATGTTAAGTTCTCTCGCTGTGTCAAAATTGATATACGGATCGTCCATATCGTCATTTTTAAAACAGTATTCCATGATTTCAGAACTAAAAACATGACCTTCGTGGAGACCGTAGCGAATACACAAACTACCGCAAGCAACGTTTCTGCAAATCACTTCAAGAGGTATTAATTTAACCTTTTCGCAAAGTTGACTTCTGTCGTCAATGCGTGATTTGAAGTGAGTTCTAATTCCACATTCATTTAGATAAGTGAATATCAATGAAGAAATTTTGTTATTAATAATTCCTTTATTTTTTATCATGGCTTTTTTTATGCCATTGTAAGCTTTTGTGTCGTCTTTGTAGTACATCACCACTTGGTTTTCATCGTCAGTACTCAAAATTCGCTTTGATTTTCCGTCGTATAATAATTGACCTGTCATAATTTCTCCTTATTTAGTGAAATATTCAACTGCATTTTTGAATATGTTTTGATGTTTTTCTCCGTTAATATTTTTATAAATATTTTCTTCATATCTCTCGCTATGTCCCATTTTTCCAAGGATTAATCCGTCATAAGACGTGATACCCTCAATTGCATAATATGAACCGTTTGGATTATGTGGCGCTTCCATTGTTGGATTGCCTGCAATATCAGCATATCTAAAACACACTTGACCATTAGCAAAAAGTTCGCTTGCAAGCTTCTCATTCACTACGAATTTACCCTCGCCGTGTGACAAGGCAATCTCGTATTCCTCGCCCACCGTAAAACTTGCTAGCCATGGTGAATTTGTACTTGAAACTTTCGTTTTTGCTATCATTGAAATATGTCTGTTAATATCATTTCTAAATAATGTAGGGCTGTTTTTTGTAAGCATACCGAACTTTCCGTAAGGTAGTAGTCCAGACTTTACTAATGCTTGGAATCCGTTACAAATTCCTAGAATCAAACCTTTTCTTGCTATCAATCTTTCAATTGAAGCTTTGATATCTTCATTTAAAATTACGTTTGCAATGAATTTTCCGCTTCCGTCTGGTTCGTCACCAGAGGAGAAACCACCTGCAAATGTTAAGATGTCAGCGTTGTCGATAGCTTCCACCATTTTCCCAATAGACTCTTTGATGTTCTCGCCTGTTAGGTTGTTGAAAACCAAAGTTTCAACAATTGCGCCTTCACGCCTAAAGGCTTTTGCTGTGTCATAATCACAATTTGTTCCTGGGAACACAGGAATAAAAACTTTAACCGTATCTTTTTTATCAAATGGATAAACTGCGATTTCACGAGCCTCACCAATTTTATAAGTATCCACAGCTTTATTGAATTTAGCATCTACGGATACTTTGTAAATCTTATCGAAATTCTGAAAGTTAGATTTTAGTAAATCATTAATGGCAAAGGCTGTTCCGTTGATTTTTATTTCGCCGTTATCAACTGTTTTTCCAATGAATGTCAACAACTCATCATCTAGCGTTTCAGCTGTTTCAATGATAAATGAGCCGTATTTTTTCTTAAATAATACGCAATCGCACACATTAATTTCAGCTCCCATCAAGTTGCCGAAAGACATTTTTGAAATAGCTTCCACTACTCCACCAAAACCTACTGCGTAAGCTGAAGCTAATTTTTTATTTTTAATTAAGTTTTCCACAAATGCAAAAATCTTAATAGCCTTTTCTATATTTACTGTGTAGTCCTCATTTTCTTTTAAATTTACAAAATACAAATTGTTTCCTACTGCTTTCAATTCTGGACTAATAACAATATTAGCGTCCGTCAAAGTTTCCGCAAAAGAAATTAGTGTAGGAGGAACTGTGATGTCTTTGAATGTTCCGCTCATTGAATCCTTTCCACCGATTGCACCTTTTTTCAAGCCGATTTGCATATACAATGCACCAAGCAATGCTTGAAGTGGGTTGCCCCATTTTGTATCGTCTTTTCCCAATCTTTCAAAATATTCTTGGAAAGAGAAATGCAATTTATCAAAGCGACCACCACAAGATATAGACTTTGCCACACTATCCAAAATAGCGTATTGACTACCTAGGAATGGTGAAATTGATGACAATTCAGGGTCAAATCCGTATGTTAGCACCGTTGCGTCATCAGTGAATCCATTGACTACTGATACTTTTTGACAAGATACTTGAGTTTCCGTTAATTGATATTTTCCACCGTATGGCATTAAAACAGTTGTGTTTCCGATTGTTGCATCGAAAATTTCTACCATGCCTTTTTGAGTTAGTACATTCTTATCAGAAAGCAAGTTTTTCACATCACTAACGAAATCCAATGTTGTGGCTCTTGTTAGCGGATTCACAACATCGCCGCCTAAAACTACTACGTTTTGTTGTTGGCGTACGCCGTTTGTGTTGATAAAATCACGAGACAAATCAACTATCATTTCGCCGTTATACATCATTTGAAGTCTGCCTGTGTCTGTGATATCAGCAACAGTGTAGGCTTCCAAATTTTCTTCTTTACAATATCCCAAAAATTCCGCAACATCTTTCGCCTCAACTACAACGCTCATTCTCTCTTGAGATTCGCTGATTGCAATTTCAGTAGCATTCAATCCGCTGTATTTTGTTCTCACTTGGTTTAAGTCGATAAGTAGGCTGTCGGCTAATTCGCCTACTGCTACTGATACGCCACCAGCTCCAAAATCGTTGGATTTTTTAATTAGTTTAGTAACCTCACTGCGACGGAAAAGATGTTGAATTTTTCTCTCCATAGGTGCATTGCCTTTTTGAACTTCTGACGCACAAACTTCCAATGAGGCTTCGTTGTGTTCTTTACTAGAACCAGTTGCACCGCCTATTCCATCACGCCCAGTCCTTCCACCGAACATGATTACTATATCGCCAGCGGACACGCTTTCACGACGAACTTGTTCCACAGGAACTGAACCCACGCAAGCACCAACTTCCATACGTTTTGCAACATACCCGTCATGGTACAACTCTTTTACAAAAGTAGTAGCTATTCCGATTTGATTTCCGTATGAAGAATAACCGTCGCATGCTTTTTTTGAGATAGTACGTTGTGGCAATTTGTTTGGCAAAGCCTCTGACACTTTAGCCCAAATGTTGCCCGCACCAGTTATTCTCATTGCTTGGTAAACATACGCACGACCAGATAACGGATCACGAATTGCACCGCCGATACACGTTGACGCACCTCCGAATGGTTCAATCTCCGTTGGGTGATTATGGGTTTCGTTTTTGAATTGAATTAGATACTTAACAGGTTTTCCGTCAACTGTAATATCAGCGTAAACACTGCAAGCGTTGTTTTCTTCGGACACTTCCAAATCGTCCATATAGCCATTTTTCTTTAGGTATTTTCCACAAATTGTTCCTAAATCCATAAGGGTAATTTCTTTATTTGAACGAGATAAATCTGTTCTTAAATCTAAATAAGTTGCAAATGCACTGTCAATTGCTGATTTTAACATTCCTTTTTCCACGGTGATGTTCATAAGTTCCGTTTCGAAAGTTGTGTGACGACAGTGATCTGACCAATATGTATCTAGCATTTTAATTTCCGTTTCATTTGGGTTTCGTTTTTCGTCTTTTTTAAAATATTCTCTTACGAATTCCAAATCAAGTTCAGTCATAGCAAGTCCCATTGAACTTCTAAGTGCTGAAATTTTCGCCATATCAAATTCTATAAACCCCTCAATAATAGGCACTGGTATAACGTCTACATTTTCAGTGTCGTCTATTATACTAAGGTCTTTTTCTCTTGATTCAATTTTGTTTATATAATATTTTTTGATAGCAGTCATGTCTTCAACTGACACGCCCTCCACAATTATAATTTTTCCGCTTCTAACTTTTACATTTGAATTAAAGTCAATAAGTGCGATACATTCTTTTGCCGAAGTAGCACGTTGGTCAAACTGACCTGGAACAAACTCCACCGCAAAATAATTCATACTCTTTAAATCAAACTCAGTTGTCACTTTGTCTGTTACTACTTCCCCGAAAACTGATTGCATAGACTGTGCAAGCAATTCCTCACTTATATTAAAAACATCATAGGTATTTACCAATCGCAATGATGTGATAGAAACACCCAAGTTCGCTTTTAAATTCTTTAAAAGCATATCCGCTTCAACGTTAAATTCTAGTTTCTTCTCTACATAAACTCTAAATTTATTCATGTGTTCCTCCAAAGATTTCTTTGTTAATTTGCAAAAATTCATCTTCCTTGCAATTAGTAAAAGTTACATGTCCCATTTTTCTATTTAGTTTGGCTTCCGCCTTATTATACATATGAATATGAACATTTTTGTTAGTTTTCAAGTTTTTTAAACTGCCGATATCTTGTCCTAAAATGTTTTTCATGAAAGTATCTTGCAACACTTTTGGTTGTCGCAAAGTACCACCACAAAGACAATCAACAAGCATACCATACTGGCTGACATCGCACCCCTCAATTGAGTAGTGTCCAGAATTATGTGGGCGAGGTGCCATTTCGTTAAAGAAAAATTCTTCTCCCACCACGAAATATTCTATCGCAAGTATCCCAACAAAATCCGCTCTTGCCATGAAACCGTAGGTAGCAGTAATAATTTTTTCTTCCATCACCTTAGATAATTTCGTAGGTGGCACTAAACACAAATCTAAAATACCATTTTTGTGTATATTTTCGCCTATTGGCATATGGACTATTTCGCCAGCTTTATTTCTTACAACAATACAAGAAACTTCAAAATCAAATTTTATAAACTGTTCAAGTATGCTATCGCACAGCAAGTCTTGTGGCACGTTTTCCAAGTCCGCAAGTTTACGCAAGACCATTTGTCCTTTGCCGTCATAACCCATTGTACAAGTTTTCAAAACCGCTGGCAGTCCCACATATTCCACGGCTTTTGTCAAGCTGTCAGTGTCCATTACCACCTCAAATTTTGGAGGTGTAAGCCCATTATCTAGTGCAAAGTTTTTTTCTACAATACGATTTTTTGAATAGAACAGCGGTCTGTGTCCTTGCATGATATTGTATTTTTTTGACAACGTTTCAATCACATTACAATCGATATTTTCAAATTCGTAAGTCACCACATCACATGCTTCGCAAAGTTTTGTTAGACTCGCCACATCAGAAAACTTTCCTACAATTGGCGTATCACAAATTTTCAAAGCTGGTGCTTCCGCTGTTTCGTCTAGACACGCAGTTTCAAAACCTCTTTTTTTACACTCTTCAATTATCATATAGGCAAGTTGTCCACCACCTACAATACCAATCTTATAGCTCACAAGCAAGTACGCTCTCTTTTTGATTTTTCATAAAAACCTCAAGCTTTGTTGACAAATCTTCGCAATTAACCGCTAGAATTTTCACAGCAAGTAGACCTGCATTTCCGCTTTGGTTAATTCCCACCGTTGCAACAGGCACTCCGTGAGGCATTTGCACAATAGATAGTAGCGAATCTATTCCTTTTAGTGCACGAGATTGAACAGGCACGCCAACCACAGGCAGTGTTGTAAGTGCCGCTACCATTCCTGGCAAGTGTGCCGCCCCGCCCGCTCCCGCTATGATTACATCAAAGCCGTTTATCTTAGCATTTTTCGCAAAATCATACATTAACTCAGGTGTTCGGTGAGCCGAAACTACCTTTTTCTCGTAAGCTACGCCAAATTCCTCAAGCACTTCACACGCTTTTTTCATTGACTCCCAATCGGAAGTCGAACCCATTATAACTACAACTTTACTCATATATTTATACCTCATTTACTTAAAAAAATTATTAACCAATTAAATTAACACAACTAAAACTCTTAGAACAATCCTACAATTTTGTTGTCTATTACGTCCATATTCATAGCCGCAGGACGTTTAGGTAGTCCTGGCATTGTCATGATGTCACCAGTCAATGCAACAACAAATCCTGCACCTGCACTGACTTTCACTTCGCGGACCGTAATTCTAAAGCCCTTTGGACGACCAACCACACTTGGATCATCCGTTAAAGATGCAGGTGTTTTCGCCATGCACACAGGCATATTGTCAAATCCTAATTCTTTAAATTTCGCCAATTGTTTTGTTACAGCAGGAGTGAAATCTACTCCGTCAGCGCCGTACATTACTTTAGCAATAGTTTCTATTTTATCTTTTAGTGAATCTTTCAAATTATAGATATGCGTGAAAGTTTCTTCGCCTTTTTCGTTGTTTAGAATTTCCAAAACAGATTTTGCTAAATCAATTCCGCCCTTTCCGCCATGTTCCCAAACTTCCGAAATCTCAACCCTATGATTATTTTTTGCCATGTAATCATACAATGCAGAAACCTCCGCATCAGTATCAGTGACAAATTTATTTATACAAACAACGTATGGAACATTAAATGCTTTTATGCTTTCAATGTGTTTTTCTAAATTAGCAATACCTTTAACTAGTGCTTCCACATTCTCAACACCAAGGTCAGATTTTTTAACGCCACCGTGCATTTTCAAAGCACGAATAGTTGCTACGATAACAACCGCACTTGGACTAAATCCACCTGCACGAGTTTTTATGTTAAGAAATTTCTCCGCACCTAAGTCCGCACCAAATCCCGCCTCAGTGATTACTATATCACCAAGCTTTCTAGCGAGGTTTGTGGCAATTACACTATTGCAACCGTGTGCAATATTCGCAAACGGTCCACCATGAACCAATGCCGGAGTATGCTCTAGCGTTTGAACTAGATTAGGCATAACCGCATCTTTCATGATAACAGTGATAGCACCGGCACAACCAAGCTCTTTCACAGTAATAGGATCACCGCTATAATTATATCCGAAAACAATTTTTTCCACTCTTGCTTTGAAATCAATTAGATCGCTAGATAGGCACAAAATTGCCATAATCTCAGAAGCCACCGTGATATTAAATCCGTCCTCACGGCAAACTCCATTGCCTTTGCCCATGCCCACCACTATTTCACGAAGCACTCGATCATTCATATCAAGACACCGTTTCCAAGTAATAGATTTTGGATTAATACTAAGCTCGTTGCCGTGTTGTAAGTGATTATCAATCATTGCTGAAATTGCATTATTAGCAGTAGTTATTGCGTGAATGTCTCCAGTGAAATGCAAGTTGATGTCTTCCATTGGAATAACTTGAGCATAACCACCACCGCAAGCACCGCCTTTTACTCCCATAACTGGCCCAAAACTTGGCTCGCGAATTGCGACTACTACCTTTTTGCCTAGTTGATTAAGTGCGTCGGCTAATCCAATTGTCGTAGTAGACTTTCCCTCCCCTGCCGGCGTAGGATTGATAGCCGTTACTAAAACGACCTTTCCGTTTTTACCACTTTCCACACGGCTAAGCACGCCTAAATTAATTTTAGCTTTATATTTTCCATACAATTCAACATCGTCGTCGGTTAAATTTAATCTTTTCGCCACGTCGATAATTTTTTCAATACTACTTTCTTGTGCAATTTCCAAATCTGATTTATACATAATCAATCCTCCAAAATAGGTTAGCTAGTTAACAAAAATAAAAAAAACATCAGCATATTCCTATGCTAATGTTCTAAAATCCTAAAAATGTTGCAAAAATCCCTTTTGCTGTTTTTTAATATTAAATTGTTGCTGTCTTTAAAGTTTAACACTAAAGTACCCTCCAAATTATTCTTGAAAAAAAGAATAAGAAAAAGAAGGTAGAATTCTCCGAAGACAATTTCCCTGTTTTTCCTTATAGTCTTACGTATTTACGGTCGTAAGGTAGAAACTCGCTTACCAATTAAAGCTATTATATAAGAAATATCGCAAAATAGCGATTTGTATATTTAATTACAAAATTATGATATCATAAAAATACGGATAAGGCAAGAGATTTGCTAGTATTGTTTTTTTTAATATCTTCTTCTTATTGTTTTCCAAACAATGCTTCTATATCAAACAGCGCATCACAATTATCAAAAATCTCTTCATATATTATATCTTTATCACATTCAAGACGTATTTTTTGATGTACGCCCATCCGTCAAACACACTCATTCCGAGCATTTCAACGCTATCAGGGATTTCAATTATTGCTATGTTTCTGCATCCAAAGAATACATAATGCCCCATAGATACAACGCTATTTGGAATTATTACTTCTTCCAAATTAAAACAACAACTAAAAGCGGCATCACCTATACACGTAACACTTGCTGGAATTGTAACTGATAATAAATCAACACAATCAGCAAACGCACAGTAAGCAATACTTCTTACTCCATATGGAATTACTACATTTACCTCTTGTCCCGTATATTTAATCAGTGCTCCATTATAAATTACAAAATCATTAATAGACGATTTAACACAATCTTTTTCTGATTTCATAGATTTTTTCATGAAAAATTTTCTCATGAAAAATATTTTTTAATATTACGCTCTACGTTGTTACGTTTAACATTTCCTTCTTTATCCACAGATGCTATTGTAAACTTTTTAGTAAATATCTTATTAGCTCCGCATTGTTTGCAAATACAATCAAATTCTATTTTTGCTACATTTGATTTACCATCGTTAATACTCTCAACTTCATCATAAGTGATATCTGTTTCAAAATCAAATCTTGTCTTGCATTTTGCACATGAAATAGTTTTTCTTCTATTTAATTCAGTTAACGTAACTATACCTGCCACTATACCTATAAATACTATAACTCCTACTATTTGTCCTATCATTTTTTCCTCCTGTTGTATATGTTTATTTTTGAGCCTTTTTCTCAATACTTGTATTATAAATTAGGTAATACCTAATTGTCAAGCATTTTTAGGTAATACCTAATATAATAATTAGAAAGGAGTTTATTATGCAAAATATTAATGAAATCATCACTGAAAATCTTGCACGTGAAATTACTACATCTGGCAAAAGCAAAACCGAAATAGCTTTGGCACTTGGTATTTCCAAACCAACGCTTTCTCAATACTTATCTGGTAGAATTCACCCATCCCTATCCACTTTTGCAAAACTTTGTGCATTCTTGGATTGCTCTGCTGACGAAATTCTTAATTTAAAATAATTTATTTTACGCTAATATGCAAGAGAACAGTTACCTAAGTAACTGTTCTCTTTTTCTATTCCCATGATTTTTGGGGGTTTTGAGGAACATATAAAATATTATTAGACCACTGTTCCACTGGCATTAAGTTCTAAATATTTTCGCAAGCCCCCACGAACCAAAATCAATACCTTCTAGTTTGATTTGTGTTGTAATTACACTGTTTAATTTCTTCTCATAATTACACACTGAAGCACCTACAGAGTTTTTAGATGATTATTACGATAAAGTGGCAAAAGAATAAGAGTAACCTTTTTTTTGCAATATTCTCATACTATTGCGAAAAAAGGTTACTCCCTTACATCTATTTGAATTTATTTCTAGTTTAATATATCTTTAATTTTTTTCGCCATCGCAACACCAACAATTTCATGACTTTCTGGGTCAAGATGGATTCCATCAGATTTTGATGGTTCTACTAAATCTAACAATGTGAAGAATTCTATTCCATGCTTTATTGCAATTTCTTTATACAATGGTGTTAATTGACGACTCATTTTGTTTTTACTTCCAAAAGTTTCGCCACTTGTAGTTTCATCACTAATTGCTACTGGTGCAACTAACATTATCTTCATTGTGCAGTCTTTTTGTTTGATATTCAATACATTTGCGATTAAATCGTTCATTGCTAATGATATATCTCTTGCTGTTAATGAAAATCTATGCTTCATATCATTTGTTCCTAGCATTATTATCGCCAAATCTATTGGGGCATGACTGTATATGCAAGTCATGATTTGAGCTTTTCCATTCTTGCTCACACCAATCGTATCCTCCATCGCTACAGTTCGTCCGCCAAGACCCTCTTCAATGATTCTATAATCTTTTCCAAGAATATTTTGCAATACTCCTGTCCATCTTACATTAATTGGTAGGCGTGCTTCTTCATCTAATGGGTTTGATCCATACGTATTAGAATCTCCAAAACATAATATATTCTTCATCATTTTATCTTTTCCTTTATTTCATGTATTTAACAAAATAACCTTTATAAGTTATAGGTTATTTTTGCTGTATTTTTGCTTTGTAGTTATAATTAAAATGGTACTCCAGTGCTTCAAGATATTTCGAATAATCTTTCGCTACTAGTGCATCAACTATTCTTTGATGTTTATCTATATTAATTTCTTTGTTTTGCGCAAACATAGACTTATAGTATCTTTCACATTCCCATGCCGAATCAACAAAGGCTGATAATACGTGGTTTTGCAGTCTTTTATACATCGTTCTATGAAATTCTATATCAAGCAAATAGTAATCACCATTCAATGTTTCAGAAAAATTCATGTCATCAACTAATTTTTGCAAAGTATCAATATCTTCTTTAATCATACTATCAAAACTCTTCTTTGCAAATCCAAGCTCCATAACAGTTCTTACTTCTTGTGACTGTCCAACTAGCTCTTTGTTATCTCCAATCAAATTAAGAAACATACAACTTGATAGGAAATTTGAATTAAAGCTGTTTACTATCATTCCAACTCCAGGTTTGCTAGTTACTACACCAATTATTTCTAGTGTTTTTATCGCTTCTCTTAATACATTTCTAGAAACACCCAAAAGTTCCGCCATTTCCATTTCTGTTGGTAGACGATCTCCTGATTGTAAATTATGTGATACTATATATGATTTTATTTCTTCAAATACTTTAAAATACAGCTTTTTACTCTTAATATTCTTCATTAAAACTCCAATTTTTTTCATTCAACTATATTTAACCATAATTGACTACTTTTGTCAATGTATACACCCTATCTTTGTTAACTATTTAATTTCGTTTATAAATCTTCTTGCTATTTCTTGTGGACGTGTGATTGCTCCTCCAACTACTGCACAATGACAGCCTGAATCCATTACTTCCTTTAGTTGTTTAGGATAATGTATTCCGCCTTCAGCAATTATTGGTATATTTAAAGTTTTCTTTAACTCTACTATCAAATCAGTCGCAGGAAGTTTTTGTCCTTTTGTTGCTTTTGTATAGCCAACAAGTGTTGTTCCAACAAAATCAAATCCAATCTTTTCAGCATTCACGCAATCGTCATAACAACTGCAATCAGCCATGAATAATTGATTAGGATATTTTGCTTTTAATGGAATAAATATTTCCTCAAGTGTTCTGCCACCTGTTCTCAGTCTATTTGTTGCATCTATTGCAATAATCTCAACTCCGATTTCAATCAACGCTTCAACTTCAACTTCTGTTGGAGTGATATACACTTCGCTGTCATCATATACTTTTTTAATTATTCCTATCATTGGTAAACTAACTGCTTGTTTAATTGCTTCAATATCAACAACTGTATTAGCTCTAATTCCCACTGCACCTTCTTGCATTGCTGCAACCGCCATTCTTGACATGATAAAACTGCTGTAAAGCGGTTCAGTTTCAAGTGCTTGACATGATATTATTAATCCGCCTTTTATTGCTTCAATAATTTGATTTTTATTCATAAGATTATTTCTCCATTTTGTCTATATAATATTTCACAGCTCCTACTAATCCAGCGTCATTGGTTAGCTTAGCTTGCTTAAATTCAACACCATCAAAAAAATGTGGCAAAGTATGTAATTTTGCACTTTCTTTAATTCTATCAATAAACCATTGTCCTTGGTTCGATATTCCTCCGCCAATAACTATAGCTTTTGGATTGAAAATATGAATTAAATTTCCTATAGCTATTCCATGATAGTTAAAAAACTCTTCAACTATCGCCTTTGCTATTATATTGTCATTAGATACATCAAAAAGCTCTTTTCCATTGATATCAAGTCCTTTTTCAACACAATGTTTTACTATATTTCTTGTTGATGCCATTTTCTCAAAACAACCCGTATTTCCACAAGGGCATTTATCTTTTCCATCAGCAATTACCATATGACCAATATTGCCTGCAAAGCCTCTACTTCCATTTAATATTTTGCCGTTTACAAATATTCCACCACCGATACCCGTTCCAATAGTATAAACTATTACGTCATCAAAGCCCTTAGCTGAACCTTGCCATCTCTCCGCTATTGCTGCTGAATTAGCATCATTAACAGTTGAAATTTTAAGTGCAACACCTAAATAAGCATCTAAATCTTTTTGAATATTTATATTTTCCCACTTCGGTATTGACCCACAACCTCCAACTATTACATTTTCATTTGTGTCAACATCACCTGTTACGGAAAATCCTATTCCTTCAATTTTTAGATCTAATTCCTTAGACTTTTCAAAGATATTTTTTGTGGCTTTTAACGTTGTTTCCCATAGAGGTGTTTTATAGTTGTCAAAATACGCTTCCGTAATTTCAGTTAATAAAATCTTTCCAACTTCACTGACAATTCCACTTTTGATTGCAGTTCCACCTATATCAATTCCTATGTAATATTTCATTTTTCACCTCAATACTCAATTTAAAAAATTATCTCTCTATTTTAAATTTACAGCAAGACAAATCTTGCTGTAAATGTTTAAAATATGAAAAAAAATAGTATTAGAATTTGTCAATAAAATCCATGTGAGTAATGCCATTATCTTTTTTGAGTTCAGCACAGAAAGCCCATACTTGATCCATTGTTTCTTTGCTTGGTGCTTTGAATGGACGACGTGAGTAACCTGGGTCAACTAGTCCTCTTGTTCTCAAACATTCTCTCATGACTGGGAAACAATCCCATTGCAATACGAAATGTATGAATTTTGTAGCCATTTTTTGAATTTCAAATGCTTTAACATATTCGCCTTGTCTAGCATAGTTATAAATTTCAACAAATGTTTCAGGAATTACATTATAGAATGAACCTATTATGCCGTCAGCTGTTGCCAACAATCCTTGTGTTGCCATTTCATCACATCCAGAGTAAATCATGAAGTCTTTTCCAAGAGCTTCTTTAAGTAAACACATTTCATCATGTTCACGTGCAGTAAACTTCAAACCCTTAACGTTTTTGATTGATGCTAATTGTTTAACAAAGTCTTTGCTCATTAATCCTGCAAGACATACATTGTATACGATCATTGGAAGGTCAGTTGACTCTGAAATGTCGTTATAATAATTATAGATATCTTCTTGATTAAATCTGAAATAGAAAGGAGGAACTGAAGATATTGCATCTGCTCCGCACTTTTCTGCATATTTAGCCATGTTGATGGATTTTTTTGTTCCAATATCACCTACGTGAACGATTACAGGAACTCTTCCAGCAACTGTTTTACATACGATCTCAGTAACAAGATTGCGTTCTTCGTTTGTCATCAAAAAACCTTCGCCTGTTGAACCAGTAATGTAAAGTCCATCTACACCTTTATTAATAAGGTAATTAGTGAAGTCAATAGTTCTTTGTACGTCTACTTCTTCGTTTTCATCAAAGCAAGTAAACATTGCAGGGATTACACCCTTAATTTGCGTAATATTAAATTTTGCCATTTTTAAACCTCTACTTTCGTAATTATTTTAAATTTATTCGATTTCATAATATTTTTGAAAAATCTTGTCAAAGTATCTTATCAACAGCTGTATCAAAAATGCCACACCTATTGAAACAAAGAATGCCATTGAGAATGCTTTTGTATATGCATTGAAAAATGCAATAAACAAAACGCCTACTACTACTAGCAATATCATCAAAGATTTTCCCAAATTGTTGAAGATTAATAATACTGTATTTGTGAATGTTTTTTTCAAAGTATTATCGAATCTTGACATAACAGGGAATACAAATATCATATATATTAGCACAAGAATTAATAAAAATATCATCAATGCTTCTATTAAATTATATTGGTCTATTCCATGTGTGAACCAGATATTGAATGCAATGCCTAATATTACAATTAGGCACATTGCAAACATTTTTGTTGTTTCTTTAAAAGATTTTTTGAATTCAGCAAAGAAAATTTTGTGTAATTTCAAATTATCTTCCTCTGCCTTTCTGTTTTTATATCTAAAACTAGTATAATAAAGGCTAGATACTGATGTGCCAATTGTAATAATTGGCAAGCAAGTCACTACGAAACATAAATTTAATATCAACATATCATATAAATATTGTAGTGCATTATTTATTAATCCATCTTCTTTTAACATGTTTTAAATCTCTCTTTTGTTTTTTTTTACTAGCTTAGCCTTTTACAGCGCCAAGTGTTATTCCTTGTGTAAATGATTTTTGGAATGCAACGAAAATTGCAATTATTGGAAGTGCTGATAATGCTGCTCCTGCCATCAATACTCCATAGTCACTTGAAAATTCTCCTTGCAATGTTGCTAGTCCTAGTTGTAATGTTAGATTTTCTCTTGACGTAAGCATGATTAATTGCAAGAAATAATCGTTCCAACTTGAAATAAACGTGAAAATTGCTAAGGCTGCTATTCCTGATTTTACCATTGGGATAACAATTTTAATAAACGTTCCAAATTCACTTGAGCCATCAACTTTCGCGGCTTCTAGAAGCTCATTTGGTATGTTTTCCGAGAACTGCTTCATTAGGAATATTCCGAAAGGCCAACCTATCGCAGGCAAAATTGCTGCTGCCATTGTGTTGTGAAACCCTAAGAAACTTACTAATTTTACAAGTGGTACAAGTACTACTTGTTTTGGAAGTGCCATCGCAAATACAAACATTGAGAACAGCGTTACTGCTCCTATAAATTTCTTCTTAGCTAAAACATATCCTGCTAGAGTTGAAACGGCACAAACTAAAGCCATTGTGATTCCTGATATCCAAATACTGTTGAAGAACCATTTCAATGTTGGTTGCAAAAACAGCTTTTCCCATGACGCCATTGTTGGGTTTAATGGGAAAAATTGTGGTGGTAAGATCAATGAATCTAATCTAGTTTTAAATGATCCTGTTATTATCCAATAAAATGGAAAAATGAAGATTATTGTTATGAAAAGTAAAATTATTATTGTTGTCGTATCAAAGACTTTTTTCTTCGTTGATTTAATATTCGCCATAATTCTCCTCCCCCTAACCTTTTGAGCTAAATGCTTTATATTGAACTATACTAAATATTCCAATAATTACTGCTAATATTA
Source organism: uncultured Clostridia bacterium (assembly GCA_947039455.1). Classification (GTDB taxonomy): domain Bacteria; phylum Bacillota; class Clostridia; order Christensenellales; family CAMQZB01; genus CAMQZB01. The sequence goes on from CAMQZB010000010.1 coordinate 28,370, forward strand.
CTCCCATCGCATTTGCATATCCAAATTGCTTGAATGTGAATGCCATTTCATATACTAGATACATTATTGTAGAAGAATGATAGTCTGGTGCTCCACTTGTAAGTAACTGAACTAGACTGAAACATTGGAATGTATTAATCGTTGTTATCATTACTACATATAGAGTCGTTGGTAAGATTCCTGGCCATGTTATATGTCTAAATACTTGCCATTCTGTTGCACCATCAATTTTTGATGCTTCAATTTGTGCGGTGTCTAAATTTCCAAGTGCTGCAATATATAAAATTATAGGTTGTCCTACACTTGTTGTAATCAAAATTATAATTATCGCCATCAATGCGAATCTTTCATCACCAAGCCATGCTATTTCTTGTTGTATTACTCCCATGTTCATCAATACCCAGTTCAAAACACCATTGTATTGATCAAACATCCAAGCCCATACTACTGTTACGGCTACGGTTCCGGTTACTACCGGTAAATAAAATATTCCTCTGAATAGTGAGCGAGTAAACGATTTTCTATTATATAAAACATATCCTACAAACAGTGCAAATATTACTGTTATAGGAACTGCAACAACTACTAACACTATTGTGTTTTTTAATGATCTCAAAAACGCTTGATCTTGAAATAATCTTATGTAATTGTCTAGACCGTTAAATTCAAAACTAGAACTTGTGTAATTAAAGAAACTTGTAAATACACCCATTAAAATAGGTATTACTACAAATACTACAAAGAAAAACAAACATGGCAACAAAAATAGATATGATACTAAGGTTTCTCTTCTTTTCATAGGTAGTTTTTGATACCAATTTGGTTTCGATTTATTTGATGTTATTTTTTCCACCATATAGCCCCCCTTTTAAAATAATGAGGAGCAAGCACAACTATGCTTGCTCCCCACAGCTAACTATAATAATTATTTAATCGTTTTATTTGCCTCAGTATTATAATACTTCGCTGCTTCTTCACCAGTCATTTCACCAGTTATGATTTTTTGAAGTGTTCCATACCAAAGTGGTCTCATATCTGAATAACCATCAATTGTATTATAGTAAGGCATATAATATTCTGATAAGCTTGCATAGAATTCCATGTCAGCGTTTCCAGCATATAAGTTTCCAAAAGATTTTCTAACTGGGAAACAGTTAGTTGCTTTTACAGTTTCTTTTCCAATTACTTCGTCATCAGCTAGGAATTTAACAAACTCTTTTGATGCTGCGACTTTTGCTGCATCATCGTTTTTGAAAATTGCATAACCATTAACTAGGTATTCTAAACTTGTGTCAGTTCCTTCTGGTGAAGGGAATGGTAGGCCAATAGCTTCCATGCCGGCTTCTTTCATTAGGTCTGCGTTTCCTTTAGCTACGTTTGGTGACCAAAGTCCTGTACACCAGAATGTATTGTTTACTGGAGTTACGAAGTTTTTGATTGCCATTCCGCCATCAGATGCGATTGAAGGTGTTAACCATCCTTCTTTCATACCTTTTTCAATAAGTTCGAATGCTGCGATTCCTTCAGCTGTATCCATTGTGTATTTTGATACTTCTGAATCTGTTAAGTGTGCGCCTGTAAGTGCTGGAACAAATGCTCTTGTTCCTTGATCTCCACCTTGACTCTTAGCGAACATTTCAAAACCTTTATACCCTTTTGCTGCCATATCTTTTGATAGTGAAACAAACTCTTCAGTTGTCCAAGCTCTGTCGCCTTCCATGTTGATTCTATCAAGCATTCCAGCTTCTTCCAAAGCTGTTTTTGAAACTGCCATTGTGAATGGTGCTGCACTTGATGGATACATCCAATAGTTTGTTCCGTCTCCACATGCTGCTAATACGTTTTCATTTGTGATATCAGCTGCAAGTCCTGAATCCTTTACCATATCATCAACTGATACAAGATGTCCTGCTTTTCCCCACTCAATTACACGACCTGGTGCATCAAAAACAACGTTTGGTGCAGTTCCGCCTTCAATTGCAGTAACGATTTTGTTAGGACCATTCGCAAAGTCAATAATTTCTACATTAACTTGAATGCCTTCGTTTTCATCCATGAATTTTTGAGCTAATTCTTTTTCATATTTACCTGACACACCGTCAACTGTTGCAAATACTGGGAATGCCCACCATGTGATTTCCACTTTCTCTGGAGCTTTTGGACCACAGCCCGCAAACGCACCAATTACTAGTACACATACTAACAATAAACAAATAACTTTTTTCATCTCTTTCCTCCAATAAACTTTTCAAATTGTTTTCTCAATTTGACATATTTTTCATAGTCAACTTAAGATAAATAGTTTACGTTCTTATCATTTCGTAAACTATTCCTTACTTTGTCCTACAATATATTTTAATTATATCACGAATTTATTCACTTGTCAATATAGAATTAAAATTTATTTACTATAAAAACTATACTTTAAAATTACACAAATCATATTATATGTGCTTTTTTTACTATTTTCGACATAATTTTCCAAGAGTTTGTACTACAAAGTATATCGTTACCATTTATGCGAAAAAATATGAATGTTTTTCATATTTTTTAATCATTGTATTATTAATAGTAAATCTCAAAAAAAAAATTGCAATATCCAAAGATCTATCTCAATATAACTAAACTTATTATCAAACTCAGTTTCTCCGCCTTTATCCACTTTTACAAGGTAGCTAGAATACTAAAGTCTATAAAATAATAGTCATTAGCGGACTTTCACTATAACATATTAATTATTATCCTACTGAAAAATAGATGTCGTTTATAATTTGTTTATCTTTGTACCACCATATCTTAAAGATATGAAAAAAGCTGGTATAGATTCAATGCCACACGGTTTCATTATCTCAGCATTTTTTGTCATAGTTACTATTACTGTAAAATATTTCATGGATATTGTACAGCATTGGATCTCAGTAATATACAATACTTAGATAAAACAAAACCAATAGCGTTCTTAAATGCTATTGGTTTTGTTTTGTTTTCAAGCACCTTTCCATTACAACATCAGCACTTTCAGCTATGTGCATTTTGTCCATAGTTCTAGATGAAATTTATGATACTTCTTCTACACCAATTAAATCACCTTGGCTGTCATAAACTGTTTTCAGTTGCAATTTACCGCCCTCTTTAATTGATTTGCACATTAATACTCCGCCATTTGGGTTTGTATCGGAGAATGATTTTACTAGCTCGCCTTTATAGTATATGTTTCTGAAATAGTTCTCTAGTGGTTCAAAAGTTATATCAAATTTCTCATAACCGCTCATTCTATCTGCTGCATAATTACTTTCAGCCTTTGGAACTATTGTTCCATCTTCAATTGGCACTGCACTCTATATTGCACTTGATTGACTTTCTTTTTGCTTTTGAATATCTAACATAATTTTTTCATAATAAGGTTGAGTAATTTCACCATTATTAAGCAACACATCAAGTTTATCAGTTTAGTCGCCTATGCTTTCAGCGGAAAACTCTTGAACCTTTCCAGTTTTTTCGTTAGTGAAAATTACTTTATACCCTTGTTTGCTTTGATTTATATTATCTTTAAAATCATCAACATGATATGAACCTATCATTGAGTCACCATTTTCGAATACTATTTGTTTAATTTCTACTCCACTTTTAATCTGCTCAATTTGTTTTTCACAGTTTTTAATTTGGTTTTCCATATCTTCTTGTGTGATATCGTTTAACTTTAACATCATTTTCATAAATTCTTCATCTTACATTTCTTCTTTGAAACGCTTAATTTTTTCTTCAAGCATTTCAATAGTTACAACTTCCCACTCGGTTTCTTGTTGTTTTAAAAGTCAAATAATCTTAGTAGGATACTTAACTCTAAAAATTACGGTTGCTATGATCCTAATTATATGATATATTATGATTAGAACCTGCAATATTAAAGAATTTGCAAATTTAGGAGAATATTATGGTATTTAATAAAATCGATATGCCTACTTGGAATAGAAAAGATTCATACACTCATTATTTCAATTCAGTCCCTTGCACTTATAGTATGACTATAAATTTGGATATCACTGATTTTTTAAAAGAAATACATCATCATAAGTTGAAGTTTTTTCCTTCAATCTTGTACGGTTTATCTTGCATTGTAAATCAACATAAAGAATTTCGTATGGACATTGACGAAGAAAACAATATCGGTTATTACAGCTTTTCAAATCCTTGCTACACCTTGTTTCACGCTGATTCAGAGACTATAACTAATGTTTGGACCGAATTTAGCGATAATTTCGATTCTTTCATGAAAAATTATACTGGCGATATGATTCAATTCAAAAGTGATTTCAAAAATTCAAAACCTATAATTAACAAAAACTGTTTCAACGTTTCATGTATTCCATGGACGAGTTTTACTGGATTTAATTTAAATTTACAAAATGGATTCGACTGTTTACCACCAATATTTACTATCGGAAAATACTACGATAGCAATGGAAAAACATTGCTTCCTCTAGCAATTCAAGTTCACCATGCTGTCTGTGATGGGTTTCACCTTTCGCAATTTATTGAGCATTTTCAAAATTGGATCAATGATTTCAAACTATAATCTTGTATTAGCATAATTTATAGCGTTTACAGTTTTTATCACAATAAATTCAAATAGCCAACTAACTTAGAATGAAGTTAGTTGGCTATTTTTTTGTTTTATTTAGCTTTATCTTTTACATAGTTCTATTAGCAAAATTTCACTCTACGTTGCTAACATTTATTCTATTTATTAGAGTCTTTATCAGCAATATCAATAGTACGATTTGAATTGCGAGAAGGGCTATGTACCCCCATTGATTTGAGATAAAAATAAACGAATTAAGTTCAGGTGGACATGAAATTATGAATGATACAATTGCTGTTATTAAATATAAAATTCCAAGAATGATGAACCACTTCTGTGTATTTCGAGTATCTGTATTTTTTCTCATATACACCACCCATAATACTACAAATGCTATTTGAATTACCATTGCAATTGCCGTTTGAATTGCTGCACTATATGATATCCAAAAGATTGAAACAAATCGAAAAGTGTACATTAAGTTGCAGATAAAATACTTGGCTGTTATCGAAATTAATTTTTGTTCTTTACTGAGGTTTTCTGCTTTATAATACCACACTGACATTATTAAAAATAATACGAATGATACTAGTAGTACTGCAAAATTTAATAGTGAATAATTGTCGAAATTTTTCACTAATATTTGAAATGATATTGGCAAACTACTAAATGTACCAAACCCAAAAATTATTGAAATTGAGTACAACTCCCAAAATACTACCCATACATTCCAACGTGCGTTTCCATTTTTATATGCTATAAAGAAGACTGCTACTAGTAATAACCCCACGCCAACTACTGAGTTAATAATTAAGAAAACAATCAGTGCAATAACAGTAAGTGTCATTCCAAATATACGATAATTTGCAGGTCTTGATTGTGGAATAGGGTTTCTATTTAATTGTTCTTTTTCATAATTATAGTTTACAATTGAATCAACTGATACTCCGAAAATTTCACTCATCTTCACAAGATTTTCAATATCTGGTTTACTAACAGATGTTTCCCATTTTGAAACCGACTGACGAGATACCTCCAGTAAATTCGCAAATTCGCCTTGCGACAACCCCTTCTCTTTTCGCAATTCATATATCCTATCTGATACCTGTATTTTATTATCATTCATATATCAACGCTCCCCTATTTAATCTTAGTTTTATAAAAAACTTTTATTCATAAATTATATCATTGACTATTAGAAATGTCAATATTTTGCGATTTGCACTTTAGCAACCAACAGTTGCACTTTATTTTCCACAAGATGTTGACAGTGATTTCGTCCTTTTTGAGACTACATTCCTATACGTAGAGATAATGAAAAGAGCCGATAATATTGGCTCTTTTGTTAGTTAGAATGGCATGTCTTCTTTGGATTGAGGGGATTTTGTGGGGTCTGTGGGGTCTGTGGTTTTTGTGGCGTAGACGTTTATGTCGTTGGCTACGTATTTGAAACCGTAGATTGTTTTGCCGTCTTTTTACGTAGTAATTTTCGACCAAACCCATTTGATGCCACTAAAGCGACTTTTGTAACCGAGTTCTCTGCTCTAGCATTCTTTTTACACACCAAACTCAATCACACTAGTAGTACTAGCTTTTCGTCTTATTCCAATACTTTTGAATAAATACCATAAGCAAATTACCGCATCACAATCAAATAGGTATAAATATAAAAGAAAAACCACTATATATAGTGGTTTTTCAAATTGGTTGAGGTGAGGGGAATTGTATTAAGGTGTTGAAATTTGAATGTAGATGAATTATTCTGTTGTCCTGCGGGGTTTTACGCATGTTCTACTCTCAGTTTTTCGTCTATTTTCACACTCTTTCAATATTATGCACCATATTTGCACCATCGGATGTTATCGTATAGTGCGTTTTTAGATTCAGATCTATTAAATTTTATTATGTATATATACATTTGTTAAAACTCTATTTAATGCAAATAATATATTCTCATTAGTCATGACTCTTGTTGTTGCTGGATTTGCTATTATGTTTTCAACTTGCATATCACCATTCACTGCCGTTTCTTTGAATAGTAGTTTTTGGTGGGCAGTTAATTGACTATAAAATTCATTCGTTTGTTGAATAAGCTGGTCAACCTGTTCCGATGTAATGCCATATTTCAAAACGTATGTATCTAATGCCACAGTGTTAGGATCAATTGCCACAAGGCTTTCGCTATTAAGAACTAATGCATTATATGCACCTAATGAACCATTAATCATTAAAAGCATTCCATTTACTGCGTATTCGTCTACTTCAATTTTCACTACTTTATATCCAGTAAAATACTTGCTAGTATTTGATGTTGGTGCGTCCACAAGTTCTTTTTCCATAAGTAATCTTTCGCTTTCAGCCATAGCATTATAATACTCGTTCACTATCGCATACGCTGCCATATGTTCAGCAGTTTGCGTATTGAAAATCTCATAATATGTATCGAATTTAGAAGACGTTACTACACTTTCAAATCCGTCTTTTGTTGGATTAGGTCTAGGTTTTCCTGTTTCGGTATTATACCCCCATTCTCCATTCCAACAAACCTTTGTTACTTTACCATCATATCCTACATTCCAAATATCGTCCCAGTCTTGTGGCTTGATTTCCGCATCTGTATATACTATTAAATCCGCGGGACATTTACTGAATAATTTATCTTCAATTATTGCTACTGTACTTGGTATTATCACTGATTTAAGACTTCTACAATCAATAAATATTGATGATTCTATTTTTTCCATACTTCTTGGAATTGTTACTTCTTTTAAGTTTACGCAATCTCTAAATGCCACAGTTCCAATAGTTTTTACGCCTTCTTCAATTATCAAGGATTTTAGACTATAGCAGGCATCAAACGCTAACACTCCTATAGATTCTATTTGGCTTGGAATTACTAGATTATCAAGGCTTGAACAATTAGAAAATGTGGAATTCTCAATTACCGTCACTCCTTCTGGTATCGCTATAATTGTTATATCTCTACATCCGAAAAACGCATATTTTCCTATCGCTGTTACACTTGTTGGAATTGTTATATTTGCAATATTTTCACATTCATAAAACGCCCTGTCTCCAATAGTTTTCAAGCCAGTGCCTTCTATTACAACATCAGTAATATTGACACATCCTTGAAATGCACTATCGCCTATTGTTGTTATACTTGATGGGATTGTTACGGTTGTTAAGGTAGTACATCCTTCAAATATACTTTCACCTATCGTAGTTACACTTGACGGGATTGTGTACGAAATTGCAGTTTTCCCCATTGGGTATATTATGATTTCAAATTTGCCTGCATTAAATAATACGCCATTTTCGCTTTCAAAGTTTGGAGTATCACCAACTACGCTAAAGGCTTCTAACTTATTACAGCCCGAAAACGCTTTAGGTCCAATAGCAGAAAGCGCCCCCTCTATTGTAACACTAGTTAAATTCTCGCAATATTTAAATGTAAAATCATTTATAATCTCTACTTCTTTTGTTATTGTTACTATCATTAATTTTTTATTATTGCTAAATGCTTCTTTTGCAATTTCAACCACTCCTGACGGAATTTTATAATTGAGTGATATCTTCGCTTCTGGGTATTTCATTAAGATTTTTTTAGATTTGTCTATTAATACACCTTTATCATCAGTGAAAATTTCATTCTCCGGATCAACTGTGATTGCATTTAAGCTACTGCAATTGCTAAATACGCCTTCTTTAATTTCAGTAACACTTTTGGGAATATTTATTGTTGTTAAGCTAGTACAATTATAAAATGCTTTTTCGCCTATTGATGTAACTGGGTACGTGCCAATAGTTGACTCTATTACTACAACACTTGTTTCTCCTGTTATTTTAGATACTTCATATGACCAAACCCCATTATTTAATATGGGTTTGTATTCTATATTATCTTTTATGACTATCTCTGGTATAACTGGTGTTCCTGATTCACTATATTTCCATTCTCCAGCCCAATACACTTGATCGTTATCGCTTGCCCAATCACACTCCCAACCAATTGGTACATTATCCCGTTCAACTGTTGTAAAAATTCTAAACAATCCACTCAAATCAGCAAAATGCGCACTAAATGAGTATACAGAAATTTCACTCACTGTATTTGGTATTATTATGTTTTTAGCACCTTTTATTCCTGTAACTGAAGTGTTATTAATTGTCGTCACGGTGCTTGGAATTGTGTAGTTTAACCCAATTTTTGCTGATGGGTATTTTATTAATTTTTTTCCGTCTTTGCTTAACAATACTCCATCAATACTTGCATAATTTTCATTAGATTCATCTACATTAATTGCAGTCAAACCGTCGCACTCATCAAATACCATATTATATATTTTCGTAGTTGATGCTGGTATTTTAACTTCACTAAGATTTCCACAATTTGCAAATGCCATCGTACAGATTTCAGCTACGCCTTCAGGTATAATTATTGATTGCAAATTCCTACATCCGTTAAAACTGTCAGATCCTATTACACTTATTCCGCTTGGAATAGTATAACTCGCTTCAGTTTTACCAGCAGGATATTGAATTAATTCACTTTTATTTTTATTGAATAAAATGCCATTTTCATCTAAAAAGTGCGTGTTATTCGCGTCTACTTCACTAGATGATAGTAAATTAGCTTGTGCAAATGGTGCAAAACCTATGGTAGAAACCGTTGGCGGAATTGTGATTTTCGTTATATTATTACAACTATTAAAGGCATACGGCTCAATTTCTGTTACATTGCTTGGAATTGTATATTCAGTAAAATCAGCATTCTCTGGACATTCAATCAATACTTTTTTGTCTTTATTAAATAATATGCCATCTTCGTTAGATGAATAGTTTAAATTATTCTCATGTACTATAAAGTCTGTTAATTCATCACAATCATCAAAGACACCGTAGCCTATATAATCTACACTTGCAGGTAGTGTAATAGTTTCGATAGCTTTATCTCTAAAAGCGTTAGACACAATTACTACAGTGCCCTCTTTTACACGATAATTCGGATCTATATAGGCCATAGAATCAGTTTCTATCAAATGATTTCCTATATATAAAACGCCATCTTCCCAGTTTGCTTCATTTTTATAATACGCTGTATCACTAAATGCTCTAGGATAGATTTCATTTATAGAGTCTGGAATTGTAATACTTTCAACATCATTGCAACCGTCAAATGCAGAATAATCAATTTTCGTTACATCAACGCCTTGAACGCTTGGCTGTATATTGATTTCAGTTATTGAATAGTCATCAACCCCAGTAACCACATATTGCAAGCCCGTAATATAATAATTTATTGGTTCGTAAATTACCCCATCTATGATTTCCATAGTCGGTGCTGGTGTTGGCGTTGTGGTAGGTGCTGGTGTTGGATCTGGGGTTGATGGAGAACCACCTCCGCCGCCGCCACCGCTTGGTCTTTTAGGTTTTTCAGTAGGTGTTTGGCGTTGGCTCAGCTGTTGGTTCTGCCGTTGGTGCAATAGTCGGTTCAGGTGTTGGCGTTAACTGGCTTTCAGCTGGTTTAAAACAACCTTCCACTGATACTAATAGTGCAATTGATAAAATCACGCAAATCGTTAATTTTACAGTCTTTTTCATATGTATAATTCCCCATTATCAAATTATTTGTTAAATTTTCATTAAAGCAATTTTGTTAATATTTAAAATCAACTACCTATAGCTAATCTATAGATTCCCAATTTTAATTCCCTAAATTAAAATTTGCTTTGGAACAAAAATATTTATTCCTAAGTTACCTAATTCAACTCTATCAATTATACACAATAATATCATATATGTCAATACTGAGCTAATTTAACATTAAGATGTTCATACATGCCTACAATTTTTTACTCTATATTTATATAGATAATTTTATTTTCATTTATTTCTATTTTTAATAAATTTTCTTTATACAACTGCATAAGCGTAGAGTTTGTAAACCGTCTTATACCTTTAATACCCTATATGATTTTCTTATCTTTACTAGATCTTAGCTTATCTAAATATTATATTCTTGAAACTAGCATAGTCAATACACCTTATTATGCTTTATAATTGTACTTTGCATACTTAATTTAATCAAGTGCTTTAGAATATAAAGAAAAGACTATGTAATTGTATGCACCAAATTACATAGCCCTTGTCTTACAACTCATGCGTAAGCTCTTTTGCTTTTGCCTTTGCTTGGCTCAAAATTTCGTCGCCTTTTTGTGTTATTGAATAATATTTTCTAATTTTCCCATCTACAACCCTACTTTCCATTGTTAATAGTTCAGCTTTTTCTAGTTTATGAAATATTGGATATAGCGTCCCTGGGCTAATATCATAGCCGTGTGATTTTAGTTCATCAATCATAAACGTGCCAAATACTGGCTCTTTTTTTGCATGATGTAATATATGAATTTGAATAAATCCTAAAAATAGTTTTCTTAAAATAGGTGATTGCATTTTTATTCTCCTTATGATATACTATCAATATCGAAACACGATAACGATATTAAATATTGCATTTAGTTATTAACATTATACTACATATAATATTAATATGCAAGGAGTAAAAATGTTTAAAACAAAAAACTTAGTATATAAAGAATTTTTAAAATATGATGATATTCATATTTTAACCGAAAAGGTGAATTTCATACAAGGTCCAAGTGGTTGTGGAAAAAGCACATTACTTAAACTACTAAACAAAACCGAAGGTTTTTCTGCTGGCGATATTATATTTAAAGATAAGCCAATATCCCAATGTGAAAGTATTTCACTTAGAAAAACCGTAAAATTAATTTCTCAAACGCCATTCTTATTTCCAGCCACAATCAGAGAAAACTTCAAAATATTTCATGAATATTGTGATTGTGCAATCAAATTGAACGATGATTTGATGCATGATTTCATGAATATTACCTCCGCCGATTTAGATCTTGACACAAACTGCGATAACCTATCTGGTGGAGAGAAACAAAGAGTATATATAGCCATTTGTCTTTCAATTGAATGTGACGTTGTTATGCTTGACGAACCCACGTCAGCACTTGATTCTGCATTGGCACATAAATTTATGGAAAACATAATAAATTACATTAAAATGAATCATAAAACTTTAATTGTAATAAGCCATGACACTGCATTAGTTAATGAATTTGCAGAAAACATCATACATCTAATAGGAGAAAAATCTTATGAATAACGCTGTAGAAATTAACCTAATAAATTTTTTGTCTATATATTTATTATTAGTTATTGTTGGACTTATAATGAAAAAATGTAAAATTAAGCAAACGAATTTACTTCTTATAGCAAGTGTTAGAATGACATTTCAGCTGGTTATAGCAGGTTACATCTTAATGTATATACTTGGTAATCCTTCACCGATATTAATAGTATCATATGTTCTCATTATGTCAGCTTTCGCAATCCATCGCATACTATCAGTTAATAAAGGTTTGAATAAGAAATTTAAACTTATTATAGCTATGTCAATTTGTGTTTCAAGAATTTCTATAATTGCATTCTTTATTATTGTTGTAATAAAACAAAGTATATTTAATCCTCAATATACAATACCTATTAGCGGTATGATAATTGGTAACGCAATGACTGGAATCTCCCTTGCTGTTAAATCTTTTATGTCAAAAATTAAAGATTCTAAACTACAAATTGAGGTTTTGTTAAATCAAGGTGCTACACCTAAAAACATACTTTTACCAATGGTAAATTCTTCAATTGAAACTGCATTACTTCCTACGATAAATTCAATGATTGGTATGGGTGTTGTGTCGCTCCCTGGTATGATGACAGGTCAAATTTTATCGGGCGAGTTACCTTCTACTGCAATTTTATATCAAATTACCATTACTATTTGCATAGCGTCCGTTGTCTGCTTATCAGTGTTTTTATCACTCTACTTAGGTTATAAAACATTATATAATAAAGATAATCAATTTTGTGTTTAAGATAGGATATGAATAGAAAAAGAGCAACCATTTTTCGCAATATTCTCATAATATTGTCCAAAAAGGTTACCCCCTTACAACTCTATATTCCCATATAGTATTATTAAATCAAATTGATTCTTTTTTCCATAGCTATTGACTTTTAGGTGTTATAACGTTATACTAGGTATAATGTATATGGAGGTTACTATGCAACATCTAACTATTGGTGAAATGGCTGAATCTAATAACATCAGCAAACAAACTTTGAGATTATACGATAATATAGGGCTTTTTTCTCCCGACTATCGAAATGACGAAAATGGTTATAGGTATTATGATATAAAACAAAATGCAAGACTTGATATGATTCAATATTTAAAATCTATTGGCTTGACTTTAAATGAGATAAAAATACAGCTAGCCTCTGACAATCTAGACAAAATTACGTCCTTACTAGAAAAACAACGACTTACTGTTGACGATGAGATTAAAAACCTAAAGCTACAACGTCGTGCTATTGACAAGACTATCAAAAGTTTTGAGCTGTATAAAGACTCCCCACCTGACGGAATGATTATTTTGGAACATCTTCCACGGCGGTATATGTATCGGATTAATACAAGTGTTAATTTTTATAATTTTGGAATTGAAGTATATGAAGATATGCTGAGAAAACTTAAACACAGTCTACTAAAGAGCAACATTTCACCACTATTTTTCTGCAATGCAGGGACAATCTTGCGAAAAGATAACTTTATTTCAAAAAATTTCGTATCTACTGAAGTATTTGTTTTTATTGACGACAAGACTTTATTTCCAAAGCTAGAAGCCGTTCCTTCTGGCAATTACTTGTGTGTTTACTGTGAGGATTTTGAAAAAGAAAAGGACTATGCACTAGAACTATTTGACCATGTGGAAAAACGTGGTTTTAAAATTATTGGCGATTATATTTGCGAAGTAATCACTGACCTTCCTGTGGTCGAAACTAATCACCGTGGCATGTTGTTTAGATTACAAGTGCCAATTAGCTATAAATAAAAAAATAATTGTTAAATTTTTAACTTATTTTCAAAATACTATTGACATTATAGTAGGTATAACCCTTATAATATATTCAAGCGGTGATAAAACACCGTAAATCAATATTTTGAGGAGATTTTATATATGAGAAACAATGAAAAAATTCGTGTAGTACAGTATGGTTGTGGCAAGATGTCAAAGTATTCCTTGCGTTACCTTTATGAGAAAGGTGCTGAAATTGTTGGTGCAATTGACGTAAATCCGGAAATCGTTGGCATGGACGTTGGTGATTACGCTGAACTTGGCGTTAAGCTTGGAGTATACATCTCTAACAACGCTGAAGAAGTTCTTGATGAGTGCGACGCTGATGTTGCTTTAGTTACTTTGTTCAGTTTCATGGACGATTGTGTTGAACATTTTGAAAATTGTCTAGTTCGTGGTATCAATGTTATCACTACTTGCGAGGAGGCTATCTACCCTTGGACTACTGCTTCTTCTATTACTAATAGACTTGACGTTATGGCAAAAGAAAACGATTGTACTATCGTTGGTGCTGGTATGCAAGACATCTATTGGGTTAATATGATTGGCTGTGTAGCTGGTGGCGTTCACAACATTAGACGTATTGAAGGCTCTGTTAGTTACAATGTTGAAGAATATGGCTTGGCACTTGCTGAGGCTCATGGTGCTGGCTTCACTAAAGAAGAATTTGAATTGAAAGTTGCTCACCCTGAAGTTTTAGAGCCATCTTACGTTTGGAACTCTAACGAAGCTCTTTGTAATAAAATGGGTTGGACTATTAAGTCACAAACTCAAAAATGCGTGCCTTATTTCTATGACGAAGATCTTTATTCAGAAACTCTTGGAAGAACTATTCCAAAGGGCGACTGTATCGGAATGAGCGCTGTTGTTACCACTGAAACTTTCCAAGGTCCAGTGATCGAATCACAATGTATCGGAAAAGTTTACGGCCCTGACGACGGTGATATGTGTGATTGGAAAATCATAGGCGAACCTGACACTTCTTTCTATGTTACAAAACCTGCAACAGTTGAGCACACTTGTGCCACTATCGTAAACAGAATCCCTACGGTTCTAAACGCACCAGCTGGATTTATTACTGTTGAAAAACTTGAGAACGTTGAGTATTTGTCCTACCCTATGCACACTTATGTGAAAACTATATTTTAGTCTTTAAAAATTAAATATTTAATTTAAAAATCAAAATAGCTTGCTAACGTAAATTTAGCAAGCTATTTTTTTGTATTAATACTCCAAAATATGATGTGTAGATGCATGTGTGCAAACCAGATATTCGTAATTTAGGGCGTTTCGTTACGCACAAGCACAAATTGATTTAAAGATCACTCCTCTTTCACTAGAAAACACTGCAAACATATACTTTTCCACTAAAACAACCACACCGCTTCAAACGTCGGAATAGTTTCACTTTCTCCAAGAATAAATTTCAAGTATTTTATAAAAGTTTTTTCTGAAATTCTATTCCGACAAATTGCAAAAACAAGAACTACAATTTCACCTAAAATCACAAATATTGGATATATAACGCTGTTAAAACTTATACTATAATCACCCATTGACATATTAAAAATCGCCATTCCAATCGTATATAAAACGTGCAAAGCAATGATAACTATTAGGCAAACATTTAATTTACTTGCCCGTGTAACGATATTAATTTTGGTCTTATCTTCAACCTCTGATACCTTTCCAATGAAATGAGGATTGACAAACACACCATGTAAAAATTGAGCATTGAAAGTTTTTCCTTCCACCACTCCCACATAATAACGTTTACCATGCCTACCTGAAATTGGTGAGGTAAAATCCGTTTCAAACTTAATAATAGACATCACCTCATGAACCGATTTCTCTGTAAATATTTCATTCATTTCTCATTCCCCTAAATCCATGAATTTTAGTATCTGCAAAACACATTCACGCTTTAACTACCTACTTTAAAATGCCACCACCTATCATTTCATGGCTTTGCCATATTATACCACGTAAATATAGCCTTGTCAATATTTTCTTAAAAACTATGTCACAGTTATACATATTACAACATTTTTTATTCATAGAATTATTTCCATAAAATTGCTGTGATCGTAAAATTAAACACATTTTCGAATTAATATATGTATATGAACCCGATATCTTACTTTCTAAAGCGATTTCGCTACAGTCAAGCACAAATTGCTCAAACTAAGGACCAATACTCTGCAACTATTATAACTAGCCTAGTACTGTTTTTCACATATAAATTTCTCAAAATGTGTAGCTTCCCTATATATAAACCAATGTCCAAACGTCCAAAAAGACAGTAAAAACAAAAAGGGCA
The DNA here is from genome assembly GCA_947039455.1 of uncultured Clostridia bacterium. Taxonomy (GTDB): domain Bacteria; phylum Bacillota; class Clostridia; order Christensenellales; family CAMQZB01; genus CAMQZB01. The sequence continues at coordinate 44,280 of CAMQZB010000010.1, forward strand.
TTAACCTCTAGTCGCGTAAGGAGGTTGAACGTTTGGACATGTTGGATATTTACTGCTACGCGTACGCGCGCGAGGAATTTTCTTTAATTACTGGTAGATTGCATGATATGTGTCTTGTTTAGATTTTATGGAATACCTGTTTAGATTACAAAGTACAACCACATTTGACGAACAAATATATGCATATTGCCTGATATCCGAACTTTATAGGCTGTGTTATTACGGACAAGCATAAATTACTCAAAATAAAGATAACTTCTCTTAATGCGTGTAAACTACATACAGTGGCAAATATGTGTAAATATAAAAGAAAAACCACTATATATAGTGGTTTTTCAAATTGGTTTAGGTGAGATGATTCGAACATATGTCCCGAAAAATGATAAACTGCGAAACGTTACGAGATTATACGCTATTCTACGTATGTTGCCATCGCAGTTTTTCGTCCGTTTTCACACTTCTTCAATATTCTGCACCATAAATGCACCATCGGTTTCCATTTTATTTATATCGACAACGCTACTTCCTATAAAGTTTCACGCTGTATATTATACATATCTTATATAAATTACATTATATATAGTATATCACATTTTTCTTAAAATTGTAATATATTGAATACTATTATTTATAAATTTCATATATCAGTTACTAAATTAAAGAATTCTTGACCGATGTTTACTTCAAAAAACGCAAATCGACTAGGCAAACTGATTCTTATCCAAAACCTATTGCTCATCGAAATGCGTATCTTGAAAACATATATCTTATTCTAAAAGCAAATACCATTTGAAGCTACACACACCATCTACTAGCATCGACTATATGCTTGCCGTTCTATCCAACTTATTACTCGTAACTCACAAGAACTCCGAAATCTTCAAGCTGAAAATTAAGGAATGGGATAAAACTAGAATCTTTGTTCACTCTTATACCCTGTTTTGATTAATATCTTTATTTCCTACATTTAAAGTAGTACACGAACTACGACTATTTGAATTAAATCTGATTTCCGACATGGAATTTGCTAAGCAAACTCGGTGAATATAAATAGCCTACCATTTAAATTTTAAAATGGTAGGCTATTGTATCAATTTGTGTTTCATTTAAAATCTAGCTTTTTCTTTTATCACTACAATCTTCTAATGTTGACAAACGGCAAAGCATAAGACGTCCGCAGTCACAGAGCGAGGTGCTATTTAATCAATTTTCACAAACACCTTAGTGTATTTACTTCCGTCTGATATAGACATTTCTACGTATTCTTTATCTGTCAATTCTATTAAATGTTCTTCATCAACATCATTTATAGTGCTGATAATATCATCATATTGTATAAAAATTTGCATTGTATTTCTCATGATTTCAAAATCTTGCATAGACAATGTGACTTTCTTTTTAAAATTAAGATGAATATTTTCCCTTTCACCCATATCATTTTCATAGCCCAGCAACATCATGTAATCAATTTCCTCAAGCGTTTTAAATACATAATCCAAATCTTTAAGTGAATAATATGATGAGTTATTTTGAGTCAGCACATCTTTAATATGTGTTTTATAAACTTTATTATCATCCAATATATCTATCTTTTCAATTCGATAATCTAGCTCGCTCTCGCTACTTCCAATTATAGAATATGCATACACGCCACTCATATCCCATTGAGGCTCTTCATTTTCGCCAAAGTGCAAATATTTTAACATTAAATTCTCGCACCAAATATTAGACATATCAATATTTTGATTTTCATGCTCTAGTGCAGTTGCTATATATTTACTAAAAACTGTAGGCATACTCATATTGCGTTCTGGTAATTCTTCAAATAGAAGAACTTCATCATATGTCAAGCCCATAACCCCTACAACAATGACTGTCAAGATAATAATACTTATACATATGACTCTTATGAGTTTTTTATTTTGCCTTTTTCTGCCTAGTAAAAGAGCTATCAAACTAGCCACTATCACTATGGTGCCAATAATAAAATATACCGTATTACCCATGTTTTAAATTCCTCCAAAATTATTAGAACCATCCACCAAATTCAAGTGATTCGTTTTTAAGTATCCAATTATATATTGAATAATCTGTATACATTGTAGTAAATGCACCTCGTTGATTAGTTCCTGCGGTTGTTGCTACGCTTATACCTGGTTCAATTCCAAAAATATCGCCATCAAATGAACACTTATAATACAGTCTGCAAAAGTAAAAACATCGCTTATTATTGGTATATATCCTATTCCCACATTTACACAGTCACCTACAACGTTCGTAACGCTCTCAATGCAACATTGATAAACAGTCTGTTCTAAACTAGGTTTTTCATTCTTTCTCTGAAAAAAAATGAAAAACTATCATTGTTAAAAACACGAAACCCGCTATCAATAAATACACAACTGTACCATATACTAAATGTAAAGTTAGCCACATTATAGCTATAATTGAAGATATTATATAAAATATTATTTTTTTCTTTATTTCTTTATTATTGTTACTAGTATTTTTTTTCTGCCTAATTTGTTTAAATATAAGAAAAATACTAATTCCTAATCCGAAGCTTAAAACTGCTATTGTTGGCATTATGTATCCATTCATTCTCTTCAGCCCCCTATTTCATCATGTAAATTAAAAATGCATATTATCTGTTGCATAGTATACTGCTTCTATCGCGTAATAACACTTATTACATTGTTCTATTACTTTTTCACAAAGTATCGCAATTCCCGCTGTTACCGCTACCGCTTCTACAATTGCTGCGATTGCCGCAGGAGCCAATATGCCACCAGAAGCAATTGCAAGGGCGGTAAAATATCCCGCTGCTAAATTATTGATCGCCGCAGCTGAACTCGCAATATACAATTCATGTTCTCTTGATGATAATTCATCTACCTCATCTTTAAAAGTTTCTAACTCAGAGTCATTAGAATCATTTAAGTAAGTTTTATAGTAGAATGAACCATTTGTTCCATCTAATTTTGGTCTTTGCAAATACCACTCATCTGTACTCAAATTTACAGTATATTTATAGTTATGATCTGTAGATTGTGAAAAAGATGAGTATACCGAAATTTGCTCTTCTCTTTCAGTTGTTACTATAGGTCCTGCTTTAATTTCATCGGTTGAAAGATTTCTTTCTAAATATTGCATTGTATTATTTATTGTATCAAAAACAACTTTATATTCATTAACATCATCATATGTAATTGAAGTTCTAACACCATTGGTTTCTGTTACTATTGCTCCGTTGCTATTTGCGTAATCAATTTCTCCACTATAAGCACCCATGCTTGTTACTAGCATAACACATACTAGAGCAATACACAATAGTTTTGTGAAAGTTTTATTTCTTTTTTTCATAATTTTTCTCCTTTTTGTTATTTCGCCATATTTATGGCTTTTTCTTTTGTCTGTATACTTTATATATAGACAAGATTGCGTTTATGTATTCCTGTTTTACTATATTAAATTAACCATTTGACCGCACCCCCATTTTTCTCTTACGTTTGTAATTCCCCCACGAAATTCATTCCCTTAGTTTCGAAACCCTTATCATAAGAAGAAACTACGCACCCTGTTTTACTTTTTACTTCTACTTTTCTTTGTTTTCTTTTTTCATCATTGACTCTGGCACTTTTGGTTAACATACCCACCAAACACAAACTGAGTCAACACTTTTTTGTCCTACTTTTTCAGCTAGCTTTGTGATAGCTTTCATTCCGAATTTTTCTTTCTTCATAAATTTTTCCTCCTTCAATTTTAGCGCAAAGTTTTTAATGCTTTGCATGACTACACTTTACCATTTAATATAAAAATTGCAATACTGTTTGCGTTTTCGGTATGTTTAATGTCGTTTTTGGTAATTTTTAACTGCTTTAGTCATTTTTATCTTACCAATAATACCGCCTAAACTGATGAAATAATTACATATGAAATACAAAAACCATACCTTACTAATTCCGTGAATCTCATCAAAATTTAAGCTATAACACAAAAAAACAAGAGAACTAGAAGCAACTTCTTTTTGAAATCCTTTTTCTCTTTTATTGTCATCGACTTGTTTATATTGTCCACTGTTCCATTCATGCAAATGAAAAATATACTAAATGCCATACCTATAAAACCAATAATTTGCAACAATTAGACCTTCCGTTGTGTTTTTTATATTTACAATTAAATAGCAACCTCTTTCAAATAAAGTGATTACAATACTTTTCTCATTGGCATTCTTCACATTTTTCAAAGCATTGTCAATTAAATTTCCAAGCACTACACAAAAATCCATTTCTGACACAACAATATCATGAGCTAAAAACACCCGAATTTCCGACTCAATTCCGCATCTATGCATTTCTTTTCTTTTTGCATTTATGAGTGCATCAATAGATTTCGTTCCAGTATAATGTTTAATTTATTTTCTGCAAGCATTCCACAAATTTCTTCTATTGCTTTTTCTCCCGAACCATCTTTCTTCTTTATCAAGTCATTTACGGCATAAAGTTTATGCTTGATATCATGAGCAATTTTCGCATTGTCTCTCTGCATATTTACTAGTTCACTATAATTCTTAACTTCTTGTTCATATGCTATTATTCTTTTATCTTTCTCATTTCTAATTTTGATTTCATATAAAATATAGTCAGCAATTTTAAATAAAGCAATATTTGCTATAATTAGTGAAGCAGATGCAATCAAAACTAAAAATCTTACTATCATGTCTTCGGTTGAATATGATATTAATGATAAATTAATAATATCACAGTTGAAGATATTGGAAATATCGAAAGAGCTAATCCATACCCAAAATATATCTTTTCCTTTGTGTAATAAAATAGTTTTCTATCTTTAAATTCTATGTGCATTATGTGTTTTACCAATACAACTGCTGACTCCCCTCTAAAATTCAGGTAAAGTTTTTTGTTTTTAGAAGATATTTTTTGAACACCTCTTTTTAGTTCATATATTAAATTTTCTTCACTAATTGGCTTCATTAAATATTGGAATGGTTGATTGTGCAAAACGTATTATCACTATAACAAAAGCGATACTTATTATTACGATGAAAAATATAAAAAAGCTGAAATTCACTTTCTGAATTTCAGCTTTTTTGCCACTCTATGGTGTGTATTATTAATTATAAATTTCCTTTGTATATTTTTCCAACAAAATGTCTTTGCGAGTCATCATTCCACCAACTGGATATGAGTTCCCTCCTTCATTTTGACTTGAACCACTATATTTTTTTGCATCTTCCTTGTATCCAGAGAAATACAATCTTCCATTGTCGTCCATGACATAACTTTCATTATATATTGTTAGCGAATTATATACATTTGGAGTATCTACTCCTCTATAGTATGAATTAACATGATCAATATTATCCAAATACGGTTGATCGTCGTCCCAATCATCATATTCAAATTGTTTGTGTGAAGCACCATTTAAAGATTGTCCACCTAAGAACTTGCCTTCTAATCCACCATCAACAAAATAATCCCTGTCTGATAATGTAAAAGCATTAGTGAAAGGTGTTGCACTTGTATCATTCCACGTAAGATCAATTAGATACCATTTATCATCTAACTCAACCATATTCCATGCGTGATAAGTATCCATTAGTTGTGACCCAGATGGCACTTTACCGCCAGCGGGAGAAATTCCTGATACCGCCAACGCTTCTATACCCAATTTGCCCATTATATACTTGAAACTCCTAGCATATCCTTCACAAACTGTCTTTGTTGAAGTGATTGGTTTTCCTTGATTGTCGTGGTCTAATGGTCCTAGTATATTTTGAGAAAATGAATCGTGCACAGCGGAATTGCCATTTGGTGTGAAATGATATTCAACATCACTTAAAATTTGTTTTTGTACTGCCAACGCCACTTCAATATCACTTCCTAAATTACTAACAAGTTCTTCGTATTTTGGTATTACTATTTCCTCTAGCATAGTGTCATATCTTTGACGCTCTGATAGATTACTGAATGTCTCATCAATTCCTACTAATAGATATTCATTCTTTGCTTCATCATTATAAACTATTGCGCTAACATTATTCACATGAAGCCAATAGAATTCATCCCAATCTTCTGAGAAAATTCTTGCTACTTCAAGAGCCTCTTTATAAGCTAACCCTAACTCTGTGTAGTTTAAAGATGGTCTAAACCCATCGGTACTGTTTACAACATCTTCAATTACTAGAGCCCTTTCTCCATTTGAATATTCAAATTCACCATGCTCTAGCAATCCTTCATGATAGCCTGAAACAACTTCATATAATTTTGAATAGAGAGTTTGCATTGCAACTCCTCTGTCTGGATTATATCTAGTGCCAAGGGTTCCTAAAAATTTGTATCCATACCTATCAAAGTCTTGGTTTGCATTTTCTTGAACATTAACGTCTATTTCCAAAACGAAATATTTCTCTCCGTTAGCATCTGTCTGTATATTAGTTCCAGAATAAATGTAATTCTCTTGATTCTTAGGTATCGCTTTAATTTTAACTGTTTGCACACCTGTTGTATCCATGACTTGATTTGGGTTTAAAAAATCCCAACCGTATGATTCATCGCCATCGAACAACTCAACATCTCTCAACATTTCGCCCGTTCTTAAAATAAACGTTCTAGGCAAATCGTCGCCTTTTGGAATAGAATAGTCAGCTATCTCTTTTTCAGCAGGAACTATACTCACTGGCCCTAAATAATCATAATTTATGTTATCGTCATTTGTTTCTATAACATTCAACACATGAACATTACTCTTAAACCCATTGTCCTTTTGGTTCATACGTGTATCAAGCTTTGTAATATCTAGTGGAACCATATATGTTCCAAGCTCAAAGACATCGCGGTACTCACTGCTATTCTGAAAAACTGCACCATTATCTAAACAAATTAAAGAATACATATAGCACAAAGTACCTTTCCCGTTATAATATTTCAAATTGGAAAGTCTAATATCAACATCATTCAGCTCTATGTTTGCGATTGAATTAATTGCAAAATAATCTGTTGACTTCATTATAATATCACTAGCCTCTTCTCCATATGGAATTGTTAAATTTTCATTCATTGAAATGTAGCAGTCTTCTTTTTTAATGCTAAATTTAACATTATCTACATTATCAGCATATTGCGCGTCTAGAGTATATTTATAACTATCTTTTCCAACTAAATAGCTACGGCTATATGCGAAGTCGTCTATATTATTGATTTTATCGCTACTTTCAGTCCACTTTATATCTCGCTGACTGTAACCAAGCTTATGCGCTTTTGGTTGAGTAATAGTAATAATTGCTACATCATCTTCTTCAGCAACTTTATTTGACACATCAGATATAGAATATGAGATATTTTCTTCATATGCCACATTAATAATTGGATATGCTTGATTTATCGTAGGTAAGACAAATTCAGCTACTGTAACACTACTTTCATCTTGAATTGGTCTTGAAGTCACAGTATCTTTTGTGATTGTTTTTTTAACAACAACTGAATAGTAATTATCTGGGTTTTCAGGAATATATACGATTTCGTATTCTCCGTCAACAACAGGCGTACTATATTTTCTATCTATTGTAGTAATATCCACGACTTGCGATGTTGAATTTTCTCTAAAGAAGAAATTTTCTGGTAAGATTATATCAGTTAATAATCCATCGTTAAATACTGTTAAATTATTTAATTGAGTTATTCCGTCATTATATTTTGTCTCTTGACCAACTGGAGTTCCTTTCGTAATAACTAAGTCTGTATAATAATATTCTTTATTTTCAATTACCGCATAAACGCTATATTTTCCAACTGAAATTGGGGGTACGTTATTCCCGTCTTTTTTATATATGTAATTTACATATGTAGTATCGCTTAATTTCTTTTCCGCCCCATCATATTCGTAAATTTCAGGTTGCCCAACCGAATTATGAAGATTTCCTCTATTTTGTATGTTTACTTCAGGAATTGGATTAACGTAATCCGCTATATCGTAACCCGTTACTTCGCCTTTGACATTTTGAAATTCCGAAACGATATTTGGATCATACGTTGATGTGTTCCAAGTAACTGGAACTTCTATAAATTCCATGACACTACCATCACTATTAGATACCTTTGCAGTGACTGTATCCGGAATATCAAGTTCATTAAAGGATTCACCTACCTCTCCGCTCCAATACATTGGTTCGACATTTATGATTTTGCCTGCTTCAATATTAAATGTTACGGGTTTTTCTCCTGTGTAGTTTCCTTTACCTGCAATCGTGGCTGTAGCTTCTCCTATTACGTCGTTTGCACTATAGCTAACTGAGAAATCCATATTATTTATTAATTCAACAGCATTAAGCATAACATTTGGAACAGGTGTGTTGTTGTCTTTTTCTATAACATCAAGAATTTGATTTAATATTGGACTAATTGTCACATCCTCATCAGCAATTGACTTCGCACTAATACCACTGGTGATATTTTTATATTCCGAAGTTAAACTGTAATTAGACATATCCGTTCCCAAAATATTCACATACACATTAAAAGTATACTTTTCAACGTTAACGTTTTTGTTAGGATATTCTGACATTTCCCTATTAATAGTCAAACTTAACTGGTCACCCACAATAATATCGTCAGTTACAACTGTTACATTATCATGTATTTTCTTTGTGCCGTCATAAGTTTTAGTTGCAATGTTGTCGAATGTGTATTCAATTGGCTTAGGTTCAACATCAACATATAATTTTGGCAAAAATAAAATATACACATCAGAACCTGTACCACTTAGTTTTGCATCAATTTCAACTAGTCTATTAGATCCCGCTTGCTTGCTTTCTAATTCACCTACCGTCAAGTCTACTGGATTTCCATCAGTTTTAACTAATGTAATACCAGCTGGTAAGGAAGAATTATCAGTTCCGCCTACATTATATGTTACAGTTCCCTCTAGATTAACACTAGTTTGTCCATCATACATCCTATCAGTTGGAGCAGTGATACTCATCAATTCAATTACTTGCTTTGTTATATCTAATTCTTCCGTTGAAGCTTCATCTTTTACAACTCCTCCAATGCAAATTGTATTGACTGCGTGATTTTCTACTACTTGATTATAATCTGCTACTGTATTGTATATCTTCGTTCCCGTTGCCTCACTAGCTACAGATATATGTAAAGGAGTTAATTGTGATGCATCTATTATTTTAACTGTGACTTTGCGAGATAAATTTAAAACAGTATTTTTAGCTCGAGCACCTACCTCTAGATAAAGTTCACCTTCACCGCTATATTTGGAATCTAACGCTAGATTACGTTCAAGTTCGCTGCTATTTGCCAATACATTAATAGTAATATTATTGCTAGCATTTCCAGTTGTAATTTTAGGTATCGCAAAAATATTCGGTGAAATATCTATAGATACGTCTGAGTTGGCTGAATTGTTACTTAATGCAATTTCCGTTGAATTTATAACATCATTAACAATTAATTTGCCGTTTTGGAATTCTATTAATCCTTGACTTTCTAGCTTAGCATTTTGCGAATACGAACCTTCTGATTTGACCGATAATATAATTCCATTCGCTGTTATTGGTACATTTTGAACAACTGTATTTGCATTACTAGCATTTATTGATAATTTACTGGAAGAATTAGAAGTTATGCTGGCATTACCACCATCCTCTATGTTCAAAATTGGCAAGTTTGAACTGATAGAAACGCTTTCAGCTGTTTTTATTGCACCAAGTATGTACAAATCATTAGTAGTAACCTTATTTCTTGATTCTAACGACTTAGCTACTGATATTCCTTTAGAATATTCAGACGATTCATATCTATCATCAGTAGAATTTGCTTGAATTTGAATTTCTTGTATTCCATCATCATTTGGCAATAACTCGTAATATGTAATATCTCCAAGCTGTCTTTCAACATTGTTGACTTTTATAACATAATAGTCAGCATTATCAACACTATTCCATTTAATTTTACCATCTGATGCTGTCACAGTAGTAGTTGCAAGCTGTGTCTTTGGTTCGGGAGTACTTCCCCCGCCATCGTCACCACCGCTACTACCACCGCCACCGCCACCGCCGCCACCGCCGCCGCCGCCTTTTTTAGGTGGCGAAGGTGTTGGAGTTTGCGTCGGTTCAGCTGTTGGTTCACCTGTCGGCTCAACTGTTGTTGATGGTGTCACCGTTGGCGCAACAGTCCCTTCTGTTAGCCCACAACCACTCAGCACCATTGCAACTATAAGCAATAGTACTATAATTTTTGTAAATAATTTTCTCATATTCCCTCCTATAAGTTAATTCCTACCGTAAAATAATTAATCAAAATACATATATCTTTATTAGCAAATATTATTTATTATTTCACACAAATATACTTATCTAAATTATACCACACTTTTTTTGTATTGCAAGATAATTCTTATTTTTTTGTAATAATTTTAGTAATAATTACCAAAAAACATATATTTGAGCTAATTATCGTGATTTATTTAACAGTTCTTTAAGTTTTGTTATTTTCGTCATTACTTTCACTTCCGTAATATAATTGTTGTATTTTAAATCACATCTATTTTTATAACGGGGTTTGTGATTGTTTTGTGAGGAGATTCATCAATAGGTATTGAGTCTATATTCTGCCTACACCTATTCTCAAAATCTATCACTTGCTATTTCCTTATCCGCACTATGTATCTATGTTTTCTTCTATTATACAAAAAAGACGAAATAACTACTAGAAATATACTAGCATTTATTTCGTCTTTAAGATAAAGATTTTTTCAGTGGGTTACTGTTTTGTAAACTCTTTTTTCTTATTCTATTGTTTTAAATTATATTGCTCTTGCTAGCTCATAAGCGTCACAAATGGCAAACATTACGTTGTGAACTTGGTTTGAATCACCAATATTATACACTTGTACGTCAAGATTTTCTTTGATTTGTTTGAATAATCCGTCTTTTGCAATGTATCCTACTGAAGTCATCAATGTATCACAAGCTATTTTCAAAGTTTCTTCACCTTTCTTGATTGTTGCAACATTTCCGTTAGTGTTTTCAACTGTTGCGCCTGTGTGAATTGTTACATTATGGAATTTTAAAAGGTCAACCAACATGAATTCGTTCATGTGTGGGATTGCTCCATGTCCACCCAAAATGTGATTAGTCATTTCAACCACTGTTACAGTCTTGCCTTGTTGTGCAAGCCATAGTCCAGTTTCACAACCAACTAATCCACCACCAACAACTACTACGTTATCACCTGCTGTTGCTCTATTCATCAATATAGCTTCAGCAGTTACTGCAGGTACATCTCCAGCAAATTGAATTTCTCTTGTTGTAAATCTCAATAGCGAATTGGTCAAGTAGGTAGCCTTCATGTACGGTGTGGATTTCAACTCCGTCAAATCTTGCTTTCTTTGCCACTACTGCTGATACAACAAACTTTTGAATCATGTTTTGAATTTCTTCAACAGTCATCTCTCTATGAATTGAATTTGGGTCAAATCTATTTCCTTGCTCAGATGGAGCAATACTCTTTTTTATAAATCCCGGTAACGCACTTCTTCCAAGTCCTCCTGTTAATTGTAGGAATATCTTTGATCCATATGCGTGAATTCTATCATTCATACTTCTTGTGCTGTGAATGAATGCTAATGGGTCGCTTGTTGGACATGGCAATGCAATATCTGGTACGCCTTCAATCTCTAAATCAACTGAGCAAATTCTTGTGTTAATATTTGCAGTAAATAATTACTTAAAAGGTTTGTAATTATCGAATTCTTTGCAAATTTGTGTTATCATATACAAATCAATTTTTGGAGATACAACTGAAATACACAGTAAATTATATTAAAAAAATAGTTAAAGAATATGAGAGCGGTAAATTCGTGCTAGAACTTTGTAAAGAACATTGTTTTTCTAGAAGCCCTTTATATGCTTGGATTAAGTTACATGGATAATTCACGCCTAATTCCACTGCCACAATTACGTTAAAAGAATATAATATGATTCAAAGAAAATTGAAGCGACAACATACATTATTGAAATTCTGCAAACTGTACTTTATCAACAAAATTCTCCTCTTTGTATTAAGCTATCGGAAATTGATAAAATCAAAAACAAATACAATATTCACGTTCTATGCGACGCATAACGTTGTCGTGGTACTTTTTATAATTTCATTAAAAGAAATAAGCATGACAACAAAGATGTTTGTAAAAGAAGAGCAATCCTCATACCAATAATTAAATCGGTATTTGATGATAACCAGCATATATTCGGAGCGAAGAAAAGTATTTATCTAAAATGGACACAGGGGTTAAAATTTCATAGTTTTTCCGACTTTCTTTTTATAAATTTTGCACATTTACTAAAATACAGTTGTTATGA
>CAMQZB010000011.1 GCA_947039455.1 uncultured Clostridia bacterium
AACTCAACAGAAGCGACAGCACAAAAAACACCATTAATTAACGGGTCAAGGGGCGCGCTCCTTGTTGGGGTTTGGGGCGAATAGCCCCCATTTTACTCAATAAAAAAAAATCAAAATAAAATAAACTTAAATAATATACTTACTAGATTTTTGCGGAGCATTATCAAGCTCAGCCTTTTTCACATCGTATCCGTTTTTACCAAGAAGAGCGTAAGTAGCGTTTTTACCTTCTTCCACTCCAGGCTGATTGTACGTATTGATATCAAGCAAAGCACCAGCGAAAGCTGTTTTCATTTCAAAGAAATAAAGTAGTTGACCAACAGTGTTAGCGTTTACTTCAGGCAAAATGATAGTATGATTCATTCTTTTCGCCTTAGTTAGAGCGTACTCAGTAGCTTCTTTTTCAGCCTGTAAAAGTTCGTTCATAGTGTGACCACCAAGGAATGCAACATCAGGAATATCTTCACAACCGTGAGGAATTACTAGTACTTTTCTAAATTTTTCAACGGATAGGAAAGTTACAACCTTGTCGAAAGGTCCTTCCACGTAAAGTTGAACTTGACTGTGTTGATCAGTAACACCAAGTGCCTTCACTGGAGTTTGACCGTAGTTCACAGAATTTCCTGCATTGTCGATATTTTTGCCTAGACTTTCCGCCCAGATTTGACAGTACCAGTCAGCCATGAACTTTAAGCTGTCGGCGTATGGCATCATTACTGAAATGTTTTTGCCTTTTGCCATTGCTATGTATTGCAAAGTTGCCGCCATAAGTGCAGGGTTTTTCTCTATATCTGACTCCATGCAAACTTTATCCATTTGTGCTGCACCAGCAAGCATACCTTTGATATCAATCCCAAGCACCGCTGCTGGAAGCAATCCAACTGGTGTTAGCTCAGAAAATCTTCCGCCTACGCTGTCTTCAATATAGAAAGTTTTAAGGTTCTCTTCTTTGGCAATCTTTATTAAGTTACCTTTTTCATGATCGGTAGTAGCGATAATGTGTTTTGAAATATCTTTCCCTACTGCTTTTTTCAAAATATCAACAATGATTAAGTATTGTGACATAGTTTCGCTTGTTGCGCCACTTTTTGTTATGATATTAAAGCAAGTTTTTTCAACGTCGATTACATCTAAAAGAGCATACATACGCTCAGGATCAACGTTATCTTCAACGTAGAATTTCGGTGCGTTTCTCTTGTCTTTTGAAAGTTCGTTGTGTCTCATGTGACAAAGTGCTTGGAATACTGCTGTTGGTCCAAGAGCTGAACCGCCGATTCCTAGTACTACGAAACTCTCCGCCCAATCTCTAACGCCTTTAGCTGTTTCGATTATTTCATCACATATAGCATCTTGAACATAGGGTAGATCAGTCCAACCCATCATGCCTTTGCCACGCCCCTCTTTCACATCATTGAACGCGTTTTCAACTACTGGTGACATCACCTCAAGTTCATTTTGACTAATACCCTCGTCTCCTAAAATATCAGACATCATATTATTGTAGTCCACTTTTAGCAATTCAGTTCCACTATTACAATTACATTTACAACTCATAAACAACCCCTCCGTTAATTTCAATTTATTACTAACTATATTTTATATCAATATTCAACTAATGTCAATGGTAAAACGGATATTTTATCTATCTTTTCCACAAAATAGGAACATGAATAAATTTATAATCTTCTTTTCTGCAATTTCATTGCTTCTATCAAGCCCCATCACCGCTCAACCAACCCCTGAAAATGCTGTTGGCTCAATTAAAATTGCGGTTTATGATCACATTGAGAACAAACCTATCGCAAATGCCATTTGCTGTATTCCCGAAATTGATACTTATTTTTACACCGACGAAAACGGTTATACACAAGTAATAGACATTCCGCTAAACAAAAAACCTTCCGCTACCACTTATCTTGCAAAGTCTTGGAGCAATGTTACTTTGCTTGTTTACAAAGACGGTTACGACGATTTTGTTTTATATAACGTGAAAGTCAAAGCCGATTACACTCGTAGCCTTGAACGAATTTACCTATACCGTGAAAATGGTGCTAAAAAAATTCACTCATCATCTGAACTACCTGACAACGACTGGACTCTTGAGCTTTTACGAAAATACCGTCGTTAGGGTTTTGGTTTTTTTGTTTAGTTAAATGGGGCTATTCGCCCCAAACCCCAACAAGGGACTTCATCCCTTGACCCGTTTTTTTGGGAGTGGTGATTTTTTGGGGAACGCCATTTTTTAGATGGTTAGGTTGTGGTTGGTTTTGTTTTTGTGGGTTTGGGATTGCATTGTCACCCTATTTAGTTGTTTATGTTGACAATGTGGATATTTTTTGGTAAAATTAAATTATAATGAATATAGTAGGAGGAAATATGACAACTAAATTTAGAATTTTGGAGTTGCTCGAGGCTAATCGTGGCAGTCAATTATCTGGTGAAAACTTAGCGAAACTTTTGAATATATCAAGAAATTCCGTGTGGAAAGCTATCAAGCAATTACAGGAACAGGGCCATTTGATTACTGCCGTAACAAATTGTGGTTATACTTTACAAGATAGTAGCGACAAGCTGTCTAGTTTCGGCATTTCTAAATACATAAAGTCTGGATGTGATCTTGAAATCACCGTGCTTGAAACTGTGGATAGTACAAATATTGAATCGAAAAGAATGCTTAATTTGGGAGCTAGTAAAAATTTTTGCGTAGTTTCTGAAGTTCAAACCAATGGGCAAGGTCGAAGGGGTAAAAGTTTTCACTCTCCTTCTAATGGAATTTATTTCAGCCTTACTATTAACGGCGAATTGCCTATTTCCGATACTCAATTTATCACTTGTAACGCTGCTGTTGCAGTATGTCGTGCTATTGAAGAACTGTCCGCTGACACTCCACACATTAAATGGGTAAATGATATTTTAGTTAACGGAAAGAAGGTTTGCGGTATTCTTACTGAAGGTATTTTAGATTTTGAAACCAATACTATGAAAAGTGTAGTTATAGGAATCGGCATAAATTGCAAGGTAGATGCGCTGACATTGCCTACTGAATTAACGAATATTGTTGGTGCGATTAATCTTAATGACACACGAAATAAAATGATTGCTTCCGTTATTAATAATATTTTTCAACAAATGAATTTTACTACTGAGAATATTATGAGTGAGTACATTTCTCGCTCAATGATCATAGGAAAAAACATCACTTACATGGCAAATAACAAAACAGTTTCTGCTGTTGTTACTGCTATCAATTCAATGGGAAATCTTGTTGCAACTGGGGAAACTGGTGATATTATCACAATATCTTCTGGGTTAATTGAGATTGAGGGGTTATACAATGGAATCTAATACAAAATATTTAGCATTATCAGGACTTTTTGTAGCACTAATTATTGTCGGAAGTTTTTTACAAATACCACTTCCGCTAGTGCCATTTACACTACAAGTTTTGTTCGTTAATCTTGCAATACTTATGCTTGGTTTGAAATGGGGAACTATTTCGATATCAACTTACACGCTTATGGGTTTGATCGGAATTCCTGTTTTCACTAGCGGAGGTGGCCTTAGTGCGATAGTATACCCTACATTTGGTTTCATAATAGGATTTATCGTCAGCGGAATTTTAGCTGGTTTATACTTGAAAAAGTTCGGTAATACTTCAATAAAATCTTTGACCATTGCAACTATTATTACAATTACTGTGATTTACGCTTTTGGGGTGAGTTATTTCTATTTAATCAGCACTCTTTATCTTGGCATAGTTACAACTTTTCAAACTGTGTTTGTAAACTTATTCTTGCTACTTCTTCCAGGCAGTATTATCCAAGGTATCATTAGTGTTCTTATCGCAAAACGGTTAAATAAAAATATTTAAAGTTTTTGTATATTTTAAGACTAACATAATAGTAAAATTTACTACTAAATTTTTTGCTTTCAATTAATTATAAACTAGTTTAAATTTTTAAATAAATTATGACTATAAAAACCAATTTTAATTTTATCGATAAATTTTCATTATATATAAAATATAATCTCCAATTAATTTAGAAATTATGATTATAATAAAAAACCATATCAAAATCTAATTTTGATATGGTTTTTGCATTTTATAGTGTTTTATTTTTTTAGTGAACAGAAAGCCAAATTACTTCTTTTTCACTTATTGTAAAGTTTCCTTGTTTTTGCAAATTGATACTTGGAATATTGTCTTTTAAAACTTGACAATATGGAATTTGACCACCATCAATTACTTTATTTAGAATTGCAGAAGAAAGTTGACGACCATAGCCAAATCTACGAAATTCAGGAAAAACTTCAAGCATTCCCATGCTGCCTTCAAGATGTGTACCCACAAATCCTATTAATTCACCATCAACAAATCCACCTAACACGTTATTTTCTTTTAACACAAAATGAATATAGTCATCACTGCCAAGGTTGTAATTTTTCCGCACAATATTAAAGTAATTATCGTCTAAAACTTTGATTTTAACGATATTATCAACAGTAACTTTTTCTTTTGATAAGTAGCCTGACTGCAAGTATCCTTGAACATGGTTAAACTTAAATTTTTCCACTAAGAAGTCTACCATAAATTTTTCACGAATAGCAAAGCAGTCACTTTCATCTACTAATTTAGTAATTTTAATTCCACTTTCTTTTGATGTGCATGACAAAAAATGGGTTTCCGCATAAGTGTCAAAAAGCAAAACTCCGTCATCATCAGCGTACAACACATTTACGTGTTTTAAACTTAGTGCATTAAGCATATCAAGGTGAATTATTAAATCTTTTTCTAAATATTTTTTTGCTATTTCTCTCATAAATCCTCATTATTTTAAAAACTATACTGTATCATAAATTTTATTACAGTGGCATAATTTATCGCTTACATTTTTTTAGATAATACCATATCGTACAGTTATTTTTTCATCTATATCCTACCACGAATATTTTGTTAACACAATACTGTATCAAGATAGTCATGCTACGCCATGGTTATCATGTATATCTTTTTAGTAATATATCTTTACATACAGTTATTTCGATTATCTTGTTATGTTAATATGCTTTTTCGTAGAGTTTTGGGTATGTTTTTTTATCTTTAATTGCTAAGATTATTAGTAATGCAATTGATACTAATCCGATACATGAAATTATTAGCCATACCGACGTTATTTCTATAGAATCTAGCAAAAAGCCCATTCCCACTTGCGAAATAGTTTGTACAGCACCAGAAATCAGCCAACGAATACTGGAAACTCTGCCACGATGGGACATTGGGACACGTTTCGTTAGATATGGTTGGTTTCCAAGAGTGCTAAATATTTCGCCTATTGTGAAAATTGTCATTGAAACGAAGTATAGTGGTAGCAAATCTTGAATAAATATATACATAAAAAAGCTCAGAACTATAAATGTTTCGCCGATTACCAACTTCCAAACGCCCATGATTTTTCTGAAATAGTTTGTTATAAATGGAGTTCCGAATATAACAACTACTGCATTTAAACTTGTCATTGCACCAAAGTATTTCGCTCCACTCTCCCCATAGATCAATTCTAAATTAAGAGGAATTAAAAAGTTAAATTCGCTATATAAAAAGTGCATTAAACTTGAACAAACTAAAAATAGTACAATTATTTTTCTTTGGAAAATTATTTTTAATACTGAAATTTTTCCGTCTACCGTTCCTTCATATGTAGATTCTGGAGAGATTTCTTTTCGCACGTCTTTTATTAGGAAAAATATGAAAATTGTTGATGATAATGTTGCTAGACCGTTGAAAATAAATGCTACATGCAAGTAGTCAGCAAACAAGAAACCGCCAACTATTGGAGAAATTACAAATCCTAAATTTGCCCCTAAATAATTCAAGCTGTAAGCTCTTTCTCGATCTTCAAGTTTTGAAAAATCAGCTACGAGTGCGTCATAACTTGGCCATTCCATAGTAGCAAAAAGCGCACCAACAAACAGTAAGATTATACACATTTCATTCAGTGGCATAAAACCAGCTGAAACATATGCAACCACAGTTACAAGATCAAATATCACAATCAGATTTTTTTTATTATATTTATCAGCAAGCTTTCCGCCGATGATTGTACCAAAACCTTGAACTACACCGTAACACAACAATATTATTGCAATATCCGTATAGGAAAAACCTAATTTATTTCTTAAAATCAGCGACATCATAGGCATAATTATACTTCCCATATTGGTCATCATTCGACCAAATGAAAGTACGTACATTTCACGCCTTAATCCGCCATATTGTTTAAACATACTAAACATTTTCCACCTCATATCTAAATATCACTAAAATAACCACAATAACTTTCTATAATACACTAAAATATTGATTTAACTTTATAAATTGTATAATACTTTAAATCATTATTTTAGCATTAAACAATTAGATTAAATTTCATACAAGATTCTAAAATATTACTTGAACATCATACCTTATTTTGAAATAACAATATATTTATATATTGTTTACTATTTTTCCCACTATATTGTGGCATTCTTTACCGTTTAATAGTTGATAAATCCGCCATATCACGTTGTATCACTGGTAATTCTGATAAATTGCTATATATTTTCTATTTCACATATTTTATCATAAAAAACCACTTGATGTCAATGTGCTATTTAGGTGTAATAGTATAAAAAAAGGACTGTTACAATAAATTGCAACAGTCCTTTTAAATTATTTGTTAAAAATCGTTATAGATTATTGAACAACTGATTCTGCACCAGCTTCTTTCAATTCAGCAACAACTTTATCAGCCTCTGATTTTGGAATGCCTTCTTTAACAAGTCCAAGACCTTCAACCAAGTTTTTAGCATCAACAAGTCCAAGACCAGTGATTCCACGAACTACTTTGATTACAGCTACTTTAGCTGCTCCGAAAGATGTTAATTTAACATTGAATTCAGTTTTCTCTTCAGCCACTTCAGCTACTGCTGCAACGCCTGCTACTGCTACTGGAGCAGCTGATACACCGAATTCTTCTTCCATCATTTTGATTAACTCAGCAATTTCTGTTACTTTCATTTCTTTAATACTTGAGATTATGTTTTTTAAATCTGCCATTATTATATCCTCCGTTAGATAATTAATTTTGTTTTTGTTTTTTGTTTTTTTTACTAATAATTTAGTTATTAAGCTTCTTCTTGAGTTTTTTTCTCAACGATTGCGTTAAGCGCATAAACAACGTATTGTACTGGTGCCATCATTGTAGCCATCAATTGACCGATTAACTCGTTTCTTGATGGTAGTGATGCCAATACTTCGATTGATCCTGCATCTTGGAAGTTACCTTCCACTTGTCCGCATTTAATGTTGAATTTTTCTTTTAAAACTTTAGATTGACCGAATACTACTTTACAAGCAGCAGCCTCGTCTTCTGTACCAAAAGCTACAGCAGTTGGTCCGTTCAAAGCTTCGTCGAAATCAGTAACACCAAGTTCATTGAATGCGCGTCTAACTAATGTATTTTTCAATACTTTATACTCAACGCCTGCAGCTCTGAATGAAACTCTAAGTTTAGTATCTTCTTCAACTGTAAGTCCTTTATAGTCGATTAGGATAACTGCTTTTGAATTTTCAATTTTTGCTTTAATTACAGCAATTTGTTCTGCTTTTAAATTTTTTGCATTTGACATATTTGTGTCCTCCTTATTTTATTTTCAGAAAATAAATTTTCCTACTATTAAAAATACCCTCATAAGCCGAAACTTACAAGGGTAATTGGATTCAACCAAACACTCTCATAACCTCGGCAAGTCAATTACTTAATTACTGCACTACGTGCAACTTGCGGTCTTAGGCTTATAATGTATTTAAAATATTCTTTGTTAAAAATTAAACTCCAGCTTTGTAGTTAACTTTGATTCCAGGTCCCATAGTGCTAGACAATGAAACGTTCTTCAAATAAGTACCTTTAGCTGCTGATGGTTTTGCTTTTACAATAGCACTCATCAAAGCGTCAAAGTTCTCTGCTAATTTAGCAGCGCCGAATGATTTTTTACCGATTGGGCAGTGAATGATAGCTTGTTTGTCAAGTCTGTACTCAACTTTACCAGCTTTAACTTCATTTAATGCTCTAACTACGTCAGGAGTAACAGTACCTGATTTAGGATTTGGCATTAAGCCTTTTGGTCCCAAAACTTTACCGATACGTCCAACAAGTCCCATCATATCAGGAGTTGTGATACATACGTCAAATCCAAACCAACCGCCTTGAATTTTAGTGATCATATCTTCTGCACCAACGAAGTCAGCACCAGCAGCAAGAGCCGCGTCAGCTTTTTCGCCTTTAGCGATAACCAAAACTTTAACAGTTTTACCTGTTCCGTTTGGCAATACAACTACTCCACGAACTTGTTGATCAGCGTGTCTTGGATCTACACCCAAGTTTACGTGAAGTTCAACTGTTTCGTCGAATTTTGCTTTTGCAGTTTCAATAGCTAAACTAATAGCTTCTGAAGAATCGTATGCTTTACTTCTGTCGATCAGTTTAGCACTGTCGATATATTTCTTACCCGTCATTAGTTGTTTCCTCCTTCTACTATAATGCCCATACTTCTTGCAGTACCAGCCATCATACGCTTAGCAGCTTCTAGAGAAGCAGCGTTCAAATCTACCATTTTTGCTTTAGCAATTTCTTCGATTTGCGCGTCAGTAATTGTAGCAACCTTGTCACGATTAGGTCTTGCTGATGCTTTTTGCAATTTGCAAGCTTGTTTAATCAAAACTGGTGCTGGTGGAGTTTTCAACTCAAATGTGAATGATCTATCTTGATAAATAGTGATAACAACTGGAATAATTAATCCAACTTTATCCGCTGTTCTAGCGTTGAAGTCTTTAGTAAATCCAGGGATATTGATACCATGAGGTCCCAATGTTGAACCAACTGGTGGTCCTGGAGTTGCCTTGCCTGCTGACAATTGTAACTTAACGATAGCCGTAACTTTCTTTGCCATTTTATTATCCTCCTTGTGGTTAAATTCGAAAGTAGCAAACTTTCTCCCACTTTTAAATATATCAGCGTGATAAGTACATGAATTACCCCGCCCTTAAACCGAATTAGCTTAGTTTATATCGGTTATTAGCTTTTTTGCATAACCTCGATTTGAATAAAATCAAGATCAACTTCAGTATCTCTACCGAACATTGAAACTATTGCTCTAACTTTTTCACCAGTTTGATTAACTTGAATAACTTTTCCAGTAAATCCTTCTAGTGCACCGTTAAGAACCATAATTTCGTCATCAATGTGAACGTGAACGTCCGCAGCGATAACTTTTTCAAGACGCATTCTCTTTACTTCATCATCAGATAAAGGTAAAGGTCTTCCACCAGGTCCTACGAACCCAGTTACACCTCTTGTGTTTGTGATTGAAAACCACAAATCGTTAGTGTATGCAATCTTAATAAAAACATAACAAGGAATTGTTTTTCTTAAAACCAATTTACGCACTTCATTTTTTTCTTCAATGACTTGCTCCATTGGAATAACAATCTCTTTTATTAAGTCTTTCAAATTGTTGTTTTCAATTAGTTTTTCAAGGCTGTCCTTTACCATAGCTTCATAGCCAGAGTAAGTGTGTAGGACATACCATTTAGCCTCTGGAATCTCTACCATAATACTATGCTACCAACCAATTTAACAATGAGCTCAAGACCACATCTGTAACCCCAATGATTACAAGAAAGAACATAACAACAACTAGTACTACACCAGTTTGTTTTACGACCTTAGCAAATGTAGGCCAAGAAACTTTTTTAAGTTCAGAAAAAATCTCTTTAAATCTTTTTCCTAAGCCCTTTTTAGTCTTCTTAACTTTCTTTGGTGCTTGCTTTTGAGTTTGAGAATCTTCCATCTCATTCTTTAAAGCTTTTCCGCCCTTAGCTTGAGCTTCCAAAGATACCAATTCGCCATTATCAACATTATTTTTAACTTTAGCCATTATTGATTCCCTACCTTATTTGCCTTCTTTGTGAAGAGTGTGCTTTTTGCAGAATCTGCAATACTTATTGATTTCAATTCTGTCAGGAGTGTTTTTCTTGTTTTTCATTGTGTCGTAATTTCTTTGTTTGCACTCTGTACAAGCAAGCGTAACTTTAACTCTCATAATATATCCTCCAAATTGACCACTACACGTGATCTAAATTTTATTTATAAACATCGTAAAAATAACACCCCCGCATAGAGAGTGCTATGTTATTGTAACATAAGCCGTCTAGCTTGTCAAGGTATTTATTGAGTTTATGCGGAAAAGATAGCATAAAACTATATTTATTTTATACTTTTTTTCTAACTAATATATTTTAACATAAGTTATAATATATTGCAAGAGAAAATACACTATAATTATGATAAATAGTTTGATATATTCAATTTTAGCGGGAACAGTCGGCACGGTTCTTGGTGGGCTACTTGGAATGCCCTTTAAAAATAGTAAAAATGCCGTCTCACGAGTATTTGATTTCTCCGCTGGAATCATACTTGCACTAGTTGCATTTGAGATACTTCCCGAAACATTAATGCGGTCAAATGCACTTTCTGCCGTCACGAGTTTTGCAGTTGGTATTGCTTTGGTAGTACTTGCTAAGCAATTGTTTTCTAAATTTTTACCTGATTTAAAAAACTCATCCTTTAAAACGGGAATTATAATTATGATTGCCGTTGGCATACACAATTTCCCTGAGGGATTAGCATTAGGTAGTGGTGAAATCGGTGGAATAGGACTATCTCTTGCTGTTTTAGTGTCACTTCACAACATTCCATCAGGTATGAGCATGACAATTCCACTTTTGCAAGGTGGTATTTCAGCTAAAAAATGCTTAGCATATTCCGCCGTCACCAGTCTTCCAACAATTATTGGTGCTGTGATTGGTTCTTCTATGGCGTTGCAATCGCCGATACTTATACCATACTGCTTAGGTATTTCAGCAGGCAGTATGACTTATATCACATTCTCAGAACTAATTCCTAGTGGTGGACGTAATAGTAATTCTTCGGTGAACTTGTTATTTATCCCACTTGGGTTTTT
This sequence comes from uncultured Clostridia bacterium, assembly GCA_947039455.1. GTDB lineage: Bacteria > Bacillota > Clostridia > Christensenellales > CAMQZB01 > CAMQZB01. Next base: position 11,065 of record CAMQZB010000011.1, read on the forward strand.
CATAGGCATGCTACTTTGTGGAGCTTTATAAGAGTGTATTGCTTGTAAATTTTGTTTGTGACTTTTCTTTATTATAAATCACTTTTTTCTTACTTAGATACTCTTTTTATTATTAACATTTAACTAAAAAAATAAACAAACTTTAAATTGGTGAAACAATATTGTAATATTTTCATATTATGTATTGTCCACCATTTTTTTTTGGTAGACATTTTGAGTTAACTAAATAATGAATAATTAAGGAGCGAATAATTATGAACTGTTGTTTTCAACCATGCGGGTTACAATTAGGTTGCTGCTCTCCATTTTTGTACTTAGGATTAATGAATTCTTGTTGCAATATCGGAGCACAACAATGCCCACCATACCTTTATCAAAACAATTACAATACAAACTACCAATTCCCACAATGTGGAGTACCATGTCATGAGCCATACTGCCAACCTGTTTGTGAGCCTTATTGCCCAACACCGTGTGCACCAACGCAATGTTGTCCACCACCGTGTTGCCCTACGCCATGTTGCCAACCTATTCCAGAACCATATTGTCCACCATACATTCAACCATTTCAACCAACTTGCAACGGACAATACACACCACCTTGTGTTCCGCCTTGTGCACCAGTAGCACCTTGCGTGAAACCAGTTAGCGACTGTTGCTCTGGGGAACGTCATTATGATAGAATGCACGTGTGTCACAGATATAGAAGATACTAAAAACATTTTCTTCATGGGTTTATTAACTAAAATTTCGTAACAGTTTGATACAAAAAAAAGCCACCTAAGGAAGTTCCTTTGGTGGCTTTTTCTATTTACATTATATATAGAAAAACATTAACTATATATATACAAGTTTTTTTTCATTAAAAAGCACAAGCTATTCAACACGGATTACCGCACCAACTTTGCAGATGTCTTGGTAGTCTTTTAATTTTTCCATAGCGTTATTTAATTTTCTTTCAGTAGTTTCATGAGTAGTTAAAAGAATAGTATTTAACCCTTCCGCATTCTTGTCTTTTTGTCTAATTTCTCTTACAGACACACCTTCGCTAGAAAGCCATTTGCCCACTTGACCTAGTACGCCTAATTTGTCAGCTACTAAAAGTCTGATGTAGTATGAGCAGTCATAGTCGTTAGTGAAAGTGAATTTATTGTTTTTAAAGGCTTTTGAAAGTGTTGGGTAGTAGTGATCGCTTTCTAGGAACTTGCTTGCGTAAAGAATATCGCTTACAATCGCTGAACCAGTAGGCAATGCCCCTGCGCCTTTTCCGTACAACATAATCTCACCAACAGCATCACCAACAATCTTTACACCATTAAAAGCACCGTCAACAGCAGCTAGCGGATTTTTCTTCTTTATAAGTGTCGGGTGAACACGCACATCAATGCCTTTTGGCGTTTTCTTTCCTATAGCTAGAAGTTTGATAGTATAACCAAGCTCTTTTCCGTATGCTATATCTTCTTTTTGGATAGAACTAATACCCTCGCATTTAATGTTGTCAATAGCAACTTCTCCATTGAAAGAAAGTGAAGTTAGAATTGAAAGTTTATACATAGAGTCGAACCCTTCCACATCGCTAGTAGGATCCGCTTCCGCAAAACCAAGAGCTTGAGCTTGCGCCAATGCGTCTTGGTAAGAACAACCCTCGTCACTCATTTTTGATAAAATATAGTTAGTAGTGCCGTTTACGATACCTGTAATACTCTCAATATCATTTCCTTGCATGCTGTCAACTATAGTCCTAATTATAGGAGTACCGCCTACGCAAGAGGCTTCATAGTATAGTCCAGCATTGTTTTGTCTAGCTAGGTTATGCAGTTCTATAAAATTCTTTGCGATCATTTCTTTGTTAGCAGTAACTACCGTTTTTCCGCACTCAAGACATGCCGTCACAAATTCTTTCGCAATAGTAATTCCACCGATAGTTTCAACTACGATATGAACATCAGGATTCATTGCCACTTCCATAATAGACTTAGCAAAAGCTTCTTTTGGTATAGAAAGCTCAGCCAATCTTTCTTGGTTTTTATCCATAACAGCTATGACTTCAATATCATAACCATATGTATCTTGCATTTTCTCACGGTTTTTCGCAAGTATTTCGTAAGTTCCACCACCTACAACTCCAAGACCTAAAATTGCTACTCCAATTTTTCTCATTCTTTCTCCTTGTTTAAATCATAAATATATTTTAATCCGTTTAATGTTAAGTCTCTATCAATTATATCAATATAATCTTCATCTTCCCCAACCATAAGCTCACTCATTCCGCCTGTAGCCACAACTTTCACGCTAGGCTCGTTCATTTCTTTCTTCATTTCGTTTACAATATTTTTCACTAGCCCTGCAAAACCGTGAATAAATCCACTTTGCAAATTAGTCATTGTACTTCTTCCAATAACTTTCTTTGGTTTTTCAAATTCGAACCTTGAAAGTTTTGACGCTTTGCTCATAAGTGCATCAGCAGAAGTTTTTATTCCTGGGCAAATCGCTCCGCCTACGAACTCGTTATTTTTAGAAACCACCGAAAAAGTAGTTGCTGTACCGAAATCCACTACTATACATGGACCGCCGTATTTCACAGATGCCGCAACGGAATTTACTATTCTATCCGCTCCAAGCTCTTTTGGGTTATCGTATTTAACATTTATTCCAGTTTTCGTTCCTGGTGCTACAACTATTGGCAACATACCAAAGTATTCACGGCAAACGTGCTCCATTGTGTAATTTAACGTTGGAGCAACTGAGGACATTATCACACCCTCTACATCGCTGAATTTATACCCGAAGCTGTCAAACAAAGTTTGCATGAAAGCACCGTACTCATCACCTGTGCGTCTTGTGTCAGTTGCTAGACGAAAACTGTTTTCAAGTTTATCCCCAACGTACAATCCGCATTTTATATTTGTATTTCCTATATCAATAACTAGAATCATGATTTTCTCCTAAACAAACTACTTAACTGCCCTTTGAACACCTGTTGCTATTAGTGGGCAAATTATCGCCGCTGCAATTACTTCTGGTATAAAGTTAGTAACTATTATTCCAACTACTAGAGTTAACCCCACCGCACTGCCGTTCTCTAATGCTGTACCGCCATACACTATTAATAGCATAGTCATAGAACCTAAAGTGTTTACTGTTACGCCAACTATTGATGCTACTGTTGCGGAAAGGGTGTTATATCGTCTTGCTCTTACCATTGCTACATTACCACGATCTAGTTTTGACGCAAACAACTCTTTGTTATTTACTTTCAATAACTTTTTCATGCCATTATACGTAATATATACTAATGGGCCAATGAAAATTCGGGGTAATACCGAAATCAATGGGTTTTGAAATGCGAACCAAAGTATTCCTGTTGGGTTTACATAGTTATTCACCATTGACAGTATTCCAAAGATTATCGATACTATCAACCCTATTTGGAAACTAGATAATATTGCGCAAACCACTAATGGTATCAACACCACCGCCACTTTTACCATGGGAAGTGGTATCATGCCAAATGGCGTAAAGGTCATTATTGCGATGATCGCAACAAATAATGATGTTACTGCTATGTCTTTCGTTTTTAATTTCATGTTTGCTCCTAATCGAATTTGTTATATTACAATATTCGTCAAGTTTTTTTATTTATATACTCCAAGTTTATAATGCTGTGTTTTGCCCGTGGCTCAAACTTCTCCAAACCCTTTGGTGCAAACTGTTATCATTATTCCTTGACATTATATCTATTTAAATTTAGCTTACCTTATTATAAAATAAAACACAAGAAATATCAATCATTTTAAGTTGTTTTTAATTATTTTTAATTATTTACCTAATTTATTCACCAAAAGTTGTTTTTAAACATAAAATACTATATAAGAAAGGTTTTACGAAACCTTTTGAAATCAAAAAATATCGGAGGTACAATATGAATTGTTGTAATAATTTCTCTAACTCTTGTGGCGGATTCGGTGGTGGATTCGGTGGCGGCAGCGGAAGCTGTAATTGGATCAGTCTTTTACTTTTATGGTCTTTCTTCTGTCAACCTACTCAACAAACTGTTCAAATTCCTTGTAACGATCGTGACCGTAGCGAATGTGGCTGTGGATGCGGATGTGATTGCTGTTGCAATTGCTGCCAACCTAATACATATACTACTCAAAACAACTGCGGTTCAAGCTTAGGCGGTTTAGGCGGCGGAAGCTGTAGCTGGATCTGGATCTTACTACTATTCTTCGGCGGCGGCGGATGTGGATTAGGCGGATCTCAACAAACTAATTGCGGTTCATACAACAACTGCAACAGATCTTGCTGTAACCCTTGCTGCTAATCTCTAAATAAAACGCTTTTAAACTTAAAAATCAACTTAGATAACTCAAAAATAATCACTCCTAAATAATCATTACAATTATCAACTACATAATAGTTACAAAAAAGTCATCCCAGTAATGGGATGACTTTTTTGCTGTTTATATTTGATATTTTTATTCTTTAAAGTATTTATTATACTATTTAAACTCAAAACCTTTTTTAGTATTATAAAACAGATTTTGTTTATTCAATCGGTTCCGCTATGCCTTTCGCCAAGTTAATTCCTCGCATAATAGATGCCTCGTCTAACATTGAGTATGCATAAGCCACAAGGTATCCGTCTTTATCCACAAAATACGTTGTTGGGAATGCGTTCACAGGATATTGAGACGCTACCGTTCCGTCAATATCGTAATAAACAGGGAAAGAATATCCCCCTTCCTCAATAAACGTTTTAGCACTTTTCTCCGTTTCATTGTTTGCCGTTGTCATGTTTACTATAGCAAAATTCACTTCGTCGCCTAATTCTTTATATAACTTATCAATATCAGGCATTTCTTTTTTGCAGGGAGGACACCAGCTTGCCCAGAGATTTATTACTAGCGGTTTCCCTATTAGATCATGAATTTGTACTCTTTTTCCCGAAGCGTCGTACATCAACGCATCAGGAATTAATTCTTTCACCTCTTTGTCTCCGTTATCAACAAAGGAATCTCCCCCTGTATTTAACACTGTATACAGCCCAAACGCAAGTGCGATTATTAAAATAAATGCTATTAAGCTTATAAGAAATCTCTTTTGATCGTTATTCTTTTTAGCCGTTGCACTAGTTTTACTTGTATTGTTTCTATTATTTTGTTTCTTACTCATATTATCTCCTTACTTAATCTAAAAACTCAAAAAGTTCATAAGATACCCCATTGTACCTGTCATAATCAATATACCCATCACGATTAAAAGTATTCCGCTCACTAAATTTATAACACCGTAATGTCTTTTTATAAAGTCGAATGTGCCTTTTAGTCGATCTATTAACAATGCACTTGCCATAAACGGAATTCCAAGTCCCAAAGAGTATGTTAAAAGCATTAACATTCCTGAAACTATCGAACCTTGAATTGACGCCATTGCTAAAGCTGACCCTAAATACGCACCAACGCATGGAGTCCAGCCGATTGAAAATACTATACCAAACAGCATTGCGGAAAAGAAACTTGTTTTGTTCTTGTCAAAGGTTTTTGAAATCCCTTTGAACAAATTTAACCTGATTAAACCAAGATAGCTTAATCCAAACACCACCACAATTCCACCTGCTACTATATTAATTATTGTTTGATATTCCACTAAATACTTGCCTAGTGTACTTGCAAATGCCCCTAACGCCACAAAGACGATAGTAAATCCAATGATAAATCCAATAGTGTTTTTAAGTGTTCTCATTCTATTTGACTCTTCCGTTCCTCCTGCGAAATACGAAATGTATATCGGCAACATCGGAAGCAAGCACGGTGATACAAAGGTTATTATTCCTTCTAAAAACGTTATAAAATACTGCATAATTCTCCTTTATTAATTCTTTTTTTGTTAAGTAAATGGGTTGAAACCCTGATTTGTTTTTTTTATTTAGTAAAATGGGGTTTAACCCCATACCCCACAAGGGACTGAGCCCCTTGACCCGCTTTTTGTGTGTGGTTTTTTGTTGTATGGGACCACGGTTTTCTTTTGTATGCTCAATGACGTTTTGGCACCATGTATTTTATGGGACCATCTCTTTATTGGTGTGACCATATTTTTTGGCACATGATTTTTAGATGGCGCAATACACTTATTTGCATAAACGCTTTTTTGGCACATGGTTTTTGACTGTAACAATACATTTATTTGCATGAACGATTTTTTTGGCACATGATTTTTGGCTGTGAGAATTCCTTTCTTTGCATGAACGCTTTTTTGGCAAATGATTTTTGACAGTAATAATACATTTATTTGCATGAACACTTTTTTGGCAAATGGTTTTTGACTGTGAGAATTCCTTTCTTTGCATGAACGGTGATATTAATTTTCTTTGTTTTCTTTGTTTTCAATATCACTTAATTCTAGTTGGATCTTTTCCATTTCCGTTTCACAGTTTCGTTCTAAGTTAGTGTTATATTCCGTATTGGTTTCACCGTACCTTTATTGTTTTGTGTCATTTTCTGTATCGTTTTCATTGTCCTGTTCTTGGTTTGTGTCATTTTGTGTATCGTTTTCATTGTCCTTTTCTTGGTTTGTGTTTATTTGTGAAACTGTGGGTTTCTTTCTCATTTTTGACCATATTTTCTCGTAAAAAGACATTGGGACAAGTAGTGAGAACAGAATACCGAAGATTGCACCGTAAATTGTCATTAAATACACGTTTGATCGAATGGCACAATTGTCCACACAACCCCAAAATATGTAATACACAAATCCGCAAACTGCTCCAATTATCAAAAGTATCGCTGTCTTTATTGTTTCTTTTTTCATATTTGACATAATCTCTCCAAATTTTCGTAATATCAGTATCTTAACATAAACAATGTTAGTTAGTTACTCAAAAATTTTAAATATTGCAAAAAGATCAGTTTTCACACTGTTTTAACATAATTTCTCAACACAACAAAAATTTGTGAGATACACTAGAATTACATTTTTTTCACCAGCATTAAGATTAACAGTACCTAAACCCACCATAATGTTTTGCACTATTTGAATACTTATGAAAAAAAATACTGATGTTACTGACATAAATTTGTTGGCAATATATCGCAATTTTGGTATACTATAATAAATAAATGCCAAATGGGAGTGCTATGACTTTAACTACTAAGAGATTTGAGGAATTTTCCGCTGTTGAATTATACGAGATTTTGAAACTTAGAAACGAAATTTTTGTTTGCGAGCAAGACTGCGTATACCAAGACTGCGATGATAAAGATTTTAAAAGTTACCATATGTATTACAGCGAAAACAATAAAATTATTGCTTATTTACGCATTGTAGACAGTGGCGTTAGCTATGAAACCCCTTCAATCGGAAGAGTTGTTGTGGACATTAATCACAGACGAAAAAAACTTTCTTCTAATCTTATAACCGAAGCTTTTGCTTTTGCTAAAAATACTCTAAATTACTCAGAATTTACTATATCCGCTCAACATCATTTGCTTAATTTCTACGGCAGTTTAGGGTTTGTACCAACTTCAGAAGTTTACCTTGAAGATAATATTCCCCATATCCGTATGTTTAAAAATCTTTAATATTATTTAATTTAATATCACTATTACTATTAATTTAATATTACTATTAATCTTTAAAACAAAAGGCTACCACATCAATCGTGGTAGCCTTTTGTTTGTTTGTTTATTTAGTTAATTTTATTTAGGTTATTTGGTTTATTTAGTATATATTATCTAATGTGATTTTATTTATCATAGAAAACCGATTTTTCATTATCATCTTTACTACTATCGTTTTTGTTTTCAGTATTATTATCATCATCTTTATTGTTGAATATTTCAGCTTTTTCATTAGCTTCGGCCTTTGCTTTGTTTTTAGCAACTAATTTTTTCGTTTCAAAAAACGTGCCTGCTACTATTATAATTATTGTAACGAGAAATGAAAAATTTCTCCATGAGAGTAAAGGATAACCGTCTTCATAGAACAAAGAAACTTTAAGTTTCCCATTGTGTTTATACTCAATAGCACCGCCACTTGAATTGCTTTTATATTGATCAACGGTGTTTCCAACTACCAATCCTACGTCGAGATTTTTCACTGGACCTTCAGGCTCAAGAATAACAGTATGACCTTTCAAGTCAATATCTACCCCCTCCAATTCGGCTTCGATTTCCAAAATAGCTCTTTGAGCATATCCATCAATAACGTGTGGTGGGTCCATTATATTTGATTTAACAGTAATTATTGTGTCAGGGTGAAAACTTCCCATAACCTTTACATTTAATCCACTATCAGTAACGCATAATAACATATTCGCTTGAAGAACGTATACAGGCTTCACGCTTTTTATACTCTCATTTCCCTCAGTTTCAAACTCGCCCCAAATGCCATAGTAACCACTTTTTTCAGGCACTTTTGGCAAATTTTCAGGAGCTATTTTGTCACCTGCAAGTACCATCACAGATTCAATTAATTCATCATTTTCGTCAATAAATTTAATTTCATAATCAAGAACAGTGGAACTTTTAGATATACTAATCATTAATTTGTGCAGTTCACCGTCTATTTTTCCTAAACCGTCGCTGTTGTAAAATATTCCTAGTTCCAAAAAGCCTTCACCTTGTTTTTTGGGTTGCCACACTGAAAGTCCAAAACCAGTCATTTTTTGGGGTAACCGTCCATTACTTGAAGATATTTCGTGTACATTCAAAGACACGGCACTCCTATCTTGTGAAACATTGTCAATTCCCCCAACTTCGTCGTTAAGGAAGTAATTAAATGTTGCTGTGCCAGAGAGTTTTCCTGCAATAGATCCCACGTATGAACCGTTGCATTGCACAATTCCGCTAGAATAACAAATCTCAACGTTTCTGCCCGACCCAACAATTCCACCAACATAATTTTCGCCTTCAACTGTTGCAATAGAGTAACATTCAGCTATTTGCTCATTAGATATTCCTGCAATACCGCCAACGTAACTGCCCTTTTCGCTTAGTATTTCACCAGTATTAAAACATCGTTCAAGCCTTGCACCGCTGTGGTTTCCAATGATACCACCAACGTTTCCAAGTTCGGAAATGATTTTTCCTGTATTAATTGAAGCCAAAAGACCCAAGACACTATCAACATCGTCAGCAAAATATCCAACTATTCCGCCCACGTTATAATTTCCAATAACTGTTCCTTGATTTAGAGAAAATAATATAGATTTACCGTAATTTATACTTTTTAGCGGATAAATGCCAAGTAAGTTTTTCCAATGCAAAAGATCTTCCACAGAAAGTTTTTCAGGTGCGATATCACTCACCATTCCATTCATGGTAATAAGTTTGTAAGCATTTGGCACATCTTGAATTTTCTCAAATTCCACTTTCGTAGTAAAGTCGCCAAAATGACCAACCACACCACCTACATAGTCTTTTCCAAAAATACGACCATCATTTTCGCATTCCCAAACGTTTCCAAAAGCAGTCCCAGCAATTCCTCCAACAAAAGACATGTCTGAACTACCCACAACGTCAAAATTTCCGCAAGCAGTCAAATCCGCACCGCCGTGAAAACCAGTGATACCGCCCACCGAAACTACATCTTTAATAGCAGGATTCATATGCCCACTGTTGTTTACTTTTCCGTAGTTATTACACATACGAATACTACCTTTATTAGCACCAGCAATGCCACCAACGTTTCCGCCACCTGTCACAACGGCGTAACTATCACAAGCTACAACTTCGCCACAATAAATATAAGAATCCTCGCCGTATTGAACGGTGTAGAAGCTGTTCACGCCAACGATTCCACCAACATTTTCATTTCCACTAACACTTCCAGTAACTTTACAACCAGCAATAATTCCTTTATTTTCCCCAACAATTCCACCTACAATATTCCTATTTTCACTGTAATCCATAGAAATATCAACGGTCAAACCTTGAATTTGCCCATATCTTCCTACATGCCTAAATACACCAGAGTTTGAATACGTACTGTCAATTGCGATATTTTTCATAGTGTGATTATTTCCAATAAAGATTCCGTCAAAATATTCTATCGGAACAAATTCCATACCTTGAAAGTCCAAATCATTGTTTAATACAACTAGTTTACCCAAGCTATAAGTTCCATTTGTGGTTTGTTCCGCAAACTTATTATAGTCACTCACAGAATTAATTTCAACAATTTCAGGAACAATATAATCACCCAACCACTCAGCTAAAACTACACTGCCGTTGTCGTAAATAAATTCAGGAGAGAATTTCATTCTATATAAACCTGCATATTCCAAGTTAAAATCTTTGTCTGTAATTTCTTCACTCAAGATTACAACTTCCATAGGAATTCCGTTACTAACTCGTCGAACTGCAACAGATTCACCACTATTTAGCTTTTCACCTTGGCTGTAACGTCTAAGAACTTGTTCAACAACCAAAGTGTAATCCCCAGCTTCTTCCACATGGAAATTTTCCAAAATATACTCTAAATAGAAATATTCATTGTAATTTACTTCCATTTTATTGCAATCAGCACTTCTTTTATCGTCATTAACTTCTTTTCCCTCAAGCACAAAATACACGTCAACAGTGTACATGCCTTGAACAACTATATCTTGCGAAAAGGTATCTGCAATTTCGTCACCGTAAGCAACCACAGGTTTATTATTTATTCCAACGCTAAAAAACATAGCTAAAACTAATACATATGATAGAATTTTTTTCATTATTTCCCCTTAAACCAAACTATTCAATCTTTCCTATTTCATAACAAAATCAAATTTTCCAAACCTTTCAACAACTACCCTTCCAATTCGTCCAAGGTTAATTTGTAACCTTCTAGGAAATTGTCCATAAAGAATTTCACTTCGTTCACTTCCATGCTGTTTAAGTCGTTTAAAATTGTAGCTTCGGCTTTTTTAAATTCACCATTGCCAGTTTTCAACTCTTCAACACACTTTATATACGCCGAAAGTTTATCAGCACATTTCATTAATTTATGTTCTTCCTCAGTGGGATTTAATATCAAATCTTCATAGGTACTACGCATTTCTTTTGGCATCATATCAAGTAATTTATTTGTTGCAATATCTTCCAATTCTTTATATGCCACCTTAATTTTTGGGTTAAAGTACTTAATAGGCGTAGGTAAATCACCTGTAATAACTTCAGAAGTTTCGTGGTATGCTCCAATCATTCCGATACGATTTGCATCATAATTCTTGCCAAAATAAGTATTGCCAATTACCGCAAGAGCATGGGCTATCACTGCCACTTGCTGACTGTGCTCCATGATGTTCTCACGTTTATCTGAACGCATAAGCGACCATCTTTCAATATATTTCATTCTACTTAAAAATGCAAAAAAGTTATTCATAAATACCGCCTTATCAATTATATTTCTTGTAATAATTTCATTTTGTTAATTTAAATTTTCTTTCCGCTACTATTATACTATTTTTTTCAAAATTTAGCAATAGTGTTTGACATGTTCTATATATTTATTGTATCATTATGTTAACTGAATATTGCCGATGGGGTGCTATTAAAAAGCTGAGATTATACCCAATGAACCTGTAAGTTAGTACTTTCGTAGGGATCGTTATTTGTATTTGTGTCTTAGCATGTTTTCTGCTAGGATTTTTTTATACCCAAAATTAAACTTCGGCAATTTAGGAGATTATATTATGGAAAATTTTATTGCTTTTTTAGAAAGCTACGGCAATTTGATTGCTTGGATTGTTATCGGTCTTTTGACTGTTGGACTTGGCCTTTTGGCTATTCTCAACAACAAAAAAGGTCGGTTTGACGCTCGATTAATTGCTTTTGCGGCACTATCAATTGCTCTTGCTATGATTTTGAATTTCATTTCTAGCATACTTCCGTTACCAAAAATGCCACAAGGTGGATCAATTACTATTGCAAGACTTCTTCCACTGATTATTTTTGCTTACATATACGGATTTACTCCAGGTTGCATTGTTGGTGCGATTTATGGTATTCTTGATTTCATCATGAGTCCTTGGTTTTTTGCGCCTATGCAATTTATGCTTGATTATCCTATCGCTTTCGCTTGCGTTGGCTTTGCAGGTATTCAATTCTTTAAAGGCAAAAAAGGAATTTTGTGGTCTTTGATTTTAGGTACTATTATCACTGGTTTAGCAAGATTTACGTTCTCAACAGTTTCTGGCATTCTTTACCTTGGAGCAACGCCTGCATTCTCTTTAGCTTACAACTCAATAATTCTTATTGACACAGCAATTTGCCTTGTAGTTGCATTGCCTATGTTCGCTTCCAAGTCTTTGGTTCACTTGATTGAAGGTCAAAAACCATCTTATAGAACAAAATTAATTTAGTTATTATCTTAGTATAATTTAGTCAAATTATTATAATTTAATTAAATATAATTTTAATGGTGCTAATCCGATTTGGATTAGCACCATTTTTTTTTGCTTAATCAACTAATAAAATTTTGCATTCCCACTTTAAATTTTTCATTCCTAGTATAGAAAAAAAGGAACTATATAATAAGGGAATTAAAAAAGAGATAGTGTAATTCGTAAAACGAAAAACTCTATCTCTTAATATTCTAATTATTCAAATTAGCACAAACTAAATACTAGTCAGCTTTGAACGGCAATAATGCCATAATTCTTGCTTTCTTGATTTGATTTGATACTGCAATTTGATGCTCTTGACATACACCGCTCATACGTCTTGGGATAATTTTTCCCTTTTCAGTAATGAATTTTTTCAATGTATTTACGTCTTTATAATCAATATATCCAATTTTGTCTTGACAAAATAGGCAAACTTTTCTTCTTTGCACTCTCTTGTATGGACGTCTTGGAGCCCTTTCTTCAACCATAGCCATAGCTTTAAGTCCTCCTTATTTTAGAATGGTAGATCGTCGTCTTCCATCGGTTTCATATCTTGCATAGATGTTTTAGCTCTAGGTGCTGAATTGTTGCTTCCACCGTTAGATGAATTGCTGTATCCGCCACCAGTGCTTCCTTCGCCCTTAGGAGTAAGGAATTCGATTTCGTCTGCAACTATATCAGTCGCATACTTCTTCACACCATCTTGCTCATATGTTCTTGTTTGGATTGTTCCCACAACCCCAACTTTGTTGCCTTTTTTAAGATAATTATAGCAAGTATCTGCTAATTGTCTCCAAGCAGTTATGTTTAAAAAATCCGCTTCGTACTCTCCACTAGCATTCTTAAAACGTCTTTGAACAGCAATAGAAAAACGTGCAACGTTTATTCCAGTGCTAGTTGTAGATATTTCAGGATCTCGTGTTAAATTTCCAATTAATATTACTTTGTTCATAATGAATCTCCAAAAATTAAGCTTCTACTTGTTCAACAGCAACTTCTGCAACTGGAGCAGCTTCTACTACTGGAGCAGTTACTGGTGCAGCTACTGGAGCAGCTACTGGAGCAGCGTCAGCATATGGTCTTTGATATGAGAACTTATCGTTACGTTCACGTCTTTCAGGTTTTTTAGCAGTTTTTGCTGCTTCAGTCTTTTTGTTCTCAATTACGTTAGTAATCATGTAACGAACAAAAGCGTCGCTAACCTTCATTTTGTGCTCTAAAGTTTTCAAGCTTGCTGGGTCTGCTTCAAAAGCAACTAGGACATAGAATCCTTCGTTTTTAAAGTTGATAGTGTAAGCATATTTTTTCATGCCCCATTTGTCAACACTTGAAACAACACCGTTTGATGCCTCGATTTCGTTTTCCACCATCTTCATTGCAGCTTCTCTTTTATCGTCAGCCACGTCCTTGTCGATGATATAAAGCAATTCGTATTTTTTCATTGTTTTACCTCCTGGTCTTATTGTCCCTTGTTTTCCTCAAGAGAAAGGATATTACATATATTTCAATACGTACTTATATATATTATACTACTTCAATGAAGAAGTCAAGTAATCTATTTGAATTTTAGAAAATTCCGTGGACAATCTTTAGAAAAGATTTAAGCTTTTCAGTATCCACACCAAGAACCCTAGAATTATCGCAACGAACCGCAGTTCCTACGTGAATAAAGGTAGGTTTCACCTTTTGGCAAATCTCTACTACGTTGCTGTGGTTGATATTTGCTCCAACTAGAATATTCACTTTTTTGCTGATATTAACTAGCTTTTCTAGCACATCAAGGTTTTCCATGATATGCTTGTTTCCACCCTTAGTTAAAACATTTGTTGCACCTAAAGTAGTTAAATCCGCTATGCCCTTTTCAAAATTATTTAACCCATTAAAGCAAGCATGGAAAGTCACTTCTAACTGCTTTCTATAAGACAGCAAATCCATCATAGCCGTCATGTCAATTTCCCCATTTGGAGTTACGCCACCGATAACAATTCCGTTAGCTTTGGTTGTGGCAATTATTTCGATTTCTCGTTTCATAACTTCTAAATCAAATTCATTAATTTCGAAAGTTTTTGCGTGAGGACGCACCATAACGTTTACAGGAATGTCTACGTTATTTGTTACTTTTTCAATTAAAGCATAGCTTGGGGTTAATCCGTCCTCTTCAAAACCCATTATTAATTCTATGCGATTTCCGCCAAATTCTTGGATTTTCATAGCATCATCATAAGTGCTAGCTATTATTTCTACATTTATCATAAAATTTCCTTCCTTTACGTCTTGATTTTCCTTTCAACTTATTGTATAATATAAATATAATATAAAAAATTTTTGAGGTGATTATATGAATAACAAAGTATTTGGTTTTTGCCAAGGCAAAACAGTATTGCTAAATAATATTTCCGATCCAGTATTTTCAGAAAAAATGTTAGGTGACGGAATCGCTATTTACCCTAATAAAAAATCTAAATTTATCACTGCGCCTTTTGACGGTGTAATTAATTTAATTTCAAACACAAAACACGCTGTGGGAATTACTACAACTGCTGGAAATGAATTTCTAATTCACATCGGTTTAGAAACAGTTGAGCTTAAAGGCGAAGGGTTCACTCCGCTTGTTGAAATTAATCAAGAAGTGAAAGCTGGAACTCCTTTGATGGAAGTTGATTGGGATATTATCGACAATCATTCTTTGGATAAATCAGTTATGCTTGTGAATTGCGACTACTCAATTACTGCGTTTGAATATCACGAATCTGACGAAGTTCAAGCTGACACAGTAGTTCTTGAATTCTAAAATGTTTTAACATACTTTAATACAAAATTAAAATTTAGACTATATCTTTAATTAGATATAGTCTATTTTTCATTTTCACAATAAACTATTACGTTTATTTCTTCTCTTTATAGTCCTTTAACTTAACCACGAAACTCTTGAATTTCTCGAAAGCTAAATCGGAAATATCGTGTTCAATACGGCAAGCATCCCCATCTGCAACATCTTCAGGCACATCTATTAATTGAAAAAACTCGCTGATAACAGTGTGTCTTTCGTAAACATATTTCGCCCTGAAAACACCTTTTTCCGTTAGGATAATTTGCTTGTTTTCATCAAGAATCAAGAACCCTTCATTTTTTAGAATAGAAACCGCCTTTGAAATACTAGATTTCGTGAAACCCAGCTTATTGATAATATCCACCGAACGGCAACTGCCTTTCTTTTGTTGGATTAAATATATAATTTCTAAATAATTTTCACTAGATTCAAATAAATTCATGACAGCTCTCCCCATATCTTTCCTATATTATACCCCATTCCCACCATTTTTGCAACCCCATTTTACTTAATATAAAAATCCAAGCAATTCAAACCCCATCACAAAACCCCACACCCCCAAAAATGCCCACTCCCCCAAACCCAACAAACACCACCCACCCCTACTTAATCCACAGCCACAAAAAAATCCTCCCCATAAAACAGCGGGTCAAGGGTCTCAGACCCTTGTGGGGTTTGGGGTAAAACCCCATTTCACTTAATATAAAAATCAAAACAAAAAAAAAGCCAAGTTTCCAAAACAACGTTTTGGAAACTTGGCTTTTAAATTAATTTTTTTCTAGTAATTCACGAGCAGCGATCATGTCTTTGACTTTCATGATACGAGTAGTAGCTGCACGGTCGTTTTCTTCAAGTTTCATACGAATATACTTGATAGTTTCGTTAAGCTGAGGAATCATAACGTATTCCAAAGCGTTAACACGACGTTTATTTTTTTCAATTTCCACAGCTAGCATGTTGCACGCCTTTTCTATTTCCGCCAACTCAATAAGTTTTTTCAAAACCTTTTGAAGTTCGGTAATAGATGAGTCCGCCTCACCAGTAATCGTTGAAAAACTGTAAGGAAAGATATCACCTGAAGCGGATTCCACGATTTGAATATCAGGAACAGCAACGCTCATGATATTTTTCGAACCGCAAGTAATCTCAACGGACTTTGACGGCATAGACAGTGCTTCTTCTAGTACTTGTGAAGAAGTCAAAGCCCTTGCTAGAGTAAAAGCTGAAAGTGTGTCAGATAAACCTTTTTCAACAGTTTCTCGTAGGTCCTTGTTCTTGCGAATAAGCACTGAGAATTGTCTAATCATTTCGTCCGACTTGTCTTTTAGCAATTTATGTCCACGGATTGCCGTAGTCAACCTTGCTTTAAGACGCTTCATCTCCATTCTTGTAGGATTTACATTTAATCTTGCCATAAAAAATTCACCCCCAACTAATCTGCTTTATTCGGGTAATATTTTTCAATATATGTGTCTTTAATACGTTTCAATTCATTTTTTGGAAGTATTCCAAGTAGTTTCCAACCAAGGTCAAGAGTTTCGTTGATGTCACGGTTTGATGTAAAACCTTGAGAAATATATTCTTTCTCAAACTCTCCAGCAAACTTCGCATACAACTTATCAACATCAGACAATGCTGCATCACCAAGTATTGTTGCTAGCTCTTTAGCATCTTTTCCACGAGAATATGCTGCGAATAATTGATTCATTGTGTCAGCATGGTCCTCACGAGTTTTGTTTGCTCCAATACCTTTGTCTTTTAAACGAGAAAGTGATGGCAAAACATCGATTGGTGGAACTATTCCTTTTTTGTGTAAATCACGTGAAAGAATTATTTGTCCTTCAGTGATGTAACCAGTCAAATCAGGGATTGGATGAGTTTTGTCGTCCTCTGGCATTGTAAGAATTGGAATTTGAGTAATTGAACCCGGTTTTCCTTTAATCTTACCCGCTCTTTCGTACATTGAAGCTAAATCGGTATATAAATAACCTGGGTAGCCACGACGTCCTGGAACTTCTTTTCTTGCAGCAGATGTTTCACGCAATGCTTCCGCATAGTTAGTGATATCCGTCATGATAACAAGTACGTGCATTCCAAGCTCGAACGCCAAGTATTCAGCACAAGTAAGTGCCATACGAGGTGTTGCGATACGCTCGATTGCAGGATCGTTTGCTAAGTTCATGAACAATACTGTACGTTCAATTGCTCCAGTTTTTCTAAAATCTGAGATAAAGTAATCCGCTTCTTCATGAGTAATACCCATGGCAGCGAATACTACCGCAAATTTGCTGTCTGAATTTAGAACCTTTGCTTGTCTAGCAATTTGCGCTGCTAGGTTTGCGTGAGGTAGTCCACTCATTGAGAATACTGGTAGTTTTTGTCCACGTACTAGAGTATTCAATCCATCGATAGCTGAAATTCCTGTTTGAATAAATTCGTTAGGGTAATCTCTGGCTGCGGGATTGATAGGTTGACCGTTGATGTCCATTCTTTTTTCTGGTATTAATTCAACACCGCCATCAATAGGTTTTCCCATTCCGTTAAATACACGTCCAAGCATGTCACGGCTTACATTAAGTGTTAAACCACGACCTAAAAATCTTGCTTTACTAGTTGAGATTTTCAAACCTTGAGTGCCTTCGAATAATTGAACTAACGCTCTATCACGGTCTATTTGCAATACTTTACCTGAACGAATTTCTCCGTTTTCTTGCTCAATTTCAACTAACTCATCAAATTTTACATCAACTACATTGTCAACAAGCATTAGTGGGCCAACAACTTCTCTTATAGTTTTATATTCTTTAAGCATCGATTAACCCTCCTTCACTTTCAAGTGCTTTTAACTCTGCTTCCATTTCTCTTTCGATTATGTCAAACTGAGCCAAGTCTTTTTCTTCAATATATTTACATCTACCAACTTTATCACGTGCTTTGATTTTCAAAATATCATCTAAATCCACATCTTTTCCAAGAGATTGATTTCCCTCAACGAAGAATTTATTGATTAAGTGTAACATTTTGAATTGCTTTTCCATTGACGCGTATGTGTCAATATCGTGGAAGGCATTTTGATGTAGGTAATCTTCTCTGATAGTTCTTGCTGTCTCTAATGTTAGACGGTCTTTAGAACTTAATGCATCGATACCTACTAAACGAACGATTTCGTCTAATTCAGATTCTTCTTGCAATACTTTCATTGCAAATGCTCTTAATGACAAGAACTCTGGTGAGATATTATCACTAAACCAATCCGCTAGTCTATCAGAATACAATGAGTAACTAATTAACCAATCGATTGCTGGGAAGTGACGTTTGTACGCTAAACTAGCTGACAAACCCCAGAATACTTTTACGATACGAAGTGTAGCTTGAGATACTGGCTCAGACAAATCTCCTCCTGGAGGTGATACTGCGCCGATAGCTGTTACTGATCCAACAGTGTCGCTACTTCCTAATGTTCTAACCATTCCTGCTCTTTCATAGAATTCAGCCAAACGACTTCCAAGATACGCTGGGTATCCTTCTTCTCCTGGCATTTCTTCTAAACGACCAGACATTTCACGAAGTGCTTCCGCCCAACGAGATGTTGAATCTGCCATGATTGCTACGTTGTATCCCATGTCTCTGAAGTATTCAGCGATAGTGATTCCTGTGTAGATTGACGCTTCACGAGCGGCAACTGGCATATCTGATGTGTTGGCTATCAAAACAGTACGTTTCATTAGTGGTTGACCAGATTTTGGATCTACCAATTCTGGGAACTCATTTAGAACGTCCGTCATTTCGTTTCCACGTTCACCGCAACCAACGTATACAATAATCTCCGCATCAGCCCATTTCGCTAATTGATGTTGTACTACTGTTTTTCCTGAACCGAATGGTCCTGGAACTGCAGCTACTCCGCCTTTTGCGATTGGGAACAATGTGTCAATTACACGTTGACCTGTGATCATTGGTGAGTTTGGTGGCAATTTTTCTTTGAAAGGACGACCACGTCTTACTGGCCATTTTTGGCACATTGAAACATCGACGTTTCCTTTCTCTGTTTTAACTACCGCTACCGTTTGGTCAATGTTGAAATCTCCGTCTTTAATTTCGATTATTTCACCTGATATACCAAATGGCACCATGATTTTATGCAAAACAATAGCAGTTTCTTGCACTGTTCCGATAATATCACCTTGTTCTATTTTATCTCCAACTTTTCTTGTTGATTTAAATGCCCAAACCTTTTCATGGTCCAAAGATGGTACGTAAACACCACGAGCAATTCTATCACCACAAGCTTCTACAAGTTTATTTAGCGGACGTTGAATTCCGTCATAAATACTCTCAATAAGCCCTGGTCCAAGTTCAACAGATAGTGGAGCTTCTGTAGATACAACAATTTCACCCGGCCCTAAGCCAGCAGTTTCCTCGTATACCTGAATTGAAGCTTTGTCTCCTCTAAGTTCAATGATTTCGCCGATAAGTCCCAATTCTGAAACTTTTACAACGTCATACATTTTAGAGTCGCCCATATTTTCCGCTACGATTAGCGGACCTGATACTTTTATAACTCTTCCTTGCATTATTTTCTCCAATATTTTTAAATTATATTTAATTTACTGTTAGTCTTTTCTAAATAAGATATCCGCTCCGATTGCTTTTTCCATATCACGGCGAATACCGTTCATACCAAAACCAGTTGCTTCACCGCTTGGAATAGGAATAATTGCTGGGTAAGTCATTGACTTGTACTTTTGCAAAAACTCTTCAATCTCCATTGCGATTCTTTCAGTGATGAAAATCACCTTAAACTTCTTTTGAGTCATTTCTTTTATATATGCTTTCGCTTCAACTCCAGTTGACACTCCGAATGTTTCCACTCCGATTGCTTTAAAAGCTAGAATGCTGTCTGGATCACCTATAATACCTATTCTATCTGTCATAAGTTTCCACCAACCTTTCTCTAATTTCCGCTGTGTCAAGGCTATTGTTTACACAAACCATAATTAATCTTACGTTTTTAATGATGTTATATCTTGCAAAAACATAAGAGAAATACGTGCTTAGGCGTTGTTCTGGAATGAATTTAACATCTCTCCAAAGATCCATAAGCATATTTTCGCACATTTGCTCATACTTAGTTAAAGCTGATTTATCGCTTTCGCTTTCAATCAAAACTTTCCCTAATTCTTTATATTCAGTGAACCTTAATTTTTCAATCAAAGATTCCCCATTACCCTCTAAGTAAGCAGTGAAAACCGTTTCGTCAAAAGTTCCAAAAGGAATTAACATAGACAAAGCCATGTTGTCAGTAAGGTTAAAAGCCTTTGCTCTTACCACTGTTGACAGGTTTATAAAGTTTACTTTCTTTTGATAGTATTCCATCAAAAGTGGGTCGTGGGCGTTTTTCAATGCCTGAAATATCTCGCTGTACATTGCCAAATTGCTTTCAATGTCAATTTTTAATGGAGTTAAATTCCCCAAAATATGAAATTCGTCAATCTTTTTACATAATTCAGCTTGGAATAAAGACAGGTCTTCATAGTTGTCAGACAAAACTTGGTCTTTCAACTCATCCGCGCTTTTTCTTGTATAACGATAGACTAATTTCCCATAGTCGACATTTTTTCCGTACTTTACTTTTAATGCTGATTTCAAATTGTGATAATCATAACTTAAAGTCAAACATTTCAAGGCATGTTCACTTGGACAAGTTTCAATAATGAAATTGTACAAATTCTCTTCCTCTTTATCGCAAAGCAATTCGAATTCAAAAGGGTTTGTAACAGTTACGCCTTCGCCAAAACCAAATTCCATCACCATTTTCAATGCTGTTTCGCCGTTTTTTGCATCTAACAGTCTTGATAATTTGTCGTGATTAATTAGTTTTGTCATAAGGGAAGAAGCTGTGGCATTTGCGTAGATTGTTCCACTATTTACCATTTCTAAACTCCTTTAACCAAACAGAATCTCTGCAGTTTCTTGTTCGATTTCCTCTTTTAGGCCTCTTAGGGTTGTTTCCAACGTTAAGTTTTTATCAACCACTTTAGTTTGCAAAATAATTCCGCCTCTATAATCACTAGTGTTTTTTGACACAGTGATTGCAAGCCCTAATTCTTTTACAGTTTCTTCAATGAATGCTTTTGTTACAGTTTTATTAGCTGTTGACAAAACCACTTCATCTCCGTTTTCACCGTATTTACTAATTAGGGATTTGATATAGGCTAGATATTTTTTGCTGTCTAGTTCTAAAATTTTCTTGATAGCATGGTCGAAACACTCAGAAATAAGTGATTGTTTAGCTCTCAAAGAAATTTTTCTACCGTCCAATGTTGCCACAGTTTGACGTCTTTCGATAATCAAGTGGCAATCTTTTTTTATAGCTTCAGTTTCTCTTTTTTCTTGTTCAGCGCTAGATTGTTTAGCATTTTCAATAATTTTTGCTGCTTCAATTCTAGCTTCGTCCAAAGTTACTTTAGCAAGACCATTGGCGTCGGCAATTATTTTTTCTACTATTGCCATATTTTCTGCCATTGTGTTTCTCCTTAGATTATAACGCCTAGTTGTACTGCTAAGAATGATACTAGTAATCCGAAGATTGCATATAATTCAACAGTAACTGTCATTATAATTGCACGACCAGATAATTCAGGACGTTTTGCTGTCATTTGCATACCTGCTACTGCTACTTTTGATTGGTAGATAGCTGAAAAGAAACCAGTAATTGCGATTGGCAAACAAGCCATGCAAAGTTGCATTCCTTGGTCAAGTGAAATCACTGACATTCCGCTAAATACACCGATTTTAAGTGCTACTAATATTGAAATTAGGAATCCATACAAACCTTGAGTTGCTGGAAGAAGTTGTAGTACTAATAATTTTGAAAATAAGTCAGGTTTCTCAGCAGTGATTGCTGCTGCAGCTTGACCTGCTTTACCTACTCCGATAGCTGATCCTACGCCAGCAAGACCTACAGCTAGTGCTGCTCCTAATAATGCTAAATATGCTCCGTTTGTAAACATAATTTGTTGTACTGTTTCTGTAACCATTTTTAGTTCTCCTTAATAATTTTATTTTTAATTTGTTTAATTTTTACGTATTTTGTATTGCTTCCTAGTGGCTTGAAATCACGTCCTTCGCCTTCATAGAATTTACCGAAATATTCGATAAACTGCAATCTACAGTCATGAACATAAGCTCCCAATAATGCAAGTCCTATATTCATTGCGTGTCCTATTAATATAAACGCAATAGCAATTAAATGTCCTACCACTGGTATTGGGATTAGCTCTATGAACACCCCACCAATAGTATTAAATACCATTCCTATTACTCCTGTTGCTAGTCCTAGCCCAAATAGTCTTAAATAACTCAAGATGTCCGATAGGTAATTCATCAATCCATACAAAGAACCAACGCCTTTGAATATTTTTTTGAATAATCCTTTTTCTCCTCGACCTTGTGTTAACACTAGCATTAGCACACCCGCTATAGATGTGTATTTTCCTACATCAGCTAACCCTTCAAATCCTGGAATTAAGCTTCCTGCAAAAAATCCTATTCCTGTAAACAATACAAACCATGAACCTACATCAAGTATAGCATCTAATGCTCTTCCTCGTTGTATTAATAGTATTGCTTTCATAACCATTCCATATAGAATTTGTAAAATTCCTAGCCCTACCGATAGTCCCAACACTCCAATTGGATTGTCAAGGGGTGAGAACCAATAGAATTTTTCAAAAATTGTTCCACTAATTTCTATAGAGAACACGCCTCCAAATAGCAATCCCCAGAAAACTGTTGAAAGTCCACCTAGTGCAAAAATTATTACCATGCTTTTCAATGAATTTTCGAATTTCAAAAACTTCAATGCGGTAAAACCTGCAACTGCTAATAGCAATCCATAACCTGCGTCGGAAACCATGAATCCGAAGAATATCGTAAAGAATATCATAACGGAAAAGTTTGGATCTCGTTCGTAGTAGGAGGGTGTGGAATACATGTTAGTTATTGACTCAAATGCTTTCACCACTGTGCCATTGTTGGTAAGTGTTGGAGGCATTTCGCCTTCTTGTGGCTCGTGGAATTCAATTTCCACGAAGTTTGTTTTCTCTAAAACTGCGTCTTTTACAAAATCGCATTTGTCTTTAGGAACCCACGCTTCAAAAGCCACTGCCAATTCCCTTTCAGTTCTCATGAAAGTTCCTTGTGCCTCAATCTTCTCTTGCTTATATGAATAGTAATCGAATAGCAATTCAAAATCTTCGATGTTATGGAATTTACTCATTGCATCACCGTTTAGGGCGATCAACTCATTTCCAATCGCTAAAATTCTCTCTTTCGCTTTTTCAATTTCTTCCACTGGTAAACTGTCACTTTC
Source organism: uncultured Clostridia bacterium (assembly GCA_947039455.1). Taxonomy (GTDB): domain Bacteria; phylum Bacillota; class Clostridia; order Christensenellales; family CAMQZB01; genus CAMQZB01. The sequence goes on from CAMQZB010000011.1 coordinate 34,639, forward strand.
GATGTTAGTACGTACAAAACTGTTTTGGTTTAGCAAATCGCCAACTTCTTCAGAAATATCTTTGTGGCAAACCACAAAAATTTGAAGAGCTGATGTTTCTTTTTTCAAAGTCACAGCGGTTGCTAGTTCCAGTTGGTTGATTTCCTCAATTACCTTAACGGCATTTTCAGGAACAGAGCCAATGTACATAGTTGTGTTCTTGGTGCTTTTAACATCATTCATAGAAATATCAAGACTGTCAAAAGAAATAAAAGTAGTGATTTTGTTATAAAGCGAAACTGATTCACTTCTTAACCCAACCATTTCTCTTTCGATTTTTTCCAAACTATCAATATTCGCAAAGATTTCAAATTCCTCTTTGTTACTACCGATAAATTGGTCAAAATCCACTTCTTTTCTTACACTCACTAAAGGTTTTTTAGGAGGAACATATTCCACTTGCTCTTTTTTCGCAAGTAAAATTCGTTCATTCTTTTGCTCCGTCAGAAAGTCAATACCGAAAGAAAGCTTTGAAAGTTTCTCTGCAGTTTTAGTCAATCTGTTGGTGTTTAACCTTGTGTGGGTGTTCTCGATTTCTTCAGAATCTTTAAGTTCACAACAACCGCACTTATTCAGTACGTCTAGTATCAATTCTTTTTCTTTTGACAGTCCCACAAGCTTCATTTTTTTCATGCGGACTATAGCCATATTAAGAAATCACCCTCCCTACAATAAAATCTACAGCAGTGCCGATCTTGGCACTACCCTTTGCTTTAATATCAGAACCATCACTTGTTGCATCGTCAATGAATTTTGCGTAATTTTCATCAGCAGTTTTCATTGCCTTATCAGTGCTAGTTCGTCTTTGTTCTTTTAGTTTGTTGCCCATTTGCACATTCACTTTTTTAGCATCGTCATATGCGTCTTGCATGATTTTTCTGCTCTCGTTTTGAGCGTCTTTAATCATACTATCGGCTTCTTTCTCCGCTTCCAAAATTGATTGGATAACTTCTTTTACCATACGCTTATCTCCAATATTGTATTTTTTTTATATTATTTAGTGCCAAAAAGTCTATCACCAGCATCTCCAAGACCTGGAATGATATATTTGTGACCGTCAAGTCTTTCGTCAACTGATGCTACGAAAATGTCTACATCAGGGTGAGCTTCTTGAAGTGCTTCAATGCCTTCTGGTGCTGCAATTAGGCACAAGAATTTGATGTGCTTAACCCCACGCTTTTTCAATGATGAAATAGCGTCAATAGCTGATCCGCCAGTAGCTAGCATTGGATCGATCACATAAAGTTCTCTCTCTGTAGCATCAACTGGAAGTTTGCAGTAATATTCCACTGGTTGGAAAGTTTCAGGGTCACGGTAAAGACCAATATGTCCAACTTTTGCGTTTGGAACTAAATTCAAAATACCGTTTACCATTCCAAGTCCAGCACGTAAGATTGGGATAATACCAATACTTCTTCCTGCTAGCACCTTTGTTTTTGTAGTGCAAATTGGCGTTTCAACTTCAACTTCTTCAAGTTTCAAATCACGAGTTGCCTCATACACCATTAACATAGCGATTTCTTCAACTAATTCTCTGAAAGATTTAGTTGTAGTATTTTTATCTCTAATTTTAGATATCTTGTGTTGCACCAACGGGTGGTCGAATCTGGTTACTTTACTCATAATTTCTCCTTCTTATACTATGTATGTAATTTACAATTTGTATTACTTTATTATTTACCAAAATTTTCCTCAATTTCAGCTATTTTATCAAGGCGGTTTTGATGATATGAACCAATATAATCAGTTTTCAACCAAACATTGACTATTTCCGTCATAGTAGACAGTCCAATCACCCTTGCGCCCATAGCTAACACGTTGGTATCGTTATGTTCTCTTGTGGCTTTCGCTGAAAAGTACTCGTTGGCTAAGGCACAACGCACGCCTTTTACTTTGTTTGCAACAATACTCATTCCAATTCCTGTTCCGCAAATCAAAATACCTCTGTCAAATTCTCCGCTAGCAACAGCTTTCGCTACTTTCACACCATAATCAGGGTAATCCACTGACTGGTTGCTGAATGTTCCAAAGTCTTGATATTCAAATCCGTTTTTGTCTAAATACTCAATCAATGCTGATTTATATTCAAACCCACCGTGATCAAATCCTAATGCAATCTTCATAATTTATACTGTCTCCTTTTCTCTATTAATAGTATTATGTGCTTTTTTATACCTAAACTATGTCACCACCGCAGGACTTTCTTACTCTATTATATAGTCCTTCAGCGTGATTTTCAGTAAAGGGCAAAACGCACACAATGATACTGCCTAATTTTTCACCAGTTCGCAATGCTTCATAATAATACTTCATAAAGTCATCAACTGTTGTTCCAAGATTAATAAATTCCACAAACGATGTATCTTTCAACGTTTCATTACCTATTAAAACCACAGTTTCGCCAGCTTTCACCAACTTATTAACAGTAGTTTCCACAAGTACTTTATTAGAAGTATTCATTGCAAGCATTTTACAACTTGGGGAATAGTGTTTGTATTTCACTCCAGGACTTCTAACCGTTGAAGTATTGGTTGCAACATCACAGCTACCCCATACTTTTTCGATGTCTTCTCGTGTGATTTTACCACTTCGCAAAATAATCGGTGTTTCAAACCTACAATCAACCACCGTGGATTCAATTCCAACTTCACAAGCACCGCCGTCTAATATCAATGGAATTTTACTTCCGATATCTTCAAATACAGCTTGTGCCGTTGTGGGGCTTGGCCTTGTTGAAGTATTAGCAGAAGGGGCAGCAAGTGGAACTTTCGTTGCTTTAATAAAATCTCTTGCACTTTGCAGTTCAGGAATTCTGATTCCTACGCTATCAAGTCCAGCAGTCACTTCATCAGCAATCTTATCCCCTTTATCCACCACCACCGTGATAGGTCCAGGAGCAAAATGTTCTAGCAATGTTCTAGCAAGATTTGTGAAATTGCTAGTAACTAGCGAAACATCGGATATGTCAGCAATGTGAACTATTAAAGGATTATCGTTAGGGCGACCTTTCACTTCAAATACTTGTGAAACGCCTTTTCCGTTATATGCAGAAACCCCAAGACCGTAAACAGTCTCAGTTGGAAATGCTACAACGCCCCCTTTCTCAATAATTTCCTTTCCATTATGTATTGATTCTTGGTTTATTTTTTCTATCTTTGCAATCATATTTTAATTATATCAATTTTTACACTTAAATTCAAGCATTTCGCAAAAATATATTAAGTTAATTTTTTCACTACCATAATTTAACTTGCGTTATTTCACTTAAATTATGGGTTATTGTGAAATTATTGCTATCTCATTTTAGAAAACCAATGCTATTAACTTGTATTCCTCCTTGTCTTTGTTGTAAACTATACCTTATAATAAAAGAAAATATTTAATTTTAAGGAATTGTGAAATTGGAAAATATAAAAATAGCAGTTACCTCCGCCTTTGGTGTTGAAGCAGTAACTAAGAGAGAATTATATCGTCACGGCGTTGAAGGCAAAGCTATCAACGGAAGAATTGAGTTTGAAGGCAACCTTGAACTTTTGTATACTCTAAACTATCGTCTAAGAACAGCAGATAGAATTTACATGGTACTTGGGAAATTTCAAGCATACTCTTTCGATGAACTTTACGAAAATATCGTTAATATCCCATTTGAGAATTATCTAACTAAAAATGGTAGAATTTCTGTTAAAGCTAAGTCAGTTAAATCCGACCTTTACGCAGTTTCTTCTATTACTAGTATCTCTAAAAAGGCGATAGTTTCTCGTCTTCTAGATAAGTTTAACGCAACAACTCTTCCTGAGAGCATGGAAGAATACAAAATTGAAGTAGCTTTTTTCGAAAATACTGCTACTGTTCTTCTTGACACTTCAGGCACGCCACTTTACAAACGTGGTTATAGAGTACTGTCACACGAAGCTCCTTTGAAAGAAACTTTAGCTTCAGCCCTTATTCAACTATCAGTATGGCACAAAGAAAAAGCTCTTATTGACTGTTTTTGTGGTAGCGGAACAATCCCTATTGAAGCAGCTATGATTGGTATGAATATTCCGTCAGGCTATCTTCGTGGGTTCGCTTTTGAGGACTTTAAGTTCTTCGATAAACCACTTATGGATAAAATTAGAGAGGAAGGCGAGGATTTAATTGATAGAGATATCAAACTTCAAATTACTGGTTTCGACATCGACGATAACGCTATCTCACTTTCTAACTACCACGCAAAACAACTTGGTATTGCAGGAAAAATCCATTTCCAACAACAAGATATGCGTGAAGTTAAATCAAAATCACGTTACGGTGTTATAATATCAAACCCTCCTTACGGCGAGCGTCTTCTTTCCCTTCGTGAAGTACATTATCTTTACCAAGATTTTGGTGATATGTTCAAAACGCTACCAGACTTCTCCGCATACATTCTTACTTCTTTTGAAGATTTTGAATACGCAAGCGGACTTTCCGTTGCTAAAGAGAGAAAACTTTTTAACGGTAATCTTGAATGCCGTTTCTTCCAAGTCCTTGGTGCTAAACCGCCAAAAAAGAAACCTATCATTGATTTAATCTAATTTCAATATACTAAACATATATTAAGTACAAAACCGTTCAAAAACACTGGAGCTATAATGTCATTATCTAATTTACTTTCAAACCCTGATAAAATACTTAAAAATTTTCCTAGATTTGGCGAAGTTCCCACTTCCGCTGAAGTACTATCAAACACGTTTAAAATCGCTTGGTATTCTATAGTAGAATCACTTTCTTCCGCCATTGTAGGATTTATCGACATGGCAATGGTAGGATCTTTCAGCTTTGTAGCTATTTCCGCCATAGGCTTAACTAATCAACCTCGTATGATTTTTCTTGCGATATTTTTCGCTATGCAATCAGCTATTATCGCTATTGTATCAAGGCGGTTCGGAGAAAACGATCGTGAGGGTGCTAACCGATGTATGATGTTAGCACTGTCACTAACTTTTATTTTTTCAATCCTTCTCTCCATTATTGGTTTCGTTTTTGCGGAACCGATAATGCGGTTTGTAGGAGCTGAATCCGACACGCTAGCGGACAGTACTATTTATTTTAAAATCATTATGATTGCCAATTTTTTCGTAAGTCTAACCCACACAATCAATGCATCTTTACGTGCTATCGGAAAAACTAGCATTACCCTAAAAACTTCTATCGTTGCAAACCTAGTTAATATAATTTTCAACTTTCTTCTTATCAACGGTAATCTTGGTTTCCCTAAGCTTGGAGTCGCTGGTGCTGCTATTGCAACATCTCTTGGTTTTGCTGTTGCGTTTTTTGTTGCGTTATCTTCAATATGCAAAAAAGATGGTTACTTAAAATTTGATTTAAAACTACTTTTTAAGTTCGATAAAAAAACTCTTTCAACTTTCACAAAGCTATCCACTCCTGGAATGTTCGAACAGCTTTGCGTACGTGTAGGCTTTTTGCTTTTCGCTATGATCGTTGCAAGTTTAGGCACTGACGCTTTCTCCGCTCATCAAATTGGAATGAATGTTATAATACTTTCTTTCGCATTCGGAGACGGGCTTGGCATTGCAGCATCTAGTTTAACTGGTCAAAATTTAGGAAAAAACCGACCTGACTTAGCTTATTTATATTCTCGAACTTGTCAAAATATTGGTGTATGTTTTGGTTTAATTTTGGCAATAATATTTGTTACATTAGCCGAACCCATTTACATGATTTTCAACGTTCCCCCACACATCGTTCAAATGGGAATCCCTATCATGTACATTTGCGCACTAATCACCCATCTGCAAATTGCACAATGCGCTTCCGCTGGTGCTTTGCGTGGTGCTGGAGATGTAAAAGTTATTGCAATAATCTCGTTTTTCTCAATTACACTAGTTCGACCATTCTTAGCTTATGTTTTTTGTTTCGTACTAAATATGGGTTTAACAGGTGTTTGGTTAGGATTGCTTTGCGATCAAATTACGAGATTTACACTAAGTCACATTCGATACCGTTCGAAAAAGTGGCTGAGAATTAAAGTATAGAAGGAGTTCATATGACTGAATTTTTTGACAACATAAAAGACTTAGCAAAATCATCTGGTGAAAAATTAATTATCGCATTGATAATTCTATTAATCGGCATAGTAATCGTAAAAATTCTTACGAAAGTATTCCGCACATTCATCTCAAAAACCAAGCTAGAAACAAACATCGCAAGATTCCTAACAGCAATCGTTAGGTTCCTACTATCGCTTTTGTTAGTATTCATAATTTGGGATTTCCTATCAATCCCATCAACGCTATTCGTTGCACTAACATCTGTTGCCGGTATCGCAATCTCCCTTGCACTGCAAGGAGTTCTGTCAAATCTAGCAAGTGGCATAATGCAAATTTCCACAAAGCGCTTCAAGCACGGTGATTATGTAAAAATTGGTGCAATGGAAGGTACTGTTGAAAACATAGATTTCACTGCTATCACGTTAGTTACACCTGACAACAAAAAGATTTTTATACCCAATTCAATAGCTACTTCAACGGAAATAATCAATTTCTCCGCTTGCGAATCTCGCCGTATTGAAATCAAAGTCGGCGTGGCTTACGGCACTGAAATAGCCCCCGTTCAAGAGTTAATCACTAATCTTATGATAGACGACAAAAGAATTTTCACAGCTCCTTTGCCTATGGTTAAGCTTAACGAGTTCGGCAATTCTGCTCTTGAAATTATTATTCGTTGCAACACCAAGCCTGAAGAATACTGGGACGTTTATTTCGATCTTAACGAAAAAATCTACCACTGTTTCGCTGAAAATAATATTATTATTCCGTTCAATCAACTTGATGTTAAATTAATTACTAAGTAATTTTCTTTTTTTTTGGATTGGTTCGTTAGTTATATGAGGCTTTGCCTCAAACTCCATAAGGGCTATGCGCCCTTAACCGCACAAGGGTTAAAACCCTTGACCCGAAAATGGGATTTTCTTTGCCCATTGATTTTTTTTTGATTGAGAATTATCTTTTTGGGTAGCGAGTTTGGGGTTTGGTTTTGATGTGGGAAATTCTTTGGGATTTTTTATTTATGTTTTATTTGAAATGATAGTAGGTATGGATACTTATTGAAAAAGGCATCTAGTTGGCACTAGGTGCTTTTTGTTTGCTTTTAATTTGTTGAATTAGAAATTATTGTAGCTATGGGGCTTATGAAAAAGTCATCTAGTTGGCACTAGATGACTTTGGGTTTATTTATTATTAGAAAAAAAAACAATAGGTATACACTTATTTAAAAAAGCACCTAGTTTGTACTCGGTGCTTTTTTGTTTTTTATTTATTTGGTTTTTATTTTCAATTATGATTTTTTATTTTTGTTCTTCAATGATTTCATCTTGATAGATTTTTCTAAGGGTTGCGATTTCTTCTTCAGTGAAAGTTGCTGTGCCTTTGAATTCACTGCGGTGACCCTCATTTATGTCGTCGGCAAGGGTAGTTTGTATTGCGTAATCTACATAGTTTTCATAGTCAATGTGTCTATTGATGGCATTTTCTATGATTTCTAAAACAACATCAAGCTGTTCGCTGTTAATTCTCAAGGTTAATACGTTTTTAATGGGAACATCATTATCAAAATAATATTCCGTATTTCCATCACTTATAGTGTCGTTGCCTACTGCCAAAAGGTCTTTATTATCTTTAACTAATGACATTCTCAATTCGGTATTGTGGAGATAACCGTCTTTTACTTTTTCTAGGACAATTAATTCTTGTTTATTAATGTTGTTGTTGAAATCAACAATCATATCAAAAGTTTTTGGCAAAAGTGGAGTTACGTTTATGCGATAAGTTGACATAGCATAATATTCATAGGTGCGGATATTTACACCTGTGTTTCCTGTCAATCCGTTATTCACAACAGAATCAATACCACGTGAACTGAACCTTGCGTCCTTTAACAATTCTTGTTTTTGGCTATTATTTAGCAAGTCAAATTCTTTGTAAAAACTTTCCATAATCAAAGCCATTTCAGCTTGATCATTTGATGTGTTTCGCAATGCTAAATCAAAAGACTCTACATCTTCAATTTTAGGAATTTCAATTCTCAAATTGTCATATTCTGTTAATGAATTAATTTTTTTAAAAACATCAATCATCTCAGCATCAGTTAAATATACTTTTCTCTCAATACTTCTTCCGAAAGATTTGCCTATCTCCACGTACATTCTACCTTGATACGTATCGTTTCTATCGGGTTTCTTTAGACCATTTACAACAATTTCTATAATTTCACTGTCTGTAAATTCGTGTTGATAAATTGCTTCCATGTAATCATTAGGACAGTATCCAGTCATTACGCTTCCGCTGTGAAATTCAACATATTTCACATCATTTACATCAATATTCGTATTGTCAATATAATATGACGTACCAATCATTGCACCACCGAACCCAACAGCAACAGCTACCGCAATACAAAATACAGGAAGTGATTTTACAATATTTTTCGCACTGTGTTTAGTTATGATTTCAAAAGCCACAAATATTATCAAGGACACAAGAACCATTACGCCAATTAGCATCATCTCACTTGTGCCTAACTTGTAACCACTCGAAACGCCATTGCAAGCAAGTGCCGCCGCAAGAGCTAGCATTGGGATCGCAATAACTCCTTGGAAAACATACTGTATATATTTATTTTGTGCACTGTTTCCAGCAAGTTCTGACTTTCTTTTTGTGAAAGCATAACACGCTATCACGAAAAGCAAAATTGCAACAATAAAAGTATTAGCCGTTGAGAATAAGCTTGTAAAATTATCCTCCATTCCATAACTAAACATTGATTCAAAGACTGCGGTTGGAGCAAAGTTTTCCGCTAGGAAAATTCCTGAATAAATTACATTATCCGCTCCCAATCTAAACAATTCTATTAGCCCCATTGGTAGACCAACAATCAAACATGAAATTACAAATGCCGTAAACTTTTGTCCTGTAATTGAGATAGCAAGTATTACCGCAGCGAAAATCGCTAACGCACCTGCGGTTGTGTTTAAAAATAGCAACACGTTTCCGCCGAAGCTGAAATGCGTTGTTTTTGTTAAAGCTAAAAACGCTGATGTGAATAAATTCACCGCAAGCATTGAAACCACTATATACGTTGCTCCGGCTAGCGCAAATGAAATTACGTGCGTTTGTCTTTTCACTGGTATTGCATGATAGAAATCGCATGATTTTCGCTTCATTAAGTATGAAAACAACGCAAAGCCAAAGACCACAGGCAAGATATACATCATAGCGACGTTCATCCATTGTGCCTTTAGCGGATTAAGAATTTGATCATATCCTCGCCCTTGCATGTAATTTACAAAATGCCAAAACGGAGCAATGCCTGCAATTAAAATGCTTACTAATGTTAGGAAAAAACCATGAAGTTTGATTTGTCTAAGGCCTTCAAAATATAACTTTTTGTTAAATAACTCTTTCATATAATCTCCTCCATGTCAATTTCGTATTTATAACCAAGAGCTTCCATTTCATGAATAAACACTTCCTCTAAAGATAGTGGTAAAATTTCGATTAGCAACGGTTTTTTCTCAGAAAGAAGTGTCGTAACAGCTTCCCTGTCACCACGGATTATAGCATTTAAAACTCGCCCTTGCTTTTTGTAACTTAAAACAGTTAATCCATCAAAAACTTCTTTTCCTGATTCTTTTTCAAAAGCAATTTGCACTTTAAACAAAGAAGTTTTCAAATTTTGAATATCTCTTTCGAAAATAATTCCCCCTTTATAAAGTAAAGCAAGTTGATCACAAGTATCCTCAAGTTCTCGCAAAGCATGACTAGAAACAACCACAGTCAACCCATTTTCTTCCACCCATTGATACAAAACTGTTTTCACCAAGTTTCGAACCGCAACGTCAAGACCGTCAAAAGTTTCGTCAAAGAAAATATATGGCGTTTGGCAAGCTAGTGCTAACACGATAGCACATTGACGTTTCATACCTTTTGAGAAATTTGTTATATTTTTCGTGGGGTCAAGTTTGAAAACAGTATATAAATATTCAAACTTACCATAGTCAAAAGTTTTGTAAATTGAGCTATATAATTTCGCCATTCTGAACAAATCGCTATTTGGCAAAAAGTACAAATCATCAGGCACAAAAACGAATTTCGATTTCGCTATTGGATTGTTGTAAACAGCATCTCCGTCTAAAGTCACCGTGCCATGATCTCCACAATATATTCCCGCAACAGTTCGAAGGAACGTACTTTTTCCAGCTCCGTTGCTACCAATCAAACCATAAATGCAACCTTTTGGAATAGTACACGACATATTGTCAAGTGCTGTGAAATCGCCGAATTTTTTCGTAAGATTTTTAGCTTCAATCATTTAATTTTCCCCCTTATAAATTTCGCTAATAATTTTTTCTAATTTATCTTTTGTAACACCCATAAGTTTAAGAGAACTTACGGTGTTTTTAAATAATAGCTCTTGCTCATAGGTTTCACTTTTCAAAATATCAACAGCGTTATTACTAACGAACCGTCCAACTCCTGAAACGCTGTAAGTTATACCTCTAGTTTCAAGACTTGTGTATGCCTTTTGAATTGTGTTTGGATTAATTGACAAAACCCCTGAAAGTTCTCTAACTGACAAAATTTTATCTTCACCAATCATCAATCCACAAAGAATATTTCGCTCAATACTCTCCACAAGTTGCTCGTAAATAGGCACTCTACTTTGTTTGTCTATTTGAAACATCACTTACTCCTTTTCTTTTTCTACTGTACTAGTGTACTACACAACACAGTACACTATAACCACAGTATACAACTTATTTTTTGCTTTGTCAATAGACTTATTAAATTAATTTTCAACTCCCATAATTTTTTTGCCAACAATCACTATATTATTGACAATTTTTTTGATTTTTCATTTAATATGTTTTGTTATTCTATATTAGGAGAATATTAAATAATTAAAAAAACACTCTCTTGCTCGAGAATGTTTTTTTGGTTATCATCATTTATAGCTTATATTTTATAGCTTACTTTGTGGATTATAATAATTTAATTATAATAATTTGATTATTAATTTAAACTATTCAGTTTTCGAATATCTATTTATTTACAACAGCAAGTAAATTATTGTTCCAACAACCCCCGAGCCTATCATTATTAATATAGGGTCGATTTTGAATTTTCGAATAATCACTATACCTACAGCGAAAATTCCTACTGACACGAAATTTGTATTTCCTAAACTTACCGTGCCATTTTCGCCAAAGAATGCAAGACTCATAATTGTTAACCCTGCTGAAGCAATAAGAGCTACTACTGCTGGGCGTAAACCCTTTAGCACACCTTGTATTGCTTTTATGTTTTTAAACTTAAAATATAAATATCCTAAAATTGCAACAATGATACATGATGGCAAAATACAACCTAACGTTGCAACTATCGCACCTGGTAATCCTGCGATTTGCGTGCCTACGAATGTTGCGGCATTAATTGCTATTGGTCCTGGTGTCATTTCCGCAATGGTTACTAGGTCGGTGAATTCCGTTAGGGTCAACCACCCGTGCAAGTCCACCACTTGACCTTGAATTATTGGCATTGCCGCCAAGCCACCGCCGATGCTGAACAGTCCCACTTGAATGAAACTAAAAAATAACTCCAATAAAACACTCATTAGTTTTTACCTCCGTTATTTTCATTATCAGTTGTTTCCACCTGGTCTAATTCATTTTCAAGACTTTGAATTTTTTCTTCTAAATTCTCAATATAGCTTTCTTGATTATCAATAATTTCTTCTTGGGTGTCAATAACTTTTTCCGCAACAACTACTTTCTTGTGCACGTATTCAGATATTCCGCCAATAAATCCACATACTAGAATTATATAAATCAAGTTAATTTTTAAAAAATAAGTGGCAACAAAGGCTAAAACAATCATCACTATAGGAAAAATGCGTTTTTCAGCTATGATTTTCATTGATAGGGTAATCACCACGTCCGCAATTACTATTAGCACACCCGCTTGCATTGCTTTTAGGGCAATAGCAACAAATTCGTTGGCAGCAAAGGCTTGATAGAAGTGTGAAATCACTGTCATTATCACAAAAGGTGGTATTATTGTAGCTATAATCGCAACCAATGCACCCACAATTCCGCCGATTTTTTTTCCTACTAGCAACGAGGCATTCACAGCAACAGCTCCTGGAGATGACTGTGCAATTGCAACTAAATCTAGCATTTCGTCATCATCTATCCAGTGCAATTCGTCAGAAAACTTCTTTTTCATCAGCGATACTATAACGTACCCACCACCAAAAGTAAATGCGCTTATATATAATGTTGTAAAAAATAATTTTAAATATTTTTTCATTTCCACCCCTAAATTTTATAATTTTTAATTAAATAACCTATATTCCTCATTCTGTAACTTTCATTTCAGTATAGTTTACAATTCCAACTAAATAAAGTATAATGAGTTATATATATAATGTCAATAAAATTTCCGTTACATCTGCAATCATTTGCAAGTTAAAAGCGGTTTTCGCATTACACTATTGGCAAAAGGAGTCTTCTTATGAATGATATTAAATCTATTGTAAAAAATCAAAATATTTTCTTTTCTAAACATGAAACTAAAGATGTTTTGTTTAGAAAAGCTCAGTTAGAAAAACTGCTTGATACTATCAAAACCAATGAGCAAGATATTTTTTATGCCCTTAAACTAGATTTAAACAAATCCGCTTTTGAAGCGTATGAAACGGAAATTGGACTGGTTTACGAAGAATTGAAATTTATGATTAAACACATAAAGTCTTTGGCTAGGCGAAAGAAAATTAAAACACCCCTTATGCACTTTCCATCAAAATCATATAAATATCAAGATCCTCTTGGCTGTGTTTTGATTATGTCGCCTTGGAATTATCCGTTTCAACTTACTATTTCTCCGCTAATTGGCGCTATTGCTGCGGGAAATTGCGTAGTTGTAAAACCTTCTAATTACGCCCCTCACACAACTTCTGTAATATCGAAAATTCTTTCTGTTTTTAAGGATGACTATATTGCCGTTGTGCAAGGCGGTCGTGATGTTAACCAAGAACTTTTGAACGAAAAATTTAATTTCATTTTCTTTACTGGAAGTCCTACTGTTGGAAAATTAGTTATGGAAAAGGCTTCAAAACATCTAACTCCTATAGTTTTAGAATTAGGTGGAAAAAGCCCATGTATTGTTGATAAATCCGCTAATATTGACTTGTCAGCTAAACGTATTGTTTGGGGTAAACTTCTAAATTCAGGTCAAACTTGCGTTGCTCCTGACTATTTATATGTTCATGAAGATGTTAAAACTGAGCTGATTGTTGCGTTAGAAAAATATATTAAATTATTTTTTGGAGACAATCCAGAAACTAATAGTGAATATCCAAAAATCATCAACAAACATCATTTTGACCGTCTTTCAAACCTAATAGAAAACAGTGGAAATGTTATCGGCGGAATTTCTAATCCTGATACTTTGCAAATTGCTCCTACAATTATTCCTAACTGTGATTGGGATAGCTTATCTATGGAAGATGAAATTTTTGGGCCTATTTTGCCTATTTTGACTTACAGCAAAATTGAGGATATTATCGGTGAAATTAATGCTAGACCAACTCCACTTGCATTATATTGCTTCACAACTTCAAAAACTTTCCAAAAGCAAATTCTAACGTCTATCACTTTCGGTGGTGGGTGCGTCAATGATACAATTATACACGTTGCCAACAAAAACCTTTCCTTTGGTGGCGTTGGGGAAAGTGGTATGGGAAAATATCACGGCAAGGAAAGCTTTTACACGTTTAGTCACTCTAAAAGCATACTAAAAAAGAGCCTGAAACTGGATATCAACGTCCGCTACGCACCATACAAATCTAAAATTAAACTTCTTAGAAAACTTTTCTAAAAGCACTATATCAATATATTAAAAAACAGATTGACAAAGCAATAATGTCAATCTGTTTTTTTTATATTAAATTATAGAATCCTATAATCCCAAAATTTCGTTTACATTTTCAATAATAATTTTTTGTAAATTTAAAGGAAATAAATTCACAATATAACTATCATTTCCACGGACACGTTCCTCTTGTGCAACACCCTTTTCCGTACCATAATCAGTGGCGACTTTGATGTTTTTTCCAAGATTATTAAGTTCAATTTTTAAATAACCCTTTTCTACCAACCAACTGCCAATTTTCACTGCTGTGATTTTTTCATTAATATCATAAACCTCAAAGACTTGCTGAACTCGTTTTGCAATGTTGGTAACGATAGTTAGTTCATCAGTAGTTTCAACTAAGTCCAAAATTTCTTTAGGAACTTTCGCACCAGGCTTAACAGTAATGTCAATTAGTTCAACTATGAACTCACTGTCACTAGCATTTGATGTGTTTTTAATCTCAGGATGTTCATTTGCATAGTCAATAATCGCATTTAGAAATTCTTCGCCGTAGCGTTTCATTTTTACTTCACCAACACCAGAAACTTGTAACATTTCCTCATGTGTTTTAGGCATTTTCTCACACATATTCACAAGAGTTTTGTCGGGAAAAATAATATAAGAAGGAACTCTTCCAAGAGTTGCAAGATCCGCTCTAATATCACGAAGTTTTTCGAATAAACCACTTGCAGGTTTTCCTGAATAAGACTTTGATGGTTTTCTTTCTCTATCCCGTTTGCTGTCTTCTGGCAATTTAATTAAGATTTCATCATTACCTTCAAACACTTCTATAGCTTTATCACCTAATTGCAAAAGGGGATATTGTCCGTTAAGTTGGATTAGATAACCGTTATAAACTAGATGTGCAACAATCAGTTTAAGCTGATTAGCACTACGTTTTGTACTGTTATAGCAATCTAAATCCTTGAATCCACGTGAGCGAATCATCTCACGATTGCTACCACGAAGTATGTCAATAACCATGCTTGCGCCAAAACTTTCTTTGATAGCTCTTACGCATAATAGAATCTGTTTACTGTCAACAGTTACGTTTTCAGTATCACCAGTTTCCTTACAATTACTACAATTTCCGCAGTCTTTTATGCTTTCATCACCGAAATAATTTAAAATATATGACCTTAAACAGCAATTTACAGTGGCGTAAAAAGTCATGATTGACAATCGTTTATACTCACGGTCTTTCAGTTCTTGAATAGCTTCTTCCGTGTCTTCGCCCTTGTATTGATCAGTATTTTCAATCATCCATTTAATGGTAAGAACGTCTTGAGGACTGTAAAGAAGAATACATTTTGCATCGCTTCCGTCACGTCCTGCACGGCCAGCTTCTTGATAATAACTTTCTAAATCTTTAGGCAAATTATAATGTACAACAAAATTTACGTTGGATTTGTCGATTCCCATACCGAAAGCGTTGGTTGCAACCATGATTTTTTTTCTATCATTAATAAAGTCTTCTTGATTAGTTTTTCGTTCCGCCATGCCAAGACCTGCATGGTATCTAGTTGCGGAATAGCCACCATCAATTAATGTTTGACACACTTCCTCAACGCCTTTTCTACTTGTGCAATAAACAATACCGCTTTCTGCTTTATATTCTTGAACGATTTTAAGCAATGCGTCTTTTTTATTTTTAGGGTGTTGAACTTCAAAATACAAGTTTTTTCTATCAAATCCAGTAACTAATATTTCAGGATTTTCCAACTCCAAAATTCTTGCAATATCATTTTTCACTTTTTCCGTAGCGGTAGCAGTAAAAGCTGACACCACAGGTCGAGTTTTTAGGCTGTTGATAAATTCAGGAATTTCTATGTAGCTAGGTCTAAAATCTTGCCCCCATTGCGAAATACAGTGGGCTTCATCAACGGTTACCATTGCGATATCCACAGTTTTAGAAAACTCTAAAAACATATTGCTGTTAAGTCGTTCAGGAGCAACGTAGATTATTTTATATTTTCCGCATTTTGCGTTATAAAGCACCGTTTCAATTTGCATGGGTGACAGTGTTGAATTAATATATGCAGCGGCAATCCCCGCTTCTTTCAACGAAATAACTTGATCGTGCATAAGTGCAATTAGTGGAGAAATAACCAAAGTAACCCCGTGAAATAACATTGCAGGCACTTGATAACACACAGATTTTCCTGCGCCCGTTGGCATAATACCAAGAACATCTCTATTATCTAGAATTGCTGAAATAGCACTTTCTTGCCCTGTTTTAAATTCTTTATATCCAAAATATTTGTCTAATATATCTATTGCTTTCATGGTTTCCCCTATATTCAATGTTGAATTTTATGTAGTTTGTAGAATTATTTATTATTTTGACTATCGTAAATATTACGCATTTTTTCGCAATTTTGCGGATCTTCTTCGTTACCTAATTTCGCAAGATTTTCATAGTACCATATTTTATAGTCAACTGTTTCTAAATAGCTGTTTAATTTATTAATTTCTTCTTCTATGTGCTGTTTTTGAATAACGAAAATTTCCTTTCGTGCCTTTTCGGTTTCCTTGCCTTCTTTGCACATATTCACGTATTGTTTGATATTTCCAATACTCATTCCAGTGGCTTTCAAGCACAATATAATATTTAAAAGGCTTAAATCTTTGTCGGAGAACTCTCGTAATCCATTTGATTTTCTGTTTATGGAGTATAGTAAACCCTCTTTTTCGTAGTAACGCAAAGTGTGAGTGCTAAGACCTGTTTTTTCAGCAAATTCGCCTATTGTATATGTCATTTTGTTTTCTCCTTGAAATCTATTGACTTAGAGTATACTCTAAATGATATCATATATTATAAGTATGGTCAAATAAATTTATATGAAAGAGGTTAATTATGAACAATTTTACTTTTTATAGTCCAACATATTTTGTGTTTGGAAAAAATACCGAAACTGAAACAGGCAAATACGTTAAGAAATTCGGCGGAACTAGAGTTCTTTTGCATTACGGTGCTGGGTCAGTAGTTCGTTCTGGGTTGCTTGATACTGTGAAAAAATCTTTAGATTGCGAAAATATCACTTATGTGGAACTTGGCGGAGTTATGCCTAATCCAAGAAGTGGTTTGGTTTACCAAGGTATCGATCTTTGTCGCACTGAAAAGGTTGATTTTATTCTAGCTATTGGCGGTGGAAGTACTATCGATTCTGCTAAAGCTATTGCGGCGGGTGTTCCTTATAGCGGTGACTTTTGGGATTTCTATCAAGGGAAAAATGTTACTGAAGCAGTGAAAATGGGTACTATCTTAACTATTTCAGCAGCAGGTAGCGAAGGCTCTGGGGATTCTGTTATTACTAAAGAAGAGGGTATGTTCAAACGCGCCACTACTGGCGATGCTATTCGCCCTATGTTCTCAATCTTGAATCCTGAACTTACTCAAACTTTGCCTGCATACCAAACTGCTTGCGGTGCTACTGACATTATTGCTCACATTTTTGAGAGATATTTTACTAACACTAAAGACGTGGAAGTTACTGACAGACTTTGCGAAAGTCTTTTGCTTACTATGATTAAAGAAGTGCCAAAAGCTATGAAAAATCCTAATGATTACGAGGCTCGTGCTAATATCATGTGGGCGGGAATGGTTGCTCACAACAATATCGTTGGGGTTGGCCGTGATCAAGATTGGTCAAGTCATATGATTGAACACGAACTTTCTGCTATCTATGATTGTGCTCACGGTGCTGGTCTTGCGGTGGTTTTCCCTGCTTGGATGAAATACGTTGTTGATCACGATGTCAATAGATTTGCTCAAGTTGCTGTTCGTGTTTGGGGCTGTCAAATGGATTTTGTAAACCCTAAAAACACTGCTTTACAAGGTATTGAATGTTTGCAAAATTTCTTGAAATCTATAAATATGCCAAGCAACTTTGCGGAACTTGGTGCTAAAGAAGAAGATATTCCAAAAATGGCTAACATTGCTTGCTTCGGTGATAATGCTGGTGGCTCTGTTGGAAGATTCGTTTCTTTAAAACAATCTGATGTTGAGAATATTTACAGACTTATGTTATAGGTCTTTGAAATTTAAATTGATTATGAGATTGATGTTTAATGATTTTTGATTTGGGTTGATTTAATTATATTTTAATTTATTAATATAATTTCGAATTGATTATTTCAATAATTTTTGCAACAATACAAAAAGACTGTACGTAAATGTACAGTCTTTTTTAATTCTATTTTTGTTATTGTGTTTTCGGCAATTCGCTTATTGGTTGCTGTTTCTTTGTGAATAACACTGCATTTACAAACCATACACCAGCTGATACTAGAAGTAGCGCTGAAATGTTTTGCCATGTTAGTATGTTTTCATTTAGCAACAAACCTGACAATGCTGTTCCAAAAATCGGTGTAAATAGGTGATACATTGACACACTACTTACTGGATTATTCGCTAAAAGTATGCTCCAAATTGCGTATGATACTGACGATAAAACCGCTAGATACATCATAATTACATAAGCACTTGGCATTGCAAATGTTATTTTTCCGCCTAGAACTAACCCTAGCGCAAGAAGTAACAGCCCTCCAATAAATAACTGCCAACCTGCGATTGTTTTTGCATCAACATTTTTTGCTAGCCTTTTTGTTAAGAAAAACGAAACTGCGTTGCAAAGGGATGACACAATTACAAAACCTTCACCAATTAGTTTAAATCCCGCAAGCTCTTGAACGTCACCGTCCATTGTTATCAACACCAAACCTATAACTGCTAATAAACAGCCTAGAATTTTGTTGTATGTAAGCTTTTCTGATTTATACACTAATGGTGCTACTAATACTACGATAAAGCCACTTACTGCTGAAAACAAAGATCCTTTTGCGCCCGTTGTGTAAGTTAATCCTATGTAGAAAAATATGTATTGCAAGGTTGTTTGTACTATTGAAAGACCTGATATGCCTAGCCAATGTTCTTTTTTCACTGTTGGAAATTTTTTGTCTTTTACCGTAATAAACAGTAAAACTAGCACACCTGCAAGTACAAAACGTATTCCTGCGAATACTAATTTTGTTGCTATGTCACCTGATTCGATTGCAAAAACATCATAACCAATTTTGATTGCTGGCGTTGCACTGCCCCATAATGCGGTGCAAATTATTGCCATAAAGGCTATAAATGCCTTGTTAGTCCATAAACTATTTTCTTTGTTTCCCACTTATTCTCCCCTGTTTTCCAAAATAATTATCTTTGAACACGGCCTGAACCGTCTCCGCCTGCTAGAGTTTGGATTTC
>CAMQZB010000012.1 GCA_947039455.1 uncultured Clostridia bacterium
GAGATAGACCTCAACGTGACGGTGGAAGCTTTGGCGATAGAAAACCATACGGAGATAGACCTCAACGTGACGGTGGAAGCTACGGCGATAGAAAGCCATACGGAGATAGACCTCAACGTGACGGTGGAAGCTACGGCGATAGAAAACCATACGGTGATAGACCTCAAAGAACTGGTGGAAGCTTTGGCGAGAAGAAACCATTTGTAAGAAGAGAAAGAACAGGTGGCGAAAACAGAGCCAACAGTCTACCAAGAATTGGTGGCGGTGACTCTAGTCCTTCAAGAAAACCTGAAAAATCTGATAACGAATAAATAATAAATTATAAAAGGTTGTACCAATTAATTTTGGTACAACCTTTTTTTTGTATTTTTATGAGCAAATATTATTAATAGTCAAAATCCCTAAAATATTTTGATATAGAATTACTCATTTCAATTGAAAAATCACTATTAAATTTACGATTACAAAAAGCAGTTAGCCACTTTTCATAATTATTATCAACAGCTTTAGGAGAAAACATTTCTTCAAGTTCAACATGGTCCATTGTTCGGTAAGAATTTTCATGAACAATGTGTTTCAAGTGAACTCGAGCTGGCTTTGGTCGGTTAATTTGTTGTTCAGTTGGAAATCCAAATACTAGCATACCAGCAGGAAAAACGTGACTAGGAAGATGAAGAAGATTTTTAACTTCATTATGATTTTCCATAATGTCACCAATGTAGCAAGACCCAATCCCAAGACTTTCAGCGCATGTAACAGCATTTTGACTAGCAACTAGCGCGTCGTCGATAGCAAGAACTAAGTCGCCGATTTGCAATTTACGTGGTGAAAGACCCACTGCTAAATACGCATCATGCCATTTTTTTGGATCAGCAAGAAAAATCAAAACTAAAGGAGCTTTTGCAATAAAGGGCTGATTGTCGCATAGGATTGACAAAGATTTTTTCACATCAACTGATGTAATATCTAAAATTGTATATAATTGTTGATTGCCAGCAGTTGGGGCATTCACCGATGCAGTTAAAATCAGATTTTTATCAACAAGTGAGATTTGCTTCTCTAAAAAGGCTCTTGTTGATTTTCTATTAATCAAAGCCTGTACGATATCGTTCATAGGTTTCCTCCGTCATTTTTTTATTATTATATCACTAACAAAAACTATTGTCAATATAAAACAATTTTAAGTATAACTCTATATCAAATTAATCATAATATAGTACATGGGTATTATATATAACAAAAAAATAACGAAAATGATAAGTTCTCAGTTTGGAGGATTTAAAGGAAATAAAATGATTGATTTTGACAATGCAACATTCTTAAAACTAGCGGAAATTCCAGTGGCTGAGGGGCATGAAATGGTGTGTGAATTACTGGTGGAAAATGAAACTGTAAAAAAAGCTTTCCGCACTGTTAGAGACTATATTGTCTTTACAAACAAAAGGTTAATCACTGTAAACGTACAAGGAATTTCAGGTAATAAAATCGATTTCAGCTCATTGCCATATTGCAACATTCAAGCATTCTCATGTGAAACTGCAAGCTCATTTGACCTAGATTGTGAGCTAGCTTTTTGGTTTGCAGGACTTGGAATGGTACGACTAGAACTAGCTTCAAGAACGGATATACAAGAAATATGCAAACTTATCAGCGACAAAGTGTTGCTATAATTTAGCTGCAAAATAAAACATTGCAACATCTGATATTTCAATTTACAACAAACGGTAAATAAAATACAGAACAACAACAATAGAAAATAGAAAAAGCACTGAAACTTCAATGAGTTTGCAGTGCTTTTTAATTATTCTATTATTGGTTCAGTGTGATTTTTCTTGTAAATCTTTTTAATTAGATACTCAATAAGAAATAAGAGAAGTACGATAACTATTCCCACAAATAGGAACAAGAATCTGTTGTATATGGCGGTAGATGTGTCAAATAAAACCAGTGAAGCATTTATAGCTGAAACAGTGTTGATAAATTGTTTATGCTTGTATTCGGTTAAATATGAACCTAAAAATCCAAGTGATAAAATTACAATGAGAATGTATTCAGTGGGCACAAGATATTCAATAATTACAATGAAAAAGCCTACTCCAAAAATTGTGGCAATAATTCTAGATTTAATTTTATTGAAAGAAAAAGCTTCGTAAGTTTGGGTCAAACTCATAACCACAACGCTAATCCAAAGTGTTTTATCCGTGCCAATTAACTCACCAATTAAAATTGCGATGCTAATTCCAAGCGCCATACGAATTATATAGCCTTGGTTTTTAGAAGAAGATTTTACTTGCTCCTTAATTGATATTCTAGAAATATCAATATTTTTTCTCCACCTAAAAAAGCTGTAACCAAAGATAATAACACCACCAAAAAGCAGTTGGATTACTCTAGTTAAAAATTCTTCTTCCACAACTTGAGTTGATTGAGAAAAGATAAAACACAGCAAAAAAGTTATGTGTGGCATATAGGCAAAAGGCTCGCTAGTTATGCGGATTAAAAAATATAGAAAGATAAAATTAGCAAAAAATGCTAGATAAATATTTATTTCACCGATGATAGGAAAGAGACCGCAAAGGGTGAATAAAAGAAAGTACAAAGCGGAAGTAGCAAGGGGTTTTGTTGAAATTGGAGTCATTGGAATTGCTAATAATGCCACAACAATGGCTACGGAAACAAGAGTATTTGCCTCCCCAAAAAGCAAAGAGAATAGTATAATCGACCCAATTGTAAACAAAAAGGTCGCTAAATTCTTTATGAAAGTTGTTAAATGTGAAGGGTTCTTAATCATAAATACTCCTAAAAAAACATTCACAATATAGTATGTAAAAATACTATATTTATTAAATAATTACTGTAAAAATATTAGTTTAGAATTTTGATTTTGAGTAGTCGTACGGGATACTAGAGCCCACAACCACGTCCTCAATTTTCTCAATAATCAACCAGTCGTCCATATTCCCTTGATGATCAAAAGCAAGAGGAGTTTCAATTTTCTCCAATCTATCGAACTCAACAAGGCATAAGCACTTTTTGTGCCAACGCAGTCTTTGTTTGTCTGAAAGATTAAGTTTATGCTGATATTTTTCAAAAGTAGCAGCAATTTCTTCGTCAACAAGTTGAACCAAGTTTTTCACTGATTTAACTTTAGCAAAAACAGAAATCAAAGACGTACCTTTTTCCATAAAATAGATAGTTTCGTTTTCGTAAACTCTGCTATGAGGGATTTTACGCCCAGCAGCACCACGAACAACCATAGTCTTAAGTCCTTGTGATATTTTGTCTAAAACGCGTTCACCACTTTTCCCTGTGTTGTCGCAATACACTAAATGTACCATAAAATTCTCCTTCCCCGTTTATCATTCACCTATATTATAGCACAAAACACAAAAAATCACAATGGTTTGAAAAACCCAAGTAATTTTGTGTCTTAAGTTGTAAATTAAGCTGTTTTTCTTATAAAAACAGTCAAGAGTTTTTAACAAGAATATCCAATTTTTAACTAATTTCACCCAACTTATTTAAACCCGTTTTTCGTAAACTAAATCAGTGAATCCGTTGTAAGAGCAAGTAGAAATTAATTGCAGATTGCATTGGTAGTTAGTTTCAGCGAAAAGACGTGTGCCATTTCCTAAAATAGTAGGGACAACAGTAATTGAGTATACGTCAATTAACCCAAGAATATAAAGCTGATTGGCAATAGCAACCCCACCACAAACCCAAATGTCAGCCCCATCTTTTTTCTTTAATTCACAAATTAATTCAGCCAAATTTGCACTAGTAAAAATAATATCTTCAGTTGCAGGAATGTCCTTGTGAGTGATAACGTAAGATTGCTTGCCAGCATAAGCCCAAACATCAGGCGACAATTCAGTAACAATTTGATGATAAGTTTTGTACCCAAGAATCACAGTATCAACAGTTTTTTCAAACTCAGGATAACTGCCAAAATTCCCCACGTCGCTGCCGTCCCCCTGAAGCCATTCCATGCCCCCGTCCTTATCAGCAATATATCCATCTAAACTCATAGCAATATATAAAATAACTTTTCTCATAAAAATTTCCTCCACTATAATAATTATGTAAAAGAACCGCAGAAGCTTAACGCTCATGCGGTTCTTAATTGGTGCGACTAGTGGGACTTGAACCCACACGTTATAAAACATACGCACTTCAAGCTCGAAAATGCATTTTTATTAATGCAAAACTACCCATTAAACCTAAGAAAAATACTAAATTATAATTAGTTACATCACTTAATACATTTCAAAACATTTAAAATTATTTTAAATAAAAACCAATTTCAAACACCTATCTAATACTAATATACTAAGAGAATTCAAGCACATACGCTTGGATTCTTTTTATTTAATCTTAAAATTTTTATAACAAATATCAGGAAGTTTATTTAAAGAATGTTTTACTTCTAAAGAGCATAGAAATTGATGCAATGATTCCGCGCTATCATTTAACTCTTTGTTAATAATAAATTTAATTAGCAAATCAAATTTACAATTTAATTGTAGAATCAAATTATCTATTTCAGCATCATTTATATCAATCTTTGGAATGAATGAGTGCTTAGTTTGTCGACTATAAATTGCACCTCTACCTTCTTTAAAAATCAAATAGAAAATGTTTTCTGTTATCAATGCATATGTTTGATAGGTTGTGTCATCATATATAATCTCAAATATATCACCTATACGGGTTGTTTTAAAAACTTCTTCTTGTAGTGCTGCAATTTGCTCATCAATATTTTTAATTGAATTATAAGAATCATAAATTGCAAATAATATTAATAAAAAATTTATAGTAGTCAAAAAAGTAGTAATTCCCGTGTCCAATGTAAAAAAGCTAGAAGTAAACAATATAATATTACTTGTTGTTAGAAGAATTATCACATAGTATTTTTTTAATCTTACGTGTTTTTTCAAATCATAATTACAAATACTAGGTTTATCATGAAATTTCGCATATAAAAAAACGGCACAAACTAAGAGTACAACTAAAATAAAAAATATACAATCTACCATAATATTAAGCTCCTTTATGAATGATGTAAAACAAACATTTAAAATATTATACTACAAAATAGTAAAATTAGCAATAATTACTAATAAAAAAGAACCTAAATTAATAGGTTCATGTTGTTATATAGTGATTTAGTTGTTTAAACGTTGCTGAAGAAGTTTAACACAATCACCATATAGAGTGATTTAATTATACATAAGAATACGGTAGCTAATATGTTTATATATATTCGTTAAATCTGTACACAGAAGTTCCTCTAAAATGGGCAATACACAGATAGTTTGTGTACAAATTATAGGGACTTTTATATGATTCTATAAGGGTTTATTATCAAAATACACAATACACAGAAGTTGCCTAAGGTAATACTAGCCTTAGGCAACTTCTATACAAATGTTTAGCAGCAAAGAAACACAAATACACGCGCGCCTTTTGCACGCATGTATTTGTATTTTTTTCTGCTTGCGGCCTGTCTTTTTTGTGTCTTTCAGGACACAAGTGTGGAAACCACAGCAAAATAAAACAAGCGATCTCTTTAAGGAGATAGCTTGTTTTTTTTTGATTGTCGGTACTTTATTTTTAACGTACTGTT
The DNA here is from genome assembly GCA_947039455.1 of uncultured Clostridia bacterium. Lineage (GTDB taxonomy): Bacteria > Bacillota > Clostridia > Christensenellales > CAMQZB01 > CAMQZB01. Next base: position 5,627 of record CAMQZB010000012.1, read on the forward strand.
TTTATTGAAAATTTATGATTTGCTTAACGCAATTTGTTTTGATATGTTCTTGCTACTCTCCGCTCTCAAGATTTTCGATATTACTACATCGGAATGTCTTTTGTCGGTATGTGACTATACCACATGTGTGAAATTATGTCAATTGCGTTTATGAAATTCTTTTTCAAAATTTTTTCCTTAAATTGGAGTTTGCGGAAAAATTTTTGAAAAACAATTTCAACTCTACATTGACATAATTTAACGCATGTGGTTTGAAATAGTCACCGAGCAAAAGGCATTCCTTATACGTAATATCAAAAATCTTTAGGAGGGTAGCATTATGAACATATCAACAAATTACTACAAATCAAAAATTTTCAATAAAAATAGTACGACCTCGCTAAGACAAAGCCTAACCGTAATATTTAATTTTAGCTGTAAACCAATCTTTGGTTCACATATCCAGCAAGGGGACGCTAGGAAAGGGGGACGAAATATGTCAAAGAATATAGCTATAGCCACTCTAAAAAAGAATGGCTATCCAATACCGACAGCAAAGCAAGTTGCAACCTTATTGCTGTTCGGCACAATTATTCATAAGTAATTAATTACTTATATTGTTACTCATTGAGAACTTGCCCCACTAAGTTCTCTAATAATAACATACTGACACAAAGATGTCAAGGAGATATCACAATGAAGAAAATAAATGTAATAACTTTAAAATGTAGTAGTATACCAAAGGTAGAATTGATTGAAAACAATTTAAAAAGCTTTCAAACTTTAGTAGGTGGATATATCGAAACTGTAAATATTGGAAATAACATTCATATAATTTTAAACGAAGAAGGCAAATTGATAGGGCTTGAGCCTAATTTAATTTACTTTAACGATATTATTATGGGTGATGTAGTATTTGTTGCCGTTGATAATGAAAATGAAGATTTTACAAGCCTTTCAACTATCCAAATTAACAAAGTAATTGAATATATTCAAGAAAACAAAATATCCAAAATAGGTAATTTGTTGTTTGCTAATAAAGGAAGTAGAAAATAATTAAATACTAATTGAGAGGGTTCGCCCTCTCTTATATTACGAGGAGAATAAAATGGATTTAAAAAATATCACAAGAAGAAACAACATTGGCTTTATGGCAGAAGACATGCTATTAATTTTCGAAGATTGGAAAACTTACAAAAAAATTCTAAATTTGGAAGAATACGAAAAGTGGACATATTATGACAAAATTAAGAATTTTAAAAATTCAGATGATTTTGCACAAGCAATAGAACGATTCGCACTACGAAATATAGACATCACATTATAGAGGAGAAAGACAAATGAAAATAACTATTGAAATACCAAATGACATAATAAGTAAAAATAATTTAGAAGAAAACACATATGCAGTTAAAAAGTGTTTTGGATTGGCTGGAATTGAATTAAGTGATATTGACATATTAAAAATGGCTGTAGAACTAGGCATAAATCAACATGTAATAAATACAATGACGGCTTTAAAAAATAACGCAAATAAAGTAATAGAAAATAATTAAATACTAATTGAGAGGGTTCGCCCTCTCTTATATAACAAACAATAGGAGAATATACAAATGCTAAAATATTTTGATAATGACGATTTACTGACTGTTGACAGTTTGAAGAAAAAATACAAAAAACTTGCTTTTATGTATCACCCAGATACAAAGGTAAATGCATCACAATTTGAACAAGCACAGAGCGAAAAGGCTATGAAGGATATTAACAATGAATATCAACAAGCCTTGCAAATGGTAGGGCAAAATGTAGACAAAAATTATAGGGAAGATAGGGAATATCCTGACATCATAGAAAAGATTATCAAGCTACATATGATTGATGTTACAATCGAGATTTGCGGTTGGTTTGTCTATCTATCTGGAAACACTAAGACATACAAAACCGAATTGAAAAAACTTGGTTTGCTGTGGAACTCAACAAAATCAATGTGGTATTGGAAGCCACATTGGTGGACTAGAAAAGGTAGTCAGCAATGGGACATGGAAAAAATAAGAGATGTATATGGAAGTGACAGCGTAAAGCAAAACTTCAAAAAACAAAGACAATTAAAAGCATAAATGAAAAAGAACTTGAATGGTGATTCAAGTTCTTTTTGCTATTAGACCCCTTGACCTTGAGGTCAACCCTAAACCTAGCAAAGCTAGTTCCCCTTTAATACGCAGTATCAAAGCCGTGAAGTATCTATTTCCTTACCTTCTTTGTATAATCGACAGTCAAATTTGTTTTTACAACTCAAGCACATTCCAAGTAGTTGGTTGTGGCGTTTTCGTTTACGTACTCCGTATTCTGGATAGTTCAACATATAACAGCCTTCTATTCCGTCAGATGGAATATTAAATATTCTGCTACTAAATTTAAACCATATTTGCATAATATATACCGTAGCAATATAAAATGACAGCGTTAATATTATTTCAATTATTATCATTTTTTAATTCCCTTTTTTAATTTATTTTGCGATTAAGTGATTTAATAGTTTGAACGTTCGAACCGGGTTAACTTGCAATCACTGTATAGAGTGATTGCTCAATTCCTAAAGGATACGATCAATTCATTAACAAAAATAAAATTACTTTAGTGATGTAAGAGTATGTACGTTCGAAGCGCAACAACATGCAATCACTCAAGAGAGTGATTTAATGGTTTAAAACTACCTTAAGATATTTACTACAATCACTTTCAACTATGATTTACACGTCTTGCTCTGGATAACTCTTTCGTATCTTTTACAAATTGTATAATTTCCGACATCGATTTAAAAGTTTTAAACCCTCTATAGTTTGTCGTGTATAAAAACACATCATATTTATTAGTAGAGGTTCTTGAGATATTGCACAATATCAATAACACTCTAGGTTCTACGGCTTTAGTACCAATTGAAGAACTTTTAGAGCCGTAAGAATGATTATATGCATTCGCCGTCAACTCACTATGTAAACTTGGTTCATCATACTTCATAATAAAAACATCTTTCCCTTTATATTCTACATTGCCGAACTTCTCAAGCTCCAAGCTTCTTTTAATTGTCAATTCACTCATTTTCGTTATTCTCCAAATTATATACATATTCACAAAAGATTCCGCAATCGTCAAGTATTTCCTTTGACATATCCCCTCTCTTTGGGTCTAGTTCATCAAGATAACACTCTTTTAAACATCTGCAATTCATAACCCTTTCTAGTTTCGCTCTACTTTTAAAGACTTCTGGAAAGTCCTTTCTAATTTTATTCCAGTAACCCATACCACCTTTAACACAACCAATGCAGTTATTATTGTTATATCCTAAATCATACATTCTAGGGCGTTGCACTCCCAGTTTCCTACTCATTGCGTGACAATCTTGTTTTGTCAAATTGTTGGCTATTAGCGGAAATTCATGTGTCGCATTTGGTGATTTCTCTTCTAATCTTTTAGCACGTTTCTTTTCCTCGCAATCCATGCCCCAGACATAAGTAATATCGTGGCCAAAATGCTTTAACTCCCATTCAAAGCGAACTCTTTTTTTAAGATAGTCAGTACATGGTGCGTAACCCTTCGCCATGCGGATTACACCTTTCATTTGCACAGCAGTTTCAACATCTTTATAATTTGATTTCAGTATTTCAATTTTTTTACCAAGTATCTTTTCGCATTCTTTTACAAATCTGATACTGTCAGAATGCTGATCGTCAATATCGATATAAATGATTTTATCTATTGCGTCTTTAACTAAGTACGTAGCTATAAAGCTACTTACCCCAGCGGAAAACCACGCTACTTTTAATTCACTCATTTTTGTTAAGCTCCTTTTATGATTTATTTATCCATTCAAAATAAGATTCTCTTTCAAGTGGGTCATCTTCTAATGGAATTTCTTCAAACATAACTTTAGTACGATTTTTAAGCCATTCACTAGTTGAAAGTAAAGGCTTATTTCCGTATTGGTCGAATTCACATATCCAATTAATTCGCCTTAAAAATGCATTCCAACTTTCATGCTGTTCACGTTGAATTTTTGGATATTGCAATTCTAAAGGTATATTTGAAATTATGTATATTTTAGTAAAGCATGCTTGCTTATTGTGAAACCTACACGGAAGAAGTAGGGGGTAGCCGTCAAGGTAGTTTAATATTTCCTCTAGTAAGAAAGAGCTTCTAAACTCTTCCAGAACAAGGATATCTTGCCCCTTGTAATGGTCAAAAGGGTTTTTTCTATAATCAGTTATACGGCAAACATTCTCAAAGCCGTATTTATCTGTTACAAATCTAGACTTACCACTTCCAGCCGTTCCCCAAATATAAGTAACTTCCATTTTGCGAAATATATTTTCAAATTGCTTACTTAAATACCTTTGGCGAATACTTTCAATTTTATCAATATTAAACATCTGCTGGGGACACTCTTCAATAATTTCTATATCATTTAAGCCGTCCCTTATCATATCAAGAATATCCTCGTTATCGCTGCGATGCCCTTGCCTTTCCAGTGGCAACGCGCCGAACTCTTCAAAGGTATTAATTAAATTAGTATCTTTCTTTTTGTCTTTTTCCCATTTACCCTCTTTACGGATATAGTCATAGTTTGCTTGGCACGTGCCTTTACACATTTCAAAGTGACCACCCTCAAAACGTGTCTTAATTGTTGAAAACTTTATACCATTACTAGAATACAAGAAGATGTGAGTATGTGGCGTTTTATTCTCAAAACCAATTTCGTCACACATGCACCAATAAGCTAAGCCTTTAAACTGACTTAATATATCTTTTATCTTGTCATGGTCATAACCTAGCTTTTCTGGGTTATTAATTGTAACTTGCCACTTACGTGTGCGAGTGTCTTTATTTCCATTGCTTGCCACAGTATTAACTCCTTATTGTTTGTCTATCTTGTTTAGTTTCTTTTCTAACTCCTTGCGTTTTAATATTAAATTATCTTTCTTTATTTCTAATTCTTGCATTCTCAAGGCTTTTTCTACACCCTTGAGTTGGTCACGTTCGTGACGATCGTCATAACGTTTATGTATCATTTTAGTGAATTTATCATCATCACTTAAAATCAAATTATCTACAGCGGTGTTCTCGTCCTCTAAGTCTTTGGCTCTATTTAGTTTATAATAACATCGACTATCGTACTTAAAATTCATAGACATGAAATAGTATTGCGTTCTCGTTCCCATTTCTTCTTTAGTTCCAAAGCTAATATTTCCTTGATGTTCAAATTCGAATTTAAAGAAACCTATTGATTCTCCCCATTTTCGTACTATATCAATATAATAAAAATAGTAGGGTGATAAGTCATGTTTAAATGCAAAATTTTCAATTTTATCAAGAATTTTCATTAACAAATAAGGTTTACCAACAATAGTAAATGATGTTATTCGCTCATAAGTAGAAACAACATCACGAATATCTATTGGAATAGCGGTAGGGCGTTGTTCTGTAGCCATTAAATGAGCCTCATAGAATTGACCTATCCAACATATGGTGTCGCAAATTTCTAGTGGCTTATTTTCAACTGAACTTTCCGAAAGTTCAACCCAACGCCCAAGTTCATCAGCTAGCCATACGCAATAAGAAGGTGCCCACATCTTCTGTTCAAAATGTTCTCTGTATAAATCTTGACTTTTTTGTCCGTTCCAATATATTTTATAATTAGACATTAAGCAAGGTATACGTTCTGGATAGTTACACCAATGTTCGTGTGACCTTTTAACCTCGTACCACCTAATCATAAAGACTTCATCAGTATTGTACTTTTCAAATAATCTTAACTTGTCCATTCGTCTATATTTTCGTTCTAATAACCCATTCAAAGCAGCTGAAGTTAAAATACCTTCGATAGTAGTTGTTAGTGTTTTTCCAGTACGTGCTGAACCGTATTTTACAATTGAATATATACCTAATCTAACATTCAAATCAATTTCAAAAATTACTTTAATTGCTAATGTGATAGTAAGTATTAATACTTTATTATGCTTGTATAAAAGCAAGAGAATTACCAAGTAAACTATTGTAATAGGAAGAACAGTCATAAATGAAATATAGCGTAACCCAAAAACAATTTGAATTACACAAAAGACACTCACAATAAAGGGAATACTGTTATATATAATATTGTTTTTAGCGTTACGCCATATTTCTTTAATCATATTTAATTAATCCCTTCTTTTAAAACAATGATTTTACAATTTTTACAACCAATGCAACAGCAAGTAACAATAATCCGGCACAAACAATGTACGTTATCCACATATTGTTAATGCCTGTAGTATTGTCAACCCATTCTACAAAGTCATGTATTCTTGAGAAAAACAACTTAAATCCTGTGTCAACTTGTATTTGGTCATATTGTGCATATACTGTTACATCTTCAGTAATAATTGCGTCGGCTTCGATTCTATCGTTTCCGCCTTTGTCAGTGCTCCAGTACATGAAATCATAAGTGATTGAATCGGTTAATGATTTAACTTCAAGAGCTGGAGCTTGTTTCATTTTAAAAGTATCTCCAGATGTTACGTAGTCATATTCATATACTCCATATAACAACTCTGAATCGAAAGCTGAATAAACTCCGCTCATGTATTTTACTTGAATACCTTGAATTTCGTTTAAATGAACGTATATATCAGTTCTTGTAATGTCAGCTGTAGTAGTTGCTGTAATTGGCGTACTTCCTTTTTCGTCAAATGTCATTTTGTCAAATGCTACTCCAAACTTGTGAGAAACATCTGGTATAAAAGAACCTTCTGGAACTGTTACGGTGTAAAATTCTTTCCACCCTTCGAACCATAAAAAGCCGTCTTCTTGCAAATGATATGTAAGTTCAAGTTCTTTGATTTCTTTGTAAATTGGTGCAACTTTAAATACTCCATTCATTAGCATATTTTCAGTAACTTTTGGCACATTAGTAGTATCAAAATTTACCCATTCACTAATCGTATTATTCCAGAATGCCCAAGTTACAAAACGATAACCTACTTTAACTGGTGGGTTAGTTGGAATGTTAGTTAATTGAGTATCAAAATTACTTTCATAACTTGAAACTACGCTTGAGATAACTTCCGTATCACTATAATATTTTACAGTTGCAGTAGTTAAAATTGGCGGTGCTGTTTGGTCGTTTCCTACAACCACAACTACAGAATATTCATAGAACATTTCCGTTCCGTAGCTAGTTTGAAAAGATACTTTATATGATCCGTCAGCTAGTCCGTCAAGGTCAAGAACCGAAGTTCCATATGCTGAACTGAAAGTGAAATTGCCATAAGCAGAATTGTTTATATTTACTTTATAAATCGGTCCAGTATAACCGAAGTTGAATCGTAACGTGTCACCTGTTGCGATATGTATAACATCATTTTCAGCATTAGGCTTAATGTTATGACTTGTGATTGCCCCTTGTGGCTCTGCTTGAGAGTCAGCTTCATAAGTAAAGCCTGTGGACATTGCGAATGTTAGCGTTAAAGCTAAAACTACTACTAATATTTTAAATAATTTTTTCATTTTTTATAATCTCCTATTTTAAGAATTAGGGCATGAAACTTTTCCACTCCCTTTGACATAATCTCCATTTAACGTGTTACCAGAACCGCCACAACTTCCGCAACCAGAAAGAACACTTGAAGAACCATTTGCACCACGCCCACCACAAGAATTACAAGTGACTAAATCGGTGCCATTGCATAAATTGCATACTGGTTCTGGCGTTGGTCTTGGCGTTGGCTCGGCTGTTGGTTCTGGTTTAACAGTTGGCTCTGGCGTTGGCTCGGCTGTGGGTTCTGGTTTGACAGTTGGCTCTGGCGTTGGTGTGGATATTGGTGATTCCGTTGGGTTTGGCGGTTTAGTTGGTTTTGGTTCTTCGCCACCTATTAACATTACACCAATACCAATTACGCCAATTAAAGCAACTATTAATATTAATTTTAATAACTTCATATTATCCCCTAATGTAGAAATATCCACCTAACAAAACTATTGCAAGTCCGCCAATAAACCAGTAATTCAATCCGCCTTCATTCTCGATCGGTGGTGTTGGTGGTATTGGTTTAATTGTTGGTTGTGGAATAGGTGTCGGCTCAACTGTTGGTTGTGGCTTGTCAGTTGGTTCTGGTGTTGGCTTTGGTGAAGGTTTAACAGTCGGCTCTGGTGTTGGTGTCGGTGTTGGTGTCGGATACCAAGCAACATTTAATGTTCTAGATGTTACATCAACAGCATTATCAGCTGATACTTTACAACTTACTTGATATGTACTACGTGCTAAATCATTAATTACTAATTGCGGTTCAGTACTCGTATATGATGTAGTTGTGTTTGTCTTTGTATCTACAAGTGTCCACATATAACTTAATGGAGTATCTCCAGTAAACGCAACATCAATATTTACTATAAATTTTGACTTGTCTACATTCTCACTCGTTATATATGGATTTTTTGTTATCTCAATAGTTGGTTTTGGTTTAATTTCAAAAAGCGAAGTCGAATTAACAACTGATTCAGCTCCAGGTGACGATACTTCACATTGAATAGAATATATTCCGTATGGCAAATCACACAAATTCATTTGGTTTCCACTGAAATATATATTCTCCATGTTACCAGTATTAAATGCAGACCATTTATAAATCAATGGTTCAGTCGAATTTGTAACAGAAGCACCAATTTCAAGAATAACAGAGTCACCCTCGTATATTACATCTGGTATTGTTGGAAATGTGTCAATTGTAATTACTGGTGTTAATTCTGACGGAAGTTTTTTGATGTAGAAACCATGAAAGGTTGACCACCCTTCGGAATCGTAAACTTCTTGAGTTAATACGTAATTAGCAAGATCTAAATATATAAGAAAGCTATCTACGTTTGTCTTATTAAATGAATTCGCAGTTGGGGTTTCAGGATAAATTGTACTGTATCTTTCTGCTTCTCCCGTCACAACTGTATATCCATAATACTCATAACCATTATAGGAACCTAAATAAGGATTGTATTGAAATAAAAAAGCAATACCTCTAGATTCAAAAGAAAAACTCACCTCTTGAGAATTTTCAACTGGATGTAAATTATCGTTAAAAACAATACTCTCAGAGTTTAAAACTCGCCCCACATCACTGGCATTGATTTGTCTATACCCCTCTGGGATAACATTTGTGGAAGTTGTTGCCATTGGTTCAACTTCTAATACATCGGCACTCGCTACTACAGAACCACAACCGCTAAATAGTGCCATTATCATAATTAACGATAATGCGATTGCAATTAATTTTCTACTTTTCATTTTTTTGTTTTTCTCCTTTTTAATTGACTTATTTTTTTTATTGATATATACTACTTCTATAGAAAGGTTTTTCGCCAACAGTGTAAACTGTATAGATTATGTCTATGGGCTGAGCGGTCGATGTTCGTTAATTCGAATTACCAACCTTTCTATTTTTTTATGTCCTATAATACGAATTAAAGGCTAAGACTTCAAGCCTAGCCTTTAAAACTATTATTTTTTATTAAGATTGTTATTGATATAAGTTTCTCTATCTTTACCTTTCAATCCAGCTACATCAGCATTATTAGTTCGTCTTTTGACATCAGCATTATTAAATGATTTTTCATTCGCAGCATATTTTTTCCTATCCATATTGTCTAATTCTAATTTTAAAATAGTCAAATTTCTACTATTATGTAGAGATTTCTCCTTACCGCTTAACCCCAATGTGTTAGAGCTGTTGGTTATACGTTTTAATTCAGACTTATAATAATTAGATTTTTTTTGCGATTCAGTAAACGAATTAGAATGTTTTGACTTCGGACATTCAGTAGTTTTACATTTATTAATACCAGCTCGAACTCCATTGTGATAACTTTTCTTTTCAGCTTTTGAAAATAGTTTATTAAACATCTTGTTTTCTCCTTTTTTAAATTGTGACTACTTTAAATCTAGCCTTGTTATTAACATTAAAATTATATCCATTAACACAATCAATAGTTAAATCAAGGACTTCACACGCCCCTTCAAATTTGGCTTTATGATATATTAAAAATTTTTCATCATATTCAATTTTAGTTTCATCTGCTAAACCTCGTAATGCTTCTTGGTAAAATGTACCAAGAATTTCTATTCTTTTTCGTATTTTAGGCTTTAAACTTTTTTTTCTCCAAAACATGTCTTTTCCTCCTTTCATTGACAATATCTTTTTCTAGAAAACTATATATATGCGGAAGTGCCTTATATGGTATTTCTAAAGTTGTTAAATAGGTTTCGTCAAGCAATTCCTATTTAGCTAATTTTCTATCTTCAAAAAACAATGAGCAATAATTGAAATTACAAGTAAAGACAAATGTATTGCTTGGTTGCCAATCGGAATAGTGAAGGCTCATTAAACTTTCAACTTTTCCGTCATGTGTATATTTTTTGATTACATTAAAATATCTCATAATTATTTACTTGGGTTTTGATTTTCTTTTAGGTGTGCTTTTTGGCGGTGCTGCTTTCATAGTCAGCGGTTTTGGTTGTCTACCTTTGTTTCCGTCACGCAAACCGTCATTGTATGCTTTACCACTAGCTTGACAAACCGAAATCTTTTTGCCAGCATTTAGTCCAGCAATGAAACTTTCTTTTTCTTTTGGTGTTCTTGTAATAGGTGTCATAATAAATTTCTCCTTTTAATAATATAATGGAAGTGGGTTGATATGCTCAAACCCACTAAAAGCAATTATTTGTTAGTCCGCAATCTCTAACTTGTTTTTGAATTTAGCACAAAATACTTCTTGTCCTAATTTCATAGTTGCATACTTATCTGCATTAACGATACATTCAGCACAAGCCAAACCCTCTACATAATCGTCAGAGTATTGTACAAATACTTTACCAAGTTTTCTGCGTTCACCAGTTTTCATGTTGTTATTATTCTTATCTTTCACATCATACTCAAAACTAGCCATTCCAATAATTTTACCTTTTGTCATTTCATTTACCTCACAATAATAATATTTTTTGGTCGACATAACCAATGGTGGAGGTGTTAAAGTACATACCCCCAAAACTTTAAACAATAAGAAGGAATAAAGCTGTATGACTACCATAAACTGGTAATCATATACACATACTACTACAATAATATGGTAATGTCAACTAAAATATTACCATTTTATCATATTTGTTTGTAATATTATGAAAAATTAGTATAATATGACTACAAACAATTAGGAGTTATGATATGGAATTTAAAGAAAAACTAAAACAAATTAGAAAAGAAGAAGGGTATTTACAGAAAGATGTGGCAAAAATCATTAAAATGTCATCATCAGGATACGCAAATTGGGAGCAGGGGCTAAGTCAGCCGAATATTGAACAATTAAAAGAAATATCAAAATTATATAATATTTCAATCGATATATTATTAAATAGTGAAGATTTTAAAAGAGAAGATATTCAACCGCATAATGTTCCAAATCTAGTCGTTTATACACCAGAAGAAGAAGAGCTACTAGAGATGTTCAACGAACTATCTGATATGAACAAAGGTAAAGTACTTGGTTATGTCATTAAGGTTAGAGAAGAGCAAAGATATAAGGAGAAATTATGATAGATGTAAATTTTTTCTACTGTCCTAAAGGATATAAATAAAAAGCTAGGAATGTTAGAAGGGTATTTAGAAGCTGAAAGAGATATTCAAAACAATAGTAATAGGGTTTTTACTATTAAAATAAATAATGTAAAAAGTGATAGAGCTAATTTTCCAACATTGGAAGAGGAGTTATCTATGAAATTAAGATACGGACAAGGAACTATCGTAAAGAGAGTTAAACAAAACAAGAAAGGCATCTACACGTTTTATCAAGGTTGCATACAACACAACAATGAAAAATACTATGTAACAGCGAAAACTAAAGTAGAATGTTTTAATAAGCTAAGAGATATTAGAAATGAATTAACAAATAATATAAAAAAACCAAAAGCAAAAGTTTTAACTTTTGGCATTTGGTTAGATCGTTGGTATAAAGAATATAAAGCTGATGTGCTAAAGCCTAACAGCTTGAGTAATATTAGAGTTGTTATGAATAAACATATTACTGATGAATTTAAAAATAAAGATATTAAGAAAATTTTATCTATTGATATTCAAACTTGTTTAAATCAAATTGAAACGCCAAGGCAAAAGTTTGAAGCGTTAAAGACTATTCGAAACGCTTTAAAGTATGCAAAATTAAATGGTTATATTAAAGAAGCTATCTGGGAAGGTGTTATACTAAAAAAACATGTGTATAAAAAAGCGAAAGCACTTTCAAGGCAAGAACAAGAGTTGTTAATATTTTCAGCTAATACTGATTTAATGAATTGTATTGTTGGCTACTTGTGGACAGGGTGCAGAAGAAACGAATTATTAGCAATAAAAAAAAGTGATTGTGACTTAATCAAAAGCACAATCACCATAAGAGGAACTAAAACAAAAACTTCATACAGAACAATACCGCTATTCAAACCATTGCGAGATTTTATAATCAATACAATTGATGATAACGGATATGTTTTTAAATGTGCCCAAATCAACCATAAATATAAAGCACTATGTGATTCACTAAATTTTGTTGGCTTTACTATTCATTCATTGCGCCATACATTTGCAACAAACTGTCTTGAAAAAGGTGTAAATGTAAAAACTATTCAGCATTGGTTAGGGCATAGTAGAATGTCAACAACAACAGATATATACACACATCTATCAATAGAACAAGAGAATATAGACGCTTGCAAAATGGATTCTAAAGACAAGTAAAATACATCACTTAGTACATCAGTTTATACACAAAACAGCTAATATGCTATATTGTGACCTAAAAACAATAGAAAAATAGTGGTTAAACATAAATTTAACCACTATATATTGTATGATTTGGTGCGACTAGTGGGACTTGAACCCACACGTTTTTCAACATACGCACCTCAAGCGTACCTGTCTGCCATTCCAGCATAGTCGCAAAATAAACAGTACATATATAATACAAAATTCAGGGGTGTTTGTCAATAGTAAATAGGGATAAGGAACTGATATATTTTCTCAAAAAAAGCTATTTTTTTTACGTACTTTCTCGTTTCTGAATATGGGATATAATCAAGAGTTTTTTGGTCGGTTGAGTATTCAACATTAGTGAGCCATTTCTCAACATTTCCAATTCCAGCATTGTAAGAAGCAAGCGCGTTTTCTTGATTATTCGAGCTATCTAGCATTTGTTTTAAATAATAACAGCCAAAATCTATATTGATTTTATAATCAAATAAAGCGTTCACATCGTAAACAACCCCTTTAGTATTAGCAATATCCGAAGCTGTCGCAGGCATAATTTGCATAAGTCCACGAGCGTTTGAACGAGAAACAGCGTTGGGGGCGTAGTTGCTCTCTGCACGAATTACAGCAAATATTAGCGCAGGTGAAAGTTCGTAAGATTCAGCAGCGGAGAAGATTTCTTGAGAATAGGATTCGGTTTTTTTGATTTCCACATAAAAGAATATAAAAAGAGCTATCGACAGCAAAAGTGCGGACAATAGCACTATTTTTCCTATATTTTTCAATGTTTTAGTAATCAAAGTCGGTAAATCTCCTTAGCTACGGCGGATTTTAGTTCATCAAGAGAGCCGTTGTTTAAGAATATTATATGTGATTGATTGCGTTTTAATTCTTCATTTTGATTTTGAGAATTTAATCTAGCTATAGCATCGTCGTAACTTAAATTATTGCGAGACATAACTCTCTGAATTTTAATATCAGTATCAGCGGAAACGAACCAAATTTCCTTAAACCTATCAACCAAACCGCATTCAAAAAGCAGTGGAATTTCCAAGAAAACAGTACCAGAAATTTCCAATGCACGAGTGAACATAGCGTCCAAAATAAGGGGGTGCAAAATAGTGTTTAACTGAGCCAATTTAGATTTATCTTTAAAAACAATTTCACCAAGGGCGAATTTTGAGATGTCACCGTTTGGTAGAAAAATTTCCTCACCGAAGCTAGTTTTAAGCTGATCTTTAGCAATATTATAGGCATAACCAGTAATATCATCAGCGGAAATAACAGGGTAACCGAAAGAAGAAATTATCTTGCACACAGTAGATTTACCGCTACCGATGTTACCTGTCACGCCGATTAATCGATTACTTTGCTTCATACCAAGACTCCCCGCAAGCAACGTTTACCGTCATTGGAATAGACAATGACACAGCATTTTCCATTTCCTCACGAAGAAGAATTTCCACTTGCTCCTTTTCGGATTTAAGTGTATCAATAAGTAATTCATCGTGAATTTGAAGAATTAATTTAGACTGCAATTTTTCTTTATTCAATCGATTGAAAACGTTAATCATAGCGATTTTAATAATATCAGCAGCACTTCCTTGAAGAGGCATGTTCATAGCGGCACGTTCTCCAAAACTACGTGTCATAAAGTTTTTAGAGTTAATTTCCGCAATCTTACGACGACGACCAGTGATAGTGTTCACATATCCATTAGCACGGCAAAACTCAACGTTTTTATCCATGTAATCATGAACTGATGCGTATTTTTGGAAGTATTTTGCAATATATTCAGAGGCAGTTTTGTTAGCAACACCAATTTGTTTAGCAAGCCCAAAATCCGAGATGCCGTAAATGATGCCGAAGTTTACCGCCTTAGCAGCGGAACGCATTTCAGAAGTTACGTCAGAAAGATCAACCCCAAATACTTGAGAAGCTGTCATAGCGTGAATGTCAAGATCTTCTTGATAAGATTTTTCTAAAAGCACATCATGAGAGAAGTGGGCAAGCAAACGAAGTTCGATTTGCGAGTAATCCGCAGAAATTAAAAGATTGTCAGAAGATGACGGTACGAAAAGTTTACGAAGCAAACGCCCCTCAGGTTGACGAACAGGAATATTTTGCAAGTTAGGTTCCTTAGAAGAAAGCCTACCAGTAACAGTTAAAGCTTGATTAAAAACGGTGTGTATTTTGTGGGTTGTATCGTCAATTTGATTGCTCATACCCTCGATGTAAGTGGAAAGCAGTTTAGAAATTTGACGGAAACGGAGAATATAAGGAATGATTTCGTGTTTATCCAGTAATTTCTCTAATGTTTCGGCGTTAGTAGAAAGCCCCGTTTTTGTTTTCTTAGATGGTTTAAGCTCAAGCACATCAAATAGAATATGACCAAGTTGCTTAGGTGAATTAATGTTAAATTCTTCCCCAGCTAAACGGTGAATAGTATCAGTTAACCCAGCAATTTCGTTTTGATAAACCCCACGCAACCTATCAATTTCAGTAGTGTCCACAGAAAAACCGTCTCGCTCCATAGAATAAAGAACGTCAACAAGAGGGCGTTCGATATTGTAATATAAGTCAGAAACTTCTTGCTCCACCAGTTCGGTTTTGAACTTCTCTAATAAATAAAGCATACCACAAGCGGAGTTAAAATCCCCCAACTCATTAAAGTTCAAAAGTGCAGGCAAAGAAGATATAGAAGGGGTGAAATCAACAATGTAGTTAAGCAACATCAAGTCGTATTCCGCATTGATAATTTCCACATCATACTTAGCGAATTTGTGTTTTAAAGCCTTGATATCGTATAAGCATACAGCCTGATTTGAAGAAAGAAGCTCGCACATAGCACCGAAGAAATCATCGTAAGCAATACCTTGATCAAGTAAAGTTTCGGCAATAGCAACAGTGTAGCCATTATTGATATCGTAAGCAAAAGTGCCACTCTCCAAATCCACAGCACAAATAGCCTCAGTTCGGTTATCCTGAATAATTTTAGTAAGATCGGAAGCGGAAGTAATTATGTGGTTTACTGATTGAAGTTTAGGCACAGCCACCGTTTCAACAAGATCGTCACCGAAAAATTCAGAGCGTTTAAGAAGTGAGTTAAAAGAAAATTCTTTAAATAGATCCACAACAGCTGAAGAGAAAGGAAACTTAAAAATCGCATCATCGATGTTAAAATCAATAGGAGTGGCAGTGTCAATAGTTGCAAGAGTGTAAGATAAGTAAGCCATTTCTTTGTCCTCAACCAATTTCTCTTTCATCTTGCCTTTAAGCTCTTCAATATTAGAATAAACTCCGTCAAGAGTTACGTATTTTTCCAAAAGAGTAGTAGCAGTTTTTTCACCGATACCACGCACCCCTGGGATATTATCCGAACTATCGCCCATGAGAGCTTTAAGGTCGATAATTTGAGAAGGGGTAAGCCCTCGTGCGTCCATAAGTGCAGTTTCGTCCATAATATTTAGTTCAGACAACCCCTTTTTAGTGATGTAAATAGTTGTAGAGTCGCTGATAAGTTGCAAATAATCGTTATCTCCGGTAAGGATAATAGTTTCACCTTCATAGCGTGTTGCTACAGTACCAAGAATATCGTCCGCCTCGTAGCCAGCCAGTTCTAAAGTGAGAATCCCCATAGCAGAAAGCATTTCTTTGATTAGCGGTACTTGAACTGCAAGCTCAGGAGGCATACCCTTGCGAGTGCCCTTGTATTGATCGTAAAGTTTGTGACGAAAAGTCGGTGCGCGTAAATCAAAAGCCACCGCAATCCGTGAAGGGGCGATGTCTGTGAACGCCTTGAATAACATAGTAGTAAAACCGTAAATTGCGTTAGTAGGCGTTCCCTCTGAGTTAGTGAATGACGGCGGTGTTGCAAAGAAAGCCCGATTGAACAAACTGTTGCCGTCGATTAATAATAATTTTTCCATATAGTGTACCTCATAAAAAGTAGTAAATTTCAATTGTATAGATGTATTATAGCAAAAAATACGGTAAAATACTATAAAAACAAAGATAAAATAAAAATGCCTATATATAAAGAAAAGTAATCACTGAAAAAACCTGAAATATTCACCAATAAAAATTTTGAATAATTTGAAAAAAGTAGCAAAAATCATTTGCCAAAAAGCAACTTTTATGATAATATAGATAAGCAAGCCGAAGTGGTGGAATTGGCAGACGCGCTGGACTCAAAATCCTGTGGTAGTGATATCGTGTGGGTTCAAGTCCCACCTTCGGTACCAATTTTAAGCTAGATACGACCGTATCTAGCTTCTTGCATATTCTAGAAGCGGTTACGGACCCAACTTCGGTACCAATTATAAGCTAGATACGACCGTATCTAGCTTCTTGCATATTCTAGAAGCGGTTACGGACCCAACTTCGGTACCAATTATAAGCTAGATACGACCGTATCTAGCTTCTTGCATATTCTAGAAGTAGGCACGGACCCAACTTCGGTACCAATTATAAGCTAGATACGACTGTATCTAGCTTTTTGCATGCTCCTAGAAGCGTGGGGGAATGTTATATAAAATGTTAAATAAAAAATTAGTCTAAATCAAAATGATGTTTTGATTTAGACTAATTGTGTTTTTATGAAATTACTTTTTATGAAGTAATATTGTGTTAAGAGTTGTTTGTTGGTGAATTATTTTGACAATTCTTTAATAGCGTCATAATAAATATGAAACATTTTTTCAAAGTAGTCAAGGCGTAATCTTTCGTTAGGCATATGGATTGTAGATTCTTCGTCTTCAAACATAGGGCCAAAGGCAACTCCGCATTTTAATTCACGTGCGTAAGTACCACCACCAATAGCTATAGATGGTGAATTGCTACCTGTGTGTTTTTTATATATTCCCATAAGGGTTTTTACTAACGCGCTGTCTGGATCAACGAATAGTCCCGCTTGTGCGTTTAACACGTTAATTGTATGTCCCAATGGTGCATTTTCAGCTATAATATCAAGAATTGATTGCAAAGTAAGAGAAATCGGGTATCTAACATCAAGAGAGATTTTCAAAGTTGAATTGTCAGTTGTGATAGTTCCAAAGTTCATAGACAAGTCACCGCTCTTTTGGTCAGTACTCTTAATTTTCGCATTAGTACCGTCAACATCTTTTGAAAAAGTGTTGTAAAGATAGTTTAAATTCTGGTCATTTTCAATTTCGCAAATAACAGCAAGCAGTTTATTAATAGCGTTGTCGCCCTTAGCAGGAGTTGAGCCGTGAGCACTTCTTCCAACAGCAGTTACTTTAATAGCCTTACCACATTGGCAAGCAGTATCACATTTTTCAGCAATCAAACCTTTAGAAACAAAGTATTCTGTGTCAAGTTCACCGCTGTAAATAGCAGAGGCTTTAGCAGGAACCATATTAGTTTTATCGCCACCAGTAATACTACTGAAAAATTTCAAGTTAGTAGGAATAGACAAACCAATCCAAACAATTCCTTTCTCACAATGGATAAGTGGAAAATCGCCGTCAGGGGAGAAAGCCACATCAGGCATAGTTTCAGTTTTGAAGTATCTTTCAACGCAAGTACTTCCATTTTCCTCGTTGCAACCCATGATTAAACGGATAGAACGAGTAGGAACGAAGCCTTCGTCTTTTAATTTTTTCATAGCGTACAAACACGCAACAACTGGACCTTTATCGTCAAGCACTCCACGGCCATACATATAACCGTCGTGCACTTCGCAAGCGAAAGGAGGGTAAGTCCAACCATCGCCAGCAGGAACGATATCCAGATGTCCAAGTACTCCAACAAGCTCAGCCCCTGTACCTTTGTACTCAATGTGCCCTGCATAACCTTCGCAATCGAAAGTATCGAACCCTAATTCCTTGCCGATATCAAGAGTGCGAGTTAAGCATTCTCTGTTAGTTTTACCAAAAGGAGCGTTAGGAAAAGCCTCCTCACGGACCGTATTATAAGAAACTAGCTCTTTAAGAGTAGTAATCATGTTATTAATTGTATTATTCATTATATTTCCTCCTGTTTTTCGTTGACAAATACATTATACAATATTACAATAATATAGTAAACAAAAAACACAAGAAATTTACTATTAAGGTGGGAAAAAGAAATGTCGCATAAGGTGAAAGATGTGCCAAAAAATAATCATAAAGGTCATAGGGATAGAATCAGAGAGCGAATAATTGATTTCGGCTTTGAATCATTGCAACCTCATGAGTTGTTGGAGTATATTTTATACGGTGCATTTACCCGTGGAAACACAAACGAACTTGCTCATAAACTAATAGGAGCATTCGGTTCAGTGGAAGCAGTTCTATCTGCGCCAATATCCGAACTTATTTTAGTTGACGGAGTAGGGGAAAGTACCGCATTGCTGTTGACTTCTTTCGCGTATGTTGGTAGAATAATAGACAGTGGGAAACTTGATACTGGAAAGACCCTAAAAAGTCTTGGGGATATTCGTGAATACTTGAAGCCTTTCTATAAAGGTAAAACTCGTGAAGAATTTCACGTGCTTTTGATTAATGGTAGACACAAAGTTCAGAAACATATTCGCATGACATCGCAAAATGCTGACAAAGTATTTGTGGACATGAGTCAGGTTATGATGGCGGTAGCGTCCTTTCAACCAAAGGCGATAGTTTTCTCTCACAACCACCCATCAGGTAATCCTAATCCATCAGAAGAAGATATGGCTTTTACTAAAAAATACTTTTCCGCTATTGCGTTGGGGTTTAATATAACGGTATCAGAACACATGATTTTCACAACTGAAGGTGATTGTTATTCCTTTAGGCACAATGGATTGCTTGAAAAAATGGAAAAAGAAATTGAAAAAACAAGTGGCATGCACATTGCCGATAATATTGAATTAGGAGGCTTTTAGATGAAAGTCAGAACACGATTTGCACCAAGTCCTACAGGATTTTTGCACATAGGCGGACTTAGAACCGCATTGTACGCATATTTATATGCTAAGGGAAAGGGCGGAGATTTTATCTTACGTCTTGAAGACACTGACCAAACAAGATACGTTGATGGTGCGGTTGAATTGATATATTCAACTTTGCGTGAAACAGGCTTAAATTGGGACGAAGGTCCTGACGTAGGCGGAAAATTCGGTCCTTATATTCAAAGCGAAAGAAAAAGTTTATACATGGACTATGCTGTTGAATTAGTTGAGAAAGGCGGAGCTTACTACTGTTTCTGTACTAAAGATAGACTTGAAACTTTACTTGACGAAAACGGTCAAAGAAAGTATGACAAGCACTGTTTGTCGCTATCTAAAGAAGAAGTAGCAAAAAGAATTGCAAGCGGTGAACAATACGTTATTCGACAAAATATCCCAAAAACAGGTGAGTGTGCATACACTGATTTGGTTTTTGGTGAAGTATCTTTTGATTTTAAAGATATGGAAGATAATATTTTGATGAAATCTGACGGTATGCCAACTTACAACTTTGCAAACGTTGTTGACGACCATTTAATGGAAATCACTCACGTTATGCGTGGTACTGAATACTTGTCTAGTACTCCAAAATACAATTTGATGTACGATAATTTCGGTTGGGAGCGTCCTCAATATATTCACATGCCTCCAATTATGAAAAACTCAAAAGAGAAACTTTCAAAACGTCACGGAGATGCGTCTTATGCTGATTTTATCAACAGTGGATATATCAAAGAAACGGTTATTAATTATATTGCACTTCTTGGTTGGTCACCTAAATCGGATCAAGAGAAATTAACTTTTGAAGAATTAAAGAATTTATTCTCTGTTGAAGGTATTTCAAAACACCCAGCAATTTTTGACGAGAAGAAAATGAAATGGTTAAACGGCGAGTATTTCAAAGCTATGACTGAACAAGAGTTTTTCACTCATGCAAAACCTATTATTGAAAAATCTGCTGTTGCAGGAATGTTCGATGATGAGTATCTGTCTAAACTTATGAAAACACGTGTTGAGTTGTTAACTCAAATTGCGGAAAAACTTGACCCATTGGCTGAATACGGTGATTGGGATTTAGAAATTCTTACTCATAAGAAAATGAAAACTGACACTGAAATTGCAAAAGCTATCTTGCCTGAAATTTTAAATGTTATGAAAGACATCGAATGGACGGAAGAGAAAGTACACGATACTTTGCTTGCATTGGTTGAAAAATTAGAATTAAAAAACAGCCAAGTTCTTTGGTGTTTCAGAATTGCAATCACAGGACTTGCTAACACTCCTGGTGGCGCAACTGAAATGGCGAAAATTTTCGGTAAAGATACTTGTATCTCAAGAATCGAAAAAACTATCGCAAGACTTGCATAATTAAATTATAAAACCAAAAAACCTACCGTAATGGTAGGTTTTTTCACGCTATATTGCAATATATAGACTTGTGTGGTATAATAAAAGAAAAGGAGTAATATCGACTATGGAAGATAGTGTAATAATAGGTGCAATGTGTGGAATTATTCCAGTGATAATAATTATGTTACAACAAAATAAACAAAACAAATTAAAGAATGAATTAGAAATGAGAAGTAAAATCTTAAATAAGAAAAAGGCGGTAAAGAATAATGGATTATAATATAATACTTAGAGTCGTGTTTGTTTCTTTAGTATTACTTGTGTCTATACAACAACAACAAACTGGCGTGGTTGTTCCTTTATTAATACTTGTGTCGGCACAACAACAAAGAGAAGAAAAGAAATTCACAAATCAATTAGAATTCAGAAGTAAAATGTTAAACAATAAAAAGGCGGTAAAGAATAATGCTAGAAAATAGTAATTCAAGATTGACAATTTGGATAAAAAAAGTACGTAAAATTCAGCTGATTGGCTTGTGTTGTTTTCTTTTCAGTATCGCAGTTATGTTTATTTTTGAAAGAGGTAGCCTAGTTACTGATATATTTAAGTATATAGCAGTGAGTTCAGCCGTGTTTAATGCAACTCTTTCTTTTGTTACCGTGGTATTGCTTAAAGAACAAAAAATAGCTGAAAATAATAATAAATAGTGAAAAATAACAAAAAACCTATGAAATCATAGGTTTTTTCACGTTTTCTATAGGTTTTTTAATTAAAAGTAGATATATAAATTAAAAAGAAATTTAAACTTTGTTAGTTGTTAATATAATTGTTGACTAAAAATCTAGCAGACTGTATACTTAGAAAGATAGACAAAAATAAATCCGCCTTATACAACAAATAAGACGGATAATTTATAGGAATAAAACAAACTTTTGCAATATATTGATTAGATATCGCTTAATAATACTATTGTATCAAATAAATTTCAGAAAGTAAATATGTAGGTTAAACTACAATATATTAGAAATTAAACTACTTTAAAAAACAATGGAAAAGGTTGGAAAAAATGACAGGATTACTAATAATAATTATATACATAACGTACATTTCACTTGGTTTACCAGACTCAATGATCGGCGCAAGTTGGCCTGCCATCATGGAAGAGATGGGCATCGGTTTGGAAATGCTAGGGGCAATTTCGTTAATCAGCACTGTGGGAACGATTTTAGCTAGTTTGTGCACTACGCCACTTTTGAAAAAGTTTGGCACGGCAAAACTTACTGCATTTAGCATAATTCTAACAGCTACAGCTCTTTTGGGGTACAGTATAAGCAATCACATTTTCTTTTTGATTATATTAACTATTCCTCTTGGTATGGGTGCAGGTGCTATTGATACAATAATTAATAACTACGTTGCCTTGAATTTTAAGCCAAAACATATGAATTTTCTTCACAGTTTTTGGGGCGTGGGCGTTACCACAAGTCCGCTAGTTTTAGCGGCTGCTATTAACAGCGGTGGAACTTGGAGAACTGCGTATTTGATTGTTGGAATTATACAATTAGTTATTAGTGCCATTGTGCTTTTGTCAATTCCTCTTTGGAAAAAAGCGGATAAGAAATCGGAAGTGCAACTTGACTATAAAGAACCAAAATCTCTAAAAGAAACTGTGAAAGTCAAAGGGGTAATTTTTGCTGCCTTGTGTTTCGCTTTCTATTGTAGCTTGGAATTTACTTTTAATAATTACGGAAATTCATATTTAGTTGGAACTACTGGAGTAACGGTGGAAAAAGGCGCTACTATTGTGAGTTTGTTCTATCTAGGAATTACTCTTGGACGCATCTCATCAGGTTTTGCGGTGTCGAAATTAAAGTCTTCAACGCTGGTGCGAATGGGCGAAATACTAACAGTAGTTGGCATAATTTGGCTTGGTGTCAGTAGATCATATGAAGGCAAAGCGGTAGCCTATTTACTTATAGGACTTGGAAATGCACCGATATTCCCTTGTATCATGAACGAAACTCCACGCCGTTTTGGAATGGAGTATTCCCAAAGTGCAATCAGCTTGCAAGTGGCATTTGCCTATTTAGGCGGTGCGTTAATGGCACCTATTTTTGGAGTGCTAGGAAAAATGATTTCAATCTCAATCTTGCCAATTTACCTAATGGTTTTTGCAGTTTTACTGATTGTAACATACGAAATATTGCTAAAGAAAACGAAAATGGACAAATTTATATAAAGATTATAAAACAGAAAAGCCCTTGACTTTTTCTATGAAAATGTAGTAAAATAATAGGGCAATAAACTGAAAAAAAACTATAGTTAGAGGTGAGAGTTATGAACAAAAAAGAATTTAATAACAAAATATTTTTTCTAATAATTGTTTTATCAATAGCACTAGGTCTTATAATATCAAACCGCATTGCGTTCCTAAAAGGCTATGAAGTAGTAACTTGCGCCGTATTATTCGTTATGGGAATGTTCGCTTATCACGGCATTTTACAACTTAAAGAAAAGAAACAAGCCACTAAAGACAAAGAAAACCAAAACAAAGACGAAATCCAAAGCACTGATAACAATAACGCAATTCAAAATAACCATAACAACCTAGAAAACCAAAATAATGAAAATAAAGATAATAACTAACATCAATTAAAAAAACAACATAACCACAACCAAAATAGAAAACACACAATATGGATCCTTAGTTAAATGGATATAACAGCCCCCTCCTAAGGGGCCGTTGTAGGTTCGATTCCTACAGGGTCTACCATAAACACTAAAAAAACACCACGAAAATTCGTGGTGTTTTTTTTTGATGTTTTCATATTTCAAAATAAAGATAAAAGTTTTAATTAGCTATAGAGTAAAAGTAGAAAATATTCGAGTTGCCCAAATCTGTTCCGCCCGAAAATACTCTTAGTCTAGCAAGTTTGGTGCTAGATATTGTGTCTAATTGTTCTGAAGTTGCGTCTTTTGATGGAATTAGTTTGCCATCTAGAATAAAATATACTCTGTTTTCGGCTTCAGTTGTGAAGTTTGTAAAATCATTTATTTTCGTTTCCCAAAAACCAAAGGCAAAAAACTCGTCCTGTTTATAGCCAACAATATCAGCAATGTTTAGTTCTTGGTATAGGTTAAGATGTGATTTAATATCGCTTTTTGACATATAATATTCATTATCATAGCTCCTATCAACGTCAACTTTTAGTTTTCGGTCATCAAAGTCCAAGGAATAACTGGTATGAGGTGAATTTTCACTGTCAGGGATTTTTTTGATAATAAAACTAACAGATTGAGATTCTCTGCCACCTACCTCAACAGAGGAAAATTGAATATCTTCTTCAGAAATATCTTCCTTATCTAAGATTGCCTCAATAGCATCATAGTAACTATTAAGCTCAAACATCGAAGGTTCTTCTACTCCAAACACCATATCTTCAGTAATTTTAAAATATGATGTTACCAATATTGCAACAATCCCTATAACAATCACAATTATTTTCGCTACTTTTTTATTCATAAAGCTCTCCATTTTTTTAATTTATTTATTTTGGTTTATATTAACACATATACTATAGCAAGCCAATACTAAAGTAAAATATCATTAAGAAGAAGATTTAATATTAGGCACAAATTCTTCTTTGAAAATATCTGCAAGGACACTTTCGGGAATATTTATGCTATACTTTAAATCTTCGCTAACAACCCATTCAATCTCAAATAATTCTCTATAGTCAGAATAAATATCATCATAATCAAATTTTCCTAACATAAGCTCTTGAAGTTTGAAGTAGTCTTTCACATCAGTAACGCTGTAAGATTTTGAAAAACCAGTGCCAGTGGGGTTGCTATATTTTGTAACTTGAACATCAGCATTTCCAAGAATGGTTTTAACAGTTTCAT
Source organism: uncultured Clostridia bacterium (assembly GCA_947039455.1). GTDB lineage: Bacteria > Bacillota > Clostridia > Christensenellales > CAMQZB01 > CAMQZB01. The sequence continues at coordinate 30,603 of CAMQZB010000012.1, forward strand.
CAGGGCTTAGTTTAAATATATCTTTAAATTCCGTTAATTCACCTGTTTTAATGTCCCAAAGAGAAAGTTCACAGAATTCAGTATTATAGAAAAAGGTATTAGGTTGATGTGCGTCATACAATCTTTCAATATAGGTTTGAATAAACAAATAGTTTTGGTTTGAAGTTACGGTAGCGCGTATTTGTCCAATACTATGGTAATCGGAGTCAAGTAAAGCGGATTCCAGTTCATCTTCAATATCATACAACAGCCCCATATTTTCATAATATTCATCAATTTTCCCATCTGCTGTTTCAGTTATGCTGTTAAGATCGAATTTCGCGTAGTTGAAGAAATTAAAAGGATACTCAATAATAAGCAGTTCATCGTCGCAATAAATGTAGTCCGCTGAATTTTCTAAAACATATCTTACCCGTTCTTGACCAGAATCTTTACCATATAAATCCACAACTGAACCGTCTTTAAGAGTGTAAATTGATTCTTTAATCCAGTGCTGATCAGTGATATTGTTTTTCCAACTGAAACCACAAACCAAGGTGAAGAGGATAACCGAAATCACGGCAATGATAATAATAGTTTTCTTTATACTTTTAGTTCCCATTTTAGCCTCCCTAAATTAATAATCTGAATTTTTTACTAATAATTAAATATATTGTACCACAACATCAGTTAGAATGCAAATTGTGATGTAATCTAACACTGAAAAGAACCCGTAACCACAAGGAGATGTTTGACAAATCATGCGTGATGGAATATACTAGAATTGAGAAATAAAAATACGAAGATGTTCCGATATGTCAATGACGTGTTAGAGAATAAAAGAGAAAGGAAATTTATGTTTAAATTAAATAATATACTATTGCCACTTCAATATACCAATGACGGTTTACGTGAAATTGTGGCGGAAAAAATCAGTACAACTATAGACAATGTAAAGCATGTGGCAGTAGTTAAACGTTCCCTTGATTCAAGAAAAAAAGACAAAATTAGATACGTTGCAACTGTGGTTTTCAGTTTAGAGAACCCTAAAACAGTGAAAAGCTCTAATCTTGAAGAATACATTGAACTTGAAACATCACTTTCAAAAATCGCAGTTGATGAAAGCAAGCCTTTGAACGGTGCGGAAGTAGTTATTGTTGGAAGTGGTCCTGCTGGATTGTTTTGCGCATTAACAGTACTTGCTCGTGGTGGTGTTCCAACGATTATTGAGCGTGGTTATGAAATGACTAGACGTGTAAATAGTATTGAAGAATTTCAAAGCGGAAAAGGTTTTGACCCTATTTCAAACATTCAATTCGGCGAAGGCGGAGCAGGAACTTTCTCTGACGGTAAACTAAATACTGGCACAAAAAGTCAATATATTAAGGCTGTGCTAGCATCTTTCGTTAAATTCGGTGCAAATGAAGACATCGAATACGAAGGAAAACCGCATATCGGAACTGATGTTTTGCGTGATGTAGTTGTAAGTATGCGTACTGAAATTACAGCAAAAGGCGGAAAATTTCTTTTCGGCACAAAAGTGGATAAATTATTAATCAAAAATAACGCAATAGTAGGTGTGGGATTCTCTGGTGAAAACACAGGAGAAATTCATGCGCAATCAGTGATTTTAGCTGTGGGGCATTCCGCACGTGATACATTCAAAATGTTGCATGAAAGCGGTGTTGCTATGGAGCAAAAAGCATTCTCTATAGGTGTTAGAATTGAGCATAAACAAGCAATGATAAATAAAAGTCAGTACGGCTTAGAAAAACATCCGTTACTTCCAGCTATTGATTACAAACTTGCAACACATATGGCAAACGGTCGTGGAATTTATACTTTTTGTATGTGCCCAGGTGGTGAAGTTGTTTGTGGATCTAGCGAAGAAGGGCAGATTGTTACCAACGGTATGAGTTACCGTAGCCGTGAAATGGAAAACGCAAATTCAGCATTACTTGTTGGTGTAAATCCTAGCGATTTCGGCAGCGACCATGTGCTTGCTGGCGTAGAGTTCCAAAGAAAGTATGAGAAACTTGCTTTCCAACAATCTAATAGTTATGAAGCACCTGTGCAAAAACTAGGTGATTTACGCAGAAATAAAGTAAGTACTAGATTTGGTCAAGTAAAGCCATCATATAAACCAGGTACGGTTTTCGGTAATTTAAGAATGTGCTTGCCTGAATATGTAGTGGACGGAATATTGTTTGGAACGGAAGCGTTTGACAAAAAAATTCACGGATTCAATAGTTCTGATGCTATTTTGACAGGAGTAGAAACTCGTAGCTCAAGTCCAGTTAGAATTTTACGTGACGAATTTAATCAAAGTAACATCAAAGGTCTTTTCCCTTGTGGCGAGGGTGCAGGGTATGCAGGTGGAATTACTTCATCGGCTGTTGACGGTATAAAAGTTGCATTGAAAATATAGGGAAATGAATTAATAAAAATAAATAAATAATAAATTATGTAATGTTATTGTTATTTTGTGGAATACTATCTTTATAGTTGACCGCACTATATTGATTATGTATAATAATTATAAATAAAGTTAAAGTTAAGGAGAGTATATGAAATTTACATTAAAAGCAAAAGAATTAATTGACGCAGCATTGAAATTAAACGAATGCGATGCACTTAGAATTGAAATTGAAGAAGTTGCAGGTGGACCTGCTATCCAATTAGAACTAGTACCTTGCGAGGACGGAACTGTTATGCACAATATTGACGATGTGAGCGTTGTTGCTATTGACGAAGTTTTAGAATTACTTGACGATGTAATCTTTGACGGCGAAAACGGTGAGCTAGTTATTAAGCAAGACGGACAAGGTTGTGGCTGTGGTGGTCACCAATCTAACGGCGGCGGTTGTGGTGGTCACTCACACAGCGGTTGCGGTGGACACCAAGAAGAAAAATCAAGCTGTGGTTGCGGTGGACATGAAGAAGAAAAATCAAGCTGTGGTTGCGGTGGTCACGAAGAAGAACACCAATGCGGTTGCGGAAGTCACGATAGTGAAAAAGAAACTGGAAAATGTTGCGGTGGAAACGAACTTGTTGACAAAAACGCATGCGGAAACAGTGGAGAAAATCTAGCGGACAAAGACTCTTGCAAAGGCAAAAGCGAATGCGGTTGCGGTGGTCATCACTAGAAAATAACAAAATATTGTTGTTGCAATAACATAAAATTGAAAATATTGCAAATACAACATCAATAGAAATAAATTTTAAGGAATTAGGCAATGATGCTTAATTCCTTTTCTTTTAGTTAGATTGATTGACATATATTGATTATGTTGGTAAAATAGAAGTTACATTTAAGGAGATTCAAAATGACGAATTTTTTAGTTAAATTATTCATAAAAGACTACGAGAAAACTTCTAGCCCTGTGGTTAGAAGGCGTTTTGGCGTTTTTTCTGGTATACTTGGTATTGTTTTAAACATAATTTTATTTAGCGTAAAGATGATTGCGGGCGTTCTCACTGGTGCGATATCAGTTCTCGCTGATGCAATAAATAATCTATCCGATGCGGGTTCTTCAATCGTTACAATGGTTGGGTTCAAACTATCTGGTCAAAAGCCTGATAAAGACCACCCTTTTGGACACGGAAGAATTGAGTATGTAGCAGGCTTGATCGTGTCTATCGCAATAATTGTTATGGGCATAGAAATTTTTACTACTTCGATTGATAAAGTATTAAACCCAACAAGCGTAGTTTTTTCAGTAGTATCAATGATTATTCTTGCAGTGTCAGTTATTGTGAAACTATGGATGTATTTCTATAACAGAAAGATAGCGAAAATGATAAATTCACCAGCATTGCGTGCCACAGCAACCGATTCAATTTGTGATGCAATTTCTACTTTTGTTGTGCTAGTTGGAATGATTATTTCATACTATACCAATGTGAATTTAGATGCTTACCTTGGAATTGGGGTTGCGTTGTTTATTTTCTATTCTGGATATAATGCTTGCAAGGACACAATCAGCCCTCTAGTTGGGGAAGCTCCTAACAAGGAACTTGTGAACGATATTGTAAAATTAGTTATGTCACACAAGGAAATCAAAGGTATGCACGATTTTATTATGCACAGTTACGGCTCAAACAAAGTCCTTCTAACTTTCCATGCGGAAGTTGACAGCCATGGTGATGTTTTTGAAATTCACGATATAATTGACGATATTGAACGAGATATTAAAAATGAATTTAACGTGCTAACAACAATACATATGGACCCCATTGAGCAAGATAATGCCCATATCGATAAAATCAAAGAGAAAGTTATTTCATTAATGAAAGAAATTGATTCTAAAATTACTATTCACGATTTCCGCATGACGGCATCTCATTCTCATTGTAATTTAATTTTCGATTTAGTGAAACCTTTTGAGTTAGACGTTGAAAACGCAGAAATGCAAGAACTTATTACTGAAAAAATAGCTACTTTAAGCACTGAAAACTTTAAATATTTTGCAGTGGTAGACATCGACGACGAATACTGTCCATAAGTTTTTGGAATTGATTATATAGTAAAATAGTAGTTAAAAATCTTATTTATATTAGATAAAAACTACTTAAAAATAGCAGTAAAAACCATAATAAAAAAGGAGAATATAGCGATTATGTATAGCTTTTTAAACGATTACAGCGAGGGTGCTTGCAAGGAAATTATGCAAGCTCTAAATGACACTAACCTTGAACAAACTTCAGGCTACGGCACTGATGAATACTCTGATTTAGCTAGAGCGTCTATTAGGAAACATCTTGAAAATGCTGATTGCGATATTCACTTTCTAGGTGCAGGTACCCTAACGAATCTTATAGCTATTTCCGCTGTTTTGCGTACATATCAAGGGGTAATTTCTGCTAGTTCAGGACATATTAATACTCATGAATCAGGTGCGATTGAAGCTACTGGCCACAAAGTATTGACAATTCCTTCAACTGATGGAAAAATTTATCCTAAAGAAATTAATGCACTTATGAACCATCATTACGACGATTCTAATCGTGAACACACAGTGCAACCAGCCATGGTTTACATCTCAAACCCAACGGAAGTTGGAACAATCTACTCTAAATCCGAACTAACTGAACTGTCCGCTCTTTGCAAGAAATGGGATATCCCACTTTTCATTGACGGTGCTAGACTGGGCTGTGCTTTAACTTCAAAATTCAACGATGTAACGCTAAAAGACATAGCGAAATTATCCGATGTTTTCTATATTGGTGGAACAAAAATGGGTGCATTATTCGGCGAAGCATTAGTAATTACAAACCCGAAATATAAAAAAGATTTTAGATACCATATCAAGCAACACGGCGGAATGGTGGCTAAAGGTAGACTTCTTGGTATTCAGTTCAACACGCTTTTCACCGACAATCTTTACATGAAATTAGCTACCCATGCCAACGAAATGGCACAAAAACTTGCAAGCGGTATCAAAGAACTAAACTTTCCGTTCCTTACCGATACCGTAAGCAATCAAGTTTTTCCAATTTTCCCAATAACGCTAATAGAAAAACTAAACGAAAAATTCGTAGTAGCACTCTGGGAACACCACACCGAAACTACCGACGTTGTCCGCCTTTGCACTTCTTGGGCTACCGACGAAAATCAAGTTGATAACTTTTTGGATCTGTTAAGAAATTTGGTTCGTTAGTTTTTTTTGTTTGGTTTGTTCGTTAGGAAAATGGGGTTTCACCCCAAACCCCACAAGGGGCTTGAGCCCCTTGACCCGCTTTTTTGAGTTGGGAAAATTTTGCTGACGCTTCTATTGAGATTGATATATTTATTGGCATGGTAAAAGTGCTTATGACATATTTTATTAACGATTATTAATTATTGAAATGCCAATAATATAAATATAAAAAACTCCCTTTCTTTCCTATTGGATTGAAAGGGAGTTTTTGCTATTTATATTATTATTATTAAGTTTTCTTAGGTCTCATATATTTAGTTATATCTTATACTTTTTAGTTATGTGTTTTTCTTTTAGTTATGGTTAGTATTTTTTGTATAGTTATTACATTGTACAACGTGTACCTATACACTCTACATCAAAACTTCCAACCCACTAAAATTAATTTTTCATCCAATGCAAACTACTTGATAAATAAAAAATCAAACAGTAGCACAGCAGACAAACCAACATAAAGCGGGTCAAGGGGCTCAAGCCCCTTGTGGGGTTTGGGATGAAACCCCATTTCCCTTACGAACCACTCCAAAAAAAAAACCAAAAACCAAAAATTAAATTACAAAATTACCGTCAACTAAAATGTTAATCATTTCGCCGTCATGAGTTTCGCCGATGATAGAAAGATCGGAAGTGCCGACCATGAAATCTTCGTGCATAAGACTGTCATTAAGACCGTGAGCGATTAGATCATCTTGTTTAAGCAACAATCCTGAAGCTGTACAAGAAGCGTAACCTTGCCCAATGGCGAAGTGACAAGAAGCGTTTTCGTCGAATAGAGTATTGTAGAAAAGAGTTTTAAGGTTAGAGATTGGAGAATCGTGTTGAACGATAGCAATTTCACCTAGGAAGTGTGAACCCTCGTCAGTTTCTATGATGTTTTTCAAGTAATCATAACCAACTTTGGCAGTGTAGTTTACTATGCGACCTTTCTCGAAAGTTAAGCAAAATTTGTCGATTATGTTTCCGTTGAAACAAAGTGGAAGTGCTGAATATAACGTACCGTTAGTACCAAGTTTGTGTGGTGCTGAGAAAATTTCTTCAGTTGGAAGGTTAGCCATGAAGTTGGTACCGCCTTGATCTTTCTCGTCAGCAGCAAGCCAAATTGAATCGGACATCATGTCAACGTGAAGATCAGTTCCAAGTGCATTTTTGTAGTGCATAGTCTTGAAATTTTTGCTGTTTAGGAAATCGCAACGTTTGTGCATAGTAGCGCATTTTTCTTTCCAAGCGATAACAGGATCAGCCTTGTCAAGAAGCATAGTTTTGATAATCATATCCCAAAGTTTGTCGCAAGCCACTTCAGCTGTGTCGTTAGGGAAAATTTTCAATGCCCATTTGTCTTCTGGAACACAAGCCACGCACCAACGAATTTTATTAGTCATTTGAGCTGTTGAGAATGGTTTAAGTTTAGTAGAAAAAGCTTTGTTGTAAGCAGCCATTTTTTCAGTATCGCAAGAAGCAAAAACTTCAGGGTCTTCTGAATAGATAGCAACACGGCAAATGCCTTTGTCGATTAATTCAAGTTTGCTCATAGCTTCATATTCGAATATTTCAGTTAAAGATTCAACTGATTCGTGTTCGTAACGAAGTTTAGCAAGTTCTGAATTTTTCCAGTCAATGATAACACGACGAGCGCCCATTTCGTAAGCAAGCTTAGTCATTTCAAATGCAGTTTCAGAAGCCTGTTTGTGCATTGGAGTAGAAATCATTAGTATTTGGTCTTTTTGCAAATTTACGCCAACTTCCAAAACGGTTTTAGCGAATTTAGTGATTGATTGTTTAGTCATATATAGTTTTCTCCTTTATTAATTTACGTTGTATTGATTGTTGTAAAGGTCAAAATATTTACCTTTTTTCTTGATAAGTTCTTTGTGGTTGCCAATTTCCGCAATGTTACCGTTTTCAAGAACTAAAATCCTGTCCGAGTCTTTAATAGTAGACAATCGGTGTGCGATAACGAAAGAAGTTTTGTCTTTCATAAGTTCTAAGAACGCATTTTGAATTTTAATTTCCGTTAAACTATCGATGTTGGAAGTGGCCTCGTCAAGAATGAGTATTGGGGCATTTTCCACCATGGCACGAGCGATGCAAATCAATTGCATTTCCCCTTTAGACAAAGTGTTGCCGTCAATAACAGTATCAAAACCGTCACTTAATCTACTTATTATATCATAACATTGGGCTTTAATACTAGCATTTTTCACAATATCATAAGAAGCGGAAGGGTTGCCAAACGCGATATTTTCGTAAACAGTGGCGTTCTTAATAAAAGAATCTTGCAAAACCATTGAAATATGGCTTCGTAACGATTGAAAAGGCACAGTATTGATGTTCATGTCACCAATAGAAATATCTCCGCAATCGATGTTGTAGAACCGCATAAGAAGGTTAATAATAGTAGTTTTTCCTGAACCAGTAGAGCCTACTATCGCAATTTTCTCACCTGATTTTACATCAAGATTGAAGTTCTTAATTAAAGAGCGTTTTTTGTCGTAGGAGAAGTATACATTTTTAAAAGCAACATTTCCATGTGTTTTATCAAATTGCACTAAGCTTAAAACATCAGGCTCTTCAGGGATTTCAAGTATAGCAAAAACACGAGTTAAAGACACATCTGCTTTTTGAATATCGGTAATAACCGAAGTAATTTCAGTAAAGGGTTTGGTGTATTGACTAGAGTAAATCAAGAAACTGCTGATACCGCCTACTGAAACTTTTAGAAATACGCCCAATGCACCAGCAACAATGTAGATGAAATTATTTATCATACGAGAAGAGGGGTTTGTTAGAGCGGAATAAAAGTGTGAGTAGAAGTAAGAAGTTTTTGCTTTTTGGTTAGTAACTTCAAATTGATCCATTGCGATTTCTTGGTAGCCATTAGCAATTATAGCTCGTTGATTAGCTATGTGTTCAGATGATACTGAAGTGAGTTCAGAACGGGCAGTTGCGTTAGCTTGATAGTGTTTTTTTGCACCCTTTGCAATGATAGTTGAAACCACAAGTGACAAGGGAGTAAGAAGAACCACAGTAAGTCCGATAATAGGATTTAGTGCAATCATAACGATCATTGTGCCGATAATCACACCCACCCCACGAAGAAGTTGGATAGTGCCTTGCATAAGTCCAGTGCCTACGTTGTCAACGTCAACTGTCATACGAGAAATCACATCGCCTACTTGTAAAATATCTAATTGAGAAATAGAAATTCCTTGTATTTTTTGAAACAAATCACTGCGTAAACGGTGCATAGTTTTTTGAGAAATTTCACCTGCGATTTTATTTACTAAGTAATTCAGAAATTCTGAAATAGAGTATAGTACTAAAAGAGTTGCGAAATATATTAATAGTAAAGTGAAGTTCGTATTGCCAAAAACCATAAGGTCGATTGCCATGCCGATAATTAACGGTATTAAAACAATGCAAAATGAGGATAGCAAAGCTAAGATTATGGCGGTGATGTATGGTCTTTTAAACTCTGACATATAGGACAGTAGCATTTTTAAATTTTTCATTTGCCACCTCCTTTTTGTGAGTTGTAAATATTCATGTATTCGTCACAACGTGAAATTAATTCTTTATGAGTGCCAAAGTCCTGAAGCTCACCGTTTTTCATTACAAGAATTTTGTCACAGTACTTTATAGATGAAATTCTTTGGGTGATTATTAAAGTAGTAGTTTTAGAAAAATTTTCTTTCAATCCTGTTGCAACGGTATTTTCCGTATTGTTATCAAGGGCAGATAAGCTGTCGTCTAGTACAAGAATTTTCGGTTTTCGAGCAAGTGTTCTTGCGATAGAAAGACGTTGTTGCTGTCCACCAGATAGGTTTTTTCCATCAGCTGAAATCATTTCATTAAACTTATTGTGTTTTTTGTTAATAAATTCCTCACAATCAGCAATACGTGCTGCTTTCTCAATATCTTCAAAGACGGCGGAACTACCGAACTTGATATTATCTTGAATTGACATATTGAATAGCTGAGATTTTTGTGGAACAATACCAACATATTCTCGCAAAGTTTTCAAAGATATGTCTTTTATGTTCACTCCGCCAATAGAAATACTGCCAGAAGATACGTCGTAAAAACGAGGAATTAGGTTTATAAGAGTAGATTTCGCTGAACCAGTAACACCTATTATACCTATCCAAGAACTAGGTTCGATGTTAAAAGTTACGTTGTTTATTGCGTTAGTGGAAGTTTCGTTGTACCTAAAGGACACGTTATCAAACTGTATTGAAGGAAGTATTTCACTTGTATCAGTTATTGGGTTTTGTGAATCAAGAATTTCCGAAGTGGTTTCTAAAATTTCGTTAATTCGTGAAGCTGAACTTTCCGCTTTGGTGAATACGATTCCAACGTTAGATAGAATTGTTAGTGAAATTAAAATTTGAATTAGGTATGTTGTCAATGCCGTGATGTCACCAGCAAGCAAGTTTCCAGTGTGAACAAATTGACCACCAATTAACACTACTAACGCCACGCCGATGTTTACTACAAGAGCTGAAAGTGGCGAGCTTAACGCAAGAACTTTTATTGCTTTTATGGCTTTATTAGCGTAGTCGGAAGATTTGCTTTCGAACTCAACTATTTCGGAAGGTGCTTTATTGTATGCACGAAAAACTCTTGCACCAACTAAATTTTCATGGGTGGATTTAGTAATTGAGTCAAGGCTTTTTAGGGTAACCTTGTGAAGTGCAATGGATTTTCTCATGATTTTGTAAAGAATATACGCTGTTATAGGCAAAACGGCAAAAATGATAAGAGAAATTTCTTTGCTAATAGTAAATGCCATAATCAAAGAACCAACAGTTATAAATGGTGTTCTAGTAACTAATCTAATAAAAATCGAAACGGAGGTTTGAGTGTGTGTAATATCGTTGGTAAGGGAATTTAGAAGTTTACCATTTTTGAATTTATTTAAATTGCTAAAAGACATTGAGTGAATGTTTTTGTTAAGGGCACATCTCACATCATGTCCAAAATTAGCACCAACGTATGCGGCACTTCTTTGACAAATAAATGCAAGAGCAAAACATACAGTGACTATCCCCGCCATTAAAAGCAATCGGTTGGTGATGTATGTTGAACTTTCCGTCAGGGCATTATTAATAATATCCGCCATAATCAATGGCAAAGTAAGTTCAAGTAGCCCCTCAATGAGTTTTGCAGTAATCCCAAGAGCGGTAATAAATTTGTATGGTGATATAAATCGTAGTAATTTTTTCATAGTGCCCTCCAAGAGATATTATAAAGAAAAATAAGATAAATTGCAATTATTTAGGGATATTTAATGTGCTATACTATAAATTATATAACAAAATAATGTTTTTTTTTCATAAGTAGTAAATATTCTTTACAAATAGGCAAAAATTAAGGTATAATCCATACGGACAAAAATTTATTTTTAGGAGTTATTAATGGATACTTTAGGTACAATTGTAAGAGGAGTTAGAGCACCAATTTTCAAACAAGGGGACAATTTAGTGGACTTGGTTGCAAAAAGTGTAATTTCAGCTGTAGAAGAAAATAATATAGTATTACAAGACAAAGACGTTGTTGCGGTAACTGAAGCAGTGCTAGCAAGAACCCAAGGCAATTATGCAACTTCTGATCAAATTGCGAAAGATGTAAAAGCAAAAACTGGTGGAAAGACTGTTGGACTTTTGTTTCCAATATTGTCAAGAAACCGTTTCTCAATGCTACTTACAGGAATTGCAAAAGGTGTGGACAAATTAATTATTCAATTATCATATCCTTCTGATGAAGTTGGAAATGCTTTGTTTGATATTGAACTTCTTGATGAAAAAGGAATTAATCCTTATGTAAATTCATTTACAGAAGTTGAATTTAGAAAAATTTTCCCAAAAACAATTCACCCATTTACTGGTGTTGACTACATTGATTTTTACAAAAAATTAGGTTCAGAGTTTTGCGAATGCGAAATTATTTTGTCAAACGACACAACTGAAATTTTGAAATATACAGATACTGTTATCTGTGCTGATATTCACTCTAAAGAGAGAAGTCGTAAATTGCTTTTGAAAAAAGGAGCAAAAACTGTATTGACTATGGGCGACCTTATGACAAGTTCAGTTGACGGAAGCGGTTACCACCCTCAATATGGTTTGTACGGAAGCAACTTGGCTACTGACAACTCAGTTAAATTATTCCCTCGTGATGCTAAAGATTTCGTTCTTGCTCTTCAAAAGAAACTTAACGAATATTCTGGTGTGAACATGGAATGTATGGTTTACGGCGACGGTGCTTTTAAAGATCCAGTTGGCGGAATTTGGGAACTTGCTGATCCAGTGGTTTCTCCAGGTTACACAAGCGGACTTGAAGGACAACCTAACGAATTGAAATTGAAGTATCTAGCGGACAATGACTTGAAAGACCTTGAAGGTGAAGAAGCGATTGAAGCTATGAAAAAAATGATTTTGGAAAAAGCTGATGACTTAACTAATCAAAACGTTTCTCTTGGTACTACTCCAAGAAGATTGACGGATTTGCTAGGAAGTTTGAGCGATTTAACATCAGGTTCTGGTGATAAAGGTACTCCAATCATTCTTATTCAAAACTACTTCAAAAACTACGCTGACAATAAATAATAAGCATTTATAAATAGGAGCAATAACGAAATGAATACTTATTTCACATTGCAAACAGAAAGATTAATTCTTCGTCCCTTTCAACGAGGGGACGGAGTTTTTATGTTTAAAAATTGGGCAAGCGACAGTGCTGTCACAAAGTATCTGAGACATGCACCGCACAAAGATGTGGGTGTGTCAAATGATATCGTTGAAATGTATATTGAAGATTTTGGCAAAAATGATAGTTATAAATTTTGCATATGCGAGATTAATAGTAATGAACCAATCGGTTCAATAAATATTCATGTTGCCAGTCAATTTGACGATATTGGTGAATTTGGATACTATTTATCAAAAGATAAATGGAACAAAGGTTATATTACTGAAGCTTTGCAAGCTGTATTAGAGTTTGGGTTTTCAGAAATAAATCTAAATAGAATTGAGGCGTGTCATTCGATCGATAATAAAGCCTCGGGAAAAGTTATGCAAAAAGTTGGAATGAAGTATGAAGGCTTGCTGAGAGATGGATATAAATCTTATTTAGAAGGCTATCAAGATTGTTGTTTATACAGTATATTGAAGAAGGAGTACAAGAGAAATGAAAGATAGTAAAGAATTAAGAGTTAATATAACAAAACACGCAGTTTGGTCAGTAATGACAATTGTTGGAACAGTATTCATGGCGGTGGGTTTCTCAGTATTTTTAGTACCAAACAACATTGCAGCGGGTGGATTTTCTGGTTTAGCGTTTATATTAATGCAAATTATCAAAGAACTAACTGGTGGCGTGGAAATTCCAAACGGATTAATTTATATTTTACTAAATATTCCAATTTTCATTATCAGCGCAAAAAACATGGGTAAATCATTCTTGTTTCTTGCCCTTCTTGGAACAATGTCATTCTCATTTTTCATGGAAGTTGTACATCTTTCAATAGTCATTGATGACGCATTTTTAGCAGCGTTATACGGTGGAATTATGTACGGTATCGGTCTTGGAATTGTAGTTCGTGGTAATTCTTCAACAGGTGGAACTGATATGCTTGGTGTGCTTTTAAACAAAGCAAACTACCGAATAACAGTTGGCGGATTTGTTGTTTTCTTCGATATTTTCGTGTTGGCACTAAACGCAATTTTCAATGGTTACCTAACTGCAATGTACGGAATGGTGTCAATTTTCATTTCAGGACTTGTGTGTGATTACATCACCGAAGGCCCTCGTTCAGTGAAAGCTGTATACATTATTTCAGAAAAATATCAAGAAATTTCCGAGAAAATCATTTGCGATCTACATCGTGGAGTAACAGGTATTAACGGCGAAGGTATGTTCTATGGTAACAAGAAAAAAATCTTATTAACTCTTGTTGCTCGTCGTCAAATGGACGAATTAAATAGTATTGTTTTCTCTATCGACGAAAATGCTTTCACTTTTTCAACTAACTGTAAAGACGCTGTGGGCAACGGTTTTAACAAACCTGTAACATCAAAAAGAAATTCTGATATTTACAAAATGTTATCTGGTGACAAAATGGAAAAAATAGAAAAAGTACATTTACCAAAACGCACTTGCGAACACAAAGACCAACAAAACCCTTAATAAAACAAAACCTAATTTAACAAAAAAACTAAAAAGCTATAGCCGATAGAAAATTTTCTACCTACTATAGCTTTTAC
>CAMQZB010000013.1 GCA_947039455.1 uncultured Clostridia bacterium
TCGCCGATAACAAAACAACAGTAACATCTGATTTCACTGGTGCAATCACAAAAGCTGATTTAACATTAACTGGTTTAAAAGCAAAACCTATATTAAAATCTGAGTTGACAGCTGATACAAAAGCTAAATTCACATATACATTAACAGGTGGAATTACTGCTGACAATGTTAAAATTACTATAAAACATGATACAATAGTGGAAGGTGACCCTACAACAAATCTTACTGGTTTAGTAGCTACAATTGATGGCACTGAAAATGCAAACAACTACAATGTACCAACAATTCCAGCTACCGTTGTGGTTATAATTGTTAACGACGGTAACATTAGAATTACAGTTGATACAATTACAAAAACATACGGTGACACAGCATTGAAATTCACAGGTGATACAATCACATATGAAGGAGCTACTTATACTGCTACACAAGACGGTAGTGCTGTAACTGGAACATTGGTTGTCACAATCGATAAAGCAACAACGGGTATGTCTACATCAGGTTATGTTAAAGCTGGAACTCATGAGGTATCATATATATTCTCATTTGATACTGGAATAGAAACAATTGATATTCCTGGAGAGTCTTCTTTAGTAGTAACACAAAAAACTTTGGGACTTGATCCAATTACCCTTGTTTCAAATCCAATCAAATACAACGGAAGCAACATAATTCCAGTTGCAGGCGGAAATGCAACAGCTAGCGATATTGTTTCAGGTGATTTAATCATTAATCCAACATTAATAGCAAAATCAGCATCAGATCTACTAGGAACTCATGCTGTAACAATAGAAAGCTTCGAATTAACCGGAGCTGACATTGCAAATTACACATATTCAACAACAGAAATTACTGTTCCAGATGTAACAATCGAATCTAATTTCCCAGAAGTTCCTGGAATAGTTGTAGTAACGCCACCTACAGATGATGATAAGCCAAACGTAGCTCCAATTGATGAAGATAAGCTTCAATTAGTTGAAGAAGCAATGAAAGAATCAATAATGATTGGCGGAGATTCAGATGGCGTTGTAACTATCAATAGCGAGTATCCAAAAATTGTAACACCTAACGTACTTACCGTTGACGGAAAAGAACTAAGAGCAGACGATACAATCGTAGTTGACGGAAATAAGATCGGTAACGTTTACGGAATTATGTCAGCATTATATAACCCTACAAGCACTTATTCTCTAAATGCCAATTTGCAAGACATAAAAGTTGTTACTACAAGTTTACAAGCTACAGACTTTGCTACACAAAACCCTACACTTATAGATGGAAATAACTATATTTTCGGTTACGATTTCATTCTTACAAATAATGACGTAGAGACTTCAACTAAGGACGGGGAAACGCTTGTAGTAAAAATTAAAGTACCAAGCTCAGTAAGTAAATCTAATTCTAAATTCTATGCGGAAAATTCTGCTGGAGTTGTTGAAGAAATTACTGAATACAATTTAATTAACGACCAAGGAAATACTTTCATAGCATATAGAACTAATGAATTGAAAAAAGTGCACTTAGTAAAAGAAACAACTACTAGCGGCGGTGGCGGTGGTAGCACAATTTCAAAAGAAGACTTGTATTGGAGCCGTACTTATCAAAGTATATTAAAACAAGAATCCAACTTTGAAATATCTGCGATTGAAGGTGGGGAAAAAGTTCCACTAAATGTACTTCAAGCACATCAAAATAAAGATATTGCAATGAAATTGATTTTCAGCAAAGGAACAATAACAATCACTGCTGAAATGGCTGACAAAGTAACTTATGATAAAGATTATTATAGTTATAACGAGTTAAATGAAATGTTCGATAAGATCATTGTAGATCCAACACCAACTCCAACACCAACACCTGAAATCGTTCCAGAACCAAATGATAACAATTTCATTACTATAGGAATTATTTCAGCAATCATACTAGTAATAGTATCAACTATCTTAATCACAATAAAACTAGAGCACAAAAAAAGAAAAAATACAAACTAATAAAACATAGTAAAAACTTGAGTGTAATTACAAAAAAGTAACATTTTGTAATTCACTTAACATAAAACACAAGAAAACTCGGACTACCGTAACAGGTGCCCGAGTTTTTTTATTTATATATTTAAAGTTTAATTATTACAATTATTATAACTATTATAATTTCACACTATATAGTTGTTTTATACATTAGAATTAGCCTTGTCTGTTGTATATTTTAGGAAATGCCTAACTATGTTTTATAATAAATAAAAGGAAGTAAACACATTATATTAACAGCAAATCATAAATAAAAAAAGTTTTGATAATAATGGTAGGACATATAAAATATCCCATAGGAGAATAATTTGAAGTAATAATATGCATACGTGATAGCGTATTTACAAATATAGTAATATATGGTATAATTGACATATGATAAAGAATTTTTGAATTGATATTTACGGAGATATAAGGGTAGAAAAAGGGTGACGTAAATTTAAGTCATTCCCATACAATAAGGAAAAATAGCATGAAAAAAGTAATTGGATTAGCACTAGTAATGTTTTAATAAGTGGCGGAACAGTAACAACAACTGGCGGTGCACCAAGTATTGTATATACAGGAAAAACAAATGGTAATAATGATTATAATTCTACAATTAACCCAACATCAACAGGGAAATATAAGGTGACTGCAACTATTACAGGAACAGAGAATTATGCTGGTGCAAGTAAGTATAAAGAATTTGAAATTTTAAAAGCAAACAACACAGTAAGTATATCAATACCAAATAATTGGGTGTATGGTGACGTGACCGCAGTAACAGTTTCAGGTCTGCAAGAAAGTCCAACTATAACCTATAAATATAGTATTGATAGCGGAGTGACGTATACTTCAGACACGCCAAAAGATGTAGATACATATATGGTGAAAGCAACATCATCTGCAACAGATAATTATAATATAACAAGTGCAACTGAAAGCTTTAATATAACAGGAAAAGTATTGACACCAACAATTGTTGTAAGTACTTTTACAAAAACTTACGACGGAATTAAAGCGTATAGTGGCGATATTGTAGTTGCCGCAAATTATACATTGGTTGGTCTAGAAACCGATGATACGGTAACATTGAACTTCGGAACGGTGGAATTTAACAGTATTGAAAGCGCATAAAGAAAAAGATAAAGATATGACAATGCACGTGCAGTTTATTGAAGGAACTATAGAAATTACCACAGCAATGGCGAATAGTGCGGATTATACAAATGAGGAATACAGCTATGCCGAGCTTTTAAAACTGTATGAAGACTCAAAACCAATACCAACGCCAACACCAACGACAATAACTACAGAAGAACCTAAGAAAAGAAATATAGGCTTGATAGTTGGCATACTAATAACACCAGCGGTGATATCAGGAGTAACGGCATTGTCAATAATAGGATTTAAATCAATTGGCAATAAAAAGAAGAAAAAGAAATAGTAACTAACAAAATATTGGATAGAAACCATAATACATATAGATAAACCAGAAGCCAGTGTAAATCACTATATAATCAATTAAAGGAATATTGGGGGGAATATGAAAAGAATACTATTATTTTACAGCTATATATCGTTAATATTTATTGCGTTAGCAGTACTATTGATTGCTTTTGGTCATATGAATTTAGCGCTAATTAGCTTACTGATGTGTACAATAATAATTAGAGTACAAGTTGAACGAATTTTGTCAAAGTTAAATAAATGTTTTAGCGAAAACCCGATTGACAACTCTGAATTGTACGAGTGCTATAATCTAATTAAAAATAAAAAGACTATTTTCTATAATCACATAAAAATGGCAATGTATCTAAACTATATCAGAACATTAATAGTGTTAAAAGATTTTACTTCAGCTCATGAAGTATTAAATGAATTTGAAAATAAATTTTCCAAAAAAAAGTATTTTTCTTTAGGAAAATACTATATTTCAAATATGTATAATATAAAATCATCACTGTCATTGCTTGAAAATGATAGTGCAACAGCTGAATATTACATGTCAAAATGCATTGATGTTGGAGTTTTTATAAAAAGAAAAACTATAATTAAAAGTTTCAACAATTTAGTAGCTTATGGATTATGTGAAATTAATTTAGCTAATAAAACTAATGTGGAAAGATCATTATATGTTTTGCAAACTACTGAAAAAACCACGCGTATTTATTTAAAGACCAAAACATTATTAATGATAGGTTATGCTAAAGCACTTTTAGGTGAATACGAAAGTGCTATCGAAGATTTAAAATTAGTAGTTGAAACTGGAGGCAATTTGCTTTTAGTAGAGATAGCAAAATGCGAAATCCAAAAGATAAACAACAATATTAGTCCCTATGACAAAATTTATAGTATGGAAAAAAAGTCCGAAAACCAAGAGTTACTTTGCGAGAGTTCGCCTAGTTTAGGAACAATACCCACATCAATTTCAAGCTATGTGCCTATAGAAAAGCTGAACACGGCAACATCAATATTTTACGGTAAGTCAGCAAAAAATTCTTCAAATGAATATAATACTGAAGAAATCATTGACCCAACCAGTGCAAAATTCTTTAAAAGAAACAAAAATTACTTACTTTTCTTAGCAATTCAATTTGCTCTAATAGTATTAGCTGTAATATCGGCTTATGATACCAGGGGAGTTGATCATTCCATTCCAATTGATATATTTGATATAATTAACTATTTATTAGCATATTTGTCAATGATTGATGGTTCAATTTTATTTTACCTGTTTTTAAGAGAAGCATTGAGCATAAACACCACAGTGAGTGTGATAATATCAACAATTTTTTGGTTTATAGCAAGGAGTATGGGTGTTATTATAGGAGCTTTATTTGCTGTTCCATTAACAATTACAGCTGTTATTATGCTGTTTGTTACAAAAAACCTTGTTAATACTACTGTTGCAAAAAGACGTAAAATAAGAAATAGAATTTTATTGCTTTCAGTTATATCTATTATTGCGTTAATCATTTTATCAATAATATTTTATGTAGGTTTATCCACAAAAGCGGAAGTAGATTATCTTGCCCAATGTGGATATGAAGAAGATACAATGGAATACAATGTGGTTGAAAGAAATTATCATATTTTAAAAGGTAAAGATGTAAATGGATTAAAAGTTCATTCAATAATTAGTGATTTTGCGACCTTTACACTAAGCGAACTTGATGGAGTATTGATTGAAATCGAGCATACATTGACAAGCGAAGAATATTACGGCTGGGTATTCTATTCTGAAAATATACACAGTATTTTCAATGATGTAGATAAAGACGATCTAATTTTTGATTATATAAGCAGTGTTTTGATTTGTAGAAGCGATGAAAATTTAAGTATTTCTATAAAGTTGGATAGCAGAGATTGTGAGGAATATAAAATATATTACGATTTTATGAGTGAATATGACGACTATGATTGTGATGGTTATGACGAAAAAAGACATTATTCAGAAATAAAGTTAACTGACAAAAATGGTGCGGAGTACCCTTTCATAGTCAATTCAAACAGTACATTTAAAATGTATTGTATAGACGATGTATTCATTGACGAAAATTTTGAATTGTACTACGAAATTGATGGTGAAAGATTATTGATATTAAACATGGAAGACATTCAAGAGAGCATCAAAACTTAAGAAAATAGTGCAATAATCCCAACAATTAATACTGAAAGTCTAATAAATTATGCTAAAAAACACAATGTATATTAAGCTGAAAGCATAATTAATATTAAAAAGTCTAATAATTGATGCTAAAAAAACACTATGGCTATTAAGCTGAAAGTATAATTAATTTTAAAAAGTCTAATAGAATTTAAGTCTCAAGAGTAAATAAAAGCTACGTCACAAAACATATAATCGCGTGTGACGTAGCTTAATTTCTCGGAATAATTATTGAATGATGATAATTTAAAATATTTTCTGTACCCAAAGTGTGCCCACAAATGCAAAAAAAACACTGATACAATCAGTGTTTTTTTGCGTATGGCGGAGAAAACAGGATTTGAACCTGCGGTTGCTTTAACACAACGCATGCTTTCCAAGCATGTGCCATCGACCACTCGACCATCTCTCCACGTTAGCTATCAAATTATAGCATTAATTCAAGCTTTTTTCAAGCGTTTAGTCGTGATATATGAAAAATACTTATTATTGGTCATAATTAAAAATTGCTGGAAAGAAATATAGCAATCGTGAAATTGATAGGGAGTTGGTTGTGGAGAGTATTGTGTATTGAGAGGCAATTAATTATGAAAACGGAGAGTATTGAAAGTGTGTTCTTGGTGGAAAATGTTGTGTTTTTATTTGAAATATGGTAACATAATTACACCATAATATAAAAAATAAAAAGTTTTTTTAAAAATCACTGGCAAAAAGCAAATGTGGATTGTTATATTAAGTGAGAAGGAAATAAGCTAGCTAAAACCGTAGGAGTTAAGAATCGATATGAAAAAAGAATTTGTTCAGTTATCAAAGGGCAACAAATTAGCGTTCGACACAATTTACAAAGAGACTAAAAAAAGGGTTTTCTACATTGTATACTCAATTGTGAGGAACTATGAAACCGCAGAAGAATTAATGGATGACGTATACGTAAAACTGCTGAAAAATCCAGAGCAATTTGCGAATTCAATGAATCCACTTGGTTATCTTTATGTCACAGCTAAGAATGTTGGATTAAATAGTCACAAGAAAAGCAATAGAATTGTTTTTGAGAACATTGATGACCACGCAAATTTGCACAATCATAGAGATGATTTTGAAGCACTGCATGTTCCTATTTTCGAATTAGCGAAAAAAGTGCTTGAACCTGATGAATTTCAAATAATAACCCTATGCGATGTAGCGGATTTCAAACGCCGTGAAGTTGCAAAAATGTTAGACCTATCAACTTCAGGCGTTACCTATAAAAGAGAAATGGCGTTGAAGAAACTTAAAAAAGTCTTGGAGGGCAACCAATAATGAAAGATAAAGATGTAATCAAACTATTAAAAGATGGAGGAAATATTATGGAAAAGAAAATAGAAAACAAAGAATTTAGTAAAAACGTAGTGGTGGAAACACCAAGTAGAAAGAAGTCTAAAAACAGAAAACCAATTTTCGCAGCAGCATTGTCAATGGTTCTAGTGTTAGCATTAGTAATTGGCGGAATAGGTTTAACAGGCGGTGTTGGAAATGGAGCTGAAGGCGATTTTTACATGACAATAGACATAAATCCTAACGTAGCAATGAAAGGCGACAAAGGCGTAATAACTTCCGTTGAAGGCATCAATGCAGACGGCGTAATCGTAGCTCGTTCAGTTAAGGGTCAACTTATAGGAAAAACACCAGAAGAAGCAACTAAGATTTTTGTAGAAGCAACTCGTTCAAAAGGTTATATTGGTGACACACTACCAAATAATGCAATTGTGGTGAATGTAACTGCTAATGATAATAAAACTGAAAACAAGGTTAAAGATTCAATCGTTGCTGAAGCTGAAAAGTTCTTAACTGATAACAACATCAAAGGCGAAGTTGTAGCACCTGGAATTGAAACTACACCTGATGTGAAAGCTCTTGCTGATAAACATAACGTAACGGTTGGTAAAATGAACTTCATTTTGAAAGCAAAAGAAAAATTCCCTGAAATGACTATTGAAGAACTTGCAGTTATGGAAGTTGATGATATTAACAAATTAACAAAGAATTATGATAAAGACAAAATTGATGCATTAGAAAATGAGCTTGATAAATTAGAAGACGAATTTGAAGCTGATATTGAAGCAAAAGAAAAATTAATTGAAGAAAAATATGAAACTTTGGAAAATGAATTTAATGCGATATTGAAGCAATTGAATGATGGCGGAGCTGATGTTGATTTAGCCTCAGTAAAAAGTCAAATCGCAAAATTGAAATTAGAGTATCCAGAACTTACTATAGATGAAAACACTTTGACTAAAGAAAACTATGAAGACTTTGGCGAAGCTGTTGAAGACGAAATTGAAAAAATTGCAGACTTACAAGAAGAAGAATTAGATAAATTAGAAGAAGAATTTGAAGATGCACTTGATGCAAGAGAAGATTCATTAAAAGATGAAATCGGATTTGTAGACGACGATGATGACGATGATGACGATGATGACGATGATGACGATGAAGATAAAGATAAAGATGATGATAAAGATGACGAAGACGATAAAGATGACATAGATAATGATAAAGATGATAAAGACGATACGGACGATAAAGATGATAAAGACGACATAGATAATGATAAAGACGATACGGACGATAAAGATAATGACATAGATGACGTAAACGATGACGTAAACGATCTAGACGATTAATAAAGCCACCTACAAAAAACCCCTATATATAACTACCTACCTACTAAAAAAGCAACTGGCGAGAAGCCAGTTGCTTTTTTTTAATTGGAAATAATAATCGGCTAGAAAATAGTAAAAGATTCATTAACTGAAAGTGTAAGAAATGGGAATCTAAATAAAAAAAAGGCGTACATCAAATAAATGATACGCCTTTTTTTGTTTGCTTTTACGAGTTTATTTTTAAATAAATAATTTAATAAATTAGAATTATTTATTTAAGTTTTCAACAGTAGCGACTTTCAAGATATTAGTGTTACCAGGAATATCAAGAGGAAGTCCAGCGATGATAACAACTTTGTCGTTATTTTTAACTAGATTGATTTGGTTGGCACAGTCGATAGCGTGTTGGAAAAGATTATCGAAATTATCTTGCGTAATAGCAAGAACAGGATAAACGCCCCAAGACATAGCAAGTTGGTGGTAAGTTTTTTCGTTAGGCGTAGCTGCAACGATAGGAACTTGAGGTCTAAATTTTGAAGAACCACGAGCAGTTTGACCTGACTTAGTCAAGGCAATAATTGCAGCAGCAGCGATATCACGAGCAGTAGTGCAAGCGGCATCACAAATAGCGTTAGTAGTATCTTCAAGGTTAGTTTCCATTTTGAAACTCTTGTAAGCGTTCATAAGGAAAGCGTCTTTTTCAGCTTGCTCAGCGATTTTCGCCATAACTTTAACAGCTTGAACAGGGAATTTTCCAGCAGCAGTTTCGCCAGATAGCATAACAGCAGAAGTACCATCAAAAACAGCGTTAGCAACGTCAGTGATTTCAGCACGAGTAGGAGATGGATGTTCCATCATAGACTCAAGCATTTGAGTTGCAGTGATAACCATTTTACCAGCTTGGTAACATTTTTTAATGAAACGTTTTTGTAAACCAGGAAGTTTTTCGTAATCAACTTCAACGCCCATGTCGCCACGAGCAACCATGATACCGTCTGAATTTAGAAGGATTTTGTCGAAGTTATCAACACCTTCAAGGTTTTCGATTTTAGAAATGATTTTAATAGTATGACCACCGTTGTAGTCAAGGAATTTTCTTAATTCAATAACATCATCAGCGTTTCTAACAAAAGAAGCAGCGATGAAATCAACGTCATTTTTGATACCGAAAAGCAAATCACCTTTATCGTGTTCGCTCATATAAGGAATATCGATACGAACTTTAGGGATATTTACACTCTTACGATTACTAATTTTTCCACCGTGAACGATTAGACATTCAACGTCAGTGTCGTTAGTAGATAGGACTTTAAGAACGATGTTACCATCGTCGATAACGATTTTAGTACCAATGCTAACAGTGGTAGGAAGTTTGTCAAAAGTAACAGAAACGATAGTTTTGTCACCAATAATATCACGAGAAGTAAGGGTAAAAGTTTCGCCGTCTACAAGAATACAAGAGTCATTTTTGAAATGTTTAATTCTAATTTCAGGACCTCTAGTATCAAGCAAAATAGCAAGAGACACATTTTGTTCTTTTCTAATTTTCTTTAAAGTGTCGATATTTATTTGGTGATATTCATGATCACCGTGTGAAAAATTCAGTCTAGCGACGTTCATACCGTACTTAATTAATTGCTTGATTTTTTGTTCGCTGTTAGAAACTGGTCCCAATGTGCAAACGATTTTAGTTCTTCTCATATATTTAGTCCTCCAAAATATTATCTAAGTGAATGTGGTTTGTATCAAAAACCACGTGTATAAGTTACCAATCCTTTTAATTATAACATAAATAAGAAAAAAAATCAAAGATACTACTGGGATTTTAATAATTACATTTTTATCCAAAATTCAATAACTTAACAATTGACAAAAGAGGATAGGAGTGATAAGATATAGTAAATAAAAATTTATATCAAGGAGAATACTTATGAAGAAAATAGTTTGTAAAAAAGAGTACGATACTGAATCAGCAACGTTGGTTAAAAAAGTAATACATGGCGAGGTTGGATCAAAAGACGGATACGAAGAATCTTTGTATATGATGCCAGACGGATCATATTTCTACTACTATAATGGTGGGGAAGCGTCACCTTATGGAACTGAAGATATCAAAAGAATAGCAAAAGCGAAAGCTGAAGCGTGGATACAAGAGAACGCATAATAGCGAAAAGCTGAAGAATAAACAAAAAAGCTGTACCTAATTTACTAGGTACAGCTTTTCTTTATATAACCACAATTTTTGTTTGCAGTAATTCTCATAAATTCATAGATTAAAACAGTGTAGTGCTAAAAATCTTTAAAGATAGAGTGATTTATTTAAGGTTAAATTGCATTTTCAGGCTGTCTATGATAAGTTTAATTGCAACCATATTGTTACCGCCTTGAGGAACGATAATGTCCGCTTTACGTCTATTAGGCTTGATAAATTGTTCATACATAGGCTTAACAGTAGTCAAATATTGCTCAATTACCGAGTCAACAGAGCGACCACGTTCGTTAACATCACGAGAAAGTCTGCGAACAAAACGAATATCGTCGTCAGCATCAACATAAATTTTCACATCAAGTAAATCGCATAAACTATCGTCTTCAAAAATCAAAATACCTTCAACAATAATAATTTTAGTAGGAGACACTTCAGTTGTGGCAGAAGCGCGATTGTGGATAGTGAAATCATAGGTAGGGTGAAAAATATTATTCCCTGCAATCAGTTCTTTAATGTGGGAAATCAGCAAATCGGTATCAAGGGAATTTGGGTGATCGTAGTTGATTTTAATGCGTTCTTCCATAGGTTTATCATCACTGCAACAGTAGTAATCATCGTGAGAAATCAGCGTACAGTTGTTGCCAAATGCAGTCAAAAGTTTATTAACAAGGGTAGTCTTTCCAGAGCCAGAGCCTCCAGCGATTCCAATAATAAGTGGTTTGTTTTCCATTTGCAGTCCCCTTTAAATCCTAAATTGCTTTTATATATATTACCACAAATGAAAAAATTTATCAAGAATTTCCGCTACATAAAAGAGTATAGTTTAATAATATTTTAATTTTTTTTAGATAAACTTCAAAATTTCAGTACAAATATTTTCACAAACCCACAGTGTTTTGGAATACTGTGTAATATGACAATCTTTAAAAATATATTAAATAGGAGAAAATAATGGAAATTTTTGAAAAAATTGAAGTAATAGTTGGAATCGCAGTAGTAATAATCACAGCGTTAGCAACATTAGTAGGTCTAGTAATCAAATTCGCAAATGACTTAAAAATAGCAAAGGAAATGGCAAAACAATTACAAGGAAAAGTGGACGTTGCAGATATAGTAGTGTTAATAAAAGACTTTGTAATTGACGCTGAAGAGCTGTTTTCCGACAATGGACAACGAGAAAAATATGTTCTTGATAAACTAGAAACATTTTGTATTTACAAAGGCATAGTCTTTGATGGCAAGTATTGGAGCGAAGCAATCGCAACATATATTGAGGGCGTAAATGACCTAATATCAGCAGGAAAAGATGTAGTTGATGATATTCAAGACATCATTGGTAAAACCAAAAAATAGACTTTGTTTCCTTTCTTTTTTTTACTGAAAATTGTTGAACTAAGGTGGAATTTGTGTTATAATAATGAAAATGAGGTAATTTATGAATATACAAATATACGGAAAAGCTAAATGTTTTGCCACAAAATCCGCTGAAAGGTTTTTTAAAGAAAGAAAAATAAAATATCAATTAATTGATGTTGCAAGCAAAGGAATGTCTATGCGAGAAATCGACGGTGTCCTTGCAAATGTGAAGGACATTAGATTGTTGGTTGATGAAAAAAGTTCTTGGATTGAAGAATCGGGGTATTTTAGAATGACCAGTGTGGAGAATATCAAGCAGTGCCTGATGAAGTATCCAGAGATTTTCGCAAGTCCAATAGTGCGTGATTGTGAAACAAAAAAAGCCACCGTTGGAAACGATATTGCCACATGGAAATCTTGGTTAAAAAAGTAATGTGAATACGATATAGTGTGATAAAACTTACCTATAAACTCATATAAACAAAACTCTAAATTCATGAAAAAACTAATAATAGATACGAAAAAAAACTCATATGATACGTAATTTTACAATATCATATGAGTTTTATTTATTTCGTATTTTAATAAATCTTAGCTTGTTAATCTTCTAATCTTTCGATGTGGAAGATGTCGCTGTTTGATAATAGAACTTGAGTCAAGCTAGTTGGACCGCATTCGTTGTGAGTGCGGACAACGGTTTCAATAACAAGTTTACCTTCTTTTTCAGTAGCTTTAAAACGTTCAAATTCACGAATTTCAAAGTATTGTTTCAAAAGAATTTCCGTTTCTTCGGAGTAGAAGAACTTAATTAAAACCAAATGGAACCTAGCTTTTTTGTTGATAAAGTGAGCATGCAAAAGCCATTGACAGCAAATCACAACTACTGTTCCACCGAAACCGAGAATATACATACCGCTACCGATAGTCATTCCAACCGCAGCGATAGTAAAAATACCTGCAGCAGTGGTCAACCCATGAACAGCCTCACGACGGAACATGATTACACCTGCACCGATAAAACCGATTCCAGGAATAATCTGTGCCGCAATACGGGCAGGATCATCAGGGAAACTTAAAGAAAGACACATGATAAGAGCAGAGGACGCCGCCACGATAAAGTGGGTACGAAGCCCAGCCTCTTTTTGTCTTTTAGTACGTTCAATACCAACAGCAAGTCCGCAGATACCAGCTACAATAACGCGCATTAAATAGGTAAGTTCATTATTGAAATTTTGTGAAATATATTCCATTATTAAAGAAATTCTCCTTATTTTTAAGTGAAATGATGTATTAACACTAATATATGTTAATTAGTTCATATATATAATATACTATTTTCAAATATAATGCAATAGGCTTTCAGTAATACTTTTGAATTTTTTCAAAAAATATAATAAACATATAAAAAACACCTACATTTTGCCAATTATTTTCTAAGCAAAAACAGTAAGTGTTATTTTATTAAGTTAAATTATTTTTTTTTATCAAATAAAATCTATTAAGGAATTAAAGCAAAACGGTTGAAAATCATATTAGAATAAGCTTTTTCCCCTTTAATCTTATAATTGTTTTTAAGAATTGGAGTAACAGTAAATTGAGATTGGAAGGAATCTAAGCTAGAAAATTCCAGAACAGCATTCTCACCAGTGCCTAAAACCATTCCTTTTTCGTTATTATAAACATCAGAAATTTCGTAATCATAGATATCTAAAGTATTGAAAGAAAGGGTGAATTTCTCATTTTCAACTTTCAGTTTAACATCACCAACAGTTGGTTTAGTAAATAGCGTAGAGTAAGTTGTGGGAGCGTATTCTTTCGATATATATTCTTCTAGAAGGTATTTTGAAGGAGTATTTTCGCTAGCCAAAAGAGTTTGCCCGAACTTGCTTTGAGCGTATTTGTCAATAATAACAAGTTCAACGTTAGGTGAAATATAATGGTTATCAACATTACGGTCAGGTAGTTTAGAAAAAATTTCCCCATTGATTTTAGTAGGCAAAGTACCACCAAGAATGTTGTTTGGAAGAAGAACATCGTCCCTAGCAATTTTCACAAGAACGGTGTATTTATCGTCGTAAACAACTGAATAAGCCTCATAATTTCCATTTTTAGTACCATTAGTACCCGTTTTGCTACTAACATTATTCACGCCGATTTTACCAAGAGTTTTAGCAGTACCAGTTTTCGCCACGTTCTTTAGCATATCGGAAATAATAAAAGCAGTTTCTTCCTTAAAAACCTGATTTTTTCCTTCATTGCTTTGGTACAAAACATTGCCTTTGTTGTCTGCAATGGAACTAATAAAACTAGGTTCACGATACTTTCCGCTGTCCGCTAAAGTGGTGTAAGCCCCAGCGATTTCAATCATAGAAAGACCGTCCTTTATGCCCCCAAGAGGGAAAGCCATGTTCTCGTTAGGAGAAATAGAAATGCCCATATAATTGCTGTGATTGCCAATTTGACGTAAGGTTAAAGCGTTGTAAACCTTCACTGCAGGTACGTTCAAACTTTTTTCTAAAGCAGTACGCATAGACACTGTACCGTAATAAATACTGTTGTAATTATTAGGTGAATAGTTGCCAAATTCCGTTTTTACATCATTAAGAAGTGTAAGTGGGGAAACTGTGTTATTGTCGATAGCAGGAGCGTAAACAAGTATTGGTTTAATCAAAGAAGCAGGGTTTCCGTTAGCGTAAAAACCGTTGAGCGTTTTGGTTTCGTAAGAAGCGATAATGCCGTGAGTTTCGTTGTCTATAGCAATAATCGAAGTAGGATATTCAGACAATTTTCCTGCATTTTCTAATATAGTATTGACATTTTCGTCAAACCTTGTGTAAATTTTATAGCCACCGTTCACAAGCTCGCTTTCAGTAATCCCAAGTTTTTCGCTAGCATCGTAAATTACGTAGTTATAGAAACTCAAATGGTTTCTTTCCGATTTAGTAATTACAGTTTCGGTGTTAACAGCACTGGCAAGTTCATCACTAGTAATAAAATCATTTTCGTACATTAATCGAAGAACTAAATTACGCCTTTCAATAGAGTTTTCATAGTTAGTGGTTGGAGAATATCTAGTAGGAGATTTCACAAGACCAGCTAAAATTCCCGCCTCGTCAAGAGAAAGAGTAGCGGGACTTTTTTCAAAGTAATAATGGCTTGCGTTTTTAATACCGTATTGCCCATTACCAAAATAAATAGCGGATAAATACATAGAAAGAATTTCTTCTTTAGAGTAATTTCGCTCTAATCGTCTAGCAAGAAAAATCTCTTTCACCTTACGGTCAATGGTTTTTTCATTAGTCAAAACAGTGTTTTTAACGAGCTGTTGAGAGATAGTGGAAGCCCCTTCTTTAAATGACATAGAGCGTATGTTGTTAAGAGTAGCTTTCCCTAATCGCAAGAAATCAACTCCACCATGATCAAAAAATCGCTTGTCCTCAACGGCAATAAAAGCGTTGATAATATTGTCATTAAGCTCGTGAAATTCAACCCCCTGATATTTTTTTGAAGTATTTTCCAAAAGCTCTAAATTGTTGTTATAAACTTCAATATTAGAAAAAGGCGACTTTAATTGACTTTCGTCCAAAGGTATTTGCGACGCTGAGTAGAACATAACCCCTAAGTAAATTGAGATAATAGCAAAGACGAAAACTGCAACCGCACCTATAGAAATTAAGATTTTTTTTGTAATTGACATAATAATTTAGGTATCTCCTTTGAATTTTCTTTTATTTCCATATATTATTTGCAATTATTATATAAATAATGTTGAGTTTTTGTTAAAATAATTATATAATATAAGAGTAAAGTTAAAATGGACAATTATGCGTTAAGTGTAATGTGTGCAATTATCTAGGAGGAAATACATTTGTATTATCATATAAAAACATACGGCTGTGCTATGAACGTACACGAGTCGGAAAAAATAGCAGGACAATTGGAGAAATTGGGATACAGCGAAACAGCGGAAGTTGAAAAAGCTGATATCGTAGTTTTCAATACTTGCACAATAAGAGAGAATGCAGTGCATAAAGCCTATGGAAATATAGGAAAGCTGAAAACATATAGACAAGAGAACAAGAAAGTAATCATTGCTGTTGGAGGGTGTATGACCCAAGACAAAGAGCAAGCGGAAGACTTGAAAAAGAAGCTACCCTTTATAGATATAATTTTCGGAACTCACAACCTAACTGAGTTTGGTGAAATGGTGAAAGAGTATAATAATTCTCACAAAAAAGTATTTGAAGTTTGGGATAGTGAAAAAGATATGCCAAAGGAAAATGAAGTAACAAGAAACAGTTTCCCAAATGCCCTAGTGAATATTATGTACGGTTGCAACAATTACTGTACCTATTGCATAGTACCATACGTTCGTGGCCGTGAGAGAAGTCGTCCCCAAGCTGAAATAGTTGAAGAAGTGAAAAACTTGCTAGCGGAAGGGTATAGAGAAATTACGTTGCTAGGTCAAAACGTTAATTCATACGGTAACGACTTTGAAAACAGTGAAAGTAATTTTGTAAACCTTATGGAAACTCTTGCAGTTTTGCCATATAAATATAGATTGCGATTTATGACATCTCACCCAAAAGATTTTAAAGAAGAACTAGCAATAGTAGTTGGGAAGTATGATAACATTCCAAAGTATATCCACTTGCCAATTCAATCAGGTTCAAACAATATATTAGAGAAAATGAATAGAAAATATACCCGTGAAGACTATTTAAAAACAGTTGAAATCATAAAAAAACATATTCCAAACTACGCATTAAGTTCCGATTTAATGGTAGGTTTCCCACAAGAAACGGAAGAAGATTTCAATGAAACAATGTCACTAGCGGAAGAAATACGTTATTCATCTGCCTTTACTTTTATATATTCAGTTAGGCACGGAACGGTGGCTGCTGACATGGAAGGGCATATTGACGAAGAAACAAAGTCAAAGAGAATACAAAAACTTGTGGCATTGCAAAACAAAATTTCAAAAGAGATATCAGATGAGTATATCGGCGGTATCTATGAGATATTAGTTGAAGAGAAAAAAGAAGGTGCAATGTGCGGAAAAACCGACAACGGTCGATTAGTAAAATTCCCAACGGAAAATTATGACCTACTTGGAAAATTCGTAAAAGTAAAAATAATATCAAGTACAATTTCAGGGCTAAAAGGCGAATTTGTTGAAATCAGCAAATAGTTTTTAATTAACTATAAGGAAGAAATAAAATGAGTTTATCACCAATGATGGCACAATATATGACAGTTAAAAACGAATACAAAGATTGCATAGTTTTCTACAGACTAGGCGACTTTTACGAGATGTTTTTCGATGATGCAATAACAGCTTCAAAAGAGTTAGGACTAACATTAACTGGTCGAGATTGCGGACAAACTGAGCGTGCACCCATGTGCGGAGTACCACATCACGCAGCAAATACTTATCTTGCGGAGTTGGTAGCGAAAGGTTACAAAGTAGCACTTTGCGAACAGTTAAGTGAACCAAACAAGAAAGAAATCGTAAAACGTGGAGTAGTCCGTGTAGTAACTCCAGGCACGAAAATAGATATAGATATGCTTGACGAAAAAGAGAATAATTATATAGCAATAATCTCTGAACACGGCGGTCTATACTCAGTTGCATGGGCGGATATATCAACAGGTGAAGCTAACGTTATGACGGGAGAGAATAAAGGAGACATCAGCGAACTAACTGAAATGCTACTTAAAATATCCCCATCTGAAATCATATCAACAACAGCTATTTCAAAACTAGATATAAAAGAAACAACAAGAGGTTTTTTACCGAAAATAGTAGCCTACCACGATTGGGCATTCCTAGTAGAAAACGCAGTGAAACGTATAAAAACACAGTTTGGCGTACTAACGCTAGAGCCATATGGCATAGCAGAAAACAATTCAGCAATATCAGCTTGCGGAGCATTGTTTGAGTACTTAGAAGACACTCAAAAAAGAGAATTACCACACTTTTCTAAAATTAGTTATATTGAGAGCAACGCATATATGAAAATAGACAGCAACACAAGACGCAATCTGGAGTTGTTGTATTCTAATAGAGACGGAAAGCGATTTGGCACATTATACGGATTGCTTAACAAAACAAAAACCCCAATGGGAGCAAGATTGCTTAACAAATGGATAGAAGAACCATTAGTTAATGAAAAGCGAATTAATATGCGACTTGATGCAGTTGAAGAATTGCTAGAGAAGTATTCTCACCGTGATGAAATAAGAACAAAGCTATCAACGATACGAGACATCGAACGCCTAGTATCAAAAGTAGCCTACAAGAACGCAACCCCAATAGATATCTTATCCTTGAAAAATTCTATAGCAAACCTACCTGAACTAAAAACGGTTCTAGCACAATTCAAAGGCGAGCTAATAGGACGAATGGACGGATCAATAGAAGGTTTTGAAGAGCTACACAGCTACCTTAATTCCGCCATAGCCGATACTGCAAGTTCACAAACAAAGGACGGCGGATATATCAAAGAAGGGTTTGACGCTAATCTTGACGAACTAAATGAACTTATGAAATCAGGCAAGAGTTTTATTAGTAGACTTGAAGAGAAAGAGCGTGAAGAAACAGGCATTAAAACATTGAAAGTAGGCTATAACCGAGTGTTTGGTTACTATATAGAGATACTCCGCTCAAACCAATTAGATATACCGTTACATTATGTAAGAAAGCAAACAATCTCAAATTCCGAACGATATATTACTGAAGAGCTGAAAGAATTGGAGAATAAACTATTAGGAGCAACGGATAATTCACTTAAACTTGAACTAGAACTGTTCAAAGGCGTAGTAGCAAAATTAACGGAGCATTTACACAGCCTAATCCTAACAGCAAAAGCAGTAGCCTCACTTGATGTTATCGCATCATTTGCTGAAATGTCTGACAAGCATAGTTACAAAAAGCCTAACATAAAAAAGAGCAACAAAGAGATTGCCGTAGTAGACGGTCGTCACCCAGTTGTTGAAAAACTACTTAAAAATGAGCGGTTTATAGCTAATGACACATATATAGACAGTACCGACCAACGAACAATGATTTTAACAGGACCAAACATGGCGGGAAAAAGCACATATATGCGTCAAGTAGCATTAATTTCAATTATGGCACAAATGGGTTGTTTCGTACCATGCGAAAAATGCAGTTTACCAATCTTTGATAGAGTGTTCACAAGAGTGGGTGCGTCGGATAATCTGATTATGGATCAAAGTACATTTATGGTGGAAATGATTGAAGTAGCGAATATTCTTAACAACGCAACAAAAGACAGCTTACTAATCCTTGATGAAGTGGGAAGAGGTACATCAACCCTTGACGGATTAAGTATCGCATTTGCAGTTACAAAGTACATTAATAACGTAATCAAAGCAAAAACCTTATTTGCAACTCACTATCATGAATTAACTGAGCTAGAAGGTGCAATCAAAGGAATATCCAACTATCGCATATCAGTGAAAGAAGCCAACGGTGGCATAATCTTCTTACGAAAAATAGTAAGAGGCGGTGCAAATCGTAGTTTCGGTATCGAAGTAGCACAGTTAGCGGGAATACCAAAGTCAGTAGTAATTGATGCGAAAAAAACTTTGAAAGAACTAGAGAGTCAAGAACTAGTGGTAGCGAAAAAACAGCTTGCATTTGACGATATGTCAACAGCAATAGAGCCTGAAGAAATTAATTTGCATAGTGAAGTAATAGAGAAAATAAAAAGTATAGATATGGACGAAATATCACCAAAAGAAGCATATAAAATTCTTGGTGATTTAGTAGCTGAGGTAGAATAGAATGGGAAAAATTAATCAAATTGCGCCAAGCGTATATAATAGAATTTCCGCAGGCGAAGTAATCGAACGCCCATATTCAGTAGTGAAAGAATGCGTTGAAAACAGTCTTGACGGCGGAGCAACGGAAATCACAATCTATGTAACCAACGGCGGAAAGAATATAAGAATAGTGGACAATGGAACAGGAATGAGCCGTGAAGATGTGAAGCTAGCATTTTTGCCACATTGTACAAGTAAGTTAAAAGAAGCGGAAGACCTAGAAAACATCGACACTCTTGGTTTCCGTGGTGAAGCACTAGCCTCAATCGCATCAATCGCAATGATTACTTTAACATCAACCGATTGCGAAACGCAAGAAACCACAAGAATAGATATCCGTGGCGGAGAAGTAACATATGTGGGGGACGGAACAAGTGTTGAAGGCACGGATATCCGAGTTGAGAACTTGTTTTTCAACACTCCAGTACGTGAAAAATTCCTAAAATCAGCTAGGGGCGAAGAAAGCGAAATCACTAACCTAGTTTCAAGATTAGTCCTAACAAACCCACAAATAAAATTCAATTATTATCTAAATGATGTGCAAAAAATCAAGTGCAACGGTGACGGTCTTGAGAAATCTGTATACACAGTTTACGGAAAAGCAACAAGCGACAACTTAATTCCAATTAGTGGCACAAGAAATAATATTGAAGTTAGCGGATATATTGGAAAAACTGATTTTACAAAAAGCAATAGAACTTATCAAACAGTGAATTTAAACGGTAGATACGTTGTGAACGAAACAATATCAATGGCAATTTTCAAAGCCTACCAACCATTTTTAATGAAAAGAAGCTTTCCGTTTTACGTGCTTAATATAACAATCCCATCAACGGAAGTTGATGTGAATGTGCACCCAACTAAACACGATGTGCGTTTTTCCGATACTCAATTAGTTTTCAAATCAATCTACGGAGTGATTTCTTCCGCTTTATCAGGTGAGATTGAAATGATAGCAAAAGAAGGTTTTCTAAACTATCAAAAGTCTAAAAATGAAACTGAAACTGAAACACAAAATATTACAGCTAGCACAAATAGCGCACCAGTTGAATTTAGAAGTACAACACCAAAACCAAAACAAGAAAATTTCGAAACTCCAATACAGTTTCCAAGGTCAAAAGAGCTAGACAGCACCTTTGATAGAATAGTAAAAGGTGATTTCAAAGCAGTTGAAGAAGCTAAACAAGCATTAAAAATTGAAAACGAAATCAACCAAAGACAAGTTGCGGATACTTTCAAAACAGCGGAAATAATAGAAACCAAAGGCCCTGAAATTTTCAAAACACCTGAAATAATAGAAAACAAAACTCCTATAACTATAGTAAATCCATTTGAGAAAACTAACGAAACAAGTGGGAATGAATACCCAGTTTCAATGTTTAAAAAAGAGAATAAAGAAGTGCAATCAAACGGATTTTATCTACACGACAGCGAAATCAGTGAAGAAATAGACTATTCAAACGTGCGAGTAATTGGAGTATTCAACAAAACCTATATTATAGTTGAATGGAAAGACACTCTTTACCTAATTGATCAACACGCAGGTCACGAGCGAATTTTGTTCGACAAATATATCTTGCAATACGATAAACAAGAAATTATGGTACAAGATTTACTTGCACCGTACCTATTTGACGTGAACCCAATTGAAGAGGATTTTCTAAAGAAAAATATCTCAAATCTATTTGTAATCGGTTTCAAAATCGAACACTTCGGGGGAAATACTTACAGAATAACATCAGTTCCAGCGGATTTAGTATCTATTAATTTCAGCAAATTCATCTGTGAAATTTTCAGTGATTTAACAAGAATTGATGCTATTGATTCAATGGAATTAGTGAGAGAAAAGATAATGCAAAAAGCTTGCAAAAACGCAGTGAAAGCTGGGGATAATTTATCTAATCTTGAAATAAAACACATCTTCAAAATGCTAGCAAAATCAAATATACTAACTTGCCCACACGGTAGACCGATAATCATAAAATTCAGCAAAACCGACGTGGAAAAGTGGTTCAAAAGGATTGTGTAGCATGGAGAAAATAATAATAATCGCAGGCCCAACAGCCTCAGGAAAAACAGCGGTTTCAATTAGTGTAGCAAAGAAACTGAAGGGAGAAATAATCTCAGCGGATTCAATGCAAATCTACAAAGAACTTAACATAGGAACAGCGAAAATCACTGAAAAAGAAATGGACGGTATTCCACATCATATGCTCTCAATAGTTGATAAAAGCGAAAACTACTCAGTTGCAGAGTACGCAAAAACAGCGAAAGAATTGATTGCTGATATAATTTCACGTGGAAAAACACCTATTATTTGTGGTGGCACAGGGTTGTATATAAACGCAATTTTGTTTGAAAGAAGTTTCGGAAAATCTATGGGTGATGATGCAGTTCGTGAGAAATATGAAAACATAGCAAAAGACATGGGAAGAACCTATTTGCACAACCTACTAAAGGAAGTGGACAGCGAAAGTGCGGAGAACCTACACGAGAACGATGTTATGCGAGTAGTTCGTGCTTTGGAAATTTTTGAAGTTACAGGAAAAAAGAAATCAGCACAAAAAGACAGCCCAATTCCAATTTATGATGCAAGTTTTTTTTGTTTAGAAGTGGAGCGTGAATTGCTTTATGAAAGAATAGAAAAGCGTGTGGAAATAATGATGGAAGAAGGGTTGGAAAAAGAAGTTTTGGACATAATCAAAGCTATCCCACATGACAGTCAATCGTTGACAGCAATAGGATATAGAGAGTTTATCCCACAGTTTTTAGGCGAGAGTACGTTAAATGAAACGGTGGCGAAAATCAAACTAAATTCAAGACACTACGCAAAAAGACAGCTAACATGGTTCCGTCATCAAGCCATATGCGAGATGATTGATATGAGAAAACCTGTGGAAGAAGTGTCAGATTATATTGTGAAAATTTACAATTCTTGAATAAAAACAAGGTGAATTGTCAATAAAAATAGTATGTAATCAATTTGGAGGTTATACACTATGAAAACAAATCTTGTACTACAGGATATTATTTTAAATTATGTAAGGCGTGAAAAAATTCCAGTGAAAATATCCCTTTCAACAGGGGAAAACATGGAATGTCTAATACATGGATTTGACAATCAAACAATAATTGCCAATAGGGGCGAAGAGCAAATGTTGTTATACAAAGCCAACATCGTAGCTATCATTTCCCCTCAAGCTATCTTAAATGATAAGAAAAACATCTAAAAAGGTAAATATGCAAATGAAAGAATATATTAAAAACATAATAGAAACAGCAGAAAACTGTGCAAAAGACACATTCAAAAAAGTGGAGGACACAGCGTATTTTAATCAAAAGAAAGTTTTGAAAGCCTTTCAAAAGCATAAAATATCATTGCGACACTTTGCCCAAACTACAGGCTATGGTTATGGTGACGAAGGTCGTGATACTCTAAACAAACTTTTCGCGGACGTGTTCGACTGCGAAAGTGCCTTGGTATCCCCACATTTATTGTCAGGAACTCATGCACTTTCTGTTGCACTATTTGGTGTTCTAAGACCCAACGATTTACTACTAAGTATCACAGGAAAACCATACGACACCCTTGATGAAGTAATCAAAGGTGCGGACGGTTCACTTGCTGACTTTGGAGTGAATTACCACTGTATCGACCTTTTGGAAGGACATATTGATGAAAAAGCGGTGGTGGAATACATAACAAAAAACAAAACAAGAATGATATTTATCACAAGATCACGAGGATATTCAATGCGAAATGCCTTGTCAATAGCGGAGATAAAATCTTTAACTGAAAAAGTGAAAAAAGTTGATTCAAGCATATGTATAATGGTGGATAATTGCTATGGTGAGTTTATGGATATAATCGAACCAACAACGGTGGGCGTTGACTTAATGGCAGGATCGCTAAACAAAAATCCAGGTGGCGGAATAGTGCCAACGGGTGGGTACGTGTGCGGAACTACTGAGTACGTAAACAAGGTTGCAGGCAGACTAACAGCCCCATCAGTAGGAGCAGAAATCGGTTCTAATGTTTTTGGATATCAGTATTATTACCAAGGACTTTTCCAAGCTCCCCACGTAACATTGCAAGCCACAAAAGGCTCAATCTTGTTTGCCTATGCCCTAACAGCAATGGGGTATGAAACAGTACCGAAACCAGAAGAGAGATGTGACGATATAATTCGTAGCGTAAAATTCAACACGGAAATCGAGCTAACATCCTTTATCCAAGCAATCCAAACGGCATCACCAGTTGATAGTTTCCTATCGCTAGAAGCATGGGATATGCCTGGATACACAAACAAAGTCATCATGGCAGCAGGTTGTTTTGTTGAAGGTGCATCAATCGAATTATCCGCGGACGCACCAATTAAAGAACCATACATCGCATACTTACAAGGTGGTTTAACCTATGAACATTGCAAAGCCGCTCTTGAAATTTGCATTGAAGCAATCACAAAATAAATAAAAATAAAGAAAACAAAACAGCACAAAATAAAACAAGTAGTAATTTTAAAAAGTAAGGAGATACTTTAAAATTACTACTTGTTTTTTTTGTTATACAAATTAAAAAAAATTTAATATAGAATTGTCAATATATTAATTAAGAATGAAAAATGAAGGATACATTCTATATATAAGATAGAAAAAATAACCGTAAATGTCAATGGGGAAGCCCATTAACCAGTAACTATCTTTGCTACCTATAAAATTAATATATGAATAAACTGTAGAAAATATTCTATAATTGGAAAAGAAATTCTAAAAACACCTAAAACAACCAAATAAAGTTAAAACAACCCAAAATAACAAAAAATGGAGTTTTCACCCCATTTTGATAAATTTCGTATTTTAAATATATGAAATCTTAATAAATAAACTAATAACAAAGCATTATCTAAATTTTTTAGTTGTTTTCTTTTCAGGTTTTTTCACTGAGAAACCGAAAGTTCCGATAGGGTCACCTTGAGTGAAATATTCGCCGTGAGAATAAGAAATCAAACCAGCACGATCAAGAAATAGTTTACCGTTTTGGTCAAGTAAATCCTCGTCAAGAGTAACCGCAACTATTTCCGCTAAAAACATATCGTGAGAACCAAGTTCAATCTTTTGAGTAACCTTACATTCAAGAGCCACAGGGCACTCTTTAATAAGAGGCGTTTCAATAACCGAGCCTTTCACTTTAGTAAGATTATATTCTTTAAATTTGTCAATTTTCGCCCCAGATTTCACACCAATAGAGTCCGTTTCAGAAACCAAATCTTCAGAAACAAGATTAATAGCAAATTGCATATTTTCTTCAATCATGTGGTGAGAATGGCGTTCTTTACGCACTGAGATATAAGTCATAGGCGGTTGAGAATTAACAATTCCAGTCCATGCAATAGTGATAATATTCGATTTTTCCATGTTCCCAACAGTAGCCATAATAACAGGTAACGGTGACAACAAAGTAGTGCCTTTCCAAGTAATCTTTCCCATAATATAAATCTCCTTTAATCCTAATTATAGAAACCTATACTAAATAGATTTCAATAAAGAAAGTTAGTTTTTCATTTGAAATAGTAGTAAATAATTTTAAAGATGCTTAGTTTTCATAGTAACAAGGTAAGATGAAACTGCGAAAGCAACAAGAAGCGCAATAGCAATATAACCTTCCAAATTGGCAGTAAATCCACCGTAAAGACATGGAATAGATCCAATTAGAAAACCTAAAATACCGTAATAAGTAGCGGTGTAATGTGCCTCAAGTAACCAGTTAATCAAAGTTGAAATAACAATCAAACCAAGGACACAACCGATACCAAAAGGAATTAAAGTCAAGAAACTATCCATGAAATTACCGTTAATAAGTCCAGAAATCGCACCGATAATAGCGTTATATCCGCCAAGAATAAGAAGAACAAGTGACCCTGAAATACCAGGAACAATCATAGTTCCAGCAGCTAGAAATCCGAATGTGAAAAGCAAAATAATATTGCCAAAAT
The DNA here is from genome assembly GCA_947039455.1 of uncultured Clostridia bacterium. Lineage (GTDB taxonomy): Bacteria > Bacillota > Clostridia > Christensenellales > CAMQZB01 > CAMQZB01. The sequence goes on from CAMQZB010000013.1 coordinate 25,731, forward strand.
TCAATTCATAATAAGGCACTTGATTAGCAGTGAAATCCCCAGTGATGTTAAAGTAAGCAAGAATAAGAGAAAACCCTAACGTAACGAAAAAAGGAACTAGCATAGACGTAGTAGGATTGCCCTTGATATTAGCATTTTGAAACATCAAAGGGATAGTGCCGATAAGCAAACCCATAAATGAAAACAACGTAGCAATAGGGAAAGCGTTAAGTAAATATTCAATTAGAATAGCAAAAATCAAAACTCCAGTAACAACTCCTAGAAGCAGTGGAATAAGAAAAAGCATATCAGACTTTAAAGCTTTTGTATTTTTGTTTTTGATGTTAGGCAAAAAGCTAGAAATAACATTAATAAGCCTTTGATATTTATTAGTAATCACAGCGATAGAACCACCAGACAGTCCCGGAATAACGTTAGCTACACCGATAGCCGAACCGCTAAGAAAATTATTCAAATAATTCATAAAAGAAAACACCTCCATGTGAATTTCTATATTATTGTAAATGAAATTGAAGTACTTGTCAATGATAATCAAGCAAAAATAACATAAGAGAAACAATCTACAAAAAACCGCAAGAAAAACCAAATAAAAAAATGGCTATATAAAGCAAAATACTTTACATAGCCATTAATAAATCAGAATAAAAAACTATTCAACAGAAAGTGTTTGAGCGAAAAGTTTCATAGTGTTAAGAGTAGTGCTTTTTGCAGCAACATCATAGTAAGTTCCAGTGATAATAACTAATTCGTTGTCCACTGAGATGTAGATAGCCATACTATAAGTAGGTTTTTTCAACAGTTCAAGAGCCTCAGGATTTTCAAGAATTTCTTTAACTAAAAGACCTTGCTCAATGTAAAGAGCAATAGTTGCATCAGTAAGAGTCATTACTTGCTCAACATAAAGAACAGGATTTTCGCCTAGTGTCAAAACTTCACATTTCTCAAGTGCCATTCCAGCAGCAATAATTTCTTCGCTACTAAATTCGGCAGTAATAGATTCAACACCGGAATTGTCAATTTTACCAGGTTCTTTAGTATTAATAATGTTAACATTGTTAAGACCAGTAGTGTTTTCAATAGTAGTATTATCATAGAACATAGTTATTTCCGTAGTATCATCATAAGTCCAAGTTTCAGCATTGTATTGAACGGTAAAATCGTCAGTAACAACGTCAGTAACAGTGAAATCGATAACAACTTCGTCCATAACAGCGTAAACTTCTTCCTCGACACAGCCAACAGAAACTGAAAGCAATAGTGCTAAAACAAGCACCCATAAAATAATTTTTTGTATTTTCATTAGTAAAACTCCCTTTGTAACATATCCTAATATATTACCCTATATTTATTATTTGATAATTATACCATAATTGGTAATTTAAGTCAAACCATTAATAAATCAGAATAAAAAACTAGTTAAGAGTGAATGTTTGAGCTAAAAGTTTCATAGCTTCAAGAACGGTATCCTTTGACTCTAAATCGAAGTAAAAGCCAGTAGTTGTGATTAATTGATCGTCAACTGAAAAGTAAAGATACGTAGTATGCACAGGAGTTTTAATTTGTTCTAAAGCAGCAGCATCCTCAAGAACTTCCTTAGTTAGAAGACCTTCTTCAATGTATAGATCAATTATATCGTCGGTAATGATTTGAGTTTCTTCCATGTAAAGAACAGGTGTTTTGCCAAGTAGCATAAGTTCGCAGGTGTCAAGTGTATAACCAGATGCGATAGAAACAGGACCACCTAATTCAGCAGTAAAAAACGCAACAGCATCAGCATCTATTGGTAAAGGTGATGTAGTATTTGTGATGTTGATGTTGGAAGGACCTGCTTTGTCGTCAATAGTCGAAGTTTCAAGAAGGAAATATACCCCGGATTCGTCTTTAAAAGTCCAAGTTTCAGCATCGTATTGAATAGAGAAAGTGTCAGCTCTAACATCAGTCAAAACCATATCGTCCACAACAACTTCTTCCATAACAGGATAATCATATTTTGGAGAACAGCCAACAGCGATTGAAAGTGTTAGTGCTAAAACAAGCACCCAAGTAATAATTTTTTGTATTTTCATTAGTAAAACTCCTATTTAACATACATAATGTATATTATTATCTTTAATTATAATTAAGTATAACAAAATATAAAATGCAAGTCAAACCAATGACTACCATAACAATCAGCAAAATTTTTCCAACATAGCAATGAAAATAGTTGCCAAAATCAAGGATAATGAAGTAATATTAAGATAACCGAAAAAATAACCGATAAAAACGTTAGGTTTTTCACATAATAGGAGTACAAAATAAAATGGAAGATAGAAGAATGCTTGGCACGGTGCGAAAAGCCATAGAGGATTTTAATTTAATAGAGGACGGAGATAAAATAGGACTGGGACTGTCAGGTGGAAAAGACAGTATGACCTTGCTTTATTGCCTAGCGAAAATTAGAAGGTTTTTACCGAGAAAATTTGAGCTTTTTGCAATAATGATAGACCTTGGATTTAAGGATACAAATCAACAGGAGTTACAAAGCGTAATAGAGTTTTGCAAAGAGATAGAAGTTGAATTGCATATAGTAAAGACACAAATCGCTGAAATCGTGTTTGACGTACGAAAAGAGAAAAATCCATGTTCACTGTGTGCGAATATGCGACGTGGAAGCGTAAATCAAAAAGCGAAAGAGCTAGGTTGTAACAAAGTAGCACTAGCACATTCATCTGATGATTTCGTAGAAACATTTATGTTGTCATTTATGTATGAAGGAAGGCTTTCAACAATACAACCAGAAAGTTACCTATCACGCATTGATCTAAAAGTGATACGTCCGCTGTTGTATTGCGACGAAAAAGATATAATTAAATTCGCAAAAGATTTCCCAATTTTGCATAATCCATGTCCAGCGGATAAGAACACAAAACGCCAGTACATGAAAGACTTAATAAAGGAACTAGGGAAAGAAAATAAAATGGTATATTCAATGATGAAAACAGCATTGTACAACACCGAAGAGTATAACCTAATAGAAAAACCCCAAAAATAGTTCCATAATTTTACAATTTATGATATGATTAGTGGCACTAAAGCAAAAATAGCTAAAAAAGCTAAGCAGGAGTAATTTTGGAAAGAATAGAAATTAACAACTTAATTACAAAAATCGGAGAAGGAGACGAAGAAGCAATGACTATGCTGTATACAGGCATAGGAAAAGCGGTATATTCGTTTATTTTGACATATATAAAGGATCGATATCAAGCGGAGGACATCTTGCAAGATACGTTTATGCAGGTTATGAAGTACAAAAAAGTATTCACAGACAGCGACAACGGCATGGCGTATATATTCACAATCGCAAGAAACCTTTCCTTGAACTATCTAAAGAAAGCAAAACGCACACAAGTATCTACAATAGAGGAAATAGACGTATTCACAGGATCTTCAGAAGGTGAAAGCGAAACCAAAGCATTCTTAAAAGAGTTTTTAGCAACATTAACTGAAGAAGAGCGACGGGTAGTGATATTAAAAGAGATCTACGGGTTTAATTTTGAAGAAATACGAGTAACCATGAAACTCTCAATAGCTACTGTAAAACGCAGAATGGCTGATGTGAAAAAAAAGGTAAAAGAATTTCAAAGTAAGTGATACGATTGTTATAGTAGTATTGTTAATTAATTGTGAGGGCAAGTTATATGGAAGAATTAGATTTTAAAAAACAACTAAATAAAGAAATAGAAAGTGTAGAAATATCAGATCGAGTGCTGAATAATTTGTTATTAAAAATGCGAGAGGAAAAAAGTAAAGTGGTTGAAAAGAAACGACCATGGTACGCAATTCCAAAACGTTTCCAAAGTGCAGTGGCAGTTTGCGGAATAGCATTATTAATGATTATCGCATTGCCGTTAGCAATGGGTGGTAACGGAGATGATAATGTATTACGTACTCAAGATGGCTTTCAAGTAGAAACACAAAATTTTGCACAATCAAAAAGCGTAAACGTGGTAGAATTACCATTTAAAGAATTAGAAGAAAGAATGCCAAAAGGAATAGCAATTCCAAAAGGCGATAGTGAAGCTAACATGACTGCATATATAATGGTGGGTCACAGCAACACAATAAACGGAGCAAATGTTGGTTACGAATACCAAGACGATAAATATATCATGGTAGAAATGCAAATCGGAGGTTCAGATCCAACTGAATATTTCGATGGACAAGAAGAAGTAACAATAGGTGGCGCAAAAGTAATAAAAGATGCCTATGGAAACAATGCAGGAACGTATTTATTTACTCTTCGTGAAACTAATTATTATGTGTCTTATGTGAATATAACTGATATCGCAAAAGTAGAGAAGATAATTGAAGAATTAGTTCTTACACACAAAGTAATTTAAAACATAAAATAAACATTAAAAAGCACTAAATTTATTTAGTGCTTTTTCTTATGTATATAATGATAAGTAAAACATAAAAAAACTATACAAAAAGAGAGAATGAAAATCATTCTCTCTTTTTGTTTTTTAAACTAAATTTATTAATAATTTAAACAGCAAAAGCTATTTTTCTAATAAATAATTAATAGTTCAAAATATTCAAAACTAGTAAAATCTTAAAAAGTTAAGACTAGTGTTGAGGTTCTTCGTGTGAATCGTCGATGTGACCACGGTTGGCAACAAGAACACCAAGTAACCAAATACCCGCAAGACCAACTACAACGTACACAATTCTCGCACCAATCGTTCCAGCTCCGCCGAAAAGATAAGCAACAAAGTCAAATTGTGCAACACCAACTAGAAACCAGTTGATAGCGCCAATTACTGTTAAAATAGTAGATATAATTGTAAGCATAAAAATAAACTCCTTTTTGAATTTTACTTAGTATAAGCAAAAAATGCTTATTCAATTCAAAAAGGAGTTTAATATTATAATTTCAAAAATACAATAGTGTAATTACAGAAGTGCAAGGGGGGATTAGCAGTTGCCGTTTTCAAGTAATAAGCAACTAAAATCAACTTTCTCCATGAAATCACGTGGCAAGTACTTCACATAAGAAAACTTATCGAAGTTTTTTGTGTGATAGATAAGAGTATTCGGTGTAGCGATGTCAAGAAGTCCAGCAATATCAGTGACGTATTGCCCGAAATTTTCGATGTCGAACCGATCTTCGTTAGTATATATAACATCTTTAATGAGTTTTTTTTCCTCACTAATCAATTTAGCCCAAATTTTAAACATAGTTATCTCCAATTAATAGTAATTATATCATACTATTTTTTAAATATAAAAGCAAGTTCTTTACATAAGTTTAAAAATATGTTAATATATAGTTAAAAATGTAACTATGTAAACAAATACAAAGTTAGGGAGAATCAATGAGAAAAGTAAAGAATATCATTCCAGAAGTGGTAGTTAGACGACTACCAAGATATTTCAGGTTATTAAGTGAACTTGAAAGAGAAGGGAAAGATCGAATTTCATCAAGTGTTATTTCAAAAAGATTGAACATAACAGCATCACAAGTAAGACAAGATTTCTCGCATTTTGGAGCTTTCGGATTGCAAGGTTACGGCTATGATGTGAACTTTTTGAAAGAAGAAATTAAAAATATATTGGGACTAGACAAAGAGTATAACGTTGTAATAATCGGTGCTGGTAACATAGGAAAAGCATTAGCGAACTATAAAAAGTTCAATAACCAAGGAATAAATATTACAGCAGTTTTTGATATTCAAACAAAGAATATCGAGTTACCAAACGGTTTAGAAGTATCACATATAGACACTTTCTCGGATTTCGCAAAAAACAACAAAGTTGACATAGCGGTAATCACAACCCAAGGTGAAGCAGTTGAAGACTTGGCGAAAACAATAAAAGAGTGTAGCATTCCAGCAATATGGAACTTCTCACATTTCTACATTCAAAGCGACGAAAAAACTGCAGTTGAGAACATAAATCTAAATGAGAGTATGTTCACATTGATCTATTTATTGAACAATTTAGAAAATAAATAATATAAATATAAAAAAAGAGTATTAATAAGGATGGGATTATGAATAATTTAAGGAATGAGATAATTCAAATGCTACGTGAGGACGCAAGATTTTCAGCGGAAAAGATTGCTAACGTATTGAAAGTAGCCACTGATGAAGTGCAATCAATCATGAACGGTCTTGAGAATGACGGCGTAATAGTAAAATATCGTGCAGTTATTAACAGAGAGCTTGTTGAAGATAACTTTGTCGAAGCATTAGTTGAGATAAAAGTTAGTCCACAACGCTCAAAAGGCTACGACAATCTAGCGGAAACCCTTATTCATATTCCTGAAATCAAAAACCTATACTTATTGTCAGGTGGTTTCGATTTTCTTATGACTGTTGAAGGGCAAAGTGTAAAAGAAGTGGCTTTTTTCGTTAATGAAAAACTCTCAACTCTTGATTGCGTAACAAGTACTACAACGCTTTTTGTTTTGAAAAGATATAAATCAGAAGGTGTAATATTGTGGAAAGACGAAAAAGAATTTAGGGAAATGATATAAATTATTTCTAAGAGGATATTATTTTGGATTACAATAAATTTATAGGAAAAAGAGCAAATGCACTTAAACCCTCTGGAATTCGTAAGTTTTTCGAGATTGCAGCAAAGGTGGAAGGGGTTATATCGCTAGGTGTTGGCGAGCCTGATTTTATCACGGCTTGGGATATTAGAAAAGACGTTATTGACTCAATTCAAAAAGGAAAAACCCAGTATACAAGTAATATGGGTATGCCAAAACTTCGTGAATTGATTTGCAAGTATTTAGAAGTCCGTTACCAACTGAATTACGATAAAGAAACTGAAGTTATAGTAACTGTTGGGGCAAGCGAGGCTGTTGATTTAGCCATGCGTGCCTTTATTGATATTGGCGATGAAGTGTTGATACCAGAACCGAGCTATGTGGCGTACGCTCCTGCGGTGCTACTAGCTGGCGGAGTTCCGATAGGTGTAAAAACCACTGTTGAGAACAGTTTCAAAGTACAACCAGAAGATTTGAAAAATGCAATAACAAGCAAAACAAAGGCGATTATATTATCCTACCCAAACAATCCAACGGGTGCAATATTGACTAAAGACGAGCTTGAAGGATTAGCAAAAGTAATTGTAGACAGCGACATTATGTGTTTTTCCGACGAAATATACAGCGAGTTGACTTATGGAAGAACCCACGTTTCAATGGCAGGAATTGAGAATATGCGAGAGAGAACAGTGTTAATTAACGGTTTTTCAAAAGCCTTTGCAATGACAGGTTGGCGTATAGGGTATCTAGTTGCCCCAAAAGAATTAGTAGTTCCCATGTTCAAAATACATCAATATTGCATAATGTGCGCACCAACAATGAGCCAATATGCAGGGGTGTCAGCACTTGAACAAGGGCTAAAAGACAATTTTGCATTAGTGGAAGATATGCGTTCTCAGTATGATTTAAGAAGAAAATTCTTGCTAGATTTTTTCCGTTCTGTAGGAATGGAAGTTTTCGAACCAGAAGGTGCTTTCTATCTTTTCCCATCAACAAAGTCATTGGGATTAGACGGAGAAGAGTTTGCTGAAAAACTATTAGAAAGCCAAAAAGTAGCAGTAGTTCCAGGATCAGCATTTGGGGAATCAGGAAAATGGCATATTAGAATTTCATACGCATATTCATTGAAATCATTGCAACAAGCAACTGAACGAATTAGGAAATTCCTAGAGGAAATAAGATAATGAAAGAAATAGTATCATTAGTAAAATGTAGTGATTATGAGATAGATAACGTAAGAATTGCCATGAAATCTTTGTTGGACAACCTTGGCGGATTGGATAAATTCGTAAAAAAAGACCAAAAAGTTTTGATAAAAGCAAATTTATTAAACAATTTCAAAGTGGAAACGGCTACTACAACAAACCCAGTAGCGGTGCAAGTACTAGCTGAAATGTTGGAAGAAATAGGAGCTATTGTGACTATTGGAGACAGCTCAGCAGGCTTGTATAATAAGTTCCACATGACAACAGTGTATAAAGCAGCGAAAATGACAACAGTAGCTGAAAATACTAACGCAAAACTAAACGACGATTTCGATATTGTAAATTGCAGTTATCCTGAAGGTGTAGTAGCTAAGAATTTTGATATAATAAAAGTAGCTCTTGACGCTGATGTAATTATCAATTTTGGAAAAGTAAAAACACATAGTTTCACATTCTTTACAGGAGCTGTGAAAAACCTGTTTGGCTTAATCCCAGGAATGCAAAAAGCGCAAGTACACGCAGAAAGTCCAAAAGTTGTGAAGTTCATGAATTACGTAGTTGATATTGGCGAGTTTATGAAAGACAAAATTGCATTGCATATCCTTGATGGTGTTGTGGGCATGGAAGGTCCGGGGCCGTCAGCGGGAACTCCAAGAAAAATAGAGAGATTTATTGCATCAACAAACCCATTTGCCTGTGACTTAGTAGCAGTTAAAATCATAGGTGGCGAAATTGAGCATTTCCCAGAATTTCATATAGCAAAAGTTCGTGGCATTGTGCCACATGAAGAAAGCCAACTTGAAATAGTTGGAGAAACGCTAGAATCTAGCATAATAAAAGACTATATTTTAGTGGATAATGACTTGCTTTGGAACGACGAAGTAATTAAAGCTACCGCAATCAGCAAGAGAGTTCAAAAATGGATAACAGCTTATCCAACAGTGAAAAAGAGTCAGTGCAAAGGCTGTAAAAAGTGTCAAGAACACTGTCCAAATGACGCAATAACAATGGTGAAAGGGGTAGCAAAATTCGATTTGGATTTATGTATCAGATGTTTCTGTTGCCAAGAATTATGTCCCTATCACGTAATAAAAATCAAAAGAAGCTGGTTATCTAAAATTCTTCGTAAGATGTAATTGGAAAAAATTTGATAACTATTAATACTGCTTGACATTTATGTCGAAATGTGCTTTAATATAGTGAACAGTTTAATATGTTTTAAAATAATATTTTCCTCTATAATTATAGGGGAGAATATTATTATTTTTTTAAGTATTGTGTTTGCAAGACAAACGCAATTTGGAGGGTACAATACAATGGCAAACGATGTTTTTTTATCTAAAGAAGGATATGCAAAATTAGAAAAAGAATTAGATTATATGCGTGCAATCAAACGTCACGAAATTGCGGAGAAAATTAAAGTAGCCCGTGAATTTGGTGATCTTTCAGAGAACGCAGAATATGATGCAGCAAAAAATGAGCAAGCTCAAGTTGAAGGTAAAATCAGTGAGATTGAACAACAACTTAAAGTTGCATTAATTATTGACGAAACAGCAGGAACTGACAAAGTTACTCCAGGTTGTTTTGTTAAAGTACTAGATATTGAATTCAAAGAAGAAGAGGAATATCAAATTGTAGGTGTGGCGGAAGCTGACATTTCAAACAACATGATTTCAAACATTTCTCCTATCGGTTCAGGCTTACTTTTCAAAAAAGTAGGTGATGAAGTTGAAGTTATCATACCAACAGGTACGATTAAATTCAAAATTCTAGGAATTAGAAGATAATTATAAAATTATAGAAATTATAAAAGTTCGAATATTCGAATTTCAAAAAAAATAAAAGATAGATTTAGTAACAAGATGATTTAAGAGAGGCTATAATGAAAACAGAAGACCAAAACAACATTGAAGTAATAGAAGAAGTTGATATTAATGAAATAATGCGTATCCGTCGTGATAAACTAGCAGCGTTAGTTGCTGACAACAAAGACCCTTTTGAAGAGGACAAGTTTGTTATATCACACAGATCAGCTACGATTTTAACTAACGGAGACGAGCTTGAGGGCAAAGATGTCCAAATTGCTGGACGAGTAGTAAGCCGTCGTTTAATGGGTAAAGCTGCATTTATGCACTTACTTGATGACGAAGGAAAAATCCAAGTTTACGTAAGACGTGACGATATTGGCGAAGATTTATATGACGCATTTAAGAATTGGGACATCGGAGATATCGTAAGTATCGAAGGTTACGTTTTCAAAACAAGAACAGGCGAAACATCAATCCATGCCCGTACATTAACTCTTTTGGCTAAATCATTGTTGCCACTTCCTGAAAAATTCCATGGTTTGAAAGACCCAGATTTGAGATATCGTCAAAGATATGTTGATTTGATTGCAAACCCTGAAGTTAAAAAAGTATTTATAACTAGATCAAAAATCATAACAAAAATCAGAGAATATTTAGATAAACGTGAATTTATAGAAGTGGAAACACCAATATTAAACACTATCGCAGGTGGAGCAAGTGCTCGTCCATTTATCACTCACCACAACTCTCTTGACATTGATATGTTCCTTAGAATTTCACCTGAATTGTACCTAAAAAGACTAATCGTAGGTGGATTTGAAAAGGTATATGAAATCGGCAGAGTATTCCGTAATGAAGGAATGGATATGAAACACAATCCTGAATTCACATTAATGGAATTGTATTGGGCATATGCGAACTACTTTGACATGATGGATATTACTGAAGGTATTTTCCAATATATCTGTGATGAAGTTATGGGCACAAGAGTTATTCCGTACCAAGAACACGAACTAGATTTCAGCAAGCCAGCAAGAAGATTAACAATGATTGACGCTGTTAAAGAATATTGTGGACTTGATTTTAATACATTAACAAAAGAAACTGCATATACTGCAATGAAAGCTGAACATTATAACGTAGAAGAAGCTATGAGCTGGGGTAAATTGCTTTACGAAGCATTCGACCAAAAAGTTGAAGAACACTTAATTCAACCTACATTTATTTTAGATTACCCAATCGAAGTTTCACCATTAACTAAGAAAAAGAAAGAGGACAAGCGTTTGACTTACCGTTTCGAGTTCTTCATGTTAGCACGTGAAATGGGTAATGCCTACAGCGAGCTTAACGATCCAATCGATCAAAAAGCTAGATTTGACGATCAAGCAAAAGAGAGAGAGAACGGCGACGATGAAGCTATGCTTATGGACGACGATTTCGTTACAGCGTTGGAATATGCAATGCCACCAACAGGCGGACTAGGACTTGGAATTGACAGAATGGTGAATTTATTTACCAACACAAATTCAATCCGTGACGTATTATTGTTCCCAACAATGAAACCATTAAAAAAATAATAAAGGAGCTTTCATAATTGGATAAAGATCCTTGCATACATGAAATATTGGACGATTTACCTATTTGCAAAAAAGTCTTTGAATATGGACGAAAAAGCAAATACAGATTTCACACCCCAGGGCACAAAGGAACAGGGCATGGGCTAGCGGAAATATTGCAAATTAAAAATGACGTAACTGAAGTTGACGATTTGGATAATATGCTAGCACCAGAAGGGTGTATAAAAGAATCTATGGATAAATTAAAAGCAGTTTTTGGTTCAAAGAAAACGTACTTTGTAACAACAGGAGCCACAACTGCTATTTTGTCCAGCATTTTTGCAGTGAAAGATTTCGGCAAAATAGCGATATTACGATCAAGCCACGTATCAATATACAACGCACTTGAAATTTTATCAATGGAGCCATATATTATTGACGATATAGATAAATTTGGACGAACTAAAGAAGTAACTGAAAAGTTGCTAGAAAAAGCACTAGCCAACAAGAAAATTGGAAGCATAGTGTTAACTCGACCAACATATACAGGAGATTGTTTTGAGATAGCAAGTATTTCAAAAATAGTCAAAAAAAGTGGAAAGTTGTTGGTGATTGACGAAGCTCATGGAACGCATTTCCATTTTTCCAATTTATTTCCAAACACAGCAAGCAAGTATGCGGACATCTTCATTGACTCCGCCCACAAAACCTTGCCAACACTAACATCAGGAGCTTTTTTGTCAGTAACAAACGAAAAATTGCTGAAAAACCTAGACAGAGCATATCACTTGTTCCACACAACTAGTCCCTCGTATCTAATATTAATGAGTCTAGAATATGGGGTACATGTGTATTCAAAACAAGCGGAAGAATTCAAAAAACTTTCAATACTAATGTTGAATTTAAAAGCAAGATTGCTAGCAAAAGGTATAAGCGTAACTAGACATGACGACTTTACTCGGTTTGTAATCGACACTGAAAAAATCAGTATTTCAGGACGAGAATTAGATATGCGACTAGCGGAAAAAGGCGTGTTTTGTGAGTATTCCACAATGGGCGAAGTGGTGTGTATTTTCACACTTTATGATGAAGAGAAAACTATCTCAGCATTTGGTGATATAGTGATTGAATGTGTTGCCCAGTGCGGAGAAATTAAGCATGATAAGTTCAAGTTTCCAAAAGGTAATGAGAGCGTGATGAAATATATAAAAGCGGTGGAAGCCCCAAGCGAGCTAGTATCATTTGAGAAAGCGGAAGGGCGAATAGCAGCGAAGAATTTCGGAATATACCCACCTTGCCGACCAATAGCGGTTGCGGGTGAAATCATAACTAGAGAAATAATAAATTATTTAGATAACCCAATTCACATCTATGGGGTTGACAACAATAAGATTAGGGTGGTAAAATAAATGAGAGGCAAATTTGTAACTTTTGAAGGAACTGAAGGATCAGGCAAATCAACGCAAGTTAGATTGCTAGCAAAGTATCTTGATGACACCAATCAGCCGTATTTAAAAACTAGAGAGCCAGGTGGCGATGATATAGCGGAAAAAATTAGAACCTTAGTTCTAAGTGCTGAAAATGATACAATGACTTTCGAAACGGAAGCATTATTGTATGCAGCAGCAAGAGCGCAACACGTGAAACATATAATTCTCCCAGCCTTAGCGGAAGGGAAGATTGTAATTTGCGACAGATACGTTGACAGTTCAATAAGCTATCAAGCCTATGGCAGAGAATTATCTCTTGATTTCGTAAAAAATATCAATGAATACGCGTTGAAAAACTGTGCACCTGACCTGACAATTTTGTTAGACCTAAGCCCAGAAGATGCCTTTAAAAGAAAAGGCGGAGTAGACAAAAACGACAGAATTGAAACCTCTGGTGATGCTTTTTACAAAAGAGTAGATGATGCTTTCCGCAATCTAAGATTGGAAACGGACAGAGTAGTAACAATTGAGCCTTATGGATCAAGAAAACACACTCTTGACCAAATTATAAAAGTATTGAGAGATAAGGATTATATAAAGTGAAATTTGACAAAATTTTCAAACAACTAAAGTGGGAAAAAATTTTTCAGCAAAGCCTTGATACGGACAAACTTGCTCACGCATATTTGATTGTTGGAAAAGACCAGATTTTAGCCAGCAAGTATGGTTTTTATCTAGCCAAGAAAATAATAGGAAATTGCAACGCCTGTGGGAAATGCCATTTTTGTCTAATGATAGAAGAAGGTAGTCACCCTGACGTGTCAAATTATCCAACTAACCAAGGTGATAAAATTTCAGTATCTGACGTTGAACAACTACTTGAAAAATCTTATTTGAAACCTGTAGAGGGTGAAAATAAAGTATTTATAATATCAAATTTAGCCAACATGGCGGAGGTAGCTCAAAATAAAATCCTAAAGATTTTAGAAGAACCACCAAAAAACACCTACTTTATATTAACAGCACCAAACACCGCAAGTGTCTTGCCTACAATACAAAGTAGATGCGTAAAAATACCTATGGAAGAATTTTCTAAAGAGCAAGTATATAATTTTTTAGAAAATGAGTATAAAGATAAAGAGAAACTAGAATTAGTTTCAATGAGTTGTGGCGGAGTAATCACCGACGCGATAAATGCAATGAAATCGGACAAGATATTGTTGCAATATGAAAAAGCATTTAACATAATTTCAAACCTAACCTCAACCAAAGAAATGGTCACTGTATTGCAGTATTTCCAAGACAAGGACGAGCTAGAAATTTTGAAATTCATGCAGATGATATATAGAGATATGTTGATGATAAGAACAAGAACCGAAAATCTAGTTTACAACAGTGGTAAATTGGCACAATTAAAAGAGCGTGCAAGATATTTTTCCAATGCCACATTAATTGAAAGCATAGACAAAGTAGGAAATGCAATATTGAGAACATATAGTTTTGTCAACAAAACAAGTAATATAGACACGCTACTATTAGAATTATTGGAGGTAAAGTACAATTGTCAGTAATAGTTGGAATAAGATTTAAACCGGTAGGAAAAATATATTATTTTTCACCGGAGAACATAAAATTAGCAGTAGGTGACGGCGTAATTGTTGAAACAGCGCGTGGAATCGAGTACGGTAAAGTCGTAATCGCACCCCGTGAAGAGAACAATGATAACATCGTTACACCTTTAAAGCCAGTAGTCCGCAAAGCATCTAAAGAGGACGCCGCTCAAGTAGCAAAAAATCTAAGCAAACGTGATGAAACAATGCGCCTAGCTGATGAAAAAGTGAAAAAGCACAATCTGGACATGAAATTAACGGACGCTGAATACACTTTCGACGCCCAAAAAGTAATTTTTTACTTCACAGCGGAAGGAAGAATTGACTTTAGAGAACTAGTTAGAGATTTAGCAAGTGTATTTAAAGTTAGAATTGAACTTCGTCAAATTGGAATCCGTGACGAGTCAAAACTTATCGGAGGAATAGCACCATGCGGAAGAGTATGTTGTTGTGCTTCGTTCCTTGGGGACTTCGAAAAAGTATCAATAAAAATGGCAAAAACTCAAGGTCTATCACTAAACCCAACAAAAATAAGTGGACTATGTGGAAGATTAATGTGTTGTTTGTCGTATGAAAATGAGCACTACGCAGAAACTGGCGCACTTATGCCAAAATTAGGTGCAATGGTGTCAACTCCTGAAGGAAAAGGACAAGCGATTGCTAACGATATGTTAAGAAGAAGAGTAACTGTAAGAGTTGAAAAGGGCGACGACATGAATATTGAGCAGTTTGAACTTGCTGATGTAGTATTCGGTGAAAAACTACAAACTTTAACTCAAAACAAACCAAGCAACGATACAAATAAACCGAATAATGATACAAATAAGCCTAACAATGATGCAAGAAAACCAAGCAACGAATCAAGAAAACCAAACTTCGAAGTTAGAAAACCTAATAACGATGTAAGAAAACCAAACAACGAAGTTAGGAAACCAAACAATGAAGTTAGGAAACCAAACAATGATAGTGCAAAAGCAAACAATGAAGTTGGAAAGCCTAGCAACGATAGCTCAAAATCAAACAATGAAGTTGGAAAGCCTAGCAACGATAGCTCAAAATCAAACAACGAAATTAAGAAAAATTAATTTATATTATAGAAAATGTGTTGAATTATTGTATTAATTATGATATAATAAAGAAAACTTGTTAAGGAGATTAAAATTATGGCATACGTTATTAACGATTCATGTATTATGTGTGGTTCATGTGCTGGCACTTGCCCAGTAAATGCAATTGCAGAAGGCGATTCACAATACAATATTGATGCAGATACTTGCATTGATTGTGGTGCTTGCAAAGATAGTTGTCCAGTAGACGCTATTTCTCAAGGCTAATTTAAAAGAAAAAAAGGAACTGTCCTAGTTTTAAATTAGTGACAGTTTTTTTTATCCCATTTAATAGCAGTAACGGAAAATATATTAATTTTACAACAGAGGAAAATTATGGAAAAACTGGAAGATTTACAATATAATGGTTATGCGATATACCAAAGATCCGAATTATACCGATTCACTAGTGATGCGGTATTTTTAGCTGACTTTGTAGACGTAAAAAAATCTGAATATCTAGTGGATTTCGGAACAGGTAGTGGTATTATTCCAATATTAATTTGTGCCAAAAAAGAAGTAAAAAAAGTTACTGGTATAGAAATACAAAAAGAAATGTATGAAATGTGCCAAAAGACAATAGAATACAACAATCTACAAGACAAATTTGATGTAATTAATTGCAAAATACAACAATCACACAAAAAAATCATTAAACACCCTGATGTTGTAGTATGCAATCCGCCATACAGAAAATTAACTGAAGGTGAGAAGTCAAAACTTGATTCAAACCGAATAGCGAAATTCGAAGTAATGATAGACCTAGCGGAAATAATTGAAAGTGCAAGACGTAATCTAAAAATTGGCGGAAGATTTTACATGATCCACCGTGCAGACAGATTAACGGATATAATAACTTGCCTAAAACGTAACGATTTATCATTACGGAAATTGCAATTTATTCACAGCAAACCAACGTCAATTGCTCATTTAGTAATGATTGAAGCGATTTCAAGTGGAAACAGCCAAGTGAAAGTTTTACAGCCATTAGTGTTAACTGATGCTGAAGGAAAAGAGAGTGAAGCTGTGAAAACAATTTATAATAGAGGTAACGACAATGCTTAATATCGTAGCAACACCAATTGGAAATCTTGAAGACATGACATACCGAGCAGTACGTATTTTGCAAGAATCGGAAATAATTTTATGTGAGGACACAAGACATTCAAGAACCTTGCTAGATAGGTATGACATTAAAGCGAAATTAGTTTCCTACCACAAATTCAATGAAAATGAGCGTGTGGAATACGTGCTTGCAAAACTCCATGAAGGGGTGAATATATCGCTTATATCCGATGCAGGAACACCAATAATTTCTGACCCAGGATATATATTAGTTGACAGAGTAAAGCGAGCGGGACTACCATACACATCAATACCAGGTGCGTCAGCGGTAGTTAACGCCTTGGTTTTATCAGGAAAAGATTCTTCATCTTTCACGTTTTTCGGGTTCCTACCAAAAAGCAAGAAGAGAAAAGATTTAATCAAAAAAGCCGAAAGTATTACAAATACCGTGATTTTCTATATTTCCCCACACTCAATTAATGAGGACCTTGCTGATCTATATAAAGGGTTTGGCGCAAGAAGTGGAGTTATTCTAAAAGAGATGACGAAGTTTTACGAAAAAGCTATCGATATCACTCTTGCTGATGACTTGAAACTTGAAATTAAAGGCGAAATGGTGCTAGTATTAGAAGGCAAAACTGAAGTTGAAACCAATTTCATGGAGCTATCACCAATGGAACATTTAATGGGCTACATTAATTCAGGTATGCCAAAGAACGAAGCTATCAAAAAAGTAGCAAAAGAACGTGGCGTTCTAAAAAACGAGATTTACACGCTATTAATTTAATTTTTTAATTAAGTATTTTTTATTAATTTAATTTTTTAATTAAGTATTTTTTAATTAAGTGACATGGGGTGCTACCCCAAACCCCGCAAGGAGCATGGCCCCTTGACCCGTTAATGGGTGGTGGTTTTGCTTAGATGGTGTTGGGTTTAGTAGTGGAAATTTCTTTGAAAAGTATTTTTTATTAATTTAATTTTTTAATTAAGTATTTTTTAGTTAAGTGACATGGGGTGCTACCCCAAACCCCGCAAGGAGCATGGCCCCTTGACCC
>CAMQZB010000014.1 GCA_947039455.1 uncultured Clostridia bacterium
TTTAAGGGCGCACAGCCCTTATGGGGTTTAAGGGCGCACAGCCCTTATGGGGTTTAAGGGCGCACAGCCCTTATGGGGTTTGGGGCAACGCCCCATATCCAAAACTTACTTAATCATTAAATGACGTTCAATATCGAAAGCATTCCATGGTGCAAATTCTTCAGGTGGGTAAGCAATGAAAACCATGCGTTTTTTAGTAATAGGGTGATCGAATTTAAGTTCAGTAGCCCACAACGCAAGTTTACAAGTTTCTTTGCTACCGTATCTAACGTCACCGCAGATAGGCATAGTTTCTGCTGAAAGTTGCACTCTGATTTGATGACCACGACCAGTGATAAGTCTGATTCTAAGCAAGTTATATTTGCCTTTAGTTTCTAACGTATCATAGATCAGTTCAGCACGTTTTGCACCTTCAGTAGCTGATGGAACAACGTGAACAGTATTAGTCATTGTGTTCTTTTTCAAGTAATGAACAAGAGTTCCTTGCTCTTCTTTTGGCTTGCCAGAAACAACTGTAAGGTAACTTTTTTCAAAATCACGCTCTCGAATAGCTTCACAAACTCGTGACGCAGCTTTTGAAGTTTTAGCAAAAACCATAACTCCGCCAGTAGGTCTATCTAGCCTATGAACTAGACCAACAAAAGCGTTTCCAGCTTTCTTGTATTTTTCCACCAAGTATTTCTTGATGATAGTCAGCATATCTTCATCGCCAGAAATGTCTGGTTGTGATGGGATATTTTGTGGTTTTACCACAACAATAATGTGATTGTCTTCAAACAATACTTGTAATTCTTCTTTCATATTATATATCCTTTCCAATAAACATTCCACTTGCTCCGCAAGGTAGAACCATACCCTTTTCTTCTGTTTTAATACACACTTCGTAAGCTTCAACGCTCCCTTCAAGATTGCTTAACGCACTTGACAAAATGTTTCCAAGTACAGCTGGTTGCAAGCCTGTTGTGTAACTATTAATTAAGAAAAACAGTGGTTTCTCTGACAACACTTCTCCGCAAAGTTTCACAAGGTCGTAAATGCCTTCTTCAATCTTCCACATTTCACCGTTAGGTCCTCTTCCGTAAGAAGGTGGATCCATGATGATTGCGTCGTATTTTCTTCCACGTCTAACTTCTCTTTGAACGAACTTGAAACAGTCGTCAACGATGTAACGAACTGGTCTGTCCTCTAGTCCGCTTAGTTTTACGTTTTCACCAGCACGTTCAACCATGCCTTTTGATGCATCGACGTGACACACAGCAGCGCCAGCTTTTAAGCAAGCAACCGTTGCACCACCAGTGTATGCAAAAAGGTTTAGAACATTAATGTCACGACCTGCATTTTCAATTAGTTCACGCATTTTGTCCCAGTTCACCGCTTGTTCAGGGAACAAACCAGTATGTTTAAACCCCATTGGTTTAATCTTAAATTTCAAATCTTTATAAGAAATAACCCAACTTTCCGCTACGGGATTACGAAAATCCCATTGACCGCCACCGCTAGCACTTCTGCTATAGATACCGTCAAGGTCATCTCTGTTTGCCAAATCCTCTGATTTCCAAATTGCTTGAGGCTCTGGACGAAGAAGGGTAACGTCACCCCACTTCTCAAGTTTTTCACCATTGCCTGTTGCAAGTACTTTATAATCGTTCCATTCAGATGCTAATTTCATTTTTACTTCGTTACCTCTACTGAAAGTGTCACTTTCTCGCCATTGATGTCCCATTCTTTAGTAAAGCCAGAAAGATTTGTTGAAATACTTTCCGCAAGAACGTCGTTAGCGATGCTGTTTCCTTTGTTTTTGAATACATTAGCAAGAGTTTCTTCCGCATTGTATCCCACTGTAATTCTATCTACCACATCAAAGTTGGCTTCTTTTCTCATAGTTTGAATTTTAGAAACAAGTTCACGCTCGAACCCTTCTTCAATCAAATCCGCAGTTAAATTCGTGTCAAGGACTACTGTTAATCCTCTATCACTTTCCGCAGCGAAACCTACTTTATTAATATTTGAAATCAATAAATCATCTTCTTTCACAACAACTTCAACATCACCGCTTACAGTGAATTTAAATTCGCCACCAGCTCTCACTATTTTCACAATAGCGTCAGCATCAGAAGTTGATAAATATTCTTTAATAGCGCCGATATGTTTTCCGTAAACTTTACCCATAGTTCTTAATTGAGGTTTAAGTTCATAAGAAATAAATTCTTCATCAGCAATATATTTTTCACAGTTTTTCACGTTTAATTCTTCCGCAATAACGTTCTTTAATTCCTCTGATAATTCAAAGTCACGACCACCAAAATACATTTTCGCCAAAGGTTGACGGTTTTTGATGTTAGCTTTGTTTCTACTTGCACGACCAAGAACTACTACGTCCAAAACATTCTCCATTCCAACTTCTAACTCACTATTAATCATAGCTTCGTTGCAAGTAGGATAGTTTGTTAAATGTATTGAAATAGGCGCTGATTTATCAACTGATTTAACTAGGTTTTGATAAATTTCTTCAGCAACAAACGGTGTAAACGGAGCTGTTAGTGTAGCAATTGTTACTAACACTTCATGCAATGTTTTGAAAGCTGAAATTTTGTCACCTTCCATACCTTTGCCCCAGAATCTTTCACGGCCACGACGAACGTACCAGTTTGAAAGCTCGTCAGTGAACGCCATAATTTTCTTAGCTGAATCAGTGATGTTGAAAGCATTTAAACCATCATTCACTTCTTTAACTAACGTATTTAATTTAGATAAAATCCATTTGTCCATCAACGTTAATTCTAAGTCTTTTAATTGATATTTAGTTGGATCAAATTTGTCGATATTTGCATAAAGAACATAGAACGCATAAGTGTTCCAAAGTGTTCCCATGTATTTTCTTTGAGCTTCAGCAACCGCTTCGTGAGAATATCTTGATGGCAACCAAGGAGCAGATGCAGTGTAGAAATACCAACGGATTGCGTCAGAACCTACTTTGTCTAAAGCCTCGTCAGGAGCAACTACATTGCCCTTGTGCTTACTCATTTTCACGCCGTCTTTATCACCTACGTGACCCATAACGATACAATTTTTAAACGGTGCTTTATCAAACAAGATAGTTGAAATAGCCATTAAGCTATAGAACCAACCACGAGTTTGGTCAACAGCCTCTGAGATGAAATCTGCAGGGAAATGTTGATTGAATTTATCTTGATTTTCAAATGGGTAATGCCATTGTGCGAAAGGCATAGAACCAGAATCATACCAACAATCCACTACTTCAGGAACACGGTGAACCGTTTTTCCGCAGTCTGGACATGGGTAAGTGCATTCATCTATATAAGGTCTGTGCAATTCAATGTCGCCAGTGATATTACACATTTCTTTCAATTCCGCTTTGCTTCCCATAACGTGAGTATGACCGCACTCGCATTTCCAAATTGGAAGTGGAGTTCCCCAATATCTTTCTCTAGATACTGCCCAATCAACTACGCCTTCTAAGAAGTTTCCGAATCTAGCCTCACCGATTGCTTTTGGCAACCAGTTAACAGTTTTATTATTTGCAACAAGTTTTTCTCTCATTTCAGTCATTTTGATGAACCAAGAGCTTCTTGCGTAATAAAGCAATGGCGTATCACATCTCCAACAATGTGGATAGCTATGCTCGTACATCATAGTTTTGAAATTCAGTCCACGTGCTTTAAGGTTTTCTATAACCCAAGGGTCACTAGCTTTTGCACCACGTCCAGCAATCTCGCCAGCTTCCGCCACGAACTCGCCTTTAGTATTTACCATTTGAACAAATGGAAGACCGTATCTCTTTCCGATTTTAGAATCGTCCTCACCGAAAGCTGGTGCAATATGAACTATACCAGAACCGTCTTTCAAAGTAACATAAGTATCAGTTACGATGTAGTAGGCTTTCTCTTTAGGTTTAGCCCAATCGTACAAAGGAACGTAAGAACGACCTTCATAGAATGAACCTTTATTTTCTGAAACTATTTCAAAAGTTCCTTCTTCAAACAAATTAGCTACAAGCTCTTTCGCTAAAATTAGGTACTCATCACCAGATTTAATTTTCACGTACATTTCGTCAGGGTTCATGCAAAGTGCAACGTTTGACGGCAATGTCCATGGAGTAGTTGTCCAAGCAAGATAGAAAGTATTTTCTTCATCAGTTGAAATGAACTTAGCAAAAACAGATTTTTCTTTTACTGTTTTATAGCCTTGCGCAACTTCGTGAGAAGACAATGCTGTTCCACAACGTGGGCAATATGGTACTACTTTGTAACCTTTGTAAAGCAAATCTTTCTTAGCTATTTCAGAGAAAGACCACCACACTGATTCAATATAGTTATCGTCATAAGTAACGTATGGATCTTCCATGTCAGCCCAAAAACCAACTTTGTCAGACATAACTTCCCATTCGCCTTTATACTTCCAAACGGATTCTTTACATTGTTTTATAAATGCCTCAATACCGTAACTCTCAATTTCACTTTTTCCGTCAATCCCAAGTAATTTTTCAACCTCAAGTTCAACTGGCAATCCATGAGTATCCCAACCAGCTTTTCTTAAAACGTTCTCACCTTTCATTGAATGAAAGCGCGGTATTATATCCTTGATTGAACGAGTTAGAACGTGACCGATATGCGGTTTTCCGTTAGCCGTTGGAGGGCCGTCATAAAAAGTAAAATTACGGTCGCTTAAAGCACCCCTTTCTTGACTTTTTTCGAATATTTTATTCTCTTTCCAAAACTTTAAAACCTCCGCTTCACGATCCACGAAGTTTAAAGTTGTGTCAACATTTTTATACATTGTCAACTCTCCTTTTCTATATATCTTTTAGAATATTATCTACATAATTAACGCTGTCTATCCTATAACAGTACAGCTATATAATTTTAGTCTATTTAGCACTAAATTGTCAAGAACAATTTTGATGTGAGTAAAGAAAAACTCCGTGATTTCTACTATTTTCGCTATAATTGTAAGTTATTAGCAAAAGTACGTAAATTTCACACAATATTTGTCAGTGAATAGTATGTTTTTTTGCTTTACATTTTTTAGAATATCATTTATAATACTACTACTATGCTAGATGGGGAATTAGCGGTGCCCTGTAACATGCAATCCGCTACAGCATGATTGAATGCCCCGTATAGGCAACGTATGGTGAATGCAGACTGATGTGTGGGATGTTGATTTCAAGGTCTTATGCAACAAGTCCAAGCGAACCGTGTCAGGACAGGAATGTAGCAGCACTAAACTTGTGCACTTGTGTGCCATAAGGTAGCTTTGTAGGAGTTACCTATATCTTTAACGATTTGGTGTATAGTTGTCGAGCGGGGATGCATAGTATTTTGAATGTAAACGTATTTTGATTTTTATCAAAGTACGTTTTTTTTTGGGTTTTTATGGGTTTTATCTTTAGTGAAGTAGTTTGATGAATTTATTTTTGATGTCTCATTAACGTTCGTTGGTTGATATTTGGAGAATTCGTTAGGAAAGTTTTTTGAAAAATTATTTTTGCTGTCTCTCTAGAGTTAGTTGGTTGATATTTGGTGATTACGTTAGGAATGTTTTTTTATTTTGTTTGTTCGTGAGTAAAGTATTTTGCTGAGACTTTTCTTGCTACCTGACTAAGGTTGTTTTGTTTATCAACTTATTCACGTTTTTGTCAGGGCTCTGCCCCGGACGCCCCCGCAAAAGGGCACGTTACCGTCCCTTTTGAAACCCTCTTGGACATGAGTTCAGTTCGAGATAAACGAGTTTTGTTGCTTGCTCTCTATAAAAATAGGTGAACGACTTGACGAAGATTTTTCTTTCGTGGGGTTGTAGGTTTCGTGATTTATTAAGTTGCTTGGGTTTTAATATTGGATTTATTTTTTATGCAATTATCAAAATCGCGAAGAAAAATTACTCTTCTACATTCCCAGTAAAATTTCCCATACAAAAAGAGGGTCAAGGGGCTCAAGCTCCTTGTGGGGTTTGGGGTGAAACCCCATTTTACTAAAGAAACACAACAAAACAGCGTATTAATATTATCTGCAGTATTTCGTCCTATCCCAATAAATTTCCCACACAAAAAAAAGCGGGTCAAGGGGCTCAGCTCCTTGTGGGGTTTGGGGTGAAACCCCATTTTACTAAACGAACACAACAAAACAGCGTATTATTAGCAATAGCAGTAGTTTTGATTGCGTTTTTTTGGATTATTTAATATACTAAAGAGAAAACTGTGGAGAATTAAAATATGCACAAGAATGTTTTGGATAGATTTATTAAATATTGTAAGTTTGAGACTACTTCAGTTGATGATGCTGGGGTAACGCCTAGTTCGGACAATCAGTTCGTTCTTGCTCGAGAATTAAGGAGTGAGATGGAGCGGATAGGGTTGACTGATGTTCAGTTGGACGATAACTGTTACCTTTTTGGAAAGTTGGCTGGAAATAGTGACAGCAAGGAAAAGATTGGTTTTATTTCTCATATCGATACTTCAAATTCCGTTTCAGGAAAAAATGTTGATCCTCAAATTATTAAATATTTGGGTGGCGACATAAAACTGAAAAGTGGACGAGTTATTGAGCTTTCTAAAAACCCTGATTTGAATGATTACGTGGGGCAAGATATTGTCACTTCAACTGGCGATACGTTGCTTGGTTGTGACGATAAAGGCGGTATTGCAATTATCATGACTGCTATGGAATATCTTATTAATCACCCTGAAATTCCTCATGGCGAAATTTCTGTGGCTTTCACTCCTGATGAAGAAATTGGTTGCGGTGCGGATCACTTTGATGTGAAAGGCTTTGACGCAAACTTTGCTTACACTGTTGACGGTGGTAAATTAGGTGAGATTGAGTATGAGAACTTCAACGCAGGAAGTGCGTTTATCACTATTAACGGAAAAAGTTTTCACCCTGGTGACAGCAAAAACAAAATGGTGAATGCGTGCCTTGTACTTGCGGAATTAATCACTCTTTTCCCTGCGCACCAAACACCAGCTACTACTGAAGGTTACGAAGGGTTCTATCACTTTGACGGCGTAACGGCTTCTTGCCAAGAGGCGAAGTGTGAAATTATTATTCGTGATCATGACACTACTAAGTTTAATTTGAAAATGGATTTCGTGAAAAACGCTTGTGACTTTTTAAATAAAAAACACGGCGAAAATACAGTAGTATGCAAAAGCAAAGAATCTTACTACAACATGAAAGAACAAATTTTGCCACACTTCCACCTTGTGGAAAATGCAAAAAACGCAATGACGGAATGTGGCATTGAGCCTATTATTATTCCAATTCGTGGCGGTACTGACGGTTCACGACTATCATTTATGGGGCTTCCTTGTCCTAACATTTCCACTGGTGGGCACAACTTCCATGGATATCAAGAGTATGTCCCTGTGGCTTCTTTAGAGAAAATGGTTGATGTTGTTGTGGCAATAGCTAAAAAATATTAAGAAAATATATGGAGAATCTAATGAAAAATTATGCAATACTTGCAACATCATCTCATAACAGAGTATACTTTGAATCATCAAAAAAACTTGCACTTTGCGAGCTAACTGTGGCACTTTCAAAAATGTCAGTGGAGTGCGTTGAACCAACTAGCTTCGAATTGGCTAACATTTTCTATCTTGGATTTAGCGCTAGCGATTCACTTTCTGAAACTGATTTGAAAATTATGTCAAAACTTTCTTTTTGCTATGCAATCTTTGAAATTATCGAAGCTCATGAGAAAAAATTATTGTCACCAGTGGCAAAATCTAACTATGAATACATCAATCCAAGTATCAGTTCTATCTTGAAATATCAAGGTAAAACTAACGAGGTTTTCACTCGTATGCTTCTTAACATCGCAATGCTTTCAACTGAGTTTTACAACGACGATGACATCAATCTTCTTGACCCAATCGCAGGAAAAGGCACTACTCTTTATGAAGGTTTAGTGGCTGGATACAACTGTTATGGTATCGAAGTTGCGGTTAAACCGTCAGCTGAATCATACCATTTCATGAAAAAATTCTTGGAGATTGAAAAATTTAGACACAACACAAAAATTGAACGTCAAAGCGGTCCAAATAAAAGTTTCACAGCAACTCGTCATATAATTGAAATTGGAAAATCTAAAGCGGATTTCAAAGAACGTAATACAAAATTCTTTGAAATGATTACTGGAAACGGTGCTCATGCTAATAAATTCTTTAGAAAAAATTTCTTCAATTTAATTGTTGGCGATCTTCCATACGGTGTTCAACACGGAAACGTATCAAACGAGAAACCATCTGGTATGACTAGAAGTCCTAAAGAATTGCTTTTCAATTGTCTGAGACAATGGAATTACGTTCTAAAAGTTGGTGGAGCTATCGCTCTTTCTTGGAATAGCTTCGTACTTAAACGTGAAGAGTTTGTTGAAATTCTTGAGCAATTTGGCTTTACACCACTAAACGAAGGTGTTTACCTTGAATTAGAACACCGTGTTGACCAAGCTATTAAACGTGACATAATCGTTGCAATCAAAAAAGAAAACTTCGAACGCAAAGAAATTAAAGAACCTGAAGTTATCCAAGATAGCGAAGAAATTCAAGCTACTGAAGAAATCAACGAAAATCAAGAAATTTAATTTATAAAGACTTGCAATAATTCATCTGCTATACAACTGAAAAAGTTTTAGCAATAAATTTTGCTTATCACAATACAATTTATAAAACTATAACAAAAAAAGACGGTATCAATATAGATTTGATTCCGTCTTTTTTTATATTTTTATTTAGTTTATGTTTCTAGTTTATGGTTTATGGTTTATATTATTTTAAATTTCACATTCATACTTAAATTTAATTTTGCTATTTTAAATTTTTAAATTTTCTCATATACTACAAGACTAAAACTAGTTTAATTCAATTACTACTATACCGATATTTCTACCTGTAGCGTACTGTCTTAGGTTGGAGTATTTTCCACAAAGACTACTGCCGAAGCTGTCAAAAATAGAAAATTTTTCGCCAAAAGCTACTTTAGAAATCTCACGATACGACAACATTTCTTTTAATTCTTTTCGTGTTGCCTCTTTAATTTTTCCACCGCCATGAGTCATTTTCCCATATCCGTGAATAATCACAGCATGTTTCTCCCCATTGCTTTTCATGTTTTGAATAGCAACATGAAGTCTGTCGATAGCTTGCGCCACAAAAGGCAATCCCTGCTCTAGATTAATAATTCTTATATCCATATCTTTCAAACCTCTCTATTTTGTACATAGAATTTTTTTGAAAGCCTACGTATTTCATCAAATTTTATTATAAATTTCCTTACCATTTTCAAAAGAAAGTGTTTCAGTAATACCATGTGCTAGCAAGAAATTTTTTACTTCTTCATAGCCGTCAAGCAGTCTATTTGTATCGTGACTGTCCGAACCATAGGTAATTTTTCTTCCTCCAAGTTCAAAATATCTTTCCAAAATTTCAACAGTAGGAAGAAATCTCAAAGTTTTGCTTGCCTTTGTATTAATCTCAATTGCTACATCAAGTTCAATAACTTTCTTGAAAATCTTATCAAGTTTATCGCCAAATTCCCGAATAGTCATTGAAATATCGTCATAAGGAGCACGACGAATTACGTATCCGATGTGTCCCACCGTATTAAATTCATAGTTAGCACACAAACTTTCGTACACATTGTCTAAATACAAGTCATAAGCCTCTTTTTTCGTACGATCTTTATAGAAAGGCATTAGCCAAGCGTCCTCACCTGAAACTAAGTGAATTGAATTGATAATATAGTCAAAAGGATATTTTGCAATTAGTTCTTCCGCTTGCTTTTCTATTTTTTTGTCAAAGCCTACTTCGCCACCAAAAAGTATTTTGATTTTATCGCCATAGACTTTTTTCAAACGAAGAATTTCTTGAAAATAAGCTTCGATATCTGTGTTGCCTTCAAGCATTTTGTAGTACTCTAAGTCAAGATTAATATGCTCAGAAAACCCAATAGTTTTCATTCCAAGTTCAATTGCTTTTAGAATATAATTTTCCATTTTCCCAACAGCGTCAGGAGAAAAAGAAGTATGAATATGAATATCTACCATAAATTACCTCATAGTTTTAAGCTCGGACAAGCGTTTAAAGTCAGGTCCGCAACATTGTTATTATGCACAAATTGAATATAACCTTCCGCACCAATCATGCAAGCATTATCAGTACACATAATTTTTTCCGGCAACACTAATTTTAAATTATTTTTCAACGCAAATTCAGCCATTTTTTCTCTTAAATAATCGTTTGCTCCAACACCACCAGCGATAGCTATAGTGTCTAGCCGACTATTTAATGCAGCTGAAATTGTTTTTTCCACAAGCACATCAACGGCAGCATTTTGAAATGATTTGCACACGTCAGCCTTGTTTACTTCCATGCCTTTTTGTGTTTGAGTATGTACATAATTTATCACTGCAGTTTTCAAACCACTGTAAGAAAAATTATATCCCTTGTCCCCTTTTAGCATTTTAGGAAGTTGAATATTCGCTTCTCCGTCCTTTGCTAGACGAGAAACTTCAGGACCTCCTGGATAAGGTAATCCCAAAATCTTTGCCACCTTATCAAAGGCTTCCCCTGCAGCATCGTCAAAAGTGCCACCAAGAAATTCATGGCTTGTGTAACTGTCAATTTTCAAAATCGCAGTATGCCCACCTGATGCCACTAAGCACATAAATGGAGGTTTCAGTTCTTTATCTTCTATATAATTTGCAGCAATATGTCCTCTGATGTGATTCACAGGAATCAACGGTTTTGACAATGAGTAAGCAAGTGCTTTTGCGAAAGACAACCCTGCAAGCAACGCGCCCACAAGTCCTGCACCGTAAGTCACTGCAATTGCATCAATTTCTTCTAATTTCACACCGCTTTTTTCAATAGCTTCTTCCACCACTTGTGTTATAGCCAAGGTGTGATTTCTACTTGCAATCTCTGGAACTACTCCGCCAAAACGTCTGTGGATAGCAATTTGCGAAGAAATAACAGAAGATAAAACTTCCCTTCCGTTTTTCACAATACTTGCACAGGTTTCATCACATGAACTTTCTATTGCTAATATTAAAATATCTTTTTTCATATCCTATCCTAACTTTTCCTTAAATAATCGTAAATAAATTCTATAATATCTCCGTCCATAACATTCACAATATTACCTGATGAAAATCCCGTTCTGTGGTCTTTTACCATAGTGTATGGTTGGAAAATGTAGGAGCGAATTTGACTACCCCATTCGATTTTCTTTAATGTGCCTGAAATAGATTGTAGCGTTTCAAGTTGCTCACGCTCTTTTTTCTCAATTAATTGTGATCGCAACATCTTCATACACATATCTCTATTTTGTGTTTGAGAACGTTGGTTTTGGCAAGAAACAACAATTCCTGATTCCAAGTGAGTAATTCGCACAGCGGATTCCGTCTTGTTAACATGTTGACCACCAGCGCCAGAAGAGCGATAAGTATCTACTCTTAAATCTTCTGGACGGATTTCGATTTTGCCATCATCTTCGATTTCAGGAGCAACTTCCAAGGATGCAAAAGAAGTATGTCGACGTGCTTGAGAATCAAACGGTGAAATTCTAACAAGCCTGTGAACTCCTTTCTCAGCTTTCAAATACCCATAGGCATTCAGTCCTATTACTCTAAAAGTTACGCTTTTTATCCCTGCTTCATCACCGTCTAGCTTGTCCAATTCTTCATAGGTATACCCAAATCTTTCAACGAAACGAGTGTATAAACGATAAAGCATTTGAGTCCAATCGCAGGCTTCCGTACCACCAGCACCTGAGTGCAGTGTTAAAATCGCATTGCATTCTCTGTAATTTCCTTTAAGCATAGTTTTTAAATTATACTTCTCAACATCCCTTTCAAGCTTTACTAAACTGCTGTCAAGTTCCGCTACAAATTCTTCTTCATCAGTCTCTTCAATTAATTCAATCAGCCCAAAAATCTCTTGAACAAGGTTGCTCATAGATTGGTATTCTTGAATAATGCTATCAACTTGCGATGCTTCTTTATTTACTTTTTGCGCATTCTCCATGTCGTTCCAAAGATCAGGATCTTCTTGCAAAATCTTTAAACCGACTAATTTTTCTCTAAATCCATCCAAGTCAAAGAGAGTGTCCTGCCTTTTTTAGAATGTCGTCCGCCTCTTTAATACGGAACTTGTAATCGTCTAATATTACCATTTTATACTCCTTTTTTATCCACTATGTAAAGTGTTAAACAGCAAAGAAAATTCCTTCGCTGTTTTTAAATATATTAGTTATTGATTGTTTATTGCCTATAAATAATTTTGTAGAAACAACATTATATTACACTATAATTATGAAAATCAATGCTCTATCTATTTAGATAAATTATTTACCTTGACCGCAACAATTCTTATATTTTTTACCGCTTCCACAACCACAAGGATCGTTTCTTCCAACAGTTTTATCGCTTTTTGCTTGGCTACCACGTCTGTCTGACCCACCAATCATGTTCACTTCTTTTTGAACTACTTTTGGAACAAGATTGAATTCAGCTTTAAGTAATACAGCCACAGTATCTTCTTGAATACGATTTGTCATAAACTCAAACATGTCAAACGCCTCGCTTTTATAAGCAATAACTGGATCTTGATTAGCGTAAGCACGCAATGAAATTCCACGACGAAGCATATCCATTTCGTCAATATGATCGATCCATTTATCGTCAACTGAACGAAGCAAAATTGATCTTTCTACGTCTTCAAAATTAATTCCTTTTTCTTGATGTCTAACAATTTTCTTTTCGTATTCTTCTATAGTTTTTTCAAGAATTTGTTCATGCAAATACTCTTCCGTCCATTTTTCAACCAATTCAGGTTTCAAGAATTCAGACTCAGCAGGAATTAATTTTTTCTCTAGTGTTTCGTTAATTTTATCGAAATCCCAATCATTTTTCTTAATAGAAAAATTAATGCAAGAGTCAATAATTTCTTCAACTTGCAGTGGAATAAACTTCAAAATATCATCATGAACAGGCTTGCCCTCAAGTACTTTATCGCGTTCACCGTAAATAACTTCACGTTGTTTGTTCATAACGTTGTCATATTCTAGCACACTTTTTCTAGCTGAGAAGTTTCTTCCCTCAATAACTTTTTGTGCGTGTTCGATACGTTTTGACAACATTCCAAGAGAAATTGCCATATCTTCTTCAACTTTTAAAGTTTGATAGATTTTTTGTAAAGATTCTCCGCCGAATCTTTTGGCTAAATCGTCCTCTAAAGAAATAAAGAAAACACTTAGTCCAAGATCCCCTTGACGACCAGCACGACCACGTAATTGATTATCGATACGACGAGATTCGTGTCTTTCCGTACCTAGAATATAAAGGCCACCAGCTGATAAAACCTTAGCTTTATTAGCGTCAGTAACTGCTTTATATTTTTCAAGATAATCTTCATATTTCTTTTTAACTGCTAAAATTTCGTCGTCCACAATTGGTTTGAAACCTAGTGCAGTCACGATTTGCCAATCTTCAACACCTTCTTCTTTCATTTTTGTCTTAGCCATGAAATCAGGATTTCCGCCAAGAAGGATATCAGTACCACGACCCGCCATGTTTGTGGCAATAGTTACTGCACCGAACGAACCGGCTTGAGCAATAATTTGTGCTTCCAAAGTATGGTTTTTTGCGTTCAAAACATTGTGAGGAATCTTAGCCATTTTAAGTGCGGTTGACAATTCTTCACTTTTTTCAACGGTTACTGTACCCACCAATATTGGCATTCCAATAGCGTGTTTTTCAGCGATTTCTTTTACTATGCACTTTAACTTTCCTCTTTCAGTTGGGTAAATTACATCGTCTTTATCAATTCTTTGCATAGGCATATTCGTTGGAATTTCGATTACGTCAAGTTTGTAAATTGACCTAAATTCGTCTTCTTCCGTTTTTGCAGTACCTGTCATACCAGACAATTTATTATAAATTCTGAAATAGTTTTGGAAAGTAATTGTTGCATGAGTTTTGTTCTCGTTGCGAACAACTACGTTTTCTTTCGCTTCAATAGATTGATGTAAACCGTCAGAATAACGACGACCAATCATTAAACGACCAGTAAATTCGTCAACAATAATAACTTCGCCTTTGTCAACGATATAATCATTATCACGTTTGAATGTGTGGTGTGCTTTCAATGCTTGTTGAATGTGATGGTTTATAGTTTTGTTTTCGATGTCAGCAATACTGTCAATACCGAAAAACCTTTCAGCTTTTATCGAACCTTCTTCAGTAAGAGTAACGCTCTTTTCCTTTGAATCAAACTCAAAATCATCTTCCTTCAATGTTTTAACAAACTTGTTGCTCTTAACATATAAATCACTAGATTTTGTTCCTGAACCAGAAATGATAAGTGGTGTTCTCGCTTCATCAATTAGGATAGAATCTACCTCATCAACGATTGCAAATTCATGACCACGTTGTACTTTTTGCGCAAGTGTAACTTTCAAATTATCTCTTAGATAATCAAAGCCGAATTCGTTGTTAGTACCATAAGTTATGTCCGCATCATAGGCAGCTTTTCTTAATTTCTCGTCCATCATAGGCACAATAACCCCTGATGTTAAGCCCATGAAGTTATATAATTTACTCATCCATTGGCAGTCACGAGCAGCTAGATACTCATTAACCGTAATAATATGCACACCTTTTTTTGAAATTCCTGCTAGGTATGCTGGTAATGTAGCGACTAAAGTTTTACCTTCACCAGTTTTCATTTCAGCAACTCTACCTTGGAAAAGCGCAACTCCGCCCATGATTTGAACCTTGAAATGTTTCATTTTCAAAATTCTCCAAGACGCTTCACGTGCAACCGCAAAAGCCTCGTTCATCATGTCGTCAAGGGTTTCACCGTTGTTGTATCTTTCTCTGAATTTCTCAGTTTGAGATTTCAGTTCATCATCGCTCATGTCTTGATAATCCCCTTCAAGAGCAATAATTTCTTCAGCTATTTTGTCTAACTTTTTCAAATTCTTTTTGTTATCGCTTGATGCTAAAAACGAAAATAATCCCATTGTAACCTCCAGGGTTTTGCATTTCTCCAAAACCTATTATTATATATTGATTTGCTATTTATTTACTAATTTAATTCTATTATACTAATGATACAAAAATTACTATATTTTGTAAATGATTTTAAGTGATTTTTCACATTCTATTGTAAATTATTACTAATTTATTGAACCGAACCGCTTTTATAGTGAATATATGTGGAACAGACTGTTAAAAACAGTACTCTACTTGCGCCTTTTTGCTTTAGGACACGTGACATTTCGTCAGCAGTAGCACCTGTAGTTAGAACATCGTCAACCACCAAAACTGTACCCTCAATCTTCTTTCCACGGTACTTAAACGCACCTTTTAGATTATCACGCCTATGATCAAAATTCAATGACTTTTGAGCGGAAGTTTTCTTTACTTTTTCTAGAGGGTCTAGCATATTCGCACCGATTTTCTTAGCTACTCCACATGCTAAAATTTCACTTTGGTTATAACCACGTTTCAGCTCATCTTCTTCAGTCATTGGAATAAAACTCACATAATCCACAACTTCATTAGTTTCAAGAAACCGCTCTGATAAGCTATCAACAAGAAATTCAGTAAGGTTTAATGCGTGATTACTTTTGAACCTTAATATAATATTCCTTGCGTTGCCCTCGTAACGAAACACGCTGAAACCTCTGTCAAAATGTTTCTTTGACCCAATACAAATACGACATAATTTTCCATATTCATCTAAATACCTACCACATTTGTAACAGGTTTTATCCTCAAGATATGGCAATTCATCATAACACTGGTCGCATATTGTTGTTCCTTCAGGAATTTCACGTTTACAAGAAACGCAAACTAAGCCTTTTGGGAATAGCCAACTTGTGAAAACTTTGAAAATATTCACTATGAAATCTCCCCTCTCAAAAACCCAAGAAGCATTGTATGCCTTTTTTCAATATAGTTGTTATTTATCATTCTTTTAATATTGTAAGAATCGCCCATCAACACTACCATTTTTTTTGCACGGGTGATTGCCGTGTACAAAAGATTTCGGGTAAACAGTTGAGGACTGCCAGCCACTACTGGAATTATCACAACGTCAAACTCACTTCCTTGACTTTTGTGAATACTGATAGCGTAAGATAAAACTAAATCACCAGCTTCCGTTTTGGAATATGCAATGTTTCTCCCATCGTCAAAAAGCACTTTAATTTCGCCACTTTTATTGTCGATTGAAAGTATTTCACCAATATCACCGTTAAACACTCCTGTGCCAAACTGAATATCGTCACCATCAGCTTTTACCCATTCTAGCTGATAATTGTTCATAGTCTGCATAACTTTATCACCTTCACGGAATAAATTAGTGCCAATTTCTACTTCGTTTTTGCCATTGATTCTTGGATTTACTCCGTCTTGCAATGCAACGTTTAGGTTGTTAACTCCAATTATACCCTTTTTTGTAGGAAGTAAAAGCTGTATATCTTTGCTGTTAGTTTTTGAGAATTTAGGCAAAGTAGTTGTTACCATTTCGATAATACGTTTTTGCATTTCATCTTGGTTGGATATCTTAGAATAGAAAAAATCGCTGTTTTTCACTGTTAAATCAGGCATTTCGCCTTGATTAATTTTGTGTGCGTTTGTAATAATCAAACTCTCTTTACCCTGACGGTAAACTTCCGTTAGCATAACTGTTTCAAAAAGTTCTGATTGCAAAATATCCGAAAGCACATTTCCTGCGCCAACCGATGGCAGTTGATCCTTATCTCCAACTAGAATTACTCTAGCACCAAACTTCACAGCGGACAAGAAACTTCTCATTACAAAAACATCAGTCATAGAAACTTCGTCCACTATTAGCAAATTAAAATCTAATTTCGTATCTGCATTAAAAGAAAAACTACCTTTACCATTTTTAAAATCTAGGTCCAATAACCTATGAATGGTACTTGCGTCCTTCCCAGTTGCTTCGGATAGTCTTTTTGAGGCACGACCCGTTGGTGCAACAAGTGCGAATTTGTTTCCTAATTTATTGAAAATGTAAATAATACATTTAATTATTGTAGTTTTTCCCGTTCCAGGTCCACCAGTGATTACTGTCATTCCTGATTTCAACGCGGACAACACCGCTAATTTTTGGGTTTCGTGAAGAACAATGTTTTCTTGTTTTTCAAAATCTTCAATATCTTTTCTTCCATCGAAAAAAACTTCGGTTGCGTTTCTATCTATATCTTTCAAAAGCACCGCAAGGTTTTTTTCCATATTATAATTTATACTTAAGGCAATAAATTTTTCTTCTTCTTTGTTAAAAGTTACAACACGCCTTTCTAAAATTAAATCAGCTAAAATCTTTTCAAATTTGTCTTGAATTTCGTCAGTGTTAATGCCTAAAACCCCTGCCCCACGTGTAAGCAATTCCGCAAATGGCAAAGCCGTGCTACCTTCTCTACTAGAAATTTCTTTCAACACATATAAAAACCCTGCACGCATACGGAAATCAGAATTTTTCTCAATACCAAGTTTCCCCGCGACCTCGTCAGCAGTTCTAAAACCTACTCCGTCGATGTCTTCCACAAGTTTATATGGGTTTTTTTTCATAGTAGAAATTGTATGGTTTTTATAAGAATTAAATATTTTTAAAGCAAGATTGAAAGTCAAACCTTTCTCCGTTAAATAGATTATCGCCTCACGCATTCCAACAACATTTCTATAAGAATTAGCAATTTCAACAGCTTTCGCTTTTGAAACTCCACGGACTTCCGCAAGTCTTTCAGGCGAATTTTCAATAATATCAAAAGTATTTTCTTTAAATTTTTCAGTAATTAACTTAGCGGTCCCCTCACCAACACCTTTAAACAAACCGCCGGCTAAAAACTTTGCGATTGCGTCTATGTTTGCAAACCCCACTGACCTGAAATTTTCCGCCACAAATTGGAGTCCATATTTAGACTCCTTAAATTCGCCCTCAAGTTCAATAGATTCACCCTCGCTTAAAGAAGGAAAAATCCCCGTCGCAGTGACGGGGGAATCTTCTGTTTCTAACTCAAGAACAGTATACATATTTTCGTCATTGCGAAAAATAATATTTTCAACTGTTCCAATAATTTTCATATTACAAATATTTTTTCTTTAATTCGTCAGCTCTATCCGTTTTTTCCCATGAGAAAATATCACGACCAAAGTGACCATAAGCAGCAGTTTTTTTGTAGATAGGAGAACGCAAATCCAAAGTTTCAATAATTGAATATGGACGTAAGTCGAATTCCGTATTTACAATATCAGTGATTTTATCATCAGCTAAAACGCCAGTTCCGTACGTGTTAACATAAACAGAAACAGGTTTCGCAACGCCGATAGCGTAAGCAAGTTGAATTTCGCATTTGTCGCAAAGCCCCGCTTTAACAAGGTTTTTCGCAATATATCTTGACATATAAGCACCACTTCTGTCTACTTTCGTAGGGTCTTTACCACTGAAAGCACCACCACCATGAGCACAATATCCACCGTAAGTATCTACGATAATTTTGCGACCAGTAAGTCCGCTGTCACCTTTAGGTCCACCAACTTCAAATCGTCCAGTAGGGTTGATTAAATATCTTGTGTTTTCATCAACTAATTCAGCAGGCAAAACTTTCAAAATAACTTCTTTTAATATACCAGCATAAATTTCTTCGTTAGTAACTTCATGAATATGTTGAGAAGAAATAACAACCGTATCAACTCTGATAGCTTTTTCGCCGTCGTATTCCACAGTAACTTGACTCTTTCCGTCAGGAAGCAAGAAGGGTAAAATATCTTGTTTTCTAGCGTTAGTTAACTCCATAGTCAATTTATGAGCTAAAGTAATAGCAAGAGGCATAAGCTCTTTCGTTTCGTTGCACGCATAACCAAACATCATACCTTGATCGCCTGCACCAAAAGTATCACGAGTATCTCCGCCAGCTTTTTTCTCCATTGAAGCATCAACTCCAAGAGCGATGTCCACACTTTGCTCAGAAATAGCAGTTAAAACCGCACAAGTTTGATAATCAAAACCATATTTTGCTCTAGTATATCCAATGTCTTTGATAGTATTTCTAACAATTTTTTGTATATCCACATAGCATTTCGTAGTGATTTCGCCCATTACAAGGACTAGTCCATTAGTTGTAGCAGTTTCGCAAGCAACTCTTGCGTTTTTATCTTGTTCTAAAATTGCGTCTAAAACCGCATCTGAAATTTGGTCACAAATTTTATCTGGGTGACCTTCAGTAACACTCTCTGATGTAAAAAATTTTCTCATTTTATATTTTCTCCACTTTAATTATTCAATATTATAATACCATATTCCCACCTAATATGCAACATTTTAGAACCTTTTATATCAAACAAACATTGGCAAAAAAACAAAATTTTAATTGCTGTTGTTTATTGTAAAAACATGAACCAAAAAATCGCTACAATAAGTCGTTTTAAAGGTAGAAACTGGTATAAATTTCGTTGTTTTTTCTCTAGTTACACAAGTAGTTTTTCAGCAATTCAAAAGTTGCTAAAACACCATTAACGTGTGATCTTTCATAACCATGAGATGCGTACACCCCAGGGCCAATAAGTCCATGCTTAAAATCGCTTCCGCCTGACAATGCTGCGTCAACGTCTGCACTGTAATTTGGGTATACATCAACGGCGTAATCTAAGTTGTTTTTCTTTGCAGTATTAATTAATCTTGACGTTAATTCATAGTTAAGCGGTCCTGATGAATCTTTCACGCAAATGCTAACCTGTCTTTCAGTACAACTCAATCCGTCCCCAACGCACCCCATATCAACGCTGATAAATTCGTCAACTTCAATAGGAATTGATGATGAACCATGTCCAACTTCTTCATAAACCGCAATAAATAAATACAAGTGCTTATTTAATTTTGGCTTTTCTTCACTAATATGTTTAGCAAGCCCCAGTAATGTTGCAACGGATAATTTATCGTCTAAAAACCTACTCTTAATATAACCACTTGATGTTACTACCGTTCGTGGATCGAAGGCTACGATGTCACCCACTTGAATTCCAAGTGATTTTGTTTCTTTTTCATTAGTTACATGCTCATCAATAACCACTTCCATGTTGTCAAAATCACGAACCACTTCTTGATACTTGCCGTTTACATGTACTGATGGATTGTTAATTTGGAAAGCTCCCTCAAACTCTTTTCCATTTCTTGTGATTATTTTACAGTTTTCAGCTTCAATATTATGTGCCAAAAGTCCGCCTAATCTTGTAATTTTTAATCGACCATTAGCTTTTATCTCTTGCACCATACCACCCAATGTATCAATGTGTGCTGCTAACATTAGACTGTCGCCCTCACCACCTAAATCACAAAACAAGCAACCTTTTTTGGTCATTGTTGCATTAAAACCCAAGTTTTTCAACTCCTGAATTACGTAATTACTTGCGTTGTTTGTATAACCTGAAGGGCTTGGGATTGCTGTTAGCGCCTTTAATTTCTCTAATATATAATTTATCATAAAATTCACCTCTTTTTCTTATTATAATATCACAAAATAGTTTAATTTACAAGGAACTAGGTTAATATTGTGTTATAATTAAAAATAATATAGGAAATTTAAGAATTATAGAGGAGAAATAAAAAATGTTACT
The DNA here is from genome assembly GCA_947039455.1 of uncultured Clostridia bacterium. Classification (GTDB taxonomy): domain Bacteria; phylum Bacillota; class Clostridia; order Christensenellales; family CAMQZB01; genus CAMQZB01. Next base: position 20,665 of record CAMQZB010000014.1, read on the forward strand.
ATCATTTGCACTTTTACTTTTGTTAGGTATGAGTTTAGGAAAAATATTTGAACAAGTTAGACTTCCAAAACTCATTGGAATGCTTTTCACTGGTATTATTTTAGGGCCTTACGCTCTTAATTTACTTGCACCTTCACTTCTTGGGATTTCAACAGATTTACGTCAACTTGCATTGATTATTATTCTAGCTCGTTGTGGTCTAAATCTTAACATGGAGGACTTGAAACGCGTAGGTCGTCCTGCGATTTTGCTGTGCTTTGTGCCTGCGTGCTTTGAAATTGTTGCAATTACAATTTTTGCACCACTGGTTTTTGATATTACCTACCTTGACGCTGTGATTATGGGTACTGTTTTATCCGCAGTATCCCCTGCTGTTATCGTTCCTCGCATGATTAAACTTATGGACGAAGGTTACGGCAACAGCAAAAGCATTCCACAAATGGTGATGGCTGGGGCTTCTTGTGACGATGTTTTTGTTATCGTGCTTTTCACTGTATTCACATCACTTGCTGACGGTGGAACCCTTTCAGCTCTTAGCTTTTTGAATATCCCACTATCTGTTTTCCTAGGAATTACAGGTGGCGTTATCATAGGTTTTGTATCAGCTTTCTTGTTCTCAAAACTTCATATGCGTGATAGCCACAAAGTTTTGATAATGCTATCAATTTCGTTTTTGCTAGTATCATTAGAAGAATTTTTGAAACCGTATTTTGGTTTTTCAGGGCTCATTGCTATTATGGCTATGGGAATTATTATTCAACAAAAACGCCCTAAATTATCTAAACGGTTATCATTGAAATTCTCTAAACTATGGGTTTTTGCGGAAATTATCTTGTTCGTTCTTGTGGGTGCGACTGTGGATATTTCATTTGCGTTATCCGCTGGCTTAATGTCAGTTGCTATAATTTTTATCGGTTTATTCTTCCGCTCTATAGGCGTTTTGATGTGCCTATTAAAAACTAATTTAACAAAAAATGAACGAATTTTCACTACAATTGCCTATATGCCAAAAGCAACTGTTCAAGCCGCTATCGGCGGAATTCCTCTTGCTATGGGCCTTGCTTGTGGCAATCTTGTATTAACAGTAGCCGTAGTTTCAATATTAATTACAGCTCCTTTAGGTGCTATCTTGATTGATTCGCTTTATTCTAAATTGTTAACAAAAGATTGATTTTTATTTTATAGATTATATTATTAACCCTAGCTGATTTTGCTGGGGTTTTTATTTTTAAATTTTATGTTTTGGGATTCAGATGGATAATTAAACTAAAAATTTTTATTGCGTTGAATTTTTTTGTTTGGTATTTTAATTTTAGTTTTTTTATTAAGTAGCTAGATGTATGTTTGACAACTTGGATTTTGAGATTCGCACGTGGTCAACTTTTGGGTGTCAAAAGTTGCAAAACCACTGGGAATTTGGGACTCCCCAGACCCCAACCACTTGGGGTGATACCCCAAGACCCCGTAGGGTTTAGTTATGGTGAGGTTTTCATTTTGATGGACTAAAATTTTATTTTGTATTTTGAGTAAATTAAAAACACTAGCAATTTTGCTAGTGTTTTTTTATTGTTAATATCTTTTTATAAATTATAGTAAATGACTTTAAAAGAAAAGTCCGATAGTTCAAAATAAACACCACCCACCATGAACGGGTCAAGGGACGTGTTCCTTGTTGGGGTTTGGTGCGAATAGCCCCATTTTACTTAATTAAAATCTCAAAAACACCTAACCCTTAGAAGTCCCATCGATAGCACCACCGCCAAGGCAGATTCCGTCGTTATCATAAGCTACAAGATATTGACCTTCGGTCACAGCACGTTGAGGGCGGTGGAATTCAGCGAAAACTTTGTTGCCGTCGATAGTTAGAAGTGCCTTTTCGTCATTTTGACGGTAACGGCATTTTATCATGCACTGAAAAGATTTCTTTTCTGGGATTTTTGTAATAAAATTAAAATCATTAGAGAAACAAGAATTACTCATAAGTTCAGAACCCTCGCCGTTTTGAACGTAAAGGATATTTTTTTCTAAGTCTTTCTTAATAACAAACCACCTTGCGCCGTCGAAGCCTTTGACTCCACCGATGTTCAGTCCTTTTCTTTGACCAAGAGTATAGTGCATAAGACCGATATGCTCGCCAATAATTATTCCGCTAAGGGTCATCATTTTACCTTTTTGAGCAGGCAAATAAGTCTTTAAAAAGTTTCTAAAATTACGCTCTCCAATAAAGCAAATACCAGTGCTGTCCTTTTTATCCGCAGTAACTAGCCCTAGTTTTGTGGCAATATCACGAACTTCTGGTTTTTCAATATCTTGCAATGGGAAAAGAGTTTGATCAATTTGGTTGTAAGATAATTGGTTTAAAAAGTACGTTTGATCTTTGTTAAGATCCGCAGGTTTTGCCAAATATTTCAAGCCTTCTTTCTCAATGATTTTGCAGTAATGACCAGTAGCAACAAAGTCGCCACCGATAGATTTTGCATAATCCAAAAACGGTCCAAATTTCACTTCTCGATTGCAAAGCACATCAGGATTAGGGGTTCTTCCACGCTTATATTCGCTTAGGAAATATTGAAAAACACGATCCCAGTATTCTTTTGCATAGTTTACAGCGTAAAAAGGAATGTCTAGCTTGCCCGCTACCATTTTTGCATCTTCATAATCTTGATCGGAAGTACAACGACCGTTTTCGTCTTTTTCGTCCCAATTTTTCATGAAAACGCCAATGACGTCATGACCTAGCTCTTTCAAAACATATCCAGCAACTGAACTGTCTACGCCACCGCTTAAACCTAAGATTACTCGCATAGTGTCTCCTTAAAAAATAAATTCGTGAATTTTTTCTAATAAATCACAACATAAAATGGTGTACCCGAAAGGAGTCGAACCTTCGGCCTTCAGAATCGGAATCTGATGCTCTATCCAGCTGAGCTACGGATACATGATTAAAATTATACCACAATCACTGCTGTTTTGACAAGCAACTTAATATATAAAACTTTCTTGGTTGTATTTTGTTTTTTTTTGTTGGTTAGGTTAGTTAGATGGGGCTATTCGCCCCAAACCCCAACAAGGGACATGGTCCCTTGACCCGTTTTTGGGTGGTGATTTTTTTATGGAGAACGCCATTTTGGTGATGGCTCGTTTTGTGTTTGGGTTTGGTTTTGGGTTGGTTTGGTTTGGCTTAGTTTGGATTGGATTGGCTTTTGCTTTGGTTTAGTTTAGCTTAGTTTGGATTGGTTTGGATTGATTTGGATTGGTTTGGGTTGTGTTGAATTTAGGCTGGGTTGAGTTTGGGAATAAAAAAGTAGTTCACGATAAATGTGAACTACAAAATTTATTATTCGATATGTATTATTCGATTACGTCAACGTCTTCGCCTTCTAGGAAGTCTGGAACGCCTTCACTCTCATCTTCGTCTAGCGACAAGAAAACTTCATTTTGTTCTTCTTCAGATTCAAATTCTTTCAGTTTTTCCATTAAATCATCATAGTTTGGAAGTTCAGAAATATCTTTTAAGTTAAATTTCTTTAAAAACGTTTCAGTAGTGCCGAATAAATATGGTTTTCCAACAGCGTCTTTACGACCTACTGCCATAATTATTTTTTGCTTTACTAGTGAAGAAATTGCGTATTCACTTGAAACACCACGAATAGTTTCCACTTCCAATCTTGTAATTGGTTGTTTGTAGGCAATGATTGATGAAACTTCAAGCATACTTTGAGAAAATTCTCTTTCCTTTATAGGGTTAAGGACAGCAGAAATATCGTCAGCGTATTTTTGGTTTGTGGCGAATTGCAATTTGTCTTTCACTTCCACAATAATCATTCCGCAATCGGTGTATTTTTCTTTTAATTCAGCCACCGCTTGGTTGATTGCTTTTTCTTTCACGCCTAATTTTTCTTGAATGTCTTCCTTTGACACACTGTTTCCAGCAAGTAAAAGTATTCCTTCAATAATGTTTGCTAATTGATTCATTGTTCGTCTCCTTCCACAAGTGCGATATCGATATCTTCAAATTCTTTGCTTTGAGTAATACTCACAAGCTGGTTTTTGATTAATTCAAGTATCGCCATAAGTGTCACAACGATTTCCATTTTTGACGGATTTTCTCCGAATAGTTTGAAAAATGTCGTAGTTTTTTTTATCTTTAGTACTTCAAGCAGTTTTTCAGTTTGAGCTTGAACAGTCATAGTATCTTTCGGGATAACTCTTGCTACCATTTTTTGTCTAACGTCTTCATCACCTGCCATAAGCATCATTTTCGTGAATGCGGCAAGCAATTTATCGATATCACTTTCTTTGAAAATAATCTTGTTAACAAATGCTTTTGGATCACTTTCACGATAGAACTTCTTAATATCTTCAAGGGCTTTCAAGTCAACTGAGGCTTCCTTTATTATTTTATATTCCTCAAGTTTTCTTAACAACATTTCCCCGTCGTCTTCATAATCATCGTCAATTTCCTCATAACGAGGCAATAATGATTTTGATTTTATCTCAAGCAAAGTTGAAGCTACTGATAAAAACTCCGAAGCTGTTTCCATGTCTAAACGGTCAAGCTCTTTCATATACTCTAAAAATTGCTCGGTAACATCGGATAAAAATACAGTTTCAACGTCTAGTTTGCTGTCCTTAATAAGATGCAAAAGCAAATCTAGTGGGCCGTCAAAATATTCTAAATGAAATTTAAATGCGTCACTCATATTACATCGGTATCCCTAAAATTATATAGCCCCAGAACGATTCTAGTCCACCCACAATAAGGTTGCTTAACAAGTAGAACGGGTTTAACGAGCTTGGCATTAACCACATAAATGCCATAAATCCAAGCAACGTGTATTGAGCATTATTACGCATAAAACGAACGTATTTATTGTTCGGTCTTGAAGCTAACTCCACAAGTCTGAAGCCGTCAAGAGGGTAAATTGGAATTAAATTAAATAGCATAAGCGTGATATTTAAGACAAATGAATACATCAAAATATATTTTATAAATTCGTCGAACATTAACATATCAGGTAGATATTTTATTGCTAAATAATATAATGGCGCAGAAATAAGTGCAATAACTAGGTTAGTTAAAACACCTGCTATTGATACTTGAAAGTACCCTTTTTTGTAGTTGTGGAAATTTCTTGGGTCGATTGGAACTGGTTTTGCGTAACCAATACCTACGATTACAAACATCATTGCACCCATTAAATCAAAGTGATTCATAGGATTAAAATTCATTCTTCCGCTGTATTTAGCAGTATTGTCTCCGTTTCTCATTGCCGCATAACCATGGGCAACTTCGTGTGCCATAACTGCAAAAACAAAGGCTACTAACGCCCCTAAAAATGCTATTGGTCCTGCTTGTCTAAATATATTTATCATATTTCTGTTTCCTTTACTTTATAAATTCAGGGATAACATCATTTCGAACGATGTCCTGATTGTTTTGCGGTTTAACCATATAGTCAGCTTTGCCGTTTTGCACAGCTACCATTGGCGGAATATAGTTTCTGTTATAGTTTGAAGCCATTGAATAATTGTATGCACCAGTTGAGAAAACGCAAACTAAATCGCCTTTTTTCGCTTTTTGCAACATTATATCTTTTGAAATAATATCACCACTCTCACAACATTTTCCAGCTAGCGTAATTAAGTCATCAGCGGTTTCGTTAGCTCGATTAGCAATACACGCAGAATATCTTGAACCGTATAGTGCATATCTTGGATTGTCGAACATTCCACCATCAATCATAACGTACTTTCTAATATTGGGAATATCTTTCACCGAGCCAACGGTGTAAAGGGTAACCCCCGCTTCACCAACTACTGCACGCCCCGGTTCAACAGTTAGGAAAGGTTTTTTCAGTGATTTTTTCTTTATTTCGCTTTTCACGGCGTTGATTAATGCAAGCAAGTGATTTTTGTAAGTTTCGATAGTGAAAACTTTGTCTTCACCTTCATAGTAAATTCCAAAGCCACCGCCCATGTTTAATTCTTCCGTTTCAACACCGTAAGTTTCTTTTATCACTAACATAAAGTCAGTCATTACTCTTGCGGTTTCAACGTATGCTTCATGCTCGAAAATTTGTGAGCCTATATGAGTGTGAATACCACGAAATTTCAGGCTTGGTTGTTTTAGAATTTCACCAATTCCTTCTATCGCTGTACCGTTTGAAATAGACAAGCCAAACTTGCTATCTTCACAAGCTGTCATAATAAATTCATGAGTATGAGCTGAAATTCCAGGGTTTAGTCGAAGCAAAACTTCCACTACTTTATTATTGTTTTTAGCAATTTCAGCAACTAACTTAATATCGTCAAAATTGTCTAAAACAATACAGTTTATATTATTTTGTATTGCCATTTCTATTTCTCTTGGCAATTTATTGTTTCCGTGAAGTTCAAGTTTTTCAGCAGGGAAACCAGCTTTCAAAGCGGTGTATAATTCACCCTCCGAAACCACATCACAACCAGCCGAAGTTCCTGCTACTAATTTATACATCGCCATGTTAGACAATGCTTTACTAGCATACAACATTCTTCCGTTGCCGTATTCACTTTCAATAGTCTTAGTGAAAACATCAATTATTTTAGTTATATAGTCAATATCAATAACGTATAAAGGAGTACCGAATTTTTCCGCAAGTTGAACAGTGTCGCATCCGCCGATTTCAATATGACCAACGTTATTAATTTTTAAAGTATCTCTTGTATTCATAGCATTTCACCAACCTTTTAAATAGAGTATCTGTCACAAAAAACTTCTACATATATATTTTAATATATAATTATTCATAAGTCAATGAAAAATAGCTTTAAATTAAATGTATAAAAACTTCACATCAAAATACAATAATCATATGAGCAATATATTAATTCCCGCAATGATTTCATTGTCACGTATTATTAATTTCCAAATCAAACTTGACTTGAACTTCTTTTTAGACGTACAAGCTAACATCGCACGGTTTTCCACCAAGTTTATTTTTCCTATTAAACTGAACTTTATGGACAAGCGTGACGAAAAACTGAAAAAAGATATAATCCATGTGGGAGAAGAGTCCTTTTCCGCCATTTGGAAGAATATTTACGTTAAGTCTATTAACTGTGATTTGTTTTTATCTAATCAAGACCTAACGGAAAGTTTCACTTTTTACAACATCGGACAAATGCTGAACCAAACTATTTCACCTATATTATATACTTGTTTTGAAACTACACTCTTTGTTAATCCACAGTTTGTTGAGAAGGATAATTCACAAATTTTTCTGCAATCATCAATATATTTCTCTTTTATTTCAATATTTGTAATACTTTATGCAATTATTGTAGATACTACGAAAAACATATTAATGAACAAAGAAATTTTGTAGAGGTATTATATGACAAACAATAAAGAAAATCAAATCGACCAAGTAATGCAAAGTGCAATGAACAATCTCAAAGAACTTGTGGACGTTAACACCGTTGTTGGCAAGCCTTTTACGTCCCTTGACGGTACGGTGATCGTACCCGTTTCTAAAGTTACTATGAGTTTCTTGGTTGCTGGTGGAGAGTATCAAACTAGCACAAGAATTGAAGGGGAAAACTACCCCATGACTGCTGGTAGCGGTGGCTATGTGCAACTTGCTCCTATCGGTTTTCTAGTGGGTTCTGGCACGGAAATGAAAGCTATTTCCGTTTCTAAAGACGAATCTGGTTACAGTAAATTTGTGGACGCTACTTTTGATTTTATTAGTTCAAAAATTAAAAATAAAGATGGAGAGTAACATTATATGACAATAAAAATTTCTTCTTTTTTCAAATTTATATTTGCAACCGCACTGTCGCTAGTATTGCTATTTTCTTTTTCAGTTATGCCAAACTCTACTGCTTACGGAGATAATAAGAATAAAACTGATGCGAAAAAACCTATTCCTGCATACTGTGTTATGGATATGGATACTGGGAAAATCTTGGTTTCTTCCAACGAAAATCATCAACAGGGTATAGCTTCTTTAACGAAAGTAGTAACGGCTATTACCGTTCTTGAGAACATGGAATATTTGGAAAAAAAATACTGTGTACCAAAATCAGCTACTTTAGTTGAGGGGTCTAGTATTTATTTGCAAAAGGGCGAACCTATTTCTGTGAAAGAACTTCTTTACGGTCTTATGCTAAGATCAGGTAACGATTCCGCACATATGTTATCACAAATAATTGGCGGTAGCAATGAAGGGTTCGGTGAATTAATGAACGAAACAGCAATTAATGCAGGGGCAACCGATAGCAATTTTACAAATCCACACGGACTTGATGAGATTAATCACTACTCAACCGCTTACGACTTATGTAAAATAACCTCTTATGCTATGAAGAACCCTACTTTTAGTGAGATTTCTGGTAGTAAAAAATATCAGGGAGAACGTACAACTTATTTCAACAAAAACAAAATGCTAAATCTTTACGATGGCGCAACTGGTGGTAAAACTGGGTACACGAAAAAATGTGGCAGATGTCTTATTACTACTGCAACTCGTGAGGGGAAAAACCTTGTATGTGTTGTTTTGAACCAACCTGACATGTGGACTTTGTCTAGTAGTTTATTAGACCAAGGTTTTACTAAAAAATAATATCAATAAATGAAATTAATAAATTTCATTAACTATATATACAATATAAATACAATAACTATATAATTTTATACGACAATTCAATAATTCGAATTATTTGCAATAAAAAAAAGCTATGTAGAAAAATCTACATAGCTTTTTGTCATTTATAATTTATTTATCTATTTAATTAATTAAAATTAAACTCTTGGGTTTTTGATGTTAGCTTGAGCCGCAGCCAATTTTGCAATTGGAACACGGAAAGGTGAACATGAAACGTAAGCAAGACCTGCATTGTGACAGAATTCAACTGATGAAGGATCTCCACCGTGCTCTCCACAGATTCCAAGCTTGATGTCAGGTCGTACTGAACGTCCTAATTTACATGCCATTTCTACAAGTTTTCCAACGCCGTCTTGATCTAATTTTGCAAACGGATCTTGTTCGAAGATTTTCTTAGTATAGTAATCTTCCAAGAACGTTCCAGCATCGTCACGAGAGAAACCGAAAGTCATTTGTGTCAAATCGTTAGTTCCGAATGAGAAGAACTCAGCCTCTTTAGCGATTTCGTCAGCAGTGATTGCAGCACGAGGTACTTCGATCATTGTTCCAATCATGTATTTGATTGTCAAACCTTGCTCTTTCATAACTCTTTCAGCAGTTTCAACTACAATGTTTTTAACGTATTTCAATTCTTTGATTTCTCCAACAAGAGGAATCATGATTTCTGGAACTACTTTAATTCCACGTTTGTTACAATCGATAGCAGCTTCCATAACAGCTTGAGTTTGCATTTCAGCAATTTCAGGATATGTAACTGATAAACGGCAACCTCTGTGTCCTAACATTGGGTTGAATTCTTTCAAACCTTCAACTGTTGCTTTCAAAGTTTCAAAGTCAAGTTTCATCTCAACTGCTAATGCTCTGATTTCAGCGTCAGTATGTGGTACGAATTCGTGTAATGGTGGATCTAAGAAACGAATAGTAACTGGCATTTCTTTCATTTCGTTGTAGATACCGATGAAATCGTTCTTTTGAATTGGAAGAATTTTAGCCAAAGCTCTTTTTCTTTCCTCAACAGTTTTAGAAACGATCATTTCACGGATAGCGAAAATTCTGTCTTCTTCGAAGAACATATGCTCAGTTCTTGTAAGACCAATACCTTCAGCTCCGAATTTGATAGCTGTTCTAGCATCAGCTGGAGAATCTGCATTAGTTCTAATTTTCATAGCTCTAAATTCATCAGCCCAACCCATGATTGTATAGAAGTCACCTTCAACTGAAGCGGCAATAGTTTTAACTGCTTGTCCGTAAACTTTACCAGTTGAACCATCTAAAGAGATAGGCGCAAGCTCGTTGTAAGTTTTCCCACCAACAGTGAAAGTTTTAGTTGATTCGTTGATAACAACTGATCCACAACCAGCTACACAACAAGTTCCCATTCCACGAGCAACAACGGCAGCGTGAGATGTCATACCACCACGAGCAGTCAAGATACCTTGAGCAGCATACATACCTTCGATGTCTTCTGGAGAAGTTTCAAGTCTAACCAAAACAACTTGTTTGCCTTGCTCAACTAATTCCATAGCACGTTCAGCAGTGAATACAGCCAAACCAGTAGCAGCACCAGGAGATGCTGGAAGACCAGTTGCAATTACTTCAGCAGCTTTCAAATCAGCAGCGTCGAATTGTGGGTGTAGTAAAGCGTCTAATTGTTTAGGGTCAATCATCATAAGAGCAGTCTTTTTGTCGATCATACCTTCTTTAACTAACTCAATAGCGATTCTAAGAGCAGATTTAGCTGTTCTTTTTCCGTTACGAGTTTGAAGCATGAACAAAACGCCTTCTTCGATAGTGAACTCCATGTCTTGCATGTCTTTATAATGTTGCTCTAATTTGTTAGCAATGTTAACGAATTGAGTGTAAATAGCAGAATTTTGTTTTTCAAGTTCAGAAATTGGAAGTGGAGTTCTGATACCAGCAACAACGTCTTCACCTTGTGCATTCATCAAATATTCTCCGTACAATTTCTTTTCACCAGTAGATGGATCACGAGTGAACGCAACACCAGTACCTGATTTTTCGCCCATGTTACCGAATACCATTGATTGAACATTAACCGCAGTTCCCCAATTTGATGGGATATCGTTCATTCTTCTGTAAACGTTTGCACGTGGGTTGTCCCATGAGCTGAATACTGCTTTAACAGCTTCAATTAATTGAACTTTAGGGTCTTGAGGGAACTCAGTTCCCATTTCTTTTTTATATAAATCTTTGAAAGTATCAGCAACTTTTTTCATGTCATCGCCGCTAAGCTCAGTATCTAATTCAACGCCTTTGCTTTTTTTGATTTCATCAAGAATTCTTTCAAATTTTGATTTCTCTAAACCAATTACTACGTCAGAGAACATTTGAATAAATCTTCTATATGAATCGTAAGCAAATCTTTTGTTTCCAGTCTTTTTAGCAAGACCTTCAACCGTTACGTCATTAAGACCAAGGTTCAAAACCGTATCCATCATTCCTGGCATAGAAGCACGAGAACCTGAACGTACAGAAACTAAGAATGGGTTTTCTAATGAACCGAATTCTTTACCTGCTTCAGCCTCCAAAGCTTTCATAGCATTTTCGATTTCAGCAATAACTTCATCAGTTAAAACCTTACCATCTTCGTAGTACTTGTTACAAGCATCAGTAGTTACAGTGAATCCAAATGGAACTGGCATTCCAAGAGAAGTCATCTCAGCAAGGTTTGCACCTTTACCACCAAGAAGCTCTTTTCCTAATCCTTGACCTTCGTTAAAAAGGTAAACATATTTGTTTGACATTTAAATCTGCCCTCCTAAATTATTCTAAATTATTTCATCATTTTGGCACCGATTTAATTTATCGGTATCCACATATAATTTTATACTATATCTTACAAAATATCAACCAATTTTACATGAATTTTATGACATTTTAATATATTCTATTAAACTTCTGTTAGAAAACCCTAATTTATATTCTATGTACCTATGTAAAAACTTCAAAACAGCAACATAATCTTCTTTTCTTTGCCTGATTTGAGGTAATTGTTCATAAGAGCTATTTACTATTAATTCTAAAACTTTAAACATTTTTATAGAAAGAGCAGGGTTATCTCCCCTACATTCTTCGCATAAAAAACTACTTTCTTCCACATTGAAATACACGTTTTTAGAAATTTTTTCGTCACAACCACTACAATTCACCGATGGCAAACCATAGCCTGTTGACTGTAACCCATCAAAGAAAATTTTTACAGCTAGAGCTTTTGTGTCCTCTCCTGCTTCCGAAATGTCACGCATTGCTTTCACTATAAAAATAAATTCACGTCTAGTGTCTTGCCCGTCACTTGTTATTCTGTCAACAAATTCCAAAACGCTACAAGCAAGGTAGTATTTTTCGATATCTTGCCTTATGTCGTAGAAGGCTTCAATTAAATCACAGCCTGTTAAAATAGGCATGCCTCTGCCTGTTGCCAGCTCAAAATCCCCAAAAGAAAAAGGCTCAGTTGCGAATTTCAACTTTGCCTTTGCTTTTTTTACAGACCTAGCTTTAAAATTAATTTTGCCTTGTTCAAAGGTAAGGATAGTAACTTGCTTGTCACTTTCCCCAAAATCAGCGTTTTTAATAACTATTCCTTTTAATTTTTTGTCCACTATTTCTTCCTTATTTCATTTAGAAGCAAATAATAACTTATCTTACCTGTTGTTTGAAATTTATCCCACAAGTCTTTTTCAAAGTTATCCATTTTTGGCTACCCCCGTTAATTAAGATAACCTAGTATGTGCTAAATGATTGTTTTTTAGTCGTTTATTTACTAGTCGTTGTAAATTTTATTGTTATAACCAAATTCGCTAACTAAACTTGGTCTATCACGCCAGTTTTCTTTTACTTTAACAAATAAAGTCAAGAATACTTTTGCTTCCAAGAACCCTTCAAGGTCAATTCTAGCTTTCGTTGCAGTATTTTTCAATGCCGCTCCTTGCTTTCCAATTAAGATGCCTTTATGACTTTGTTTTTCACAAATGATATCAGCGGAAATTGTATATAGATTTTTCTCTTTGTCGTAGTCAAATTCTGGCAACTCAATAGAAATACCATGAGGAATTTCTGCATTGTAATAGTACAAAATTTTCTCACGAATACGCTCAGACACAAGATACATATAAGGTTTGTCCGTTAGGTAATCCTCATCGTACATTCTCTCGCCCTCTGGCAAATTCTTTTCGATTTCTTCCATTAACATATCAAGATTTGTCAATCTGAAAACTGAAATTGGAATAATTGCTTTTACTCCAGCTACTGCACCAAGTTTTGGAACATAAGAAACTAATCTTTCTTTGTTTGCTCTATCAAGTTTAGTTAAAACTGCAATAACAGGCGTACCGCTTTCAACGTAATGCCCAAGAGCTTCCACGTCTTTATCAGTTACAGGTTTTTCGCCGTCAAAAAGGTACAAGATCAAGTCAACTTCCGCAGTAGCTGAACGAATTCCTTGAACCATATATTTTGAAAGTGGATTGTTGGCTTTGTGAATACCTGGAGTGTCCACAAATACTATTTGTGAAGTTTCAGTAGTCAAAACACCATTAATTACATCACGTGTAGTTTGTGCTTTTGGTGATACAATAGAGATTTTCTCTCCGATCAACTTATTTAGTAGTGTAGATTTTCCTACGTTTGGTTTACCTACGATTGTTACTTTTCCGAATTTATACATTTTATTTCCTCTAGTAGTTCTTCTTCTTTTGCTCTCATAACCACTTTATCTTCCTCTTCCATGTGGTCATAGCCCAAAATATGTAGCATTCCGTGAGTTAATAAATAGGAAAACTCACGCATTTCACCAGTACCGAATTCCTCAGCTTGCTGAAATATTTTATCAATACACATGACGATTGACCCAAGGTTTAACATATTGGTTTCTGGGTCAATGTCAAAAGGGAAATCTTTAATTTCCACTGTTTGTCCAAATATGTCCTCTAAGTTTGGGAAAGACAACACGTCCGTAGGACGATCAACGCCCCTTGTGTTCATGTTTATTTCATGAATTTCCTCTAGGGAAACAAACTCTAATTCCATATATGATTTTTCTGGCAAATTAAATTTATCAGTTAGAATTTCTGCCAATTTGTCGATTATTACTTTATATTTTTCATTTTCAGTAATTACAACCATCGCTATTTTTCCTCACTTTGGTCGTTTTGTCGTCTAACTAATTTCAATTTTGGATATTCAATTCTTTCGTGGTAAATACCCGCAAAGTTGTCAACAAGGGTTCTTCTGATAATTTGCAAGTCACGGAAAGTGATATCGCAATCGTCAAATTGCTCAAGCTCCATTCTCTCTTCAATTATACTTTTAATAACCTCATCGATTTTCACTCTAGTACGATCGTGTATCGTTCTAACTGCCGCTTCCGCTGCGTCAACGATCATGATAATCGCTGTAACTTTAGAAGTTGGACGTGGACCTTCGTATGAATATTCTGCAATGTCAACATAGCCGTCAGTGAATTTTGTTGCTTTATGGTAGAAGAATTTCATAGGTAATGTTCCGTGATGTTCCATTACGCCCTTGATTATTTCTTCAGGCAAACCATGTTTTCTAAGTAATTCAACACCGTATGTTACGTGTCTTTTAATTAGATTAACTGATAGTTCAGGCGTCAATTTATCGTGAGGATTTTGCTCGTCACTAATAAGATTTTCTTTAAATACACTTGGATCGCTCAGCTTTCCAACATCGTGATAATACGAAGTTGCACGGGCAAGTCTTACGTCCTCCCCAAGGGCTAAAGCACAGGCACCAGTTAAGTTTGCTACTGCCAATGAGTGATTAAAAGTTCCTGGAGCTTCAACTGAAAGTTTAAACAAAATTCCTTTATTGATATCAATTAATTCCGACAAATAATATGGAGTTACTAGTTTAAACATAGCTTCAAATAGAGGTAATAATCCAAGGAACAAGAATCCTGCTAACACTGGTGACAAGGCTGATTGAAGTAGTGAACTTACCAACATGTCCCAATTTAACGTATTAAAAATCGCGCCAAAGATTACTGTTAAAATTACGTACACTGGAATCATTGCAACGATTGTGAAAACCGTTTTCAACCTTGTGTCGTCACTTGAAATTAGCATTGACATAATCACGCCTGCGAACATTCCGCATAGTGACGGTACAACCGTGATTTGCGAAAATCCTTTGGCGAAAGTTTCTACTAATATGAAGATCATAGCTAAAGCTACGTTTGTGTAAATCGCAGCTCTCTTATTTAGTGTAACCGCAGCGAAAATACCTGCTAACGCAAGTGGTCGTGCGTATTCTCCAAAGTACAAGTCGGTGACAAAGCACATCACAACAGTTAAAAACATTGACGAGTATAACATAATTTGTGATTTTATAACATTGTCTTTACGGTCTATTTTCAGCACCGCATTTGAAACAGCTAATATAAAAATTATCATCATGAATAGCAACAAATATTGCCACCAGTCTTTTTGATAATCTCCATAAATACTATTTGATCCCATAAATGATTCCGTTGCCAGAACTTTAAATATCAAAACTCCGAACCCTACCGCCAATCCTATTAGCGTAAAAAGTTTCTTTGTTGATATTCTTTTCTTATTATTTGTATTCAATATTTATACATCCTTTTAATTAACTACTTAGCCGATTTGTAGGCTTTTATTATACAAAATTTGAAACTGCTATTTGCTGTTTTCATTTGGTATAAAGACAAACTTTATGTGTTATATATTATTACGAATAGTAGCGATTATTCAATCGTTATACTATTACATTTAACAAGCTAATCATCTGAAATTTTCATTTCAACAAGCGACTTTAAGGTAATTGTTTTGTATCCTACAAATTCTTCAAGAACAAATTCTCTTGAAATAATTTTTCCGCCAGAAGCTAACGCAATCTCTTGCATCATTAACTTTTCACGGCAAATTTCTTCTTCCACTTGGAAATTACTTTCATAAAAACTATAATCGCATTTTGTATACTTTATAGTAGTTATAGTAAAAGGTAATACGCCAACTGTGATAGTTGATTTTTCTTGTAAACTATGTTCAAAAGGTGACTTTGCGTTTTTTAATACTTTATTGAAAAAAGAAACTTCTCGACCGATAGCGGTTTCATTGGTTTTAGAAAAAACAATGCCATTTTCGTAAATATTCTCTTTGATCTCTAAAGTTGATTCCGCCAAGACACTGCCTTCCGCATTTACTTTAATGAATTTATCTTTTTCTTTGGAGTAAACAACTCCATCAATAAGAACATCTCCCACTTCCACATAGTCGCCAATAGCAACAAGAGGCGTGCCAGAGAGTACAAGCATATTTGTTATTATCCCACTTTTCGTTGCAATAATACAATCTTTTTGCTCTTTTACATTAGGAGACAAACTGCCCTTAACTTCTAAATATAGTTTTCCGCCTTTTTTAGACACTTCACAAAAGGAAACTCCTTCTATTTTCATAATGTCTTTTTCAAGCAAATTCTCTTGTTCTTTACTTACAGTATTCCAACTGTCTAATTGATAATCTTCCAAAACCACTTGAATTTCTTTAGTTAGTTCTTGGTCAGTGCATAAAATTCGACAATCGAAAACCATCACCATAGGAAGGTATGCAATAACTAAAAAAATCAAAATTCCAATAAAGGAAAACATATTTTTTTCCCATATAGTTTTTGGTGAAATTGTAGTGACACCTATATTATTATACACTGATTTGTTTAAAATAGCAAGAATATTATTCTTTTCAGAAAGTTTTGAGCAAAAAGTTACTGTATTTTCCGTATATTTTATGGAAAATATTTTAATTTCTTCTCGGTTGAAGGTATTTAGCAACTTTGTAAAGTTTAATTTTTCAATACTGTATTCTACAAAAAACTTCATTTTACACACCTACTCTCTGCACTGTATCCACACGACCTGAAAGAGTTAGACTGTTTCCACCAAGTTCGCATATTGTCAGGTTTTTTCCGAAAATTTTCACTTCACCTTCTTTTGTGGTTACTGCTACTTCCTCTCCGCTAATTCCTAATATTTTTTTCACACCTTCAATATAAACACCCACATCGGTCCAAACAATATGTACTGTTGAGAAAACCTCCCCAACGGGTAGATTAAATATTTCAGAAATTTCTTTTTTAAATGCCATTGCAATCACCTTCACTCTAAAATTCACTTATTCTATATATTATATTGCGAAAGTAAAAAGAAAATTACTATGATTTCATTTTATTTATATAAGTGTATGTTTTTAACTATTTAATTCGATATTTTGGTTAGTGTTTATGATGTTTATTTCGAAATTATTCTAGTTAGCATTTATGCCATGTCACTGTTATTTTATATGACTTTTGTCATCACCTCGCTCTCAATCTTTAGAAAATAAAAAAAAAGAACCTTGTGGCAAATTGCCATAAGGTTCTTTAATGTTTAAGTTAATTTGTACAGGCAAAGATTATAATAAATCTTCCATTTCACTGAAAACGCCTTGTACATGAGTTCCAACGATTACTTGAACTGAGTCTTTCATTTTCATAACACCAACTGCACCAGCTGCTTTTAGAGCTTTTTCGTCTACTAAAGATGGGTCTATCAATTCGAATCTAATTCTAGTTGAACATACGTCCGCTTCTTCAACGTTACTAGCTCCTCCAACATTCTCAAGAATGTCTTTAGCTAATTGTGGGTAATCTATTTTTGCCATGTTAAAATCTCCTTTTTTTTAAATTATTGTTACTTAATAATTAAGCAACTTCTTCGTCATCTTCTCTACCTGGAGTTTTCAAATCCATTTTAATGATAAGGATTTTGAATACGAAGTAGTAAATGAATGCATATGCAACACCGATAATTGGGATTATCCAAATTTTATTTGCTAGTGGGTTGAATATACTCAATACGAAATCTACTAGACCTGCAGAGAATCCAAATCCTGCTGTTGCTTCAAGAGCCGCACATAGGAACATTGAAATACCTGTTAATACTGCGTGTACTCCGTAAAGTACTGGAGCTACGAACATGAATGCGAATTCAATTGGCTCAGTGATACCTACTATTATTGCAGTAACTGCAGCAGAAATCATGATACCTTTAACTCTTTCTTTGTTTTCAGGTTTAGCCGTGTGAATGAATGCCAAACAAGCAGCTGGAAGACCGAACATCATTACTGGGAAGAATCCAGCCATGTACATACCTGTTGTACCTTGTACTGCTTCTGGAAGATTACTTACGAAATTGTTCAAATCGTTAATACCGATAGTGTCAAACCAGAAAACATTGTTTAGTGCATGGTGAAGTCCTGTTGGCAACAACAATCTGTTGAAGAAACCGAACAACGCAGCACCCCAAGCGCCAAGTCCTACTAACCATTGTCCGAATGCTGAAATCCAACCGAAGACTACTGGCCAGATGAAGAAGAATACAAGAGCTAAAGCAGCTCCTACTAGGATAGCCATTAGTGGGATAAGTCTCTTTCCGCTAAAGAATGCTAACCATGATGGCAAGTTCACTTTGTGGAATTTATTGTAAACTAAAGCTACAAGTACACCACTTAGGATACCAGTCAAGGCACTTGCTACTTTACCGAATGCTGTTGCTGCGTCAGCGCTAACTACTACGTTAAACACTTTAGCAACACCATCATCACCAATTACTGGTTTCAACAATGTAGTAAGTACTGAGAATGCAACGAATCCTGACATCGCAGCTGCACCAGATTGTCCTTTAGACATTCCGAAAGCAACACCGATAGCGAATAGCATTGGTAATTGATCCATAACCGCACCACCCATGCTATTTAAAAATGCGCCTACTGTAAGTAGAATTGTTTGCATATTACCAGCCTCGAATACTTCTAGACCCAATGATTTCAATGCATACGAGATACCTAGCAATAAACCAGCTGCAGGTAAAACTGCTACTGGAATCATTAATGCTTTACCTAATTTTTGTAAAAATTTCATTAATTTAACCTCCATATTTTCCGTGATTGTGTAAGATGTGATTTTTTACACAATTATACATATATTTTATTACATTATTATCCAATTGTCAATAGGTAAATTGAAAATATTCTTTGCAAATTTTCATTATCTATGTATAAATTCTTATTATATTAGATTATATTGTTAGATTTCTTACAAAACTAAGTTTATACTCTCACAATCCCATCTTTTGCATTTATGTGTTTTGTGAAAGCTGTTTTCGCAAATACTACATACACCGCAAATATTCATTAATAAAAGAAAACCCCTTTTATTGAATATGTTTTCATATTTCAATAATAGGAGTTTTTATTTATATATTATAGGTAGTAATTTTATTGGGCGTAATACTTTATTATAGGCAAGAAATTTATTGCATACAGCAGCATTTTTTATTTAGCACATTATTAAGATTATATTTTATAAAATCTTGAAATGCTTTAACGCATTGTAAATTCCGTCTTGGTCCACACAGTCGGTTACGTAATCACTGACAGCTTTCACCTCGTCACGAGCGTTTCCCATAGCTACGCCAATTCCCACATGTTCAAGCATAGAAATATCGTTACCGCCATCACCAAAAGCCATAGTTTCAGTTATGTCAATGCCTAACATTTCGATAATTTTGTCAATACCAATATTTTTTCCACCGTCTTTTGGTATTATGTCAGCGAAGGAATCGTGCCATCTTGCAGCTTTGCAATGTGGAGCACATTTCAGAAATTCAATTTCTTCCTTGGTTGTGATAAATGGTCCTACTTGAAATACTGGCACATCATAAAACTCTTCAAAGGGCTTAACTTCAATACCTTTTAGAAACTCGCCTATCGATCCACCAACGTTTGCAAGTCGGTGATCCATTTTGTTTAAATAGGTAGCACCCTCAACAATATAGTCGCAAATAATATTTTTTTCAATTATATGTTCATTCATTGAACGCAAGTCGTCCTTATTAATAGGATTTGCCCAAACCACCTTATCGTCCACAACACAATACTGCCCATTCATATTTACATAACCATCAAATGTCCACATATCGTCAATGATTTTCATGTTATGTTTAGGTCTGCCTGTTGCAATAAAAAGTTTTATGCCCTTTTCTTTTAATTCAGTAAGTGCCTTTTTAGTACTTTCTGGAATTTCCCTAGTTTCAAAACTTAATAATGTTCCGTCGATGTCAAAAAATATTGCCTTTACCATTGTAATCTCCCTTTCTCTTGTTTATAAATGCTGAATTTCATTATTTCTTAGTTTCCTAGTTACTTAGTTACTAAATGTCATTATTGCCATACTTTTTATACAAATTTTTCAGGTTTAGGAAGTATGTCTCCAATAATTTCGAGAAGTTTTTCTTCAAAATTCGAAGTTAAAATTTTATAACTTTTACTCTCTCCCGACTCTAAATCAGAATAGTGGATATAATCATCTCCCGATACTGTTAACCGTATCGGCTTATCCGATAAATTAACTCTTAAATCATAAGACTCTCCGTCATAAACAAATACATTTCTAAATGATCGCAAACAAACAACATCATCAAACAAAACTTTTAACTCATCATATTTTGACGGGTCAACAGTTACGTAAGGTGAATTTTCATATACATCAACAGGGTGATATGTAACTTGCAACTGTATTTCCGTTTCATTATTAATTTTATCAACCCAAACTTTATTCATAGACATCGCAAAAAACAATCCTATCATAACTATTGCTATTACTGCTATCAATATTATTATTTTAGTGATTTTTTTCATAATTTCTCCAATTAAATTTATTATATTTGATTATCTAATCTATAACCGCAAAGGACATAGCATCAGTTTCGCTGTGGGAAATACTTACGTGTATTTCTAAAGTCTTGTATAATTCATGATTGATTTTAGCTATAGGCTGACCCTTTTCGGTGTGGGTAATTTCTATATCAGAAAACTTCAAGCCGTCACCACCGCCAATGCCAATAGCTTTCACCATAGATTCTTTCACAGAAAAAAGTCCAGCAGTTGTTTCCGCCTGCTTCTCAATCGATTTAGATTTGATATATTCCAACTCATTTTCAGTGAAATACTTCTCCAAAAACCGTTGGGACACTCCTTTGAACCGTTCTATTTTCACAATGTCACAACCGCAACCTTTAATACTCATAAATATCTCCATTTTTAAATTAAAAAGAAAAGGTATTAATCAATGCAAAAAGCATTGAAACTATTCTTCGTCATCAAGTTCCGTTTCTGTCATAACTTGATACAGTGCGGATTTGGCACTATCGTAGGAAAAGCCTTTTGACAGCAAGTGACGGTACAATTTTTGCACATTCTCTTTAGTCATTTCTTTGTTTCTGAAGAACTTTTCAATCAATGCTTTCACATACTCCTGTTCTTCTTGCTCATTCACTTCGATATTACTGACAATTTCTTCGTCAATGCCTTTTCGTTTCAGTTCAAATTTCATAAGCCGACTGCCTTTTCTTTTTTTATAAGTTTCCACATAAGAATTAACATAGCTTTCATCGTCCACGAATTTATATTCTTTGGTTTTCACCATAACGTAATCAACAATCTGCACAAGGTATCCACGTTCCACCAACTTCGCTCGCAGTTCTTTTTCCGTTTTCCGATACTTAGACAAGTACCCAAAGGCGTAATTCAACGCTTTATCTCGCTCACTCTCAAACTGCAATTCTTCCAATTTCTCACTAGATATCTCAAGACCCACTTTCAAGCCGTTCTTCAGTACCGTGAAATTATCCAGTCCACAAACAAAAGCGCCGTCAATGTAAACATTACAGCGTCCTTTCGTTTTCTTTTGTATCGATAATTCCGTTATTTTCATAAGTTTTCCTTTTTGTTTGTTTGTTCGTTAGTAAGATGGGGCTCTGCCCCATGCCCCGCAATGGCTGTGAGCCCTTGACCTCACAAGGGTCGAAACCCTTGACCCGAAAATGGGATTTTCTTTGCCCATTTATTTTCACTACTTGCAAGCAAGCTGTTTTGTAGCGAGTTTTGGTGGTGATTCTTTTTTGTTTGGGTTGGTTCGTTAGTTATATGAGGCTTTGCCTCAAACTCCATAAGGGCTATGCGCCC
>CAMQZB010000015.1 GCA_947039455.1 uncultured Clostridia bacterium
TTCAGGTAACGAAGGTGGCGGACAAATCGGTGGCGGTGGTTCATCAGGTGGTTCAGGCGGTTCATCTACTACTAAATTCTGGAATGCAAACCATGATGCGGTATTAGAAGCTACTGGCGATCTTGAAATTTCAGCTGTTAAAGGCGGAAATAAAGTACCATCAAAAATCTTCACAGCTCATCAAGGAAAAGATTTCACATTGACATTAGTATTCTCTGATGGAACTATCGAAATCACTTCTGCAATGGCTAATGCTGTTGACTACACAAAATCTACTTACACTTACGATGACCTTAAAACATTGTTCGCTGATGTAGAAATCGTTGAGCCAACACCAACACCAGAACCAACTACTACTCCAGAGCCAACAACTCCAGAAGAAGGCGGAGCAAACATTGCTCTAATCGTAATTCTTAGTCTTCTAGGTCTTGCCGTTATCGCAGTACCAGTAGTAATCGTTCTTAAAAAGAAAAAGAAATAAGACGCAAGTAATTGCAAATTAATTCTAAAGAATTGCAAAATTAAAAATTAAAAAGTACACTTCTCCTAATGAAATAGTACTTTAAAGACTGCTAACGCAAGTTAGCAGTCTTTTTTTTATGCATTCCCACATTTTAAATAATTTAAAACAAACCTCCGCTTTTGATACTAATCATATAACAAAAATAATCATTCCAACAAGTATGACAAAGCTACCTAGTGACAAATTTGTTCGTTTCTTAGGAATATCGGCTTTTGAAATTCTTCCAAAAATTTTATGCTGTCAAATTGCGATAATGGAGTTCTATTTAATTCTAGAAAACAATAATGTATAATTGTCTAATAAATATAAATGTTACTGAATATATTGTTCCAAGCTCGGTGGGAGTAACTACAATTGGAGTAGCAACAGAGAACATGAATTATTAAGTACTGATAGTGTTTTGTATAGTTTAAATTGCATTGTAAGAAGAAGAACAACAAAATATTCGATTGATAGCAATGTTATTATTATTTGCGACAAAGAACGCATTTTTATTTTATGAAGGTACACTTATAATATCAAAGATGAATGTTGTATTGAAAAATATTGATTATATGTTTATAAAAATCACAAATGAAAAATAAGTTAAATTGTTAAAAAGTTATACAAATTGAAATTAATAGCAAGAATTCAATTAAAATAAAATCGTATAAAAGTAAGGGGAAAATTATGAAAAAGCAATTAAAATTATTTATTATGTTGGTTTTGGTGTTAGCATTAGTGCTTTCATTGACAGCATGCAACGAGACTGAATTCGTTGATCCAACGCCTGACACAACGGCAGAACCAACAGTAGCACCAACAGTAGCACCAACAGTTAATCCTACTAAAAATCCTCACATCGGTGGCGGTAGTTCATTGCCAAATCCTGACACAAATCCAAAACCGAAACCAGATGTAATAGCTTGGAATGGTGTAGATCAATTGCCTGAAACGGGTACATATGTGTTAGATGCTGGTGTATCTTCAGCGACTAGTGAAAATTTCACAGGCAAATTAATTTTGGACAAGGATTACGTTGGAACATTAACTATCGATATGCAAAAAGCAACAGTTGAAGTTTCTGGGAATATCGCAACATTAATTGCTACTACTGGGCAAAATACTTTAACATTTAAAGACGGTTCAGTGATTGGTTCAGTAACAGTTAATGGCGGAAATGTAGATGTTCAAAACGGAGTTAATATCGAAACTAAATTAGAAATTGCAGCCAACAACATAACAACGAAAATAGTTGCAATAAAAGGAACAGTTGCGAAAGTAAACGTGAATATTCCAACGAAAATAGTATTATCTGAAACAGGAAGAGCAAAGGTTATACCAACTGTTGTTGGTGTTAGTGTTGAAACAAATGATAACTCAGTTTTAACAGTAAAACCTAATGTAAGCATAACAATTATTCCAAATGGCTCAAATAAAGTTAAAATCGATGCAGTGAATCCAGATAATATAGTAGTAGAAGTTCCAGTAGGAACTGATATCGCTGGCAAAATTGAACCAGTAGATGATGTTAATTTGCCATCATTTGGAGATGATAAAATTATAGTAACAAATTCAGCAAAAGTAGCAACGGTCGAAGAATTAAATAAAGCTTTAACTACTGATACAGTATCAAGAATTACCTTCACAACTGACATCAATTCAATATCAGCAATTCAAATTAGTAGAGACCTTGCAATTGACCTTGGTGGAAATACCTTAAATGCAGGAGTGCAAATTGGCGTAAATAGTGTTGATGCACAAAGCTATGCAGTAACTATTTCAAACGGAACTATCAAACCTGACGCAGAAGAATTTGGTTCAAGTGTAGTTCAAAATGCTGATAAAGCAATAATTATTTCATGGGCTTCTGGCACGTTGAACTTAGAAAATGTAAACCTTGATTCCTCAACTAATATAAATTTCTACGCAGGATTAGTTACAACTTCATTAAATTCAAGAAACGGAGCAGTTAATATTGCAAATTCAACTATCAAAGTAAAAGGTGGAAACGCTGATAATACTAATGCAATTTGGATGGGAAATGGTACTCTTGAAATGATGAACACAGAAATAAATTCCAGCTCAGCAGATACTGCTACTGAAAACAAAAAGTTCGGTCGTGGCGTGGTTCTTAATGGGACTAATGACAAGGCAACAGTTTTAAAAGCTATTGAAATTATTAAAACAAATACTATCACAGCAGATGTTTTAGTTGCTGATGACAGCAAAGTTGTGGACCTATTAAGTGTTAATCTTATCACTGAAAACTTCAATACAGGATATAATGGCAACTACAACGCAGTTCAAACTGGGTTTGCAGTTGATAATGATTTTGCTTATGAATTGATGGCATCATTAACAGTGAAATTGTTCCATAACGACGAAGTTATTGGAATTAAGGATGCAAATTTAGAAAGTGGACATAAATTCTTTGGTGGAACATACAAAAAAGAGTCTGCACCATTTGTTACAGTAGGTACACTAGTAGACGCAGTTTGGACTGATACTCAAGCTGTAGTTTACAATAAAAATAAAATTCCTACTAAATTTGAAGTAACATATGTTGATATTTTTGGTAGAGAAACAGTAGCTAAAAGTACAGTGAATTTAGGCGAGGGTACTGTAACACACCCATCATGGGAAACTATGGGCGCTTTTAATGCTAACGTGGTATCAAGAATTAACGCAGTTATGTCAGCATTTAAAACTACCTATTATAACAAACACACGCTTATTAAAGATGTTAAATTAGCAGATGAAAATACGGATTTCTATGTAGAAGTAGCGGAATATATTGCCGAAACTCCAGTGGCTGTAACTATTGGCGGAATTGAATTTGATAACAGAAATATATCAGTAAGTATAGGCAATAATTCATTTATAAACGCGCCAGTTTGGAAAGTGGAAAATGATAAACTATACGTGTCAGTGCTTGCTCTTACTTCTTTAGGCAATACTAGCGAACTTCCGATTATAGCAGGGGACAGCAAATATATTGCTGTTGTTCATAATCAATCTAATGAATTGACTATTGGAAAAGTTACTAGTAGTGTTGCAAACAAAGTAATTAAAAACGAAAATGGGATTTATATATTCCCATGCACAAATACTGAATATATCAAATTTATTTTCAATTCAGGTACAACTGAACTAATAGGCACTGGAAAATATTTCTTAGTTAGATATGATTCAGGATCAAACAATTTCGGTTGTGATGAATCTACAAAAGATTATTCATATTTTAAATATGGCAGATACTCTAATCCTCCAGAAGTGCATTTGGAAACTCAATCAAGAATGAGAATTTCAGTATTTGAAAGTAACGGAGCAAAATTTACTGCCAAGGGATCGGTTCAAGTAAATATCGATTTTGACATAAACAACCCAGCAAACGTTGCGTAATTTTGTGAAATCTTAACTAAATATCAGGAACTTCCATAATATTAAAAAAGTGCGTTGAATTAAATTTCAGCGCACTTTTTATGTGAAAAACTAAATGATAAGTTATTAAAGTGCATAATGTGTTGAAAAAAAATCAAACTTATGTTATAATTTAAAAATTGAACAGTATTCGAAAAGTGGAGGTAATTGTTGTGAAGTATAGAATAGCGGTGGTTGATGATAATCCTTCAAGTATACAAATAATTTTAGATTACATAAAAACCTTTTCCCAAGAAACTGGTGAAGAATTATCAGTTATTACTCATTCTGATGGAGATGAGATTACTGAAAATTTCAAATGCGATTTTGATATAATTTTCCTTGACGTTGAAATGAAGCGTCTTGATGGTATGAAAACAGCTGAATATATTAGAAATTTAGACAAAAATGTCATTATAATTTTTATCACTAATATGTCGCAATATGCAATAAAAGGTTACGCGGTTGATGCTCTTAGCTATCTTTTGAAACCGTTACCATATTTTGCTTTTTCACAGGAATTGAAACGATCAATAGAAAAAATCAAAAGCAGAGAACATAGCTATATACTTTTGCCAACGGATAACGGCGTGGAAAGATATGAAATGTCGGAAATTTTGTATGTTGAGAGTATGAAGCACAAGTTAATGTTTAAAACGGCAAAAAATAATATAAAAATAACAGGCACAATGAAAGAAACTGAAGAAAAATTTTCCAAACATAATTTCTTCAGATGCAACAATTGTTACCTAGTAAATCTAGCGAAAGTTAGAGGGGTTAAAGACAACTGCGCCATTGTTGACGATGATTTATTACAAATTAGTAGACCTAGAAAAAAAGCGTTTATGCAAGCATTAACTGCATTTTTAGGAGGGGTATAAACATGGAATTTATGCCTGATATACCAAGATTATTCACTGCAGTTTCAGAATGGGCTGCGTGTTTGATTTACATATTTTTCTTAAAAAAGAAAATAAAAGGAATAAAACTTTACTCTGTTATTGCTTTGTTTTTAGCAGTGTTTTGTATTTTTCAAATTCTAGCTGGAGCTATGCCGATTTATCTTTGGGTCGTTGGAATGGCAATGGCTGTAGTATTAATGTATTTATTTATCTACATATGCTGTGATATTAGCCCAATCTCAGCAGGTTGTTGGTGTGCCCAAGCATTTGTTATCGCCGAATTTGTTGCAGCGTTAGAATGGCAATTATACAGTTATTTTGTGGCTGATATAGTATTTACCAGCGAATTTTCTCTACTATTTGTAAAAGGGTTCACAGCACTAATTATTTTTGCATTAGCCTTTGGACTGTTTTTCATAATTGAATCTCGATACATGAAAATCAGCGAAATTCACGAAAACAGCAAAAAGGAATTTCTTATTGTAGTATCTATTGTGCTTGGTGTATTTGTTTTAAGCAACATGAGTTATATAACTCCAAATACACCCTTTAGCGGAAATTATACCAGCGAAATATTCTATATAAGAACCCTAGTTGACCTATGCGGAATTATTTTGTTAATTTCTCAAAGGGAACAAAAGTTGTGGGCATATGCAAAGAATGAAATTTCCTCTATGGAAATGTTGCTTGTAAATCAATATGAACAATATAAGCGAGAAAAAGAGAGTATTGATGTTATTAACAGAAAACATCATGACCTAAAACATCAAATCGCTGTTATTCGAGCGGAAAAAAATATTGATAAAAAAACTAAATATATTGACAATTTAGAATCAAGCATAAAAATGTATGAGTCACAATATAAAACTGGAAACAATGTTTTAGATGTTGTACTTGCAGGAAAAAGCATGGTATGTTTAGAGAATAATATTAACTTTACTTGCGTTGTAGATGGAACATTGCTGAACTTTATTGAAGTGATGGACCTTTGTTCGGTTTTTGGAAATGCTTTAGACAATGCGATAGAAAGTGTAAAGAAAATCAAGGATAAAGAAAAACGTATTATCAAAATTGCAGTTTACAACCAAGGCGAATTGCTTATGATAAAGATAGAAAACTATTTCGAAAGCAAATTGCAATATAATAATAATGAGCTTATTACAACAAAAAATGATAAAAATAATCACGGTTACGGAATTAAGAGTATAAAACATATCACAGAAAAATATCATGGCAGTTTAAATATTGCGGAAAAAGATCAATGGTTTGTTCTATCTATTCTTATTCCTATAAATCAGGTTTGATTAAATAGATAAAATAAATTAATCATGATTGTATTCAATACAATTCATTATTAATACACAATATAAACAAAAAAACCAAGTTATAAATTTAGAAAACTTATAACTTGGTTTTTGTTTTATCTTCAAAGAAAATTCTTTGTTAAATTGTGTAAATAGTGTTGGAATTATATATAAATTATCTAAAGATTAAACCTCAAGAATTTTGCCACTAGTTGAAATAGTAACAATATTCCATGGGATAAGTTTTTCGCAGTTTTTCAATGCAGTCTTAGTGGCATTTTCCAATCCACCGCAACAAGGCACTTCCATGCGAACAATAGTAACTGATTTAATATTGTTATTGTTTAAAATAGCTGATAATTTAATTGAATAATCCACATCATCTAATTTAGGACAGCCAATAATAGTGATTTTATTTTTCATAAATTCTTGATGAAAATTTCCATAAGAATAAGCAGCACAATCGGCAGCAATAAGAAGGTGTGCATCTTCAAAAAATCCTGCTGATTCAGAAGCTAGTTTGATTTGTATAGGCCATTGACGAAGTTCAGTAGTTGGAGTTGCCGTAGTAGTTGTTGAACAAGTGCTTTCGCTAACTGCATCTCTTTTGAATACTTTCGCTTGATTGCTAGCACAATTACAAGGAACGTTTGTAGCTGTATGTGAAGGAATATTTTTCACAGGCATAGTGACTCTAGGGGCAGTTGAAATGTCTTTATCTGAAAAACTAATAGCATTTACAGGACAAGCTGGTAAGCAATTACCAAGACCATCACAGTAATCTTCGTGCATCATAGTAGCCTTGCCGTCTACCATACCGATAGCGCCTTGACTGCAAGCACTAACGCAAAGTCCGCAACCTACGCATTTATTTTTATCAATTGTTATAATTTTTTTGCTCATAATGTATCTCCTACTTGATTTAATACCATAAGTATAGTATAATTTAAAGAAAAAGTATGTTGTAGTTACAACAAAAGTAGGCTTTATGGAAAATATATTTAATATAGTGAAAAATAATCAGTTATTCGAGTCTATAAACGTGGAAGATTTTGGGAGTTTGATGGGCTGTTTGTCCGCTACTAGAAAAGTAGTAAAGAAAAATGCGGTAATTTTAAAGCACGGCGAAAAAGTGGAGTGTGTTTATGTAATTTTGTCAGGCACTGTGAAAATAGTTAAAGAAAATCTTGACGGAAAAGAGAATATGCTTGCAAAACTTGGAAAGGGCGAGATTTTCGCAGAAGTTTTTGCCTGTGCTAATATTCAGTATAGCCCAGTGACTGTTACAGCGTTGGAGGACAGCGAAGTTATGCTGATTAATTACAACAAAGTAATTTCCGCCTGTCCAACTAATTGTATTTACCACACGGTTTTAATTGAAAATATGCTGAAACTTATGGCGAAAAAGAACCTTATGTTACAACAAAAAGTAGAAATTATTTCAAAACGCACAACACGAGAACGATTGTTGCTGTATTTTGATATGAAACGAGGTAAGAACACAAAGTTTACTATTCCATTTTCACGAGAAGCTCTTGCGGATTACCTTTGCGTGGATCGAAGTGCCATGTCAAACGAGCTTAGCAAAATGCAAAAAGAGGGTATTATCAAGTATCACAAAAATGACTTTGAAGTCATTGTATAAGGTAGTTAGAAATTTTATATAATAATGAAAGTTTGTTACGTTTTTTTGCGGAAAACATTTTGATATATTTCTTAGATGTGGTAAAATATTAAACGTTATTAAAAAAACTATTATTATAGTTTAAAAAAAAGAAAGTAGGAGAAAGATTATGGATTTATTTATTACGATAGTACTTTTTGCCATTGGTATCTTGTTTATTTTAAAAGGCGGAGACTGGTTCGTTGACGCATCAAGCTCAATTGCAGAAGCAACTGGAATTCCAAAGTTTATCATTGGTGCAACAATTGTCAGTGTAGCAACAACGTTACCAGAATTAATCGTGTCAGTAATGGCAGCGGTTGAGGGCAAAGTTGAAATGGCAATCGGAAACGCTGTTGGTTCAGCAATTTGCAATGTAGCATTGATTTTAGCAATCACTCTTGTATTAGCACCATTAGCAATGAAAAGAAAAGATTTCATGCCAAAAGGAATTTTGCTATTAGTGACACTTTTAACCCTTTGGGTATTGACAATGGGCGGAACTCTTAACGTTGTTGGAATCGTAATTTTATTCTTACTATTCGCAGCATTTATTGTTGAAAACATCAGAGGTGCGAAAAACGGAATTACAGATGAAGAAAGAACGAAATTCACAAGAAGTCAATGGGGAAAAAACTTAGGTTTATTCGCAATGGGTGCAGTGGGAATCGTAGTAGGTTCACAACTTCTAGTAGCTAACGGAAGCAAACTTGCTGAATTAGTAGGCATACCAGAAAGCGTAATCGGACTTACAATGATAGCAATCGGAACAAGTCTTCCAGAGCTAGTAACAGCAATTATTGCAGTTAAAAAGAAAGAGGGTTCTCTTGCAGTAGGTAATATTTTGGGTGCAAACCTAATTAATACAGCTTTGATTTTGCCAATCTGTGCATTAATTGGAGGCGGAACTTTAGCAGTTTCATCACAAAATATCTACTTTGATATCCCAATGAGTTTGCTAGTAGCGGCTATCGTTTTAGTGCCTTCATTTATCACGCAAAAGTTCCAACGTTGGCAAGGTATTACGTTGTTGGTTCTATACTCAGCGTATACAATTTTACTATTTATTTAGTATATACAATAAAAGAACATGATGAAAAACAGCAACTCTTTAAAGTTTAAAAAAAACTAAATGAAATAAAGCGGATCGCTGAAAGATCGTAAAAAACTCTGATGAAAATCAGAGTTTTTTCTTATGCAATATAATTAATTTCTTGCAGTTTGACTATATATTTTTGATGTAGTCAGTAAAGTAATGAACTAGTCTGAAATGTTAAATAGAAAAGTGACATTTCTCTGATTAATAGAGATTAAAATACAGCTATAATAATTGAAAATTAATTTAGCAATTCAAAATATAAGTGGGGAAACTGTATTGATTTTGATTTTTATGCAATTTATGCTTGATTTTCGACCATTTGTGTTAAAATTAAAAATAAATAGGTCAAAAATGGTATGATAGGGCTATGAATAAGGAATGAAAAAATAGGAGATAAAGATGAAAAATACAACTAAACTAAAAATGAGTAACAAAAAATTCAGAATTATCATGATAGCGACCATGACAATATTGCTAGCCTTGATTATTGCAGCAACTACTATAATGAATTATTATAGTATTGTAATGAATTCAGCTTTTGGAGGACCAAACGTGGTTATCGAAAACTTGGGTTCAGGCGGAGCTAATGCTGACTATTATGGTAAGGGCAATAGTTCACAAGAACAATCTATTATTGATGCTGAATTACTAGCTGAGATTGTTGAGAAAGAAGGTATGGTTCTTTTGAAAAATGACAACAATGCATTACCGCTTGTTGCATCAGAGAAAAACCCTCTTGAAGTGAATGCATTCGGTTGGTCATTCTACTATCCAGTTAATGGTGGTGCAGGTGCAGGAGCAATTGGTAACGACGATCTTGTATCTCCAGAAGAAGCATTCTTGGAAGCGGGACTTGAAATTAATCAAGGCTTGAAGAAAGAGTATATTGATTGGACTGAAGATAATTTCTCTATTTGGGGAGCGAAAGCAGCTGAAAGACCAGCAGTTTCTATTGGAATGATGGCACATTGGGATATTCCAGAATTAGACGGAGCAACACTTGATAGTGCTGTGAAAAGTTCTAAAGCTAGTGATAACAACGTAAACATCGTTTGGATTGGAAGAACAGGAGGCGAGTGTGCTGATGCACCACGTCAAATGGACGAGCACGGAAACGTGAAACTATTTCCAAATGCTGACAAACATTACTTAGAGCTTACTGATGAAGAAGAAGCAGTAATTGAAGCTGCAAAAGCTATGAGCGGTGAGGACGGAAAAGTAATCGTAATGATTAACGCACCATCACCACTTGAACTTGCTGAACTACAAGACGACCCTGATATTGATTCTATCATGTGGGTTGGAGCTCCTGGTAAACAAGGATATCACGCTATTGGAAAAATGCTAGTTGGAACATACGCTCCATCTGGTCGTCTACCTGATACATACGCTGTGGATTTCCTTAACAATCCTACAATCGAAAACTTCAGTGATCCTGAAATCTATACAGTAAATACAAAAAATGAAAAAGTAAATTCACAATACGACACATCTATCGAATACGGTAACGACAAAACTCGTGATATTTTCTTCCTTGGTTATGAAGAAGGAATTTATAATGGATACCGTTGGTATGAAACTGCATCAAAAGAAGGTTACTTTACAGCAACTGAAGGGAATGATGACGCATACTATAACAGAAACGATGGTGTTGTGTACCCATTCGGATACGGATTATCATATACAACATTTAACCAAGAAATAACTAGTAAATCATATAGTGACGGAACATTTACTGTGGAAGTAAAAGTAACTAACACTGGTGACGTAACAGCTAAAGATGTAGTGCAACTATACGTTGAAACACCTTATATCGACGGCGGTGTTGAGAAAGCACAAGTAGTTCTTACTGCTTTTGCAAAAACAAAAGATTTAGCTAAAGGACAATCAGAAACTGTAACATTAGTTGTAGACGCTGAAGATTTCGCATCATATGATGATGAAATCGAAAAAGGATATATCCTTGATAAAGGCGTATATAATTTCTATATCGGAACAGTAGATGGCGTAAACTACGGATCACACAGTTGGGCTTATGCAAACGAGAAAAGCACTGCTTCATTTGATGATGCAATAACTAAAAAAATCGTTTACAATAGTTCAAACCCTCGTGATAGTGAAACATATGCTAAAGACGATGAAGGAAAATATGGTATAGCAGCAACAAATGTATTTGAAGAAAATATGGCTGAAAACAATATGAGTACTAAAAATGGAAGCGAAACAATGTCAAGAACTGACTTTGCTGGTTCATACCCAACTGCTCCTACAGCGGCGGACGGAATTATGTCACCAGAATTAAAAGCTATTTTAGAAGGCAACTTGTTCGACAATAAAGCGTTAGTTGAAATGCATAATGACATCGAAGATATTATGCCATTAACAAACCAAGACTACGGAATTCAATTAATCGACTTACGTGGATTGGATTATGAAGATCCAGCATGGACAAAGTTTATTGAGCAATTCACAGTAGCTGAAATGAGAGAAATGTCAGGTAAAGCTGGTTGGGCAACACTAGCTGTTGAAAGACTAGGAAAACCAATGACAAACGATAATGATGGCCCTCAAAGTTTGAAATACAAAGCTTTAGGTACTGAAGCTCTTGCGGTATACTTAACAGCATTCCCTTGTGAAGTAGTTTTAGCTGCTACATGGAATACTGATTTAGTGTATGAAGTAGGAAAAGCTATCGGTGAACAAGGCTTACAATATGGAGTTAATGGTTGGTATGCACCAGGTCTTAACTTGCATAGATCACCATTCTCAGGAAGAAACTTCGAGTATTTCTCAGAAGATCCAGTATTATCAGGAAAGCTATGTGCAGCAGAAGTTAGTGGAGCAGCGTCTAAAGGATTGTATGCTTACGTAAAACACTTTGCTGTTAATGACCAAGAATCATATGCTAGAAACCTAAATGCAGGTAAATCAGTTGAGCTTGGCATGGTAGGCGGAGCGTTGTCAATCAATTCAAACGACTGTATTCTTTTAACTTGGGCATCTGAGCAATCTATGAGAGAACTTTACTTGAAAGCATTTGAAATTGTTTTCAAAGAAGCAAAAACAGACATTGAATATATTGACGAAAACGGCGAAACGCAAATCAAAAAAGACTTTGGCGCAGCAACAGCAGTTATGACATCATTCAACTGTATTGGTGATACATGGGCTGGCGGAAATGAAGCGTTGATTACTGATATATTACGTAACGAGTGGGGCTTTGAAGGTCTAGTATTAACTGACTCAATCCGTACAACTTACATGTATGCTGACCAAATGCTTCGTGCTGGTGGTGATGCTTGCTTAATGTCATATGAAATTCCAATCTATGATACAGAAAGTGCAACATCAGTTAAAGCATTGCAATCATCAGCGAAAAACATCTGCTACACAGTAGTACATTCTTCAGCTATGAATGATATTTCAAGAGATTCATTAATTAGCTATACCCTTGCTCCATGGCAAGTAGGTTTAGTAGTTGGTGGCGTTGTTATAGCACTATTAATTGCTGGTGGAATTGTTTTGATAATTTTAAGAACTAAAGATGAAAAGAAAAATCCTAAAAATTATACAAACAAAGCTACAAAATAATTTAAACTAAATTTCTTTAAAGTGAAATGAAAATTGATTATATCTATACACCCCACTGAAAATGTGGGGTTGTATGGTTATTTAACAAATATGAAGACTCATAATGAAAGGTACGTAATTTTTTTAACATATTGATATTTTTGTAAAGGTCAATAACAAAAATCAATAGAGCCTGTGGAGGGGTAGATATGAAATACAAGAAAATTTTAAAAGATTTAACATTAATACAAAAATGTTCTTTGCTGGCAGGGGAAGGTATTTTTAATACAAGAAAATTAGAGGAACAAAACGTTCCGCCAATCATAATGTCTGACGGACCACATGGACTTAGAAAGCCAGTAGGCGCTAGTGACCATTTAGGTTTAAATGAGAGCCAAAAATCAACCTGTTTTCCTACAGCTGTTGGAATGGCATCAAGTTGGAGTGAAGAGCTATGCGAAAAAGTGGGAAATGCACTTGCAGTTGAAGCTCGCTCACAAGGTGTTGATGTGATACTTGGGCCTGGATTAAATATAAAAAGAAGTCCACTTTGTGGAAGAAACTTCGAATATTTTTCAGAAGACCCGTATCTTTCAGGAAAATTAGCAGGAAGCATGGCAAGGGGTATTGAGAGTAAGGGAGTTGGTTCTTGCCTTAAACACTTTGCGGTAAATTCACAAGAATCATTGCGTATGTTGTCCGATTCAATAATTGATGAAAGAGCATTGCGTGAAATTTATCTTACAGGCTTTGAAATAGCGGTGAAAGAGAGCAAACCACATTTCGTTATGTCGTCATACAATAAAGTAAACGGCGTATACGCAAATGAAAACAAATTCTTACTTGAAGATATATTAAGAGGAGAATGGGGGTTTGACGGTGCAGTAGTATCTGATTGGGGCGGAAGTAATTCTCACACTGATGCAGTAATTGCAGGCAGTCACCTTGAAATGCCATTTGCAGGTTGCGATACTATTCAAGAGCTATTAGATGCAGTAAATTCAGGTGAATTATCTCATGAAATTTTAGATAAACGAGTTGAAGAATATTTAAAGACAATTTTTGAAATTAAAGAAATGCAAATAGGCGATGTTGTTTGCGACCATGATAAACATCATGAACTAGCTAAAACAGCATGTGAAGAATCGGCTGTGTTACTTAAAAATATTGATAATATATTACCTCTTAAAGTTGGTGAAAAGATTGCTGTTATAGGTGAATTTGCGGATAAACCAAGATATCAAGGAGCGGGAAGTTCACAGGTGAATCCAGTGAAAGTTACTAGCTTTTTAGATGCTTGTGAGTTACAAAATTTTGATTATATCGGTTTTGAAAATGGATATACAAGAGAGAAAAGCAAAAATGAAAGTGCCGAAATAGAAAAGGCAGTTATACTAGCTAAAAAAGCGGATAAAGTTTTATTGTTTGTTGGGCTTGAAGAAATTATGGAGTCAGAAGGGTTTGATAGAAAGCATATTTCAATGTCAATATCCCAAAACAAACTAATTGAAGCAATCGCAAAAGTTAATTCAAATGTGATTTGCATTGTTATGGCAGGAAGCGTAATAAAAATGCCGTGGGAACCTAATTGTAAAGGTATTTTGAATGTGAATCTAACAGGTCAAGCTGGCGGTGAAGCGATTTTGAATCTAATAACTGGTGCTGTTTCCCCAAGTGGAAAGCTAACGGAAACTTATATTGATGATCATAATGACAGCCCATGTGCGGCGTTTTACCCTGGGAGAGAGCGAACTTCTGAATATAGAGATAGCATTTTCGTGGGATATAGATACTACGAAACTGCAAATGAAGATGTTAAATTTCCTTTTGGGTTCGGTTTGTCATACTCGAATTTTGAATATAGTAATTTGATTTTGTCTGAAAATAAAGCAACTTTTACAATTGCTAATACTGGAAAATGCACAGCGAAAGAAATAGCGCAGTTATATGTATCAAAGACTGAAAGTGATATTTTTAGAGCGAAAATTGAACTGAAAGGTTTTAGTAAAACAACATTAAAAGCTGGTGAGAAAAAGCAAGTAGAGATTGCATTTGACGATAAAACATTTAGATACTTCAACACGAAAACAGGTAAATTTGAAATCGAAGCTGGTGAGTACAAAATTAGTATCGGTGCATCATCAAAAGATATTCGCTTAACTGAGAATGTATCAATTAACGGCACAACAACTGTTATACCATATGAAAAAGCAAAGTTGGAAAACTATTACGCTTGTGATATTAAAGATGTGGGAGAGAGTGAGTTCGAAGTGCTAATGGGTTGTCCTATTCCAAAAAATCAATGGGATACAACAATTCCACTTGGCCGAAATGATTGCCTATCCCAAATGGGTTATGCAAAAAGTCCTTTAGCGAGATTTATTTATAGAAGAATTTTGGCAGTTAAAAACAAGTCGGAAAAGAAAGGTAAGCCTAATTTGAATGTGCATTTTTTATTGCATATGCCATTTAGAGGTATAGCGAAAAATTCTGGAGGAATGGCTTCACTTGAAATGACTGACGCAATAATCGAGATGGTAAATGGACACTTCTTTAAAGGTGCAGCACATCTAATTCGTGCGAAATTCAGAAAAGGCAAACTTGATAAACGAATTAACTCAGAAATTAAAAAATCCAATAAAAATTAAAGGGGAACAATTTTGGTGAATAAAGAAAACAAAAATATAATAGAGGAAAACACCGAGAAGAAAAATGTGTGGCAAAGGTTTAAGGAGAAACATCCTTCATCAACGCAATTCATAGTATTCTTCATAATTTGTAACGGTATCACTGTTTTGCAGTTGTTGTTAATGCCGATATTTAGAAGTTTATTTGAAACAACAGCGTTACAAGATATGACTTTTCAAATGTTTCAAGTTGGAAGTAACCTAGACGGATCACCATTTTACATATTCAACTACACAGCAGGAAAGATTTTACCTGATGGTTCTGGTGGTGGACTAGCATACTTTTTAGCGGTACAAATAACGCTAGCAATAGCGCAAGTATTAAATTTCTTTGTACAAAGAAATGTAACATTTAAACACAAAGGAAGCGTTTTAAAAGCAGCAATGTGGTATGTGTTAGCATATGTAGCAATTACTTTCGTAGCAGGTGCAGCACAAGGAATTTATAAAGCGCCAATATATTCATTCTTAATGAGTGTATGGGGCAATTTCGGTGAAAGCGTTGCCGATGTAACAACAATGATTATCAATTCAGCAATTTCTTTCTGGGTATTTTTTCCTATTTTCAAAATCATATTCAAAAACAAAGAAGCGTCTGAAAAATAGAAAAACATTTTAATTCAGTTAATAAATTGCTTTTAAATCATGATATGATTAAATATTTTAAAAAAGTAAAATATTTGTGAAATAAACTTTCATGCCTGCTTGTTTTGTGTTATAATAAAATAAAAACTGTGTGAGGTGAAAATGAAAAGAGCAATTTTCAAATTAGAGGGTTATTATAGTGAGTGTACCAACGGCGAAAAAGAGCTTGTTAAGTACTTGCTAAACAACCCAAGAAAAGCTATTGAAAAAGACATTCACAGCCTTGCTAAAACTTGTTTTTGTAGTGGTGCAACAGTTGTTCGTGTAGCGAAAAAAATTGGGTTTAAAGGATATAAAGAATTAAAAACTGCAATTTATAACGACATAATAATTGACGAAAATCTTTTGAAAGATAATAATTCTTCTAAAGAGAAACCATCAACTCAAGAACAAATTTCTAAAGATTTATGCGACAATCATATCAAATCAATTGAAAACGTATTAAATTTACTTGATTTTTCAGTTGTTGAAGCGGTTGTGAAACTTTTGATTGATTGTAAGCACGTTAATTTGTTTGGAATTGGAGCAAGCTATTTAGTTGCGAAAGATAT
The DNA here is from genome assembly GCA_947039455.1 of uncultured Clostridia bacterium. Lineage (GTDB taxonomy): Bacteria > Bacillota > Clostridia > Christensenellales > CAMQZB01 > CAMQZB01. Next base: position 16,347 of record CAMQZB010000015.1, read on the forward strand.
GCAAATGAAGCTTGAGAGAATAAACAAAAACACTTCCCTTTACGAAGATATTCATATGCAAATAATTCGATCAAACAACATAGAAAAAAACGATATTTCAATAATAGTATCCTATTCTGGACAAACTAACGAAATACTGAAAATTGCTAATAACATAAAAGAAAAAGGCGGAATTATTATTTCAATTTTAAAATACGGCTCAACAAAACTCAATCAAATGACGGATTATCCCCTATATTTGCCATCGGTTGAAAGCGATATAAGAATTAGTGCCAGCAGTAGTCGAATTTCACAGTTGACAATAATTGACATCTTATTCAACTCATATTACAGTAGATTAGAAAACTCAAAAATAGACCAAATAATTCATACGAAAGAGCTTTTAGAAAAAGATAAATCGGAATCTTACAGTTAAAAATTATTATAAAATTACTAAATATATTATAGATAAAAATCGCTAAAAATTGTTTAAAAACAACGCAATTTGGCGGTTTTTTTCTTATTTTCATACATTATGACAGAAGATTTGTTTCAGTTTTTGAAACTTTATTTCATAAAGCACTTCTACTATTGCAATTTTTATTTTATGTGTTATGATTTATTTATTGAAGAGGTGCAATATGATAAATTTACAAAACATGACAACTGAAACTGTTAATGCAAACTCAACTAAACTTAGTGAGCTTTCAATAATTGAAGCGGTTAAATTGATGAATAATGAAGATATAAATGCAGTAAAATGTATTGAGTCTGAAATTCCACAAATTACAAAAGCTATTGAAGCGGCAAGCATTGCATTAAATGCTGGTGGCAGAATAATATATATTGGAGCAGGCACAAGTGGCAGACTTGGCGTGTTAGATGCAGTAGAGTGTCCCCCAACTTTCGGAGTTGATTACAATACTGTAGTAGGATTGATGGCTGGAGGTTCTGACGCATTTGTGAAAGCAAAAGAGGGCGCGGAAGATTCATTTAGTGAAGGTAAAGAATCATTAATTGAAGCTAAATTAACTGAAAAAGACGTGGTAATTGGTATTGCAGCAAGTGGTAGAACACCATTCGTAATTGGCGGATTAGACTATGCAAAAAGTATAAATGCAAAGACAATTACTGTTTCATGTAACAAGAACAGTGAAATTTCTAACCACAGCGACATAGCAATTGAAGCCTGTCCAGGGGCGGAAGTGTTGACTGGTTCAACAAGACTAAAAGCTGGTACTACAACAAAGCTAATACTTAATATGATAAGCACATTAAGCATGGTTCAGTTCGGAAAAGTATTTAAAAACTACATGGTAGATTTGAAAATGACAAACGAGAAACTAATAGCTCGTGGAATAAATATAGTCAGTGAAGCCGCTGAATGCGACAAAGCATTAGCGAAAGAAGTGTTAGAAAAAGCCAATGGACATGTAAAGTTGGCGATTGTGATGATTTTGTTGAATATTACCCTTGAGGAAGCACAAGCAAAGCTTGAGATTGCGCATGGGCATATTCATAAAATAATATAAGTTTGTTCGATTAATTGAACATGGAGGGAAGATGACGAATTTAGAATTGGGAAGACTGATAGTCAAGACTATTGGTGGAAAAGAGAACATTATTAAGGCGACAAATTGTATGACAAGATTGCGCCTAACAGTGAAAGACTCAACGCTATTCACAAAAGAAGATATTAAGAATATCGATGGCGTGTTAGGTTTAGTAGTTGACGGCAACAGTTATCAAGTAGTACTTGGACCTGGAAAAGCTAAGAAAGTAACTGATGAAGTTATTGCTGAATTCAGCTTAGCAAGAGCAGATGCGGTAACTGATAATTGGGCAGCTAATAAAGATGCTATGAAATCAGGACAAAAACAAAACAAATTCAAGAATGCATTGAAAATAATTTCTGAGATCTTCATACCAATGATACCAGCAATTATCGCAGCAGGATTATTTAACGGACTAGGATCATTATTGGGTCAATTAATGACAAGTAAAGTAGTATCAGGAGTATTCTTTGAAGGAATGCAGTTGGTATTCACACTAATTGGAGGCGCGTTCTTCACATACTTCGCAGTGTTTACTGGTGTCTATGCAGCAAAAGCATTTGGCGCAACAGAAGCACTTGGTGGAATGATTGGTGGAATAACAATCGGAGCAAACATAGTAAAATTATCAACTATGATTGGATTGTTTAACACAGCAGTTCCATTAGAGTCAATTTTGACTACAGGAAAAGGCGGAATCATCGGAGTTATTTTAGCAGTATGGATTTTAGCACAAGTAGAAAGATTTATCAGAAAACGTATGCCAGACGTGTTGGATTTAATATTCACACCGTTCTTGTCATTGTTAATAACAGGATTAGTAACAATATTCGTAATCATGCCAGTAGCAGGATTCTTCTCTGACGGATTAGTATATGTATTGAGTTTACTAGTAAATAGTGGTAGCGTAGTAGTGAGCATAATCTCAGGTTATGTATTGGCAGCATTGTTCTTGCCGATGGTACTATTAGGATTGCACCACGGATTGATTCCAATCTATGCCGTACAACTTGAAGCAATGGGCGGAGTAAGTTTGTTCCCAGTACTAGCAATGGCTGGTGCAGGACAAGTAGGTGCAGCAATTGCTATCTATATTAAAGCAAAGAAAGCAGGAAACACTAGATTAACAAGTATTATTTCAGGAGCGTTGCCAGCAGGGTTCCTTGGAGTAGGCGAGCCTCTAATCTACGGAGTAACTTTACCAATGTTCAAACCGTTCATAACTGCAGGGTTAGGAGCAGGATTTGGTGGAGCTTATGTAATGATGATGAGTGTAATGGCGTCAGCGTGGGGACCAAGTGGACTAGTAGCGTTGCCGCTAATGATCGGAACATCAGGCATCTTACATTACTTTATCGGACTAGTAATTTCATATATTGCAGGATTTATTATTACTGCACTTGTAATCAAGGAAAAAGACGTACTGAATGTATAAACTGGGATCCAGTGTATACATATCGAGTTTTGATGTGATAAAAAAAGATTTACCTTCACTTTTTAGTGAAGGTAAATCTATATTCACCTCCTTCCACGTATCAGAAGAATTTAGCGAAGACTACGTAAAAAAGTCTACCGAAATGCTAAAATTCCTAAAAGATTGTGGGTATAAGGTGATAGCTGATGTAAGTAAAAAGACTTTGAAAATGTTCAACTATGAAGACATTTTGGAGTTCAAGAAAGATTTTGAAATAGATATACTAAGAATTGATTACGGGTATAGTGTTGAAGAAATCATACATTTGGCGAAAGAAACTGAGATATGTCTAAACGCGTCAACGGTAACTGAAAGTGAGTTGAAGGAAATAAGAAAGGGTAGTGATAAGCGTATATTGTTGATACACAATTTCTATCCAAAAGTAGAGAGCGGACTTGATGACAAGCAGTTTGTAGAAATGAACAAAAGGTTTCGCAAGTTAGGCTATGAAGTGGCAGGGTTTATTTCAAGTGATGTGATAAAACGTGGTCCAATGTTTGAAGAACTAGTAACTTTAGAGAGCCACCGTGGAAAAACACCGTACTATCAATATGTTGATATGATGGAAAACATGGCGGTTGATATGGTGATATGCGGAGATGGAATAGTGTCAAAAACCGAAGATCATAAGATAGCTAAGTATGTAAAAACAAGGACGCTAGAAATTGAAGCGGTAATTGATGAAAAGCATTGCAACTTATATAATCAGCCATTTACTATAAGACAAGATTCCCCAACAACGTTGAAAAGACTGGTGGAAACCAGAGAATATTCTTGCTTTGGTGGAGAAGTGTTGCCAGAAAATCAAATAGAGCGAAAACGTGGTAGTATATGTATCGACAATTCGTTATTTAAACGATATAGCGGAGAAGTGACTATACCAACAAAAGATTATTGCGCATTTGATCGTGTAAATGTCATTGGCAAAGTAACAGATGAAAACATGCTAAATCTAATTAAAAACGGCAATAAAATAATCTTAAAAGCGTCCTCAAAATAGTGTTCAGCGGATAAAATAAGATAATAACAAAGAAAAAAGCCTCTGTATAACAGAGGCTTTTTTCGTCTATGTAATTACGTATTTATAAAGTACTTATGCGTTGATATTAAATAAAAGTTAAAAATTTTTATGCTAATAAATATCTCTAACTTTAGCGTAGTCGTCGCCGAAAACTTCTTTGCCGTGGTCGCCAAGTTTTTCAAGGATATGAGCGGTGTATGCATCGTGAATAATGAATTCTTTAGTAAGAAAAACCATAGTGCTGTTGTATGTCCAAACGAAATCGTAATCTGAATTGATGTTTGAACCGAAAAGCACTTGATTGTCAATTACGGCTGATAGCCAGCGACCGTTGTCTTCTTGAATCTTGGCATGTTCAAAGCCGTGCTTGTAATATTTTTTCAACGGTAAATTATAATGTTGGTTTTCACTGAAACAAATTAATATAAATTTATCTGCTTTTTTCTCAATAGCAACAAGAAGTGCCAAAATTTCATTGTCAATTTCATTTTCCCAAATTTGTATGTATACTTCACTGGTAGCTTGTCTTAGCATAAGTTTTAGTTTAGTCAAAGCGTTAGAGTAAGAGTTGATTTTCCAAAGTTCAGGGTTCTTTGATTGAATGTTAAATTCTCCAAGACTATTTTCCATATTTTCAAAGTCCAAAGATGTTGAAATTTTTAATTGTGCAATAAATTCATCAACAGGAACAGCGGAATACTTTATAGGCTGAGATTGGGTAGACAAAATTGCACCCTTGTTTAGAAGAATTTCAAGAATGTTATAAATCTTTGAACGCGGTATTCCTGATTGCTTGGAAACCTCATATCCACTCATATTACTATATTGCAATAATGAAATATAAGCCTTTGTTTCGTTTTCAGTGAAATTATATTTTTTCATAAGTTGTATAATGTCCATTATTACCACCTCATCATTTTATTATAGTATGACACAAATTGAGAAAAAAAGCAAATTCATGTTTTATGAATAATGTTCATAATAAAAATTCAAAAAAAATGAAAAAAACATTAAAAGATTGTTGACTTTTTAACAAACTTTTATTATAATAGTTACATAAAGTTACTATTAGTTACTATGAGTGACTAATAGTGACAAAAAGCAAATGAAGAGGAGAGCAAAAAATGATATTAGCAGTACAAATTTTTCTTGGCGGTCTTATGCTTGCATACCTAGGTGTGTTCGTACAAGACTTGATCAAAAACAGAAGTGAGATTAAGAGTGATGGGTGGATGAAAAACTCAATTAACTGTGCACAAGGGTTTATAACAAACTTCCTTGACACGTTGGGAATTGGAAGTTTCGCACCACAAACGGTAATTTACAGATCATGCAAATTGATGCGTGATGAGAGTAACATACCAGGAACTCTAAATGTAGCAAATACAATTCCAGTAATGTTTGAGGGATTTATTTTCTTAATAGTAGTACAACTTGAAGCGTTAACATTAATATGTTTAGTATTAGCGTCAATCATTGGAGGACTAATCGGAGCAAGAATAATCAAAAACTTACCAGTGAAAAAAGTACAATTAGTAATAGCGTTTGCTTTGTTTATCACAGCAGTATTAATGCTTTTGCGTGAAACAGGCGTACTTGATATTTTGGGAGAAGGAAACACAGCATTAGGATTGTCAGGCTGGCCTCTAATTTTGGCAATGGTAGGACTAGTAGTTTGCGGAATGGGTCAAGCAGTAGGCGTAGGATTCTATGCACCATGTATGGCGATAGTATACTTTGCAGGAATGGATCCACTAGTAGCGTTCCCAATCATGATGGTATCATGTGCATCAGTTATGCCAATGGCTTCAATTTCATACATAAAATCAGGCAAATACGAAAAAATGATTTCAATTATCATAATGGTTACGGGAATTATCGGAGTAGCAGTTGCAGCATTCTTTGTTAAGAACATGGACAAAACAGCATTGATTTGGATAGTAGTATTCGTAGTATTCTTTGCATCATTTACAACTTTGAAACAAGCTTTGAAAAAAGAGCCAGTTGAAGAGACAGGGAGCGAGGCGTAATGTTATTATTGAATAGAGAGGATATAAAAAATTCTTTTTCAATGAAAAACGCTATTGAAGCAGTAAAAGAAGCCTTTGTATTATACACACAAAACAAAAGTGTAGTTCCATTGAGAACTAATATACAAGTGCCAAAACACAATGGAACACTGTTGTTTATGCCAGCTTATGTTGAGAGCATGGACACTGCGTCTTTGAAAATTGTAAATATATATCCAGACAACTTGAAAAAACAATTACCAACAGCTCCAGCTCAAGTAATGCTTATTAATACTGAAAACGGTATTGTTGAAGCAATTCTTGACGGAACTTATGTTACACAATTAAGAACAGGTGCAGCAACAGGAGTAGCTTTAGAATATTTAGCTAACCCTGATGCGAAAATCGGTTGCGTAATTGGTACTGGTGGACAAGCGGCAACGCAATTAGAAGCTATGTTATCAGTTAGAAAACTTGAAAAAGTAAAAATCTATGACTTGTCACAAGAGCGATTAATTGCTTTCGTTGAACAAATGAAAGAACAGTTGAAAGATTATGGCGTAGAGATTATCCCAGCAACATCAAGTGATGATGCGGTGGAAGGCGCGGACATAATTGTTACTGTGACACCGTCTACAAGACCAGTATTTGATGGAACTAAAGTTAAAGCAGGTTGCACAGTTTCTTGTGTTGGATCGTATCAACATCATATGCAAGAAATGGATCCAGCAATTTTGCCAAGAGCTAGTAAAATTTATTTCGATTCAATGGAAGCTGTTTTAGATGAGTCAGGAGATATCTTGATTCCGTTAGCTAAAGGTATAATCACAAAAGAAGATTTTACTGGTGAGATTGGAAATGTTATTCTTGGTAACTTAGTTGGACGTGAGAGTCATGATGAAATTATCGTATTTAAAACTGTCGGAATCGGCACTCAAGATTTAACTACAGCAAGAGCTATTGTTGGAAAAGCTAAAGAAATGAGTATCGGTACTAAGTGGGAATAGATTAATTTTATGCCACATATTAAAATTACGTTGTATAACGGAAAATCATTAGAAGAAAAAATGCGTATTGGGAATGAAATCGCAATGAGCATTGAAAATTCTACAACATGGACAGAGGGTGATATTTCTATCTCGTTTGAAGAAGTTGAACCTACTGTGTTTGTGGAAAAAGTAAAAGAAAACATCAGCAATGATTTGTTGGTGAAAACATCAAAATATATTGTATAAAGGAGAACTATTATGAGTTTATATGGACCAGAGTTTTGGAATGGATCAAAGGCGGCTCACCGTCGAGTTATGATGAAAGCAGCAGGTTATGGAGATAAGGACATCAGAAGTAAACCACACATCGGTGTACCTAACTCATTCCACGAAGGATCACCAGGAAGTGCACATTTACGTCAAATAGCACAAGCTGTTAAAGAAGGTATTTGGGCAGCGGGCGGAATTCCAATTGAGTTCGGAATCCCAGCTACTTGCGGAAATATCCCTAACGGCGTTGAAGAAATGAAGTACGAGCAAGTAATGCGTGACCTAGTTTGTATGTCTGTTGAAGCGGTTACAAGAGTTCATCAATTTGACGGACTTTGCATGATTGCATCATGTGATAACATTATCGCAGGTACATATTTAGCTGCAGCGCGTCTTGATATTCCATCAATGGTAGTTACTGGAGGCTGTATGTCAGCTGGTAAACATTGCGGAAAACAAGTAGTTGAAGCTGATATCGATATCGCAAGATTCCACGGTGAAAACGAAGAAGAAGTTAGCATAATGGAAGAGTGTGTTTGCCCATCATTTGGTGCATGTCCATCAATGGGAACAGCTAACACAATGCAATTAATGGGCGAGGTTTTCAACCTTGTATTACCAGGAACTGCATCAATCCCTGCTGCTGATAACTTGAAATTAAGAAAAGCACGTGAAGCGGGTTCTTATATGGTTGAAATGGTTAAGAAAAACATTCGTCCATCTGACCTAATCACAAAAGAAACTTTGCTTAACTCAATTATGTTTGATATGGCGATTGCTGGATCAACTAATGCCGTTTTACATATCTTGTCAATGGCTTACGAGCTTGGACTTGATGTAACAATGGCAGATTTCGAAGTTTATGCAAAACAAATTCCGTGTATCGTTGGTGTAATACCAAGTGGACCATATACTGTTAATGAATTGCATCAAGCAGGTGGCGCAATGGGCGTTATGAAAATGCTTGAGAGCAAAATCTTCACAAATGTACCTACAATGACAGGAAAAACTTGGGGCGAGATGCTTGAGAAAGTTCATGTTACAAGCACTGATGTGTTACGTAGTATTGACAATCCGTTATACAATGAGCCAGGTCTTATGGTATTGCGTGGAAACCTTTCGCCAAACGGTGCTATCGTACGTCCAACAGGCGTACCAGCAGAGATGAAAGTGTTCAAAGGCAAAGCTAAAGTATTTGATAATGATACAAAATCATTCCAAGCTATTGAGCGTGGAGAGATCGTTGCCGGAGACGTAATCGTAATTAGATACGAGGGTTGCAAAGGCGCACCAGGAATGAAAGAAATGATGCTTTCTACTGATGCTCTTGTTGGTTACAACCTTCACAAATGTGTTGGACTTGTAACTGATGCAAGATTCTCAGGATTCAACCACGGTGCTATCGTAGGACACGTTTCTCCTGAAGCGTATGACGGCGGATTAATTAGCTTAGTTGAAGACGGTGATGAAATTATCGTTGATACTGTTAAAGGTTTTGTAGAATTAATGGTAAGCGAAGAAATTATTGCTAAAAGAAGAGCAAACTGGGTTTGCCCACCATTGAAAGAAGAGAAAGGCTGTCTAAACATATTCGCAAGAACTTGTCGTCCTGCAGAAGATGGCGGAGCTATGCAACCTTGGGCGCGTGATGCTAAATTCAAAAATGACTATAAATTATAAAAAATATAAAAGAGTAATCTTTTAAAAATCATAAAACGGTATATGTTAGGAACTCTAACATATACCGTTTTTTTATCGTTTAGTGTAGATAATATAACTACAAAATTCATTTCCTAAATCAGCACATTAAGTATAAAAAAAGTACTGCATAGATAATATCTATGCAGTACTTTAATTTATTTAATAGGTTATCTCCGCTTGTTGGGGGAGAGGCTATTGAATTTGTTTTATTACAATTAGCTAATTGCAATATATTATTGCCAGCTTTTTGTTTTTGTCTTTTTGATTACGTAAGCAGGGTCTTTCTTCTCTACTTTCAATACTAATCCACTGTCAGAAAGATCACCAGATTTAACTACGATATCATTTTTCGCTTCCATAGGAATTGAGAAATTGAATATTCTATCAGCTGATTTTTCTTCAATTAATTTACCGTTGTTATAAAGAGAAACTTTAGATTGATTAGAATAAACTTTAACTTCCAAAGTGTTTCCAGTACGGTTAATGAAGCGTTTTCCACATAAGTGAATAAATTCTTCTGATGACCAGAAAGCTTTATAAAGATAGAAAGCATCTTTTCTAGTTTTACGATCGAAAGTAACCATACCTTTATGATTCATACCAGCATCGCCACCTTGATTTCTTGCATCAGCAGCGAAATCGAACATATTCCAAAGGTGAGTTCCCCATAAGTAATCACGTTCGTTGATAATTCTCAAAACGTTTTCATGGTAGTATAGTTGATACTCTTCAGTATTGTCACCACGTTTTGGTTTAATGCTGTGCAAGTTAGGCATAGCGTCAGCGCCGTATTCAGAAAGTCCGATAGGGTTGTTAGGATAACGTTTGTGGAATCTGTCTAGTTTTGAACCAGTCCATTTCACGCAAGGCCAGTACCAACCGTAGTATAAGTTATAAGAAACAACGTCAGTAACTCTTGAAAGTTTGTTGCCGATACTAACGATCATGTAACAAGCAAGAACAGTGAAACGCTCTGGATCAATCTTTTTGCAAAGATCGTTGATTTCTTGATGACATTCAGCTCTTTGTTTTCCAGCAGGGAACATTGTGATTTCGTTAGAAACGCAACGACAAACAATACTTGCATGGTTGAAAGTTTGATAAATCAATTCTTTCATTTGCTCAACAGCATTACTGTTTCCGTTTGATAATTGTTTAGAAATATAAGGAATTTCGGACCAAACAACGATACCAGTTTCGTCGCAAATGTCGTAGAAGTAATCATCGTGTTGATAGTGAGCTAAACGAATAGTGTTTGAACCCATTTCAAGCATGATAGCAAGATCTTCGTCATGTTCTTTCTTAGTTAATGCGTTACCGATAAGAGGTCTGTCTTGATGTCTACAAACACCACGAAGGGGATAAGACTTACCGTTAAGGAAGAACCCTTTTTGTGGATCAACATAATATTGACGGAAACCGAAAGTTGAAACAACTTCATCAGTCTTTTGATCGTTTACGAACAATTCTGCTTTAACCTTGTATAAATAAGGATCAGCAAGTCCATTCCACAAACGAACAGTGTCAATAGTGATAGGCTCATTGTCAGTACCAGTAGCAACAACTTTATTGTCAGCGTCTAGTATAGAAATTTTAGTTGTGCCAGTACTTTTAGTGTAAGCAGTAGCAATAACAGTTCCTTGATTATTATCAAGGTTAACAGTAGGAACTACTTGAAGACCGCAAGCGCCGTAGTAATTTAAATCGTAGTGATTTTCATCAACACAAATAAGATTTACGTCACGATAGATACCACCGTAAAAAGTGAAATCCGCAGTTTGAGGATAAACGGTATTGTTTTTAACGTTATCCGCACAAACAACTATTGTATTTTCTTCTTGAAGAACATCAGTGATATCAGCACGGAAAGCGGAGTAACCACCTTCGTGATAAGCAACTTGTTGGTTGTTAACCCAAACAGTAGCAGTAGAATTTACACCTTTGAATTCAAGATATGCTTTACCATTTTTTGGAAGAGTAGGTTTTTTCATTTTATGAACGTAAAAACAAAGCCCTCTGTAGTAATTATTACCGCCGTCTTGTCCGTCTTTTCCGTTCCAAGTGTGGGGGATATTTATGTTTTCGCCGTTGATATTTGCAATATTTTCCAATCCGACATTTTCTTTAATAAATGACCAATTTTCGTTTATATTAATAACAGTTCTCAATTATTGTCCTCCTAAAAGTAAAAGCAAATTAAAATTTGCCATTTTATTCTTATTTTACTATAATTATAACATAAATTCAATAGCAATTTATTTCTAATAGATTGCAATTTTAGTATATAGAAATTGCAAAATTGCTTTCTACAGTAGTCAAGTTAAAAAAACAAAACTGCAGTGAATGTGATGAATTAGCAATAAATTTGATTATTTCTACTTAAAAGTATACCATTATACTATTAAATGCAATGTATTATAGAAAATTTGCAATTGAAAAGAAAAGTAAAAATAGTTATAATTAAGATAATTAGAATAAGGAAGAAGTGATTATGGAAGCAATACAACAAAACGGAGTTGGAGTAAATCGTGCTAAACAATGGCAGATAGTTTTATTCCCATTTAATAATGCCGCTACAAATTGTTATTTAACATTAATGACGTTTATAGCATATTATGCAGGATATTATCTATCAGGCAATTTCTTAGTAGGTGCAATGACAGCCGCAGTAAGTGCGGGATTAACGGTTATGATCTCTACTGTAATAACGCTAATGCGTGTATTTGACGGAGTCACAGATCCATTCTGTGGAGCGTTGATGGACAAGACTAACGGAAGACTTGGAAAGTTCAGAGTATTCATGATCGTGGGTAACTTGCTTTTAGCAGTATCTTGTATCTTGATGTTCTTCGTAATTAGACCTATTCCATGGACTTGGTTGCGTTGGGTAGCGTTTATATTGTGTTACGTTATGTATGTAATCGGATACACATGTCAATGTGCATGTACGAAAGCGGGACAAACTTGTTTAACAAACGATCCAAAACAACGTTCACAATTTGTAATTTGGAACATGGTGGGAATGATTGGTTCAATCGTACTTATCAACTTAATCGGTGGTGGATTACTACCAATGATAGTTGATCCAGTTAATGAGCAATTAGGCGCACAATACAATCCAATGTTCTACAACATCTTAGTTCCAATTACTATTGGACTTTCATTAGTATATACATTGCTAGGTGTTATCGCAATTTGGAACAAAGATCGTCCTGAATTTTGGGGTGTTGACGCTAATCCAGAAAAGACGAAATTCAAAGATTACGTTTCACTATTTAAAGAAAACAAACCTATTCGTTGGTTAGTAACATCAGCTGGTTGTAACAAACTAGCATCTACTATCGCAACATCGGGTATCGTAGCAATTTTGATTTACTATATAATGATGGGAACATACAATGGTTTGTATATTCCGTTATACGCATTGAGTTTCGTATTCATGGGCGTATTCTTCGTTCTTGGTAGCAAAACTGCAGGAGTAAAAGGACAAAAACGTGCAGTAGCACAATATACTTCAATTGCATTCCTTTTCTACATTGTATTAACGGTTATGTTATTGATGTGGAATCCAGAAAATCAAAATACTTGGTTGTCAATTATACATTGGGCTGAAGACGGAAGTGTATTCTTCTCAATCAATCTATTTACTGTAATTTGGATATTCATGTATGGTTGTGGATATGGCGCATACAATTGTTGTAGCGAAATGTGTATTCCAATGGTAGCGGATTGTACCGATTATGAAACTTACAGATCAGGACAATATGTACCGGGAATCATGGGAACAATTTTCTCATTGATAGATAAATTAGTTTCATCATTGTCAACTACACTTATTACATTGTTTACAACTTTGTTGATTCCAGGATTGAACGGCGCATTGCCAACATCAGGAATGGATATGTCATCAATTATCGCTTCAGGATATCAAGGCGTAAAAATCTCAGCAATAATTTGCTTCTGTATTTTACCAATGGCATCTTGGTTGGTAACTATGTATTGTATGACTAAATATGAATTATCTGGCGAGAAATTGAAAGAAGTTCAAGCAGTTAATGCAGTTCGTAAACATGCTATAACATTGGGTATGACTTTAGAAGAAGCAATGAAAACTTGGATTACTATTGATCAAGTACCTTCACAATATATTCCTGTTGAACAACCTAAAGTAAACAAGAAAACAGGAAAAGTAATCGAAGCGAAAAAAGAAAATGCACTTGATAAATTCTACAGCAAAGTATGGGGCAGATCAGAGGCGAAAATTGCAGTAGCATCTTCAAATCCAGTAGAAATTCCAGCTAACTTTTTAGCTAATTTACAAAACGCTGAATAATAAAACATAAAAACACATAACGAAAGGGACTATCTAATTTAGATAGCCCCTTTTTTATTTGTTTCATTACTTAATTCATTTTGTATCTTATGTGTTTCAAAGCTTTTCATTACTTAATTTATTTTGTATTTTATGTTTTTTGAATTTATTTCATTACTTAATTATTTTTATCATTTGAGATTTCTTTTGTTTTCTTTCGAGATTTATTTGATGGGGCTTCACCAAGTATGTTTTTGTAAGCCCGATAGAAAGTGCAGTAATCGTTGAAGCCACATTTCTCATAAACCTGATTAGGAAGCATACCTTCATTAATATACTGCTCAGCAATAGTAATTTTTTTAACTCGAATGTATTTCATCAAAGAAATATTCAAGTTTTCAGTAAACAATTTGTACAAAGCTGATTTTGAGATATAAAACTCTTTACAAATCTCGTCAGGTCCTAAATATCTATCTAGGTTGCTTGAGATGTAATATAGAATTTGTGTCAACTTAGGTGAAGTTTTTATACCGTTATCCGCAATCTCATCAAGTTTGCAAAACTCCATTAACAGTAGACCAATAAGGTTTTTGTACATGTATTGAAGTGACAAATCGGAGAACCTAGAAGTAGTATCATCAATTTTTTCGAAAAGATTAACAACACGAGTACCTTTAATGTTGCGATATTCCGTTTTCTTGCCGATTATTTCATCTAAAATAATCGGAAGATCTTTTGGAGAAAACTGAATAACAACACGTTCATATCTAGCACTAGACAAATGTGTTATGTGGTGAAAAGTTCCAGCTGGAATAAAAAGCATATCGTAAGGTTTCAGTAAGTATTTTTTATTGCCTACGATGTATTCGCAATTACCAGAAATAAAAAACAAAATTTCATGTGTTAAATGTGAGTGTGACAGATATTGTTTTAATATAGATATTTTTTCATCTAATTTGTGTGACACGCTAACGTCAAAAAATTTATTTTTATATAACATAGTAAATCTCCTTCATTATTAATTTTGTTTTTGAAACTGGCTAATATTTAATAATAATTTTACCATAAAAAAAGAATATATGCAAGGTATTTTGAATGAAATTGCATAGTTTACAACAAAATACATCAAATATGTCCATATATTAATGTGATTTAGTGCTAAATATAAAAAATCAACATTGAAATTATTTTAACATTTGTAATACTCTAGCTACGATTTAAAGTCTATATTGAACATAATTCATGTTTACTATATAAAATAAAATCGTATTTTGTCGAATAACTTACAATCATAATGTATCTATAATGTTTAAATGAATAAGTCAGCACTATATATAGTAATATACATATAAAAATACAGGATTTTGAAATAGTAAAATGAAAAATTAAGGAAATAACGCAAAATTGTGTAAAAAAAGACAAATTGCAATCTTTTACAAGAAAATTGCAATTGAATAACATGGGCAAATGGTCTAAAATATGAGTATAAAACTAATATATTATTGCAATATAGAAGAAGGAGAATATAAAATGTTGAAAAAGAAACAATTATGGCATGGTTTAAGTCTAGTATTTTCGATTTTACTTTGCTTCTGTTTGACAGTATCAATCGCATTAAGCACATTCAGTGCTACAATCGATACTGCTCTTGGAACAAGAAGTTCAATCGTGGTATCTGAGGACGATGGTACTCTTTACAGTACGTTTACACCTGAGGCAGATCACTTAAACAGTGATGGCACAGGAAATTCTTATGGATTAATTGCAAATGCAATTGAGCTAGGAAGACAAATATCAGCTGAGGGTTCAGTTCTTTTAAAGAACGACATGGCAACTGGTCTTCCACTTGATGCAGGAACAAAAATCACAATGTTAGGTATCCGTTCAGAAGTTCCACTTATCGGAGCAGGATTCGGAGTATCAGCTAAAGGACCATACATTCCTTTTGATGAAGCACTTAGCAATAATGAAACGGATTTTCAAAACGAAGCTAATTGGGCATCTACTGCAATGAAAGGCACATACGCAACTATGGAGGACCACAAGTTTGAAGGTGGTGGCTTTAAAGTTAATCCAGTAATGCTTGACATTTATGCGGAGTTGAATAAAACTATTGGACATAAAGTAAACGGTGCAATCACAAGCGGAGAAATCTCAAGTGATAATGCAGCATTCATTCCTTTTGATCCACAAGAACCTTCTTTAGCAGATATTGCTAGAGTTAATTCAAAATATCAAGATAGCTTTGCTGATTACGGCGACGCTGCAATCGTAATGGTTGGACGTCCTGGTTCAGAAGCTGCTGATTACCTTCCTGGTATGGTTGCAGACGGACTTGAAGCTGACGAACCTCTTGAATTAACAAAAAATGAAAGAGATTTAATTGACTTAGCTACTGAAAACTTCGAAACGGTAATCGTTATCGTTAACAGTACTTCAGCTATGGAAATTGAAGAATTAGAACAAAACGAAGATGTTGATTCAATTCTTTGGATCGGATTCCCAGGATCTTACGGATTCCTTGGAGTTTCAGATATCATTTCTGGAAAAGTATCTCCATCAGCAGGATTACCTGACACATATGCAGTTAAAAATATGTCAGCTCCAGCTATGATGAACATGGGCGATTTCACTTTCGCTAATGCAGATGAGATCACAAGAGTTAATAGTAGCAAATACCTAATGGAAGTAGAAGGCATTTATGTTGGATACCGTTATTATGAAACTCGTTACAACGACGTTGTAATGGGGCTTGGAAATGCGGATTCTACTGCTGGAACTTATGCTTCAACAGGGAATTGGAATTATGACGAAGAAGTTGCTTATCCATTCGGATATGGACTTTCATACACTTCATTCACTCAAGAAATCATTGGAACTCCAAAAAGAGTACAAACTGCTCATGAAATTGCATACGATTTCGAAGTAAAAGTTACTAATACTGGTGACTACGCTGGAAAATCAATTGTACAAATTTATGGACAAGCACCTTATATCGATGGTGGACTTGAGAAATCAGCTATTCAATTATTAGCTTTTGACAAAACACAAACTTTAGAAGCTGGCGAAAGCGAGACTCTTACAATTAAAGTAGATTTACAAGATTTAGCAAGTTATGACAGCGCTCACGTGAACGCTGACGGAACTAAAGGAACTTACGTTTTAGACGCTGGTGAGTATTACTTATCAATGGGTAACGGATCTCACGATGCTTTAAATAACGTTCTTGCAGCTCAAGGAAAAACTACAGCAAACAGTAAAATGGATGCTGACGGAGACGCTTCAAAAGTATTCAACTACACTGAAGAAACTTATGATGATGTAACTTTCTCTATTACAAAAAATGATGTACAAGTTGAAAACAATTTAAACATGGCTGATTGGAATAACTACGAAGGCGCTTCTGAAGTAATTAACTTATCAAGAAGTGACTGGGAAGGAACTTATCCTATCACTTATGATAACTTAGTAGCACCTGCTTCTATGTTAGATGATTTAAACGGAAAATATTATGAATTAGAAACTGAAGATGATACATCAGAAATGGTTTGGGATAGCGACGTAACAAGTCACTTATTCTTCCAACTATCTGGTGCTGAATTTGAAGATTACCGTTGGGAAGAATTATTGAACCAAATGAGTATCGAAGAATCTATGTATCTAGCTGCTTACGGCGGACCAATCTTCCCATCAGTTCCATCAATCGGTTTCGTTGAAGCTTACTTGTTGGAAAACTGTGGTAACGGTATGACTGTTCCATTAAACGCATCACAAGACATAGCTGCACCTTGGACAATTTCTGATAAAGATCCAAACGCATCATGGACACCACAAGTATTCGCATCAAGCCCAACAGTTGCGGCTTCATTCAACCCAGATTTATTCTATGACCTAGGAAAATTTGTTGGAGAAGAAGCTCTATTCACTGGACTAGCAATTCTTTGGGGACCAGGACTAAATACTCACCGTCATGCTTATAACGGCAGAAACTGTGAATATTATTCTGAAGATGCAATCCTAGCAGGAAATATTTCTATGGAATATGCCATGGGTGCTGCTACAAAAGGATTAATCGCATCTCCAAAACATTACGCATTCAATGACCAAGAAACTAACCGTAAAGGTGTTGCACCGTTTATGACAGAGCAACGCGCAAGAGAAGTTGAGCTTCGTGGTTACCAAATCGCAATGGAATCAAACAAATATGACGATATCATGGGTAAAGACGTTGGAATGATGGGACTTATGACTTCATTCAGTAAAATCGGTGCAGTAGAAATTCCAGCAAGTCGCGGAATGATGACTGATATCTTGAAAGAAGAATGGGGATTCCACGGTTACGCAGTAACTGATATCTTCGACGATACTGATCTTTATTCAGCTTCTGTTTACGCAGGAATTACAGCATACGATATTCGTGGAGCTTCTGGTTTCTACGACAAAACAAGCTTGTTCTCAGATAACTGGTTTGCAAATCAAACTGACGGAATTAAATTGTCAGTTGATATGTATGAGGGTGATCTTAAGATGCAACAAGCATTGAAAGAATCAAATCACAATACATTGTGGGCATTCTCACAAAGTAACCTTATGAACAGATACAATGCTAGTACAAGGGTTGTTCCTCAAATGACATGGTGGAGAGCTACTTCAATCGCAACAATCGTTGTAACTGGAGGATTAATGTTAGGATCAATCGCTATGTATGTTCTATGTTTCAAGAAAACAAAAGAAGAGGAGGAAGTGACTAATGACTAATTATTTGAAAAAACAAAATACTACATTTTGGCTATCAGCAGCTGCAATTCTAATTGCAGTAGTAGGAATCGTAATGTTGACCCTTAGCAATGGAGTAAAAGGATACAGTATAAATTCATACGCTTTAATTCTAGTTGCAGTAATTGTAGCAATCGGATTAAACATTACAGGCACTTATTTCACTGATAAACAAGGTGCTCATAGCCCAATCGTTGCCGCTTTAAGTTTGGCATCAGTGTTATTATTAGGATTTGCTTTAGGCAATATCTTATTGAACAGATTAGTACTTGCATCTGCATTGTTCACTTACGATGCTGTAAATACAATCGGTTGGGGCGTGTTCTACAATAGTATTTTTGCTATTGGTGCATTCCTTACATCATCAATTTTGATTTCAGTAAGTTCATTTATTAAAGGCAAAAACTAAAACATATTGATAATTTAATAAAAAAAAATAAATAAATGTTGAGATGTTGTCAAAAACAGCTCAACATTTATTATATTTTGTGATAAAATATAAATAATTAAAATTATATTTTATGATAAAATATAATAAATACTAAAGAAACTAGAAATACTAAATAAATAATATACAAGGAGGATGGTATATGACGACGAAAGGTAATAAACCAAGAATAGTTTTTCCATTTGTTGAAGCTGGTCTAGGGCACATCATGCCGTTAAAAGCTGTACATGATATATTTATAGAAAAATATGGTGATAAGGTTGATGTTGTTTCTATTAAATTTTTTCAAGAAACTAATAATGAGGATTTAATTAATGTTGAAAAAAGACTTATTAGTGAGGTGAAAAACCATAACAAGTTTTTTGGTCTAGGCAAAACGCAGTTTGCTTTAATGGCATTATTTGGACATAAAATTTCTTTGAAGTTTATGATGAAAAAATATTTTGGAAAAGGCATGAATCCTGGTTTGGATTATGTAAAAGAATTGAACGCTGATTTAATTGTTAATACGCACTTTTCTACATTATACTATAGCTGTGAAGCCCGAAAAATGGGTTTAACTAACGCAAAAATCTTCACTTATTGCCCAGACCCAATTATAGGTAGACAATGGGATCACAGAACGGATAAAATGTTCGTTTCAAGTTCTTTGGGTATTGATAAAGCTATTAGAACAAAAGCATTTACTAAAGAGCAACTTGAACTAATTCCATTTTTAATTAGACCACAAGTTAATCTAATGACGAAAACTAAAGCTGAATACAAAGCCGACCTTGGACTGCCTGTAGACAAGTTTACAATTCTACTTGCTGATGGGGCATACGGTGCAGGCAAATTAAGAAAATCAGTTTTGGGATTACTCAAATCAAAAGAAAACCTTACAGTTATTGCTGTGTGTGGCCGTAATGAGAAATTGTTTGCTGAATTTAACCAAATAAATAAAGAATTTAAAGAAAGCGGTTCAAATATTACTTTTGTTCCAGTTGGATTTACTGATAAAATGCTAGAATATTCCGCTTGTTGCGATTTATTCGTAGGAAAAGCAGGGGCAAGCAACTTAGCTGAACCAACATATTTTGGTGCACCTTCTATCGTTACATTTTGTGCTACTCCAGTTGAAATTTGGATTTCCGATCACTTTGTAAAAGTTGTTGGAAGTGCTCAAAAGATTGGTAACGTGAAAAAAATTGTTGCTGAATGTGAATCATTAGCAAGAACTCCTGAAAAAATGCAAAAATATCAAACTGCTTGCGAAACATATCGTGACGCAACTGGTGCTGAAAAATTAGCTGATGTTTTGTATTTAGAACTTATGAAAGGCGGTGTAAATTGAAATACGATTATCTAATTGTAGGAGCAGGACTTAGCGGTGCTGTTTTTGCGGAGAGAATGACGAGTATTGGAAAGAAATGTCTTGTGATTGATAAAAGAAATCATGTTGCAGGAAATATCTATACTGAAAATGTTGACGGTATCGATGTGCACAAATATGGCGCACATATCTTTCATACAAGCAATGAAACAGTTTGGAATTACGTAAACAAATTCACGAAATTCCTTCCATATATTCATTCGCCACTAGCAAATTACAGAGGTGAAATATATAATTTACCGTTCAATATGAATACATTCGTAAAAATGTGGGGCGATATTTCTGAAGCTGAAGTTAAATCAAAAATTGCTGAACAAATCAAAGAAAGCGGAATAAAAGAAGTTACTAACCTTGAAGAACAAGCTATAACTTTGGTAGGTAGTGATATTTATAGAAAATTAATCAAAGAATATACTGAAAAACAGTGGGGAAGACCATGCACTGAACTGCCTAGCTTTATTATCAAAAGATTGCCAGTGCGATATACTTTTGACAATAATTATTTTAACGATAGCTATCAAGGAATCCCTGAAGATAACTATACAACAATGGTTGAGAACATGTTAAAAGGCGTAGAAGTTCTTCTAAATACCGATTATTTCACCTTTATAAACAATACTGAACTAAAATTCGACAAAGTTGTATATTCTGGAACAATTGATAGGTTTTTCGATTATGAGTTCGGTGAACTAGAGTATAGATCACTTGATTTTGTTACAAAAAAAATAGACACTGAATACTTTCAAACAGCTTCAGTAGTGAATTATACTGGCCACGATGTTGATTATACAAGAATAATCGAGCATAAGCATTTCAAGCCAACTAGCACTGAAAACACTATAGTGTCTTACGAATATTCAAAGACGTGGAATAAAGGCGATGAGGAATATTACCCCGTAAACAACGAAGAAAACAGTGAAAGATTTAAAAAGTACAGCGAATTAGCTGAAAAAAGAAAAGATGTAATTTTTGTTGGAAGACTTGGATTGTATGAATATTTAGACATGGATAAAGTCATTGGACGGACTTTGTCAGCTATCGACGAATTATTTTAAAATTAAATAATATTATTTGGAAAGATGTAATAAATTTTTATTACATCTTTCTTCTATTTTATAGACGATTTGCAATCTTTTTGTGAAAAAATGTAATGGTAATCAATCGGAATTTATGATAAAATAAGACTAAGAAAAAATAAGCATTTGAGGTGAACATATTATGAAAATGAGTTTAAGATGGTACGGAGAAGGAAACGATAGCGTAACTTTAAAACAAATTCGTCAAATTCCAGGAGTTAAGGGTGTAATTACTTCATTGTACAATACAACTCCAGGTGAAGTTTGGACTGTTGAAGGAATTAAAGCTATGCAAAAAACTGTAGCTGACGGTGGACTTGAAATATATGGTATTGAAAGTGTAAACGTACATGATGAAATTAAGAGCGCAGGCAAAAACAGAGATTTATATATAAAGAATTATATTGAATCTTTAGAGAACCTTGGAAAATGCGACGTGCATTTAGTTTGTTATAATTTCATGCCAGTTTTCGATTGGACAAGAAGTAATTTAGCAAAAGAGCGCGCTGATGGTTCAACTGTTTTAGCATACGACCAAAGAGAAGTTGACAAAATTGATCCGAACAATTTAGCTGAGAGCATTGACAAAATGAGTAATGGATTTATTTTGCCAGGTTGGGAGCCAGAACGTATGGGCAAAATCAAAGAGCTTTTCGATGAATATAAAGATGTAAACAACGAAAGATTGTTTGAAAATCTTGTTTATTTCTTGAAAGCTATCATGCCAACTTGCGATAAATACAACATTGATATGGCAATCCACATTGATGATCCAGTTTGGAGTGTTTTTGGATTACCAAGAATCATAACTCATAAAGAAGCGATTTTAAAACTTATGGAAGCTGTTCCAAACACTCACAACGGCGTAACATTATGTACTGGATCATTGTCTTCAAACCCAAAAAATGACATTCCTGAGATTATCAGAAGCCTTAAAGGCAGAATCCATTTTGCTCACGTGAGAAACACATTCCACGAAGCTGAAGGTGTATTTGAAGAATCTGCTCATCTATCTTGCGACGGTTCACTTGATATGTATGCAATCATGAAAGCATTCCACGAAATCGGATTTAACGGAGTAATTAGACCTGACCACGGAAGAATGATTTGGGACGAAGTAGCAATGCCAGGTTATGGTTTGTACGATAGAGCTCTTGGCGCAAACTACTTATTAGGTTTGTGGGAAGCAATTGAGAAACAAGCTAAATAATTGAATTTTATTTGTGTTACAAGTGGTTGAAATCATTTTATGACCATTTGTAATAAATTATGGGAGAAAAATATGATATTAAAACATGATAATTTAAAAGAATTTGAAAGCAAAGGATATAATTTGCCTAAATTCGATATAGAAAAAGTAAGAACTGAAACTTACAAAAATCCAGTGTGGTTGCATTTTGGTGCGGGAAATATATTCAGAGCGTTCCCTGCACAAAAGCAACAAGACTTGCTTAACAGCGGTTTTGCAACTAAAGGTATAATCGTAGCGGAAGCATTTGACGAAGAAATTATCGAAAGCGCTTTCACGCCTTTTGACAATCTTACTATTAATGTATCTCTAAAAGGCGATGGTGCAATTGAAAAAACTATTGTAGCAAGTATCACAGAGAGCCTTCCTTATAGCACAAGCTATGACAGACTAGTTGAAATTTGCACAAATCCATCACTTGAAATGATCTCATTAACAATTACAGAAAAAGGTTATTCAACACAAGATAGCACTGGTAATTTACTTGGATATATCGCAAATGATTTAAAGAATTTCGAAAAACCAACTACAATGATGGGTATTTTGACAAGACTTTTGTTTGAAAGATTTACAAAAAACCAACACCCAATCACGCTTGTTTCAATGGACAATTGTTCACACAATGGAACGTTGCTTCAAAACGGAATATTGACTTTTGCTGAAATATGGAATAAAGAAAACAAAGTTTCAAATGAATTTGTTGCGTATTTAAAAGACCAAAAGAAATGTGCTTTCACATGGTCAATGATAGATAAAATCACACCAAGACCTAGCGAATTAGTTGAAAATATCCTAATTGCAGACGGTTTTGCTGGTGGAAAAATCATCAAAACAGCAAAAAACACTTTTGTTTCATCATTTGTTAATGCTGAAGAGTGCGAGTATCTAGCTATTGAAGACGCTTTCACAAACGGACGTCAAGCACTTGAGAAAGCGGAAGTTATGTTTGCGGACAGAGAAACTATTGATAAAATCGAAAAAATGAAAGTTTGTACGTGCCTAAACCCATTGCATACAGCCTTGGCAGTTTTCGGTTGCTTACTTGGTTTTGACTCAATTTCTTCTGAAATGAAAGACAAAACTATGAAAACTTTAGTTGAAAAAATCGGTTACGTTGAAGGAATGCCAGTGGTTGTTGATCCAATAATCATGAGCGCAGAAAAGTTCATTGACCAATGTATCAACAAACGTTTTCCTAACCCGTTTGTTCCTGACACACCTCAAAGAATTGCTTGCGATACTAGTAAGAAATTGCCAGTACGTTTCGGTGAAACTTTGAAAGCGTATATCGCAAAAGGAAAAACTGACTTGTCATTCATGAAATATATCCCTTTAGTTTTCGCTGGTTGGGCAAGATATTTAATGGGTGTTGACGATGATTTGAATACATTTGAACTATCACCAGATCCGAATTTAGAAGTATGTTGCAAGTTCGTTGCAAACATGAAAATCGGAGCCAATAACGACCTATCTCCTTTGAAAAATCTTTTCGGAAATGAAGAAATTTTCGGAGTGAACTTGTTTGATTACAATTTAGGCGAAACCGTTATGAATTACTTTAAAGATATGACTGAAGGCAAAGGCGCAATTAGAAAAACGCTTGAAAGAGTACTAGAAATATAATTTAACAAGGGGTAATATGAAAAAATTTATGGATAAAGATTTTCTGCTAGAAACTAAAACGGCAAAAACATTATTTCACAAATACGCAAAAGAAATGCCTATTTTTGACTATCATTGCCACGTAAACGTTGCGGAAATAAAAGAAGATAAAGCATATAAAAACATCACTGAACTTTGGCTTTCAGGTGACCACTATAAGTGGAGAGCAATGCGACTTTTTGGAATTGACGAAGAATTCATTACTGGAAACAAAAGTGATTTTGAAAAATTTTACGCTTATGCTTCAGTTATAGAAGTTGCAATTGGCAATCCATTATACCATTGGACTCATTTGGAATTGCAAAGATTTTTTAACATTAACGAACCGTTAACAAGAAAAAGTGCAAAATCTATTTACGAAAAAGCTAATAAAATATTAAACAATGGATTGACTACTAGACAGTTAATAAAAGTCAGCAACGTAACAAAAATTTGTTCAACTGATGACCCAATTGACGATTTAGAAAATCACAAATCACTTATTAAAGAGGGCTATGAAGTTTCAGTAATGCCAACATTCCGACCTGATAAAGCTATTAACATTGAGAACGCTGATTTTGTTTCATATATAAACAAACTAGCAGCATTCGGAACAGATATAACAGATGTTAAAAGTATGTTGAAAGCTTTGGAAGGCAGACTTGATTACTTTGTTTTAACTGGTTGTAAGATTACTGATCATTCAATTTCTTATGTGCCATATGTTGAATTAAGTTACGATATGGTTGAAGAAGTTTTCAAAAAGGTGTATAATGATAAAAACACAGCTGAATTAACTGCAAATGAAGTTGAAGGTTACAAAACTTTTGTGTTGTCTGAATTAATGGATATGTACGCAAAAAGAGGCATGACAGTGCAACTTCACATGGGGGCAACTAGAAATAACAATACTAATATGTTTAACAAACTTGGTCCTGATGCTGGTTTTGACGCAATAGATGACAATCAAATTGCTGTTAAACTTTCAAAATTTCTTGATAAATGTAACCAAAGACAATTGCCAAAAACAATTATATATACGCTAAATCCAAAAGATAATTACGTACTTGGAACAATGATGGGTAACTTTGCTAGCAGTGAAGTGGCTTCGAAAGTTCAATTTGGTGCAGCTTGGTGGTTTAACGATAACAAGGACGGCATGATTACTCAATTAACTGATTTTGCTAATCTTGGTGTCATAGCTAAATTCGTTGGTATGTTAACCGACTCAAGAAGTTTCACTTCTTACGTTCGCCATGAATATTTTAGAAGAATTCTATGTAATTTGTTTGGAAATTGGGTGGAGAACGGCGAGATAGCTAACAACGAAGAAGTACTAGGCGCGATTGTTCAAGATATTTCATATAATAATATCATTGAATATATCAAAAAATAAATTAAATTAAACAATAGAAAAATAGAGAAAATGGAGAAAATATTATGGACGTAAAAATCGTAGAACAATACAAAGTTGTGCC
>CAMQZB010000016.1 GCA_947039455.1 uncultured Clostridia bacterium
GAATAGTACGAAAAAAAAGCCCGTTTACGTAAGTAGACGGGCTTTCTTTATGCTGAAAATGATGGAAAATTGAATATAGGATATAGACCCAGAAAACATTGATAATTTACACTGTATTTCGTAAAGTGATTGTAAATTATAAGTAAATCGCATTATTAAATACTAAAACTATTTCAAAAATAGTGGGCCCACCCTTATCTTACTAGTAAACTAAAGTAGAAATATTAACTTCAGAGCGGTATCTCGCATTTGAATTATTTGCAATTATTGACAAGTGAATTTAAGTGTAGTATAATTGAGCATAAGGGAATAGGTGGGAAAATGGTAAAAAGTTTAAAGAAATATGTTTTGGCGTCAGTAGTTGCTATAGTTCTAATGGTAGTATTTATAATTCTAGCAATTCAAAATTTTTCAGTTGTGTATAATATAGTGTTCATTGTTGCAACAGTTATAAGTTTTGTACTGTATTTAGCTTTAATATTGATGCAAATGGTAAAATACAGCATAGATACCGATCGAATATTATCGGCAGCAATAATTGATAACACTGAGTTATATAATAGCTACGAGTGGGTGAATAATAATTATACTAGAGTAACTAAACAAATCAAAATGGCAGTATATACAAATTATTGTTCCTCACTGATTATATTGAATAAAATTGATATGGCTCATAAGATTTTAGCTGAGTTTGAAAATAGATTTTATAGTGATAAGAATAAATTTGCATTTGAAAAAGAATTGATCGTGTATAGCTATTACTTGAAAATAAATTTAGCGATGTTATCAAATGACCTGCAAACAGCTAAACAAAATTTGGCTAAAATTCATGAATTAATCAAAACAATTAGTAATGCAAATGTTCTAGCTGAAGTGGAACTTTTTGTTTCACTAGCAACATGTAAAATTGATTTAGCAAACAATGTAAATGCTAGAAAATGGCTAGACTATTTAATCTCAAGTAAGCCGTCTATAATTCAATATAATAACATGGTGAAATTAATGATGAAAGGCTATGCGAGGGCATTGTTAGGTGAAAAAGAAAATGCAATTAAGGCATTTCAAGTAGTAGAATGTAGTGACGTTTCAATGGTGTTATGCAACAAAGCAAAATTTGAAATTGAGAAACTTAATAATAATGGGTGCCCTTGTGAGTCATCAAAACTTGAATGCGATGTTATTGCCAAAGAGAATAAAATCACTGAAGATGGTGCATTAAAGAATGAAGGTGTGACAAATAACAATTTGTTCTATTCATCTAATTCATCAGTATTCCATGAAAGTGGATATGAAAAAAAAATGAAAAAGAAAGCAAAGACTCAAAATGATGGTAGGATAATTGAATCGAATTTTGTCAAACGCAATAGAAATTATTTATTATTCTTAGGACTGCAGTTGTTAGCGTTGGGATTAGGAATGTTGGTATCATTTGGCATGAACTCACAATTTGAAGGTTACGAAACCAATATAATACTAAATTTTGGTTTTTCAATAATATTAGTAGGATTGGTTAGTGGAATGGTATTATTATACAATGTGTATGATAAAGTATTGCATATGAGTAAAGGTGCATGTATCGGATTGTCAATAATAACATCATTTATAGGATATATTCCAGGTGTTATTCTTGCATTGCCATTGACTTTTACGGCAATAATAATGATGTTTTTAACGAAAAATCAAATTTACGCAACACCAGAGAGAAGAGAACGTAAAAGAAATTCAATTTTGAAGATATCTTTGATAATTTTTATAATAGTAGCACCGATAGTATTGAGTATACTTTCGTCATAATATAGAAAACTTGAGAATAATCATTAGTTTTTGATTTTCATAAAAAATAAATAAGAAATTGAAAAACAATAGTATAAAAACACAAAAAGAGTTCTGTAAAACGGATCTCTTTTTGTATTTATTCAAGGCTGTAAGTATTATTGACAACTGCATCATTATGTGGTACAATTACATCATAATTGCAAAAATGATATAATTGAAATAAGGAATGATATAAATAAAATGAGAAAATATGATTATAAAAATAAATGGAAAGAGTTGCTTACGCCTGATATAGTGATGATGTTGACAAAAATACATGAGTGTAAAGGTCAACAGAATTTATTCATAGAGCAAAAGGCGGAAACCTTGACTCACTTACTGGAAACAGCGAAGATACAGAGTACTGAAGCATCTAATAAAATCGAGGGAATATTCACATCTAACGAACGATTGAATTTATTAGTAAAAGAAAAAACCACGCCAAAAAACAGGAATGAAGAAGAGATAGCAGGATATCGGAATGTGCTAGCAACGATACATGAAAACCATGACTATATTCCAATTCAGCCAACGTATTTACTTCAGTTGCATAGGGATTTATACAAATTCAGCGGATTGTCAATAGGTGGTTCGTACAAGAATGCTAATAACGTAATAACAGAAACCTCATCGGACGGAACAAAACGCTTACGCTTTAAGCCAGTAGATTCGTGGGAAACAGCTGAGTCGATAGAAAATCTATGCACCGCCTTTGACGAAGTGATGAACGAGAAAAAATCTGACGCACTGATTATAATACCGATGTTCATACTTGATTTTTTGAGTATACACCCATTTAACGATGGCAATGGCAGAATGAGTCGATTGTTAACGCTGTTGCTACTTTATAGAGCAGGGTATATAGTAGGAAAATATATAAGTATAGAAAGTATAATAGAAAAGTCAAAAGAAACCTATTATGAAGTATTAGAGCAAAGTTCGGAAGATTGGCATGAAGAGAAGAATAATTACGAGCCATTTGTGAGATATATGCTAGGAGTAATCGTTTCAGCATATAGAGATTTTCAAGATAAGGTTGATATATTGTCTATAAAAGGAATAACGAAAGCGAAACGAGTAGCGCAAGTGGTAAAAGATACGTTAGGCAAGATAACAAAGCAAGAAATTGCCAATAAATGTCCTGATATAAGTATGATAACAATACAAAGAACACTAGTAGAATTAACAAACAGCAACGAAATAATAAAAATCGGTGGCGGACGATACACATCGTACACATGGAACAGGGAGAATAACAAATGATAACAGGCGAGTTAAAGAATAAAGTAGATAGTTTATGGGATATATTTGCAAGTGGGGGATTGGTGAATCCACTTGATGTAATCGAGCAAATCACGTATTTGATGTTTATACATGACCTAGACGACACGGATAATACGAGAGCGAAAGAGAGTGCAATGCTAGGCTTGGCGTATGAGAGTATATATAGTGGAGAAGTGGCGATAGGCGAGAGAACCGTTGACGGAACGCAGTTGAAGTGGTCAGTATTTCATGACTTCCCAGCAGGCAAGATGTATTCAATGATACAAGAGAACGTGTTTCCATTTATCAAAAACTTACATGGAGATAAGGAAAGCGCATATTCAAAATATATGGACGACGCAATTTTCAAATTACCAACACCGCTATTATTGTCAAAAGTAGTTGATGCCCTTGATGAAATCTATCTTCAAATGGCAACACTTCAAGAAACGGATATAAGGGGCGATGTGTATGAGTATTTGCTTTCAAAGATAGCACAGTCAGGAATGAACGGACAGTTCCGCACACCAAGACATATAATACGCATGATGGTGGAACTAATGAAACCAACCCACAAAGATACAATTTGCGACCCAGCATGTGGAACAAGTGGATTTTTGGTGTCAGCTGGAGAGTATTTGAAAGACAATCACAAAGAAGAAATATTTTTTGATAGAAACAAGAAAGACCATTATATGAACGGAATGTTCCACGGCTATGACATGGACAGAACTATGCTTCGAATTGGTGCAATGAACATGATGAGCCACGGAATAGACAATCCATTCATTGAATATCGTGACAGTCTCTCCGACCAAAACCAAGACAACGAGAAGTATTCTCTAATCTTAGCAAACCCACCTTTCAAAGGTAGTCTAGACTATGACATTGTGTCAACGGACATCTTGAAAGTGTGTAAAACGAAAAAAACTGAATTGCTGTTTTTAGCTTTAATGCTAAGAATGTTAAAGGTCGGCGGAAGATGTGCGTGTATCGTTCCTGATGGCGTACTCTTTGGATCGTCCCAAGCTCATACAGCGATACGCAAAGAAATAATTGAAAACAACCGCCTTGAAGCGATAATTTCAATGCCAAGTGGAGTGTTTAAACCATATGCAGGAGTTTCAACAGGAATTCTAATCTTTACAAAAACAGGACACGGCGGAACGGACAATGTCTGGTTCTACGACATGACGGCGGACGGTTTGTCATTAGACGATAAGAGAAACGAAGTAAAAGAAAACGATGTGCCTGACATTATTGCAAGGTATCATAATAGAGATGGTGAAGAAGAAAAAGCAAGAGAAAGAACGGACAAATCTTTCTTTGTGCCAAAAGCCGAGATAGTTGAAAACGGCTATGACTTGTCACTTAATAAATACAAAAAAACCGAATACAAAGCCGAAGTCTACCAACCAACCGCCGAAATCCTAGCCGACATTCAAACCCTAGAAAAAGAAATCTCCGCAACCCTAAAACAATTGGAGGGATTGTATGAGTAAATGTAGTATTGGTTCAGTATGTAATGTGATTAACGGATTTGCTTTTAAAAGTGATAAATATATTTCTAAAGGGTTTAGAGTAATAAGAATAACTAACGTGCAGAAAGGTTTTATTGAAGATAAATTGCCTAAGTTTTATTCTCTTGACGAATATGATTCTTTAAGTAAATATCATTTATTTGAACAAGATTTGTTGATATCATTGACGGGAAATGTTGGTAGAGTAGCTCTTTTAACTAAAGAATTTTTGCCAGCAGCATTAAATCAACGTGTAGCGTGTTTGCGTGTAAAAGACGAAACTGTTTTAGATAAAAATTATTTATTTACGTTTCTAAATTCAAATATTTTTGAAAATAGCTGTTTAGAATCGGCTCAAGGTGTAGCTCAAAAAAATATGAGTACGGAGTGGTTGAAAGAATATGAAATCCTACTTCCACCAATTGCGGAGCAAAAGCGAATAGCGGATGAATTGGATAAAATCAGTGGATTGATTTCAAAACGCAAAACTCAAATAGAAAAACTAGACCTCCTAATAAAATCAAAATTCACCGAAATGTTCGGCGACCCCGTAACCAACCCCATGGGTTGGAGTAAAACAATTTTATCAGAGTACATTGTATTTCTTACATCTGGCTCACGTGGTTGGGCAAAGTATTTTAGTAAAAGTGGAGATATGTTTTTAACAATTAAAAATGTAAAGAATAGTCGAATTTCAATTTCAAATATACAGTACGTAAATGCTCCAAAAAACAAAGAAGCTGAGCGAACAAAAGTAAAGGCACATGATTTACTTATTAGTATCACGGCTGATTTAGGGAGAACAGGCGTAGTGTGTGAAAAAATTGCTGAACATGGTGCATATATTAATCAACATTTATCTTTGATTAGATTAGATAGAAAACGTATTAATCCAAAATATTTAGCTTGTTACTTAGAAACTGCTGCAGGAAAAAGACAATTTAATAGTAAAAATCAAAGTGCAGTAAAAGCAGGGTTGAATTTTGATGCACTAAAAACACTTATTATAATAGTTCCTCCATTAGAAATGCAAAATAATTATATTGCATATTTAGAGAAAGTGGAGACAACAAAAGAACAAATGAACCAAGGGTTAGAAAAACTACAAACCCTTTACAAAGCCCAAATGCAAAAATACTTCGAATAAACTGAACAAGCCTCCCCTTTTAAGGGGAGGTGGCACGAAGTGACGGAGGGGTATCCAACCCACGCACCCAAATAGAACAAACAAAGAAAGACAGATATCGAGCAATCCACCCCTCTGTCAGCAAAGCTGACATCGCCCCTTAAAAGGGGCGACTATAGTCCCACGTAATACCACCCCATCTAATGGGCGACTATCCCACCGAAAAAAAACGCAGTTGAACCCACCCAAGCCTCCCCTTTCAAGGGGAGGTGGCACGAAGTGACGGAGGGGTGTCCAACCCACCAATCCAAAAGAACACCCCCCCAAAAACCCACACCCCCAACCAGAAAACCCACCCAACCCACGCACCTAAAAAAGGAGAAAACAATGCCAAATCCAACATACAATAAAACCTTAGTTTCTAATGCAAGAAATCTACGGAAGAATATGACAAAGCAGGAAAGTCATTTATGGTATGATTTTTTGCGAAGCTATCCTGTGAAAATATACCGACAACGTATAATTGATAATTATATAGTAGATTTTTATTGTGCCTCAAGAAAGTTAGTGATAGAGCTAGACGGTGCACAGCACTACACAATTGCAGGCGATGAGTATGATTGTATTCGCACCGAGATACTAGAGCAATTTGGTATAGAAGTAATTAGATTTTCAAATTTAGAGATAAACAATAATTTTGAAAGTGTATGTACTGTTATAGAAAAAAAAATAAAAGGAGAAACAACAAAATGACGAATTTTGATTTTTTAAAACTAGATAAGGGGTTTGACGGCTTTTCGAATGTGGCTATTACTGCGGAAAAGTTGCTACATATCGACCTTGACTCTAGCATAATAAGTTGCCGTCGTGCGATGGAGTTTGCTGTGAAATGGATGTATTCCGTTGACAGCGATTTAGTGATGCCCTATGACAACAGTTTGTATTCTATTATGTCCACGGAAGAATTTCGTGATATCGTTGGCATTGATATTTTGCGAAGAATGGAATTTATTAGAAGTGTTGGAAACAATGCTGTTCATAGTAGCAAAAAAGTAGATTTAGAGCAAGCTACATTATGCCTTGAAAATCTTTTTATTTTCCTTGGTTTCATTGCATACTGTTACAGTGGTGATGACTATGTTGAAACAAAATTTAACCGTGATTTATTAAATCAAAAAGACGAAGCTGTCACACCTTTAGAAGTTCCTGATGTGGATTTAGCGAAACTAATTGCTGAAAATAAGGATTTGAAAGAAGCTCTTACCGCTCGTCGTGAAGAAAAAATTCAAACTTACGTGCCAAAACCACTTGAACTTTCCGAATATAAAACTCGCAAGATTTACATTGATGTTATGCTTGCGGACATCGGTTGGGTTGAGGGACAAAACTGGCTGAACGAAGTTGAACTTCAAGGTATGCCAAACGCTTCAGAAAAGGGCTTTGCTGATTATGTTTTGTATGGCGATGACCACAAACCCCTTGCTGTTATCGAGGCAAAACGCACTTGCGTTGATGTGGTGAAAGGTCGTCAACAAGCCAAGCTTTATGCTGACATTTTGGAAAGACAACACGGCAGACGTCCTGTGGTTTTCTTGACTAACGGTTTTGATACCCGTATTGTTGACGGACAATATCCTGAACGCAAAGTTGCAAATGTCTATTCTAAACGTGATTTAGAAAAACTATTCAACTTGCGTCGTATGAAAATTAGTCTAAAAAACATTTCAGTTAATGAAAATATTGCAGGTAGATATTATCAAAAAAGTGCTATCAAAGCGGTTTGCGATACTTTTGACACCAAAAACCGAAGAAATGCGTTGCTTGTAATGGCTACTGGTTCAGGAAAAACAAGAACAGTCATTGCCCTTGCCGATGTTCTTCTTCAACATGGTTGGGTGAAAAATATTCTATTCCTTGCTGACCGAACTTCTTTAGTGCTCCAAGCTAAGCGAAACTTCGTGAATTTGCTACCTGATTTATCGGTGACTAATCTAGTTGAGGACAAGCTAAACTACAATGCTCACTGCGTTTTTTCAACCTATCAAACTATGATTGGTTGTATCGATTCAGTGAAAGACAGCGAGGGTAAACTCTTCACATCAGGTCATTTTGACCTTGTAATATGCGACGAGGCTCACCGCTCAATCTACAACAAATATAAAGACATTTTCACTTATTTTGACGCACCACTTGTTGGCTTAACGGCTACCCCTAAAGACGAAATAGACAAAAACACTTACGAAATTTTCCAACTGGAAAAAGGTGTTCCAACCTATGGCTACGAACTTGCTGAGGCAGTCAAAGACGGCTATCTAGTTGATTTCATGACTGTTGAAACAAAATTGAAATTCCTAGACCAAGGTATTATTTACGACGAACTTTCCGATGACGACAAAGAGAACTATGAAAATTTCTTTGTTGATGAGAATGGTGAATTACCTACTGAAATTAATTCGTCAGCTATGAACGAGTGGATTTTTAACGTGGATACCATAAAGCAAGCTCTGAATGTGTTTATGACTAATGGAATCCATATTGACTACGGTGCAAAAATTGGTAAGACAATAATCTTCGCTAAAAATCACTTGCATGCAGAGAAGATACTAGAAGTATTCAACCAAGAATACGCTCATTTAAACGGCTATGCGAAAGTTATTGACAACTACATGACTTACGCTCAAAGTGCTATTGACGAGTTCTCTGAGGGTAATAAACTACCGCAAATTGCCATATCCGTTGATATGCTGGATACTGGTATCGATGTGCCTGAAGTTGTGAATCTTGTGTTTTTCAAAAAAGTAATGAGCAAAGCTAAGTTTTGGCAAATGATCGGTCGTGGTACTAGACTTTGCCAAGGGCTCATTGACGGCGAAGACAAAAGCAAATTCTATATTTTTGACTTCTGTGGGAACTTTGAATTTTTCCGTATGAATAAAGGAAAACCATCGGCAAACACATTCTCTTTGCAAAGTGCTATCTTTAATTTGAAAACTCAAATCGTATTCAAATTACAAGACATAGCTTTTCAAACTGATGAACTAATTCCTTTTAGAAAACAACTAGTTGACCATATAATAAAGAAAGTTCATGAGCTTAACAAAGAAAATTTCGCTGTAAAACAGCATTTGAAACATGTGGAGATGTATGCTAGTGTAGATAAATTCAACGCTTTGTGCTATGAGGATACATTGCTAATCGCTGAAGAAATTTCACCGCTTATCACTCCTGATGAGGACGTTGCAAGTGCTATGCGTTTCGATGCGCTTATGTATGGTATCGAACTTGCTTACTTAGTTGGCAAGAAATATAGTCGTGCGAAAAAAGATTTGCTAAAACGAGTTAGAAGCATTGCTGGCGTTTCAAATATCCCTGAAATACAAGTGCAATCTGAATTTATTCAAAAGATTTTGAATACAGATTATCTTGACACTGCTGGAATTAATGAATTTGAAACAATCCGTGAACGATTAAGAAATTTGATTAAGTACATACCTAAAAAATCTGTAAAGTATATTACTAATTTTTCTGATGATATATTGTCTACTGAATGGAATGAATCGGAGCTTGAAAGTGACGATTTAAAAAATTACAAAGCAAAAGCCGAATTCTACATACGCCAACACCAAGACAATGAAGTAGTTGCAAAACTAAAATCTAATGTTCCACTAAATTCTCTTGATGTGAAAGTTCTAGAACAAATCCTATGGAACGAAGTTGGAACAGAAAGCGATTACAAACTTACTTGCGGTGATAAACCACTAGGCGAATTCGTCCGTGAGATAGTGGGGCTTGATATGAATGCCGCTAAATCCGCTTTTTCCGAGTTTCTAAATAATACAAATCTTGACAGCCGTCAAATCTATTTCGTAAATCAAATTGTGGAATACATAATTCACAATGGCTTACTAAAAGATTTCTCAGTCCTTCAAGAATCACCATTTACCGATAAAGGTAGCGTAGTTGACATCTTCAAAGACCTATCTATATGGACAGGCATCAGAAACGTAATCAACACCATAAACTCCAATGTAGCTGCCTAGTTTTTATGATTACTACTAGATTGCGTTCAAGAAAAGTATGCTTAACTTTGTGAAACCTTAAAATTTGTTATGCTATTGTATATTGATTATATTTTTCATATAATCAATATACAATATCCAGTGGAATTGACAAATTAGAGCTATTTAGTAATTTGAAAAACTAAACAATATAATAAAATCATATACTATAAAAAAAAGAAGTGCTTGTTGTGAACATGCACTTCTTTTTTTCAAGTTCTAAAGCTATAAATCTTGTAGTTTATTATGCTAAAAAAACAACGTAACAATTAAACAAAATTCAGTAATGCATAAATCAAATAATAAATATTAAATAAGATAAATTTGATATTTATGACAAATAGACATTAAAGCTATAATAATTCATACTTAACTACTTTAAATAGATACAAGCATATAATAATCTTTATATAATCTTAATCTCAAGTTGAGTTTTCTTAGTGCCGTACTTATGCGATATCTATTATAATAATAAATATCGGGGGTGTAATTATGTTTTCGTTTATAATTAAGATCAAAATTTTAATTTATGATAAGATAAAGCTGTTTTCTTGTAAACATCAAATTATAGGATTTATTGCATTTATGTTTGCCTTGTCATTGTCGATGATAATTTCCATTACGATTTGTACAATTTGTTTAACATTTCCAATTGCATTGTTTTTCATTTGAAATGTTATCAATCTAAACTATTAATTTTTTCATAAAGAAAAAAGGGAGGAATGAAGAATGTCTATAGCTATCATTTGTTTAAGTGCGGTTGTGGTTGCACTTGCTGGATATTTATTTTACGCATTAATTTATCCAGACAAATTCTAAATTAACTAAAACTATTTTGAAATTAAAGGGAGGAACAGAGATGTTTCAAATATTAGTAACATTAGCAATATATATGTTGATTGTAATTCCTATGGGTATTTATTTATTCAAGGTAGCAACTTATAAGAAAACATTTGCAGATCCAGTATTTAACCGTATCGATAATGCAATTTATAAAATTGGTGGAATCGACATTAAGAAAGGCATGAACTGGAAAAAGTATGTATGTTCACTTTTAATCACTAATTTTATCATGATGATTATTGGCTACATAATTCTAAGGGTTCAATCTTTGCCAATTTTTAATCCAAATGGCATTGAAAATATGGAAGCGTCGTTGTCGCTAAACACTATAATAAGTTTTATGACAAATACTAACTTGCAACACTATGCAGGAGAAAGTAGTTTATCTAATTTATCTCAAATGGCAGTAATAACATTTATGATGTTTGTGTCAGCAGCAAGTGGATACGCAGTTTGTGTGGCATTTGTAAGAGGTTTGACTGGTAAAGATAAATGGAATATGGGCAATTTTTATTCTGATTTAGTTCGGATAATTACTCGTATATTATTGCCACTATCAATTGCAGTATGTCTTTTTCTTGTATGGCAAGGTGTTCCGCAAACGTTCTCAGGAAATATAACGGCTACAACAATTGAGGGAACTTTCCAAGATATCGCATTAGGTCCAGTGGCAACACTTGAAGCAATCAAACACATTGGAACAAACGGTGGTGGATTCTTCGGAGCAAACTCAGCTACACCATTTGAAAATCCGACAATTTGGTCAAATCTAGCAGAATTGTTTTCAATGATGATTTTACCTGGAGCTTGTGTTGTTATGTTTGGTAAAATGGTAAGCAAGCCAAAAGTAATTAAACCAAAAGACTTAAAGAAAAAAAGCAGAATGGAAATATTTGGTGGTGAGGGCAAAACCGTATTCACGGCAATGTCTACTATATTTATTGTAGGATTAGTGGTTTGTTTCTTTGCTGAAATGGCAGGAAATCCACTACTTGGGGAAGCAGGATTATCTCAAGCAATGGGCAGTATGGAAGGTAAAGAGGTTCGATTCGGAGTAAGTCAGTCAGCTTTGTTTACCACAACAACCACTTCTTTCACAACAGGTACGGTTAACAACATGCACGATACGTTAACACCATTAGGTGGTTTTGTAGCAATGCTTCATATGATGTTAAATCTAGTTTTTGGTGGCAAGGGTGTGGGACTTATGAACATGGTAATATATGTACTTTTAACAGTATTTATATGTGGACTTATGATTGGACGAACACCAGAATATTTAGGCAAAAAAGTAGAGGGAAAGGAAATGAAACTTGTAGCCTTGAGTATAATTATTCATCCGCTTTTGATACTAGGATTTACAGCAATAGCTGTATCAACTCAAGCTGGAATGTCAGCTGTCAGCAATGATGGTTTCCATGGATTATCACAAATACTATATGAATTCTCATCAAGTGCAGCAAATAACGGTTCAGGATTTGAAGGATTAGCGGATAATAATTTATTTTGGAATATAACAACAGCACTTGCAATGTTCTTTGGTCGATATGCTGCAATAATAATTCAAATGGCAATTGCAGGATCACTAATGAGTAAACAACGTGTAAATGAAACTGTTGGAACATTACAAACAAATACTATGACATTTACAATTTCGTTAGTAGTCATTATATACATTTTTGCGGCACTTACATTCTTCCCAGTTCTTTGTTTAGGACCTGTGGCAGAGCATCTAGTTTTGTGGGCATAGAAGGGAGATAAAACACAATGAAACAAAAAAGCAATAAATTTTTAAATAAAAACATATTAGCGCAAGCAACAAAAGGTGCATTTGTAAAACTTAATCCGTTATACATGATGAAAAATCCTGTAATGTTTGTAGTGGAAATTGGATTTGTTATAACTTTAATTCTTTCAATTTTCCCATCGTTATTTGAAGCTAACAGTAATGATATGAGAACATACAACATCATTGTATGTGTAGTGCTTTTCATCACACTGTTATTTGCAAACTTTGCAGAAGCGATTGCTGAAGGAAGAGGAAAAGCACAAGCGGAAACCTTGAAGAAAACGCAAAAAGAAACTAAAGCAAGACTTCTTAATCAAGATGGAACTGAAACAATAGTTAATTCATCTGACTTGAGAAAAGGCGATGTAGTTATAGTATCAATAGGCGAATTAATTCCAAATGATGGTGAGGTTATTGAGGGCGTAGCAACTGTTGATGAGTCAGCAATCACGGGTGAATCAGCTCCAGTAGTAAGAGAGAGCGGTGGTGACTTTTGCAGTGTTACAGGTGGAACAACCGTTGTCAGTGACAGCTTAAAAATTAGAATTACATCAGACCCAGGAAACAGTTTCCTTGACAAGATGATTAAATTAGTAGAGGGCGCATCAAGAAAGAAAACGCCAAATGAAATAGCACTAAATACGCTTTTAGTTTCATTGACAATTATTTTTCTTATAGTAATTATTACATTGTATCCAATTGCAGCATATAGCGGAGTTTCACTTTCAATCGCAACACTTGTTGCACTTGCTGTGTGTTTAATTCCAACTACTATCGGTGGATTGTTGTCAGCTATTGGTATTGCAGGAATGGATAGGGTAACAAGATTTAATGTTATCGCTATGTCAGGAAAAGCGGTAGAAACTTGTGGCGACGTTGATACTATGATTTTAGATAAGACAGGAACAATCACTTTTGGTAATCGTCTAGCTGCTGAGTTTCTAACAGTTAATAATGTAACTAAAGATGATCTAATTAAAAATGCAATGATTACTTCATTGTGTGATGATACTCCTGAAGGAAAATCAACGCTAGAACTTGGTAAGAAATTAGGTTATGCAGTGCCTGTGATAGATGTGAAAGAAGTATTTGAATTTTCAGCACATACAAAAATGAGTGGTGTTGATTTGACCGATGGAACTAGGATTAGAAAAGGTGCAAGTGAAGCTATTTCAAAGTATGTTTTAGCAATGGGTGGTAAGATACCAACTGATTTGCAAGCACAAGTAAATGAAGTTGCATCACTTGGAGGAACTCCTTTGACGGTGTGTTGTGATGATGTGATATTGGGCGTAATTTATTTAAAAGACACAGTTAAACCAGGAATGAGAGAGCGTTTTGAAAGATTGCGAGCAATCGGAATTAGAACAATAATGTGTACAGGTGATAACCCATTGACGGCGGCAACTATTGCAAGTGAAGCTGGAGTAGATGATTTCGTTGCTGAATGTACACCAGAAGATAAAATTGAAGTTATTAAGAAAGAGCAAGATAAGGGGAAAATCGTTGCAATGACTGGAGACGGAACAAACGATGCACCTGCACTAGCACAAGCAAATGTGGGTTTAGCAATGAACAGCGGAACAACAGCTGCCAAGGAAGCTGCTAACATGGTAGATTTGGATTCTGATCCAACTAAAATATTAGAAGTTGTGGAAATTGGTAAACAAATGTTGATAACCCGTGGCAGTTTGACTACATTCTCAGTAGCAAATGATATTGCAAAGTATTTTGCAATTATCCCCGCTATGTTTATGCTAGCAATACCAGAACTACAATTATTGAATATCATGTCATTAGCAACTCCTAGCAGTGCTATCTTATCCGCATTGATATTTAATGCAATTATTATTCCTTGTTTGATACCACTTGCTATGAAAGGTGTA
This sequence comes from uncultured Clostridia bacterium, assembly GCA_947039455.1. GTDB lineage: Bacteria > Bacillota > Clostridia > Christensenellales > CAMQZB01 > CAMQZB01. Next base: position 14,301 of record CAMQZB010000016.1, read on the forward strand.
AAATATAGACCGATGTCAAGTAGCAAAATGCTGGCTAGAAACTTGCTAATTTATGGACTAGGTGGAGTAATAACACCATTTATAGGAATTAAAATCATTGACTTAATAGTATATCCAATACTTCAAGTATTAGGATTGTAATTGGAGATAAATTATGAAAACAAAAATCAAAACATGTCTTAACGGAATAAAGAAACCTTTATTAATTACATTAATTTTATTTATAATATGTGGATTAATATATCCACTAATTATGACTGGAATATCTCAACTGTTTTTCCCTTATCAAGCTAACGGAAGTTTAATTGAAGTTGATGGTAAGGTGGTAGGATCTGAACTTATAGGACAAGATTTTACTGAAGATTATTACATGAAATGTCGCCCATCAGCAATTGATTATAACACGTATACGGAAGAACAAATTGACAGTGGAGAGTACACTGGTGTATCATCTGGATCAGATAATTTAGCACCAACGAACCCTGAATTGGTTGAGCGTGTTGAAAATGACATAAATGAATTTTTAAAGAAAAACCCAAATATTTCTAAAGAAGATATTCCTACAGATTTGATGACGGCATCAGGCTCTGGTCTTGATCCACATATATCACCAGAATCAGCACAAGTGCAATTAGATGCGCTTGTAATAGCTACTGGATTATCTCTTGAAACTTTGAGTGAAATCGTAGAAAATAATACTGTTGGAAAGGGGTTTGGAATATTTGGAGAAAGCACGGTTAATGTATTTGGTGTGAATCTTGAAATAGCTAAACTTATGGGCAAAATTTAATATAAATTATTTAAGAAAGCAGAGGTAAAACATCTCTGCTATCTTTTATATGGTTGCGGTGCTTGAAAAAAAGTGATATAATTTAAAATATAGGAGAATGTTTTATGGAAAAAGAGAATATAGAGAAAAATGAATATTTGAAGCCACAAGATAGTGAGATTGTTCCAATAAAAAAAGGTGCTTTAAAAATATTTTTCGGTTACGCAGCAGGCGTAGGTAAGACATTTACGATGTTGAAAGCCGCCCACGAAGCACTTGAACAAGGAATTGATGTTGTTGCTGGTTATGTTGAACCACATCTAAGACCACAAACTTCTGAGCTAATAAATGGTTTGGAACAAATGGTAACTAAAGAAATCGATTACAAGGGAATTAAATTAAAGGAATTTGATTTAGATAATGCACTTGCACGCCATCCTAAATTGATATTAGTTGATGAACTAGCTCATACAAATGCAAAGGGGTCAAGACATTCTAAAAGGTATCAAGATGTAGCGGAGTTGCTTCGAAATGGAATTGATGTATATACTACGGTCAATGTGCAACATATAGAAAGTTTAAATGATATGGTTGAATCAATTACTGGCATAGCTGTGTCAGAGCGGATTCCAGATCATATTTTTGACGATGCTTCTCATGTTGAGTTAGTTGATGTGGAACCAGAAGACTTGATCAATAGATTAAATGAAGGAAAAATTTATAAAGAAGTACAGGTTGCAAAAGCACTGTCTAACTTTTTTGATATAAAGAATTTAACAGCACTTCGTGAGATTGCCTTGCGAAGATGTGCGGACAGAGTAAATCTTATGTCAGAGAAAGCTGGACTAAATGCAAATGGAGAATACTTCACAGGCGAGCATATATTGATGGGGCTATCGTCATCACCATCAAATGCAAAAATAATACGAACAGCAGCGAGAATGGCGAAAGCATTTAGAGGAGGGTTTACCGCACTCTTTGTTGAAACCTCTACATATGCTACAATGAGTGATGAGAATAAAAGTAGATTAAGGAAGAATATGCGACTAGCTGAACAGCTCGGTGCAACTGTTGAAACTGTGCAAGGCGATGATGTTTCCTTTCAAATCACGGAGTTTGCAAGACTTGCTGGTGTGTCTAAAATCATATTGGGAAGAAACAATGCAAAAAGAAAGCATTATTGGAGCAAACCTACATTAAATGAAAAGTTAATTGAGAATGCGCCTAATTTGGATATTTATATTATTCCAGATAAGCCGGATACTTATCTAATAGAGAAAAGAAAAACATTCAAGCCAACGCGACTTTTATTTTCTGAAATATTAATAAGCGTGGGATTGTTAAGTTTAGCAACTATCATTGGTGTCTTGTTTTATCAGTTAAAATTTTCCGAAGCAAATATAATCATGGTGTATATTCTAAGTGTACTTTGTATTTCCATATGTAATACCCAAAGAATATATAGTTTGGTTTCATCGGTGGTCAGTGTACTGCTATTTAATTTCTTCTTTACGGTGCCAAGATTTTCATTTAATGCATATGGTGCTGATTATCCAATTACATTTTTAATAATGTTTATTTCCGCATTTATTACAAGTTCACTTGCAGTAAAATTGAAGCAACACGCGAAACAATCTGCTGAAAAAGCGTATAGAACAAAGTTACTGCTTGAAACTAATCAACTTTTACAAAAAGCTGTAAATATAGAAGATACGATAATGGTTACATGCAACCAACTTACAAAGCTATTACTGAAAGATATTGTTTTCTATCCTGTGACTAAGGATAGTTTGCAAGAACCAATAGTTTTATGCGAAAATAAAATATCTGAAAATGAATATGCAACAGTAAATGAAAAAACAGTAGCACTTTGGGTATTAAAAAACAACAAGAGAGCAGGTTCTACAACGGATACCCTTAGCGGTGCAAAATGTTTGTATCTTGCAGTGAGAGTGAATGCGGTGGTGTATGGAGTTGTTGGAATAGCTGTTGATAATTTTCCTTTAGATTCATTTGAAAATAATATCATGTTGTCAGTAATTGGTGAATGTGCGTTAGCTATGGAAACGCAAAATGCTAATATAGAGAAAGAAAATACAGCAGTGCTAGCTAAAAATGAACAACTAAGAGCTAATTTGTTGAGATCAATTTCACATGATTTACGTACGCCCTTGACATCTATTTCAGGTCATGCTAATATATTGTTATCATGTGAAGAAAAAATGAATATTGAAGATAAGATGCAAATTTATTCGGATATATATGATGATTCATTGTGGCTTATTAATCTTGTAGAGAATCTTTTGTCCGTTACTCACATTGAAGATGGAACAATGAATTTAAAATGTACAACTGAATTGATAGAAGATGTTATCACCGAAGCGATGAAACATATAAACAGAAAAAAATCTGAATATGATATTAGTGTCATTCATGAAACGGAATTTATATTAGTAAACGTAGAACCTAGGCTGATAATGCAAGTTATAATTAATATTGTTGACAACGCAATCAAATATACCGATATAGGTTCAAAAATAATCATTAAAACTAAGCAAGACGGTGATAAATGCGTGATTGAAATTGCTGACAATGGCGGTGGTATTTCAGAGGAAGCAAAGCCAAGAATTTTCGACATGTTCTACACCCCGAATGTAAAAATTGTGGACAGCAGAAGAAGTTTGGGACTAGGGCTTGCTCTATGTAAATCAATTGTAAAAGCACATGGTGGTGAAATCTCGGTTTACGATAATAAGCCAAAAGGAACGGTATTCCGTTTCACAATTCCACTAAAGGAGATATCTATAAATGAACAAACCCATGATATTAGTAATTGAGGACGATCCTGCAATAAGGAATTTAATCTCCACTACACTAAAAATACATAATTACGATTTTATGACAGCTCAAAATGGAGAAAGGGCTATTTTGCTAGCCACTTCACATAATCCAGATGCTATTTTGTTAGACTTAGGTTTGCCAGATATTGATGGGGTTGAAGTGATTAAAAAAGTTCGTACTTGGTCAAACACACCAATAATAGTTATTAGTGCAAGGTCGGAAGATTCTGACAAGATAGATGCACTTGATTTTGGAGCTGATGATTATCTAACGAAACCATTTTCTGTTGAAGAATTGTTGGCACGTTTAAGAGTAGCGTTGAGAAGAGCTCACAATGAAAAGCCAGAAGCGTCCACATTTATTAATGGTGATTTAAAAATAGACTATAATGCTGGTTGCGTGTACTTGAATAATAACGAAATACATTTGACGCCGATGGAATATAAATTGATGTGCGTACTTTCTAAAAATGTTGGAAAAGTATTGACACATACCTTTGTAACAAAAGAAATTTGGGGCGTAAGCCTGGATACTGATATATCATCTCTAAGAGTTTTTATGGCAACATTGCGAAAAAAAATAGAAAAAGATACAGCAAATCCTCAATATATTCAAACCCACGTAGGTGTTGGATATCGAATGTTGAGAATTTAGCAACTTTATTAAATATATAAGAAGACGAAAACCCTTTAAATAAAGGGTTTTCGATTTTTTTTTAATCTATTAAGCAACTAAGATGAACTTTATGTGAATAAATCTTATTTTATATTAAAAAGCACAAGATAATTTTATTTTTTCTTGTGCTTTTACTGGTGTTGGATAATTAAATAATATACAGTTACATACATAAAACTTTTTTCTATTTACAGAAATTTTTTAGTGCTTATTTCGCTACGCGGAATGAAAATTGAAATAAATTAAAATACATTGAAAAAGAAAGGGTTTTGGTAAAATTTAGTGTAAAAATGGTATTGACTTTAGCATTAGGTTATAATATAGTAAGTTTATAAGTAAGAAAGAAGTTTTAACTAATCTTATAAGTAATAAAGTATTTTTTAAATAGGAGAAATGATATGCAGTTAATTGAAAGAACATTTATGGTTTTATCTATACTTAGTCAAGAAACGCAAGGCCTTTCAGTGTCAAGTGTTGCAAATAAAGTAGACATACCTGCAAGTTCAGCATACAGGATATTATCAGCTTTAAAAGAAAATAATTTAGTGCTACAAGATTCGGCAACAAAGAAATACCGAATAGGTTATAAACTGCTTTCGCTGACACAAAACATTTCGCAAAACAATAGTTTAATCGAAAGTTCAAAGGATTATTTAATTAAGTTGTCAAGAAGCATTAATAGCACTGTAGAACTTTGTGTCCTTGAAGGAAATAATATAGTTTGTCTAGATTATATCCAAAATAAAGACACTACACATTTTTATGTTAAGACTGGATTCGCTATGCCAACACACGCAACATCAGCTGGAAAGGTAATACATGCATACAGTTCGAAACAAGAAGTGAAGAAATATTTCAAGAGTGCAAAAGTATCTAAAGTAACTGATAAGACCATAACTTCATTAGATGACTACATAAAAGAACTGGAGATTATTAGAGAACAAAGGTATTCAGTTTGCGATGAAGAGTTGCAATTGAATGTTCAAGGTTTTGCTTGTCCAATCTTCAATGCGTATGAGCAAATAGTTGCCAGTGTGTCATTTACTGCTTTAAAAGAAAAATTCATATTATTCGATGAAATAATCAACAAGTTGAAAAAATGTGCTGAGAATATATCTTATAATATAGGATACCGAGGAGGAAATTATAATGAATGATTTTTGTTTACAAACAAAAGGGCTGAACAAAGTTTATCACAGTGTTTTAAAAGGTGATACAGTGGCTTTAAAAGATATTAATCTTGATATTAATAAGCGTGAATTCATATCTATCATAGGACCATCTGGATGTGGAAAATCAACTCTTTTAAGAATATTAGGCTGTCTAGATAAACCAACTTCTGGTGAGATTATTTATCAAGATGGAAAAGAGCAAGAGATGGGATTTGTTTTTCAAGATTCAGTTTTGTTGCCATGGAAGAACGTGCGTGAGAATGCAGGATTTCCACTAGTAATCAAAAAAGACAAAACAAAAGAGTCATGGGATAAGTTAGATGATTTATTGGAACTATCAGGATTAAGCGATTTTAAAAATTCATTACCAAAAGAGCTTTCGGGAGGAATGAAACAAAGAGTATCAATTGTTCGTGCGTTGTCATATGACGCTCCAATGCTTCTTATGGACGAGCCATTTGGTGCACTTGACGCAATCACAAGAGATCACCTAAATTTGGAATTATTAAAGATTTGGGAGATGACAAAAAAGACTATTATTTTCGTAACACACAGTATCGAAGAAGCCGTGTTCTTGTCTGATAGAGTAATTGTTATGTCAGCAAGACCTGGTCAAATTAAAGAGATTGTAGAAATAGATTTGGAAAGAGTCAGGAAGGAATCAGTTCGTGATACTGATAAATTCCAAGAATATACAAAGTATTTAAGGGGGATTATTGGATGAGGACGAGCAAAACCCGTGAAATATTACGATATGTTATGGATTATGCAATATCAATAAGCATATTCATATTGATATGGTCGTTATATGTAAATATTTCAGGAGTACCGCAATTTGTACTACCAAAACCAACTGTAGTATTCAAAGAATTCATAGGACTATTCACAACAGGAATGATATGGCCACACCTAGGAATGACTGTTTTTGAAGTTGTGATAGGCTTTGGAATAGGCGTGATAGGCGGAATAGCTTTGGGGTATTTGGTAGCGAAAATTGAAGTAGTTAAAACGGCATTAATGCCATTTATAATCTTTATACAAACAGCACCTAAAATCGCATTAGTACCACTATTTGTAGTATGGTTCGGAATAGGACTTCCATCAAAAATAGTATTGATAGTATCAATGGTAATATTCCCAATAATGAGTGGAATAATCCTTGGAATTGATTCAATACCAGCTGATGCAAGAAACTTAATGAGAATATTGAAAGCGAATAAACTTCAAGTGTTTATGCACTTAGAGATAAAATATTCATTGCCAATGTTGTTTTCTGGATTGAAAATAGGAATAGTACAAGCAGTAATCGGAGCAATCGTAGCAGAATGGATGTCGGGAAAAATCGGACTTGGATATATCCTGACTTACGGAAATGCAACATACGATACACCGCTTTTGATGGCAGGTATTATAGTAACAATAATTTTGGGAATTGTTTCATATGAGAGTATAGAATTGATTGGAAGAAAATTATTGAAGTGGCACGTGTCACAAAACATAGAGTAGGGGAAAGAAATATGAAATTTATTTCAGCAGATGAGCCAAGCTTAAATGGGTTGGCATCACACTTGAAGTGTAGACGGGAAGACGTAGCGGATATAGTATTATTGCCAGGAGATCCTGGACGAGTTAAAATGTTTAAAACGCTTTTAGATGACTTTGAAATAGTATCGAGCAATCGAGAATATGTAGTTGGAGTTGGAAAGTATAACGGAAATAAAATAACAATTTGCTCAACAGGAATAGGCGGACCGTCAACAGAAATCGCAGTGCAACAGTTGATAGAGTTTGGGGCAAAAGTTCTGATAAGAATAGGCGGAACTGGTGTTATTCAAGAAGAGATAGAATGTGGCGAAATGATCATTAATTCAGCAGCAATGCGATTAGGTGGTGTGTCATCTTTCTATGTTAAACCTGAATATCCAGCAATAGCGTCATTTGAAGTGGTTAGTGCTTTGAAAGAAGTGTGTGAGAGTAAGAACATTAAACATCACATAGGAATTGGAGCATCAGTGTCATCGTTCTATATAGGACAAGGACGCTCAATCAATAACTGTATCGAGAAAAGCGAAGCGAAAAAAATAATTGACGAATATAGAAAACTGAATATAATAAACCTAGAAATGGAAGCAGAAACAATTTTTACACTTGCATCATTAAATCGAGTATTATCAGGAAGTATATGCAGTGTACATTGTAATAGAATAACAAATATGTGGCTAGTAGATAATGAAGAAGCGCAAATAAACATGTGCAAAGTAGCACTTGAAGCGACAACTTTAATTTACAAAAAGCACATAAAATAAAGGAGAAAAAATATGAAAAAAATCAAATTTTTAGCGTTAATGATGGCGTTAGTATTGGCAGTAGCAAGCTTTGCTGGTTGTGGAAAGGAAGATGAGAGTGGATTGACAAAAGTAACAATTCAACTTGATGGTGCAGCAACACCTTATTATTCACCTATTTATGTAGCTCAAGAAATGGGATACTTTGAAGAAGAAGGCATTGAAGTAGAGTTTTTCTATGCAGCAGCCGCTGATATCGTGAAGAATGTAGCAGCAGACAACGTAGAATTTGGATTCCCAAATGCAGACGCAGTGGTGCTAGCAAAATCACAAGAAATTCCAGTTAAAGTAGTGCACAACACATACCAAAACGGACTAGGCTCAACAATTTTCAAAACTGATTCAGGAATTAAAGAAGCAGCAGATTTGAAAGGCAAGAAAGTAGCAGTAACAAGTCTTGGAAGTCCAAACTACATTCAATTACAAGCGTTGCTACAATCAGCAGGGTTAACAGTTGATGATATCGAGCTAGAAATCGTTGGAACTGGAGCAATCGTGAATGCGTTGTTAACAGACCAAGTTGATGCAATAGTATTCTCAATGTTAAGAACAATCGAGATGAATCATGCAGGAGCTGATGTAAGCGAAATCAAATCAGACACAGTTTTGCCATCATTCGGAAACGTATTAATAGCAAGCGACAAATACATAGCAGAGAATGCAGAAGTAATTGACGGATTCAGCAGAGCTTTGACAAAAGGCATTGAATATATGATCGACGGTAATGTAGAAGAGGCAGTTAAAATGTCAGTTGAAAAACACATACCAACATTTGATGAAACAAAAATTGATATAACAGTTAAAATTATTGAAGACGTATTTATTCCACACCTATGGAAAAATGACTTTGCAGCAGAAAATGGAATTGGTTCAGCAAACATGGAAAAATGGGAAGAGTCAATTGCTAGTGCTTTGAAATACAACATCATAGATGAAAAATTTGAAGCAACTGACATCGTATATGACAAAATTCAAAAATAACAAAAGGATTGGTGAATAACCATGTTTTACAAGAAACATAGAAAAAAAATATTGCCATTGATGGTAATACCAATATTTATCTTAATTTGGGAGTTGTACATCTTAATGTTTAACGTAGAAGCGTACTTACTTCCAAGACCATGGGACTTAGCACAAGCCACATTTGGATTTTTTGTTAACGGAGATATGATGACTCATATTCTTGTAACTTTACAAGAGATATTGCTAGGAACAGCGATAGGACTTGTAATTGGTTTGGTACTTGGATACGTTTTGGCAAAAGTGAAATTCTTGGAAAGAATTGTAATGCCATTTGTAATCATAGTTCAAACTGCACCAAAAATATCACTTGCCCCACTATTTATTTTGTGGATGGGACTTGGTATTGCATCAAAAGTGGTTTTGGTAGTTCTAGTTGTTTCATTTCCAATTATGATTAATGAGGTTTTGGCAATTAGAAGTATTGATAAAGATGTATATAATTTGATGAAGATATTGAAATCAAATAAATTACAAATTTTCATGAAAATAGAACTACCATATTCATTAGAGATGTTGTTATCAGGTATTAAGTTAGCAGTAACACAAGCAATGATAGGTGCCGTAATCGGTGAGATGATCGGTTCAAAAGCAGGTCTTGGATACCTAGTAGTCCTTGGCGGAGAAACATATGACATAAATCTTATATTAGCATCAGTGTTTATTTTAAGTTTGATGGGTTATCTATTGTACTTGATGTTTGATATAATTGAGAAAAAAACTTTGTCGTGGAAAGCGATAGAAGTTGATGTAATAGGATAAATAATAATAATAATTACAATAGCAATTTTTTAGTTAAAATTGCTATTATAATTTAAAAGGTTAAAATGAATAAAATAAATAAAAAAGAATTAATTATTGAATTGTTTGAAAGGTTTTCAAACATCGGAATAAATAAGCATAATGGGACAATCAGATTAGGTTATGAAGAAGATGAAAATCTTATGCATAATGAAGTGCAAAATATTGCTAGCGAATTTGGTCTTAATGTCTATGTTGATGAAGTTGGAAACACTTTTGTGTCAAATGTAGATTGGAAAGAAGACGCATTTTTAATTGGCTCACATTTGGATTCTGTCATTGACGGTGGTCATTATGACGGCGTTGCTGGAATTATTGCAGGTCTAGTGATTGCTAAAACTATCATAGATGAAAACTTAAATATACCTGTGAAAATCGGAGCATTTAGATGCGAAGAGTCAAGCAATTTTCAATATTCAACTATTGGAAGTTCAATGATTACTAAAAAGGACTATTGGAACAATATTTCTTCGGCAAAGAGTCTTTGCGGGAAAAATATTGACGAAATATATACTGAAAGAAATTTTTCTAGAAATCCTGAATTAATTACAAATATCAAAGGGTATTTAGAACTTCATATTGAGCAAGGAAGAGTGCTTGAAGAAGCAGATATCTCCGTTGGAATTGTAAACAAAATAGCTGGATACAAAAGATTTAGGGTGAATATAAAAGGACTCAGCGAACACTCAGGTGGAACTCCAATGAATATTAGGAAAGACGCTTTGTGCTGTGCCGCAGAAATTATTCTAGGTGTAGAAAATCTTGGAAGTATTATGGGTGAAGACAAGATAGTTGCCACTGTTGGTGAGATTTTGAACACTCCTAATGTAATGAATGTTGTGCCTGGAGAAACTGAACTTTATGTTGATATTAGAGGAATTGACGAGGACCAACTTTTGCAAATGGCACATATGTTAGTCAGTCAAATTTCTTTGCTTAAAGCAAAACGAAAACTAGAAATTGAAATAACACAAATTGCTTATGCAAAACCAATAAATATGAGTGAAAATTATATATCTCAATTTAAAAGTTGTGCTAAAAATCTTAATTTTAATGAAATGGTGTTAACAAGTGGCGCTGGTCACGATGCAATGAATTTTGTTGATATTTGCGAAACAGGAATGATTTTTATTCCCTGCAAAAATGGCGTAAGTCATAACAGAGAGGAAGAAATTTCTTTGGATCACTTAGTAAGCGGTGTTGATCTTATGATGGAATTTTTAAAGGAAAAGAACAATGCTTCTAATTAAAAATGGATTAATTGTAGATGTTGAACAGCTTACATTATTAAGAAAAGATGTGCTAGTTGGTGATGATGGTGTAATAATTAACATTGATAGCAATATCGAATGTAAGGAAATTGAATGCAAGATTATTGATGCCAGTGACTTTATTGTTTCACCTGGATTAATTGACTGTCATGTGCATTTTAGAGACCCTGGATTTACCTATAAAGAAGATTTGTATACCGGATCAGCAAGTGCTGTGAAAGGCGGATTTACAACAGTGATTTGTATGGGAAATACATCGCCTTGTATGGATAATGTTGAGACCATTAATTATTTTGAAAACAAAGCAAAAACATTGGCTATTAATGTGAAAACGGTAGCTACAGTAACTGAAAATCTAAAAGGTAAAAAGATTAACGATTTAGAACTTTTGAAAAGTCACGGTGCTGTTGGGTTTAGCGACGATGGAATTAATATTGATGACACATCTATTTTATATGACGCAATGAATATTGCTAAAAAATTAAATGTACCAATATCATTGCACGAAGAAGATGTAAGGTTAATTGGAACTCATGGCATTAATGAGGGCGAAATTTCTAGTAAATTAAATATCAAAGGTGCAAAAGAAATTGCAGAAACAAGCAGTGTTGCTAGAGATGTAGTGATTGCGGTAGAAACAGGAGCAAAAACTATTTTTCAACATTTGAGTTCAGCTAAATCATTGGATATTCTTGAATTTTACAAGAAAAATAATAACAATATATTTTGCGAAATCAATCCTTTTCATTTTAGCTACAATGAATCTATAATATTGCAAAAAGGAGGGCTAGCAAAGTTGAACCCACCTATTCGTAATGAAGAAAACAGGTTAAGAATATTAGAGCATATTAAAAAAGGAACAGTAGATGTTATCGCATCTGATCATGCCCCACACGCATTTGAAGAAAAAAACAATGAATTTGCTAAGTGTATGAGCGGAATTGTGGGACTAGAAACAAGTTTATCCCTTGGAATTACACATCTAGTTGAAAAAGAAGTAATAAGCCTCCCTAAACTTATTAGTATGATGACAATTAATATATCAAATATATTTAATTTAAATCGTGGGAAATTACAAATTGGCGAAATTGCAGATATAACTATTTTTTCTAGCAGTGAAAAAACAGTTGTGGGGGATTTTGAATCTAAATCACAAAACAGTCCATTGATTAGTGAAGAATTGACTGGCTCGATAAAATATACTATATGCAATGGAAAAATAGTTTATAAAAAAGAGGTATAATATGGCAAAAATAATAAGTAATAAAAAATTAAATGAAGAACATTTTCTATTGACCATTGAGAGCGAAAACAATGCGAAAATGGGTCAATTTTATATGCTATCATTGAATAATCAAAAAATGATGTTACCACGTCCAATTAGTATTTATGACAGAACTGAAAAGCAATTACAGTTTTTAATAAAAATTGGCGGTGAAGGTACAAAAGAATTGTCTGAACTAAAAGAAAATGATTTTATAGAAATACAAGATGTATGTGGTAACGGCTTTCCACAAGTTGCAGGTAAAATTGCACTTGTTGGAGGTGGTTGCGGAATAGCACCCATGAATCTAGTTCTAAAAGAGCTAAAGGCGTATGATAAATCTTCTGAAATCGATGTGTATTTAGGCTATGGAAAAGAAGCTTTTTTAGTGGAAGGTTTCAAACCATTGGCTAATGAAGTAATAGTGAACATTGGTGGATACATCATTGAAGATGTGGATTTTAACAAGTATGAATACATTTTTGTTTGTGGTCCAAATATTATGATGCAAAAACTACATGAGAAAGCAAAAGCAAACAATTCAAATGCCAAAATATATGTATCACTAGAGAAAAGAATGGCGTGCGGAACGGGAATTTGTCTTTGTTGTTCAACAAAACTAAAAGAAGGAAACAAAAGAGTCTGTAAAGATGGACCTGTGTTTTTAAGTGATGAGGTGTACTATGATTAATAGATTAAAGGTTGAATTGTGTGGAATTGAAATGAAAAATCCAGTTATACTTGCATCTGGAACTTGCAATTTCGGCAAAGAGTTAAATGAAAAATTTGATATATCTAAATTAGGCGGTTTATCATTGAAAGGATTAACTCTTAATGCTCACTGTGGAAATAGTGGAGAAAGAGTTTTTGAAACAGCTAGTGGAATGATGAACAGTGTTGGAATGGAAAACCCTGGAGTAAAGAAATTTATTGAAAAAGAATTGCCTAGATTAAATCAAATTGACACATTGAAAATTGTAAATTTAGGCGGTCATTCGAAAGATGATTATATCCAAGGAATTGAATTGTTAAATGATGCGGATATACGCATTATAGAGTTAAATATTTCATGTCCAAATGTGAAAAGCGGTGGAATGAGTTTTGGCATTGACGCAAAAAGTGCAGGGGAATTAGTTGGAGATATTAGAAAAATTTGCAAACACAAGTTGATGGTGAAGTTGTCTCCAAATGCTAAGGATATTGTTGAATTAGCTAAGGCATGTGAGGCAAATGGTGCGGATTCACTTTCTCTAATAAATACAGTTCAAGCAATGGCTGTTGATATAAGAAAAAAGAAACCATTTTTTGAAAACGTTTATGCAGGATTATCAGGTCCAGCGGTAAAACCCATAGCACTTAGAATGGTACATCAAGTTTGCCAAAATGTAAAAATTCCAGTTGTTGGAATTGGTGGAATATCTTCATGGGAAGATGTGGTGGAGTTTATAATGGTGGGAGCAAGTGCAATCCAAATTGGAACTGCTAATTTTGCCAATCCTCACACTGCAATTAAAATAATTGAAGGTCTTGAAAGTTACTGTGAAAGAGAAAAACTAAAAAATATAAATGAGATTAAAGGTATAATATAATGATTGATACAAAAGAAAAAATTAATATGAAGTCAAGAAGAGAAAAAGACTCAATAGGAAGCAAGAATGTTCCTGAGGAAGTATATTATGGTGTTCAATCCCTAAGAGCAGCTGAAAATTTCAATATTACAGGATTGCTTATGCACAAGGAAATTATAAATAGCTTAGCTGAAGTAAAGAAAGCCTGTGCAATTACTAATATGGGATTAGGAATAATCGATCGAAAGGTTGCAAATGCAATAATGAAAGCTTGTGATGAAATATGCACTGGAAAATTACATGACCAATTTATCGTAGATCCAATCCAAGGCGGAGCAGGAACTTCTTTGAACATGAATGCAAATGAAGTAATTGCAAATAGAGCGATTGAGTTTTTAGGCGGAGTGAAAGGCGACTATGATTTAGTGAGCCCAAACGATCATGTAAATTGTGGACAATCAACAAATGACGTAATTCCAACTGCAGGAAAATTAACAGCGTTAAAATTATTAATTAAATTAGAGAAACAATTGTTAGATCTATACAATGCCTTAAAAGGAAAAGAACTTGAATTTGACGATGTAATCAAAATGGGCAGAACACAAATGCAAGATGCAGTTCCAATAAGATTAGGACAAGAATTTGGTGCATATGCCGAAGCGATATCTAGGGATATTGGAAGAATACAAAGAGCTAAAGAAGAAATGAGTATTGTAAACCTAGGCGGAACTGCAATTGGAACAGGAATAAATGCTGATGAAAAATATGTTAAGAGCATTGTGCCAAACCTAGAAAATGTAACTAAACTTAGATTGTTTCAAGCAAATAATCTAATTGACGCAACACAAAATCTTGATGGTTTCGTAGCAGTATCGTCACTAATAAAAACATGTGCGGTTAATCTATCTAAGATGGCGAATGATTTAAGATTGATGTCCTCAGGACCAAGAACAGGGTTTGGAGAAATTAAACTACCTGAAAAACAAAATGGATCTTCAATTATGCCTGGAAAAGTTAATCCAGTAATACCAGAGGTAGTAAATCAAGTTGCCTTTAACATAATTGGAAACGACCTTACTATAACAATGGCAGCTAGTAGTGGACAACTAGAATTGAATGCATTTGAGCCTATAATTCTATATTGTCTATTCCAATCAATTGATACTCTTAGATACGCTACCAATACATTTGTGGAAAATTGTGTAAAAGGGATAGTTGCTAATAAAGAGCATTGTGCGAATTTGGTTAACAACAGTGTGGGAATTATTACAGCGTTGTGTCCATATATTGGCTATGATAAAACAGCAATAATAGCAAAAAAGGCAATTAATGAAGGTGGAAATGTTAGAGAATTAATCTTAAATGAAAAATGTATTTCAGAAGAAGAGTTGGATAAAATTCTGAATGTATACAGAATGACAGAACCAGGTATATTAGGAAAATAATGGAGGGTGAAAATTATGACAATTCAAGAAAAATCACTTAAAAAGCACTACCAATGGAAAGGTAAATTAGAAATTCATACTAAAATAGATATAAAGAATGTTGACGACTTGTCATTGGCGTATACTCCAGGAGTAGCTAGTGCATGTTTAGAAATAGAAAAGGATTATAACAAGAGTTTTGATTTAACATGGAGACATAATTGCGTTGCAGTTATAACTGATGGAACAGCTGTTTTAGGACTAGGTGATATTGGTCCAGAAGCTGGAATGCCAGTTATGGAAGGAAAGTGTGCCTTGTTAAAGAATTTTGCTAACGTTGACGCAATTCCAATTTGTATAAGAAGTAAAGACATTGATGAAATAGTCAAAACGGTTTATAATATTTCAGGAAGTTTTGGGGGCATAAATTTAGAAGATATATCAGCACCAAGATGTTTTGAAGTTGAGAGAAGACTGAAAGAAATCTGTGATATTCCCGTGTTTCATGATGACCAGCACGGTACTGCAATAGTTGTTGGTGCAGCGATGATTAATGCTATTAAATTCTTGAAAAAAGATATATCTAGTATCAAAGTTGTAATCAATGGAGCTGGGGCGGCGGGAATTGCAATAGCAAATCACTTGATGAAGTTAGGCGTTGTTAATTTAGTACTTGTTGATATTAGCGGAGCTATTTGTGATGGTGACAAAACTTTAAGCGTTGTTCATACGGATATGGCTAAAAAGACTAATCCAAACAAAGAGAATGGTAGTTTAAAAGATGTGATTCAAGGTGCCGATGTTTTTGTTGGAGTTTCAGTTGGAAAAATTTTATCAAAAGAAATGGTTTCAACTATGAATAAAGACGCAGTGGTATTTGCTATGGCAAACCCTACTCCTGAAATAACACCAGAAGAAGCTCTTGCTGGTGGAGCAAGAATAGTTGGAACAGGAAGAAGTGATTATGATAATCAAATCAATAATTTATTGGCATTTCCTGGTATATTTAGAGGTGCACTTGATTGTCGAGCAAAAGAAATTTCCGAAAAAATGATGATAGAGGCAACTTACGCTATTGCCAACATTGTTGAAGACCATGAGCTGTGCGAGAAGTATATCATTCCAAGTGTTTTCAATCCACGTGTAGTTGATGTAGTAGCGGAAGCTGTTAAGCGTGAATATTTAAATAAAAGTTTGTGAGGTAGAATTAAGTGAAACGTATTGAAAGAGATTCTATGGGAGAAATAGAAATAGAGGAAAATGCTTTGTGGGGTGCACAAACCCAAAGAAGTTTACTTAATTTTAATATTGGAAAAGATACTATGCCAATGGAATTAGTTAAAGCTATAGTAGTTGTGAAGCAAGCTTGCAGTAAAGCTAACTATAAAATGAATATTTTGTCAGAAAGTAAATTTAAAGCAATATATCAAGCTTGTGAAGAAATATTAGAAGGCAAATTTGACAATCAATTTCCTCTTAGCGTATGGCAAACGGGAAGTGGAACTCAAACGAATATGAATGTAAATGAAGTCATTGCAAATGTTGTGAAATTAAATGGAGTGGAGACAGTTCACCCTAATGATGATGTTAATTTGAGTCAAAGTTCAAATGATGTTTTCCCCTCATCTATAAATATAGCTATACTTTTGAATGTGAAAAATAACTTGATGAATGAATTGAAATTGTTAATTGAAGAATTTAAAGTTATTGAAAGTCAAAATATAGATGTTTTAAAAATAGGCAGAACGCATTTGCAAGATGCAACACCAATAACCTTTGCTGAAGAAATCAGTGGTTGGTGGTCAGCTTTGCAAAGTGATTTTGAAATTATAGAAGTTGCAGTGAAAAGACTTGAAAAACTAGCACTTGGTGGAACGGCAGTGGGAAATGGAATAAACTGTCCAAAGGGTTTCGATAAACAAGTTTGTGAAGAAATTTCCAAGTTGCTAGGTGAAAATTTTGAACCAGTAAAAAATAAATTCTCAGCATTATCTTCTAAAAATGATGTAGTAAATATTCATAGCTCGCTAAAAGTTTTAGCCTGTGATTTAATGAAAATAGCTAATGATATTAGATGGTTAGCAAGTGGTCCAAGATGTGGACTAGGAGAACTAACAATTCCTGAAAACGAACCAGGAAGTTCGATTATGCCAGGAAAAGTTAACCCGACACAATGTGAAGCTGTAACAATGGTTGCTGTTCAAGTGATAGCCAACGATGTAGCAGTGTCAATGGGCGCTACTCAAGGTAATTTTGAATTAAACGTATATATGCCAATGATAATTTATAATTGTATGAAGTCAATAAATTTGCTAACAGATGTTATGGGTTCCTTTAGGACAAAGTGCGTTTGTGGTATAAAAGCAAACAAAGAAAAGATGAAAAACAATGTTGATCGCTCGCTAATGTTAGTTACTCTATTTTCGCCAACAATAGGCTATGAAAAATCTGTGAAGGTTGCAAAGTTTGCCTTTGAAAACAATATGACTTTAAAGGATGCATGTTTAAATTTAGATTACTTATCGGAAGGCGAAATCGACTTGATTTTAGGCAAAATTCGATAAATAACATTTAGAATTTTAAAATAAACAAACGGTAAATATTTTGTATTTATGATGAAACTTGAAGATTGGGCGGATGGAAATGCGCCGTTAAGATTACTCATGATATGTAACTAGAAATAGTTTGAAATGCATGGTATTTTGTAAATTAAATATATTTAAAAATGAGTTCTGTGTAGCACAGAACTCATTTTTAGTTTTACTATGATTATATAGTAGAGATTATTTAAAGTGTTTCTCTGCAATTCATATATAACAAAATACGTTTAAGAAAATGGGAATTAACAGAGAAGTTAAGTGTACAGAGTATTGATGTTGGACCAAGTTTTTTTGTTATTAAAGAGGATTACTATTCAATAATGTCAAGGGTAAAAGTATCAATAAGAACATCATTTTCGCTGTTGTAAAAATGAATAGTTACTTTGCCAACAGGGCATTCGCTGGTCAAATCATCATAGAGCGAATCTTTCCAATAAATCTGTTGCTCGCCATTATGCACGGAAGTATGATTGTTTAAAGCAACTTGCACATATCCACTAGGATATATGATTTTACAGCGTATAGTAATAATTTCACCTTTATTATTATTGTTATAAGTTTTATATTTCACATAAAGTGGTTTTTTATAACTAGATTCAGTAATTTTGGTTGAACTATACATCGAAGCAGTAGCATAAGCGGTAATTTCCCATTCAAAGATTTCATCATATAATGATTGGCTAGCAGGGTACGAAATAAGTATAAGCTCATCTAAATATTCCATAGAAGTTGCGTTAGCGTGAGACTTATTATTTTGAACATATATAAATTTTAATTCATTCATTTCATTGTCGCAGTTTTGATATTCCGATAGAATAGTGTAGAATTTTAGAGCCTTAACGTAAATATCATCGTCAGCAAAACTTTTAGCTGCATTCTCTATAGCAATGACGTATTTTGCTTCGCTGTCTTTATATTCAAGTATATTTTCGTATTGCTTAGCAGCATATTCATAGCGTTCTTCTGAATCATATTTTTCAGCAAGTCTATAAGTTTTAGCCTCGAATGAATTATATGAAACAAAAAAAGCAGAAGTTAAAGTAACTGTTAAAACTAAAAAGATAGATGCAACAACAATCAATATCTTTTTATGAGACTTAGAATTTTTCTTACCATTATTGTTTAAGATAGCATTTTTTTGATTAGCAACATCGTTGAAGAAAACATTTGGAATGTTTTTGTCAGAAGAATTGCTAGAAGAATTTGGCTCGATTTCATTGTTCGAGTCGCTGAAGTAAAAGGTGTTGCGAGCATTGCAATTAGAAAAAGTGAATTTATCTTGACAATTGCAATATATTAATTTAGAAGAACGAAATTTTGCAAATAAAAACAAGATGCAAAATATAGCAATACATACAAAAAATGTACTAATCGTAGTGCTAAAAGAATACGCATTTAAATTTCCCCAATAATTTATATTAATAAACATAATAATTTCCTCCTATTGTATTGTCTAATGATATCATACATTTGCAATATTTACAATAGTTAAATTAAAAAAATCATTTCTCCATACTTTTTGACTATTTGATAATATTTGGTGATATGGGAGTATTTATGGTTGAATGGTGTGATTAATGTACACAGTGAATAGCAAAAATCATATAAATTTGCTTTTTAGTTGAAAATTTGTTATAATGAAATCATATTACATAATAGTTAATTATAGTAGGGGGAAAATATGAAAAAGAATTTTAAAATAATAGTAATGGTAGTATTGATATTGTCAATGGCATTAGCATTAATAGGGTGTGGCAACGCGCAATCAGTGCCAACACCAACACCGACAGTGACGGAAACGCCAGATGTGTCGGAATACACAATAACCTTTGATGCTAGTGGCGGAACGGGATCCGGTCCATCGAAAATAGTATTAGCGGAAGGTGAAACTGTAACGATACCTGAAAATACATATACTAAATCAAGAAGTACTTTCGAAAATTGGTGGGACGGATATAAAGAAGTTGAGGCTGGGGCAATCTATACAATGCCAGATTATGACGTTACAATGTCCGCATTATGGAAAACTAAAAGCAGCGGTGGCGGCGGCGGAAGCAGCGGCGGCGGTAGTAGTGGTCCATCAACAATGTCAACACCAGTAGTTACTGTAAAAGATGGAGCAATTACTTGGAACAACGTAACGGGAGCAACATCATATGAAGTTTCAATTAATGGAGGCACAGCAGTTGTTGCGACGTCACCATACACTGTAACGGATAGTGGAATTATAACAGTAGAATTACAAGCAAAAACAACAAATAGTAATTATAGTGATTCAGCAAAATCAAAAGCTATTTCAGTTGCAAAAACATTAGAAACCACAAACACGCTTACAACGAACAAGCTATACATATTAGATTACGTTTCAAGTGCTAGTCCAATAACAATTACAAGCACATTGTCTGAATTTTCAATCTTAAAAGGTAGTTCAAACGCACAAATAGTAACTACTCAAACATTGAAAATAGATGCAAGTACATCAACAATCAATCAAGAAGTACCTCTAACTGCTGCAAGCATAGACTTAACGGTTAGCGGAAATTCTTTTAATCAAAAAGCACAAATGACAGCAACTACAGAGGCTGGCATAGTTATTACAAGCGGAAAATTGAACTACAACAATCAAATTAACGCTAAAATTATCGATATAAAAGCTAATGGAATATTGAATCGTGGTATTGACAATACAAATACAGCGTCATTGCCAAATTTAAAATTAGCAAGCGGTTCAGTAGTTGATATAACTCTTGATAAAGTTAAAAACCAAGATGTAAGATTATCAGCGACAGCAGTTGGATCGGATATAACAATTAAAGGCGCAAAAATAATCATAGTAGATTCAGCAAGTAAAGTGGTAAATATAACAACTCCAGATATAGACACTACAATAATTAATGACTCAGTCAATGACATAACAGTAAATGAAATTATTATATTAGAAAGTAAGAAATCTGGTAAAGTAGGAGACGATGGAGCATTAATTCCAGTAACAACTATAGTAGTACCTAGCTCAATAACAGCAACTGATATTACAGCAGGAACAACTGCGGTAATAACTACTCCAACAGGAGAAACTGGAGTAACAGTAGATGGAAATCAAATCACATGGACAGCAACAGTAGCGGACAATGCAACTGCAGGTGTTAATAAGCAAGTGGTATTCACTAATATTACAGCAAATCCAGCAGTAGTTGATGCAATTATAATCATGCCAGAAGTCTATGTAGACGTAAATGCAGTAGTAACTTTTGACAGCTTAGGCAGTTCAGCAGTAAGCCCAATTACAAATACAGTAGTAGAAACAGCACCAACAGCACCTACGAAAGCTGGTTATACATTTGACGGTTGGTATGAAGATTATACTGCACCAACGGGAACTACAGAAGCGGTTTATACAAATAAAGTAAACTTTCCATATTACCCAACAGAAAGCGTAACATTATATGCGAAATGGACAATGGAAGAATATACAATTACATATATTCACCCATATGACGTAACGGTAATAATGGAGGGTGAAGAATTTTTTGAATTGATAAAAAATGGAACTATGGAAGAAGTTGAGGCATTTGTAATAACAAAAATGCGATTCGGAACAAGTACGGAAAAATATACTGTAAATACGGCGGTTAATTTACCTTTAACAAAAATGGTTGTTGAGGATAAAATAAAAACAATTGAAAGTGTAAATGATGATTATTCAGCGGAAAATTTTGTTGGTTGGTATGATGAAGCGACTGGCGGCAATAAGGTTGAAAAATTTGAAGTGGGAACAACAGGTGATAAAACTTTGTATGCAAGATGGAGCGAAAAAGCAGTAAGTGAAACGTATACTGTGTACTTTGAAAATCTTGACGCACAGGACATCGTAGGTGCTCCGTCAATTAACCCAGTGGAAATAACAAGAGAGGGCGATGCGCTTTATAGTGATTCAATGTTTATTCCGAAAATATATGACCCAGAGCCAATAGCGGGTAAATTCTTCGTAGGTTGGGTACAACTCAACCCACTTGTGTCGACGGAATACATGCATGATTTGGCATGGTCAAATAGTTACCAGTCAAACGCTTTAGATCCAAATAAAACAATTACAGTCAAAGCTGTTTGGTCGGATAAAGACGAATATGCTAATAATATTGCAAAATACACAATACCACAGCCCACTAGTGGCGGAAAAGTAGTGGCAGTAAACAAAGGATTGTTGAACAAAACTGACGAAAAATATTACTATGCAGAATTTAATTCAGAAGACTATGCAACTAATGTAACTCTAGAAATAGTACCAGATGCGGACAAGAAAATTAAATCTGTAATTTATTATGCGAAGAACCCTGAGAAGGATTGGTCAGAGTGTTCAAATTATACGCAATTAGCAATTAGAGGTTACGAAATAGAGTTAGAAATGCTTTATAGTGACAAAGATTACGAATATAAATTAGTGGTAGAATTTGAAGCTATTGGAACGCCGGAACCAATCACTGATGTTAAGTTCTATAAAAACATAGAAATGACTGAAGAGCTAAAAGCGAATGATGTTTTAAGTGCAGGTATGGGAGTTATCTTTGATGTTGGGGGCGTAAATATTTCAAATATAGAATATGAAGTTGAATTAGAAACTGAAAAGAATGGAGTTCTTAGACTAAGTAAAAATATGGCAGAAGCGTATTATATTAATGATCCAGAAAGTGGTTTAGCATCTATGAATATAGAGGGAATGGCCATTTTGAATTACAAGTTTATTATCAGGGGGAATGACGTATATTCCTCATCAGCACAAGAATTTGAGTCAGCAGTTTACACATATGGAGAGATTGCGTATAATGACATAAAGATAATAGACAAAACGAACCCAGATAGTCCACGTTACTTTAATGGTTACGATGAAGTTTGGAGTGAAACGGTTTTTGTAAATAAAGGAATTAGGGGTGCAGTCATTAGATTTGACAATTTAGGTTCACCTGCTGCTGGATTAGTATACGAGTGGTACAGCGACGAAGCGTGTACAAAGAAAATTGCAACTAAAGCAATGACAATTCTAACAGATACCACTATCTACGGTAAATTACTTATTGTTGAAGCTGAATTTGAATTTAAATTGAAAGCTGACGATACGTATGAATTAGTGAAGATGACTAACTATGCTGTAGATGTAGAAATCCCTGCAACATATAACAGCAAAGCGGTAACAAGCATAGGAATAGATGCATTTAGCAATAGTAATTTGACAAGCATAACAATACCAAACAGTATAACGTCAATCGGAGAAAGTGCATTTAGAAATAGCAACAGCTTAGCAAACATAGCACTACCAGACAGTGTAACGTCAATCGGAGCGGAGGCCTTTGGGTATACGGCATATTATGAAAATCTAGCTAATTGGGAACTAGATGGTTCGTTATACATTAACAACCATATAATTCAAGGTCCAAATTACGACTTAAAATCATATACCGTAAAAGAAGGCACAATAACTATAGCCGACAACGCATTTGAATATAGTTTCTTAGAAACTGTAACATTACCAGCAAGTTTAATAACAATAGGAAATAATGCATTTTTAGGTAATAGATTAACTGAAATAATATTGCCAGAAAACTTAATAACAATAGGTGATTTTGCGTTTATGGGTAGTAGTTTTGACTCAATTGTAATTCCAGATAGTGTAAGAAATATAGGAGCTGCAGTAATAGATGGAGGGATGTTAACAATAACAATTCCAAAGAATGTCACACATATTGAAAGTGGCGCATTTGCAAATTTAAATAATCTTAATACAATAACAGTAGCAGTAGAAAACCAAAACTATATAGCAGTAGATGGGGTTTTATTTAATAAAGACAAAACGGAGTTGTTGCAATATCCACAAGCGAAAGAAACCGACACATATACTGTTCCAAATACGGTTATAAAAATAGGAAATCTAGCGTTTTTCCGTAGTAACATAGAAGTGATTTTAACAGAAAACGTAACAACAATAGGCGAGCATGCATTTGAGAGTTCTGGAATAACAAATATTACAATTTCATCTAGCGTAACAACAATAGGAAGTGACGCATTTGATTATTGTGGTGGATTAACAAGTATAAATATTGATACGGCGAATGCCAATTATTCAGATGTAGACGGAGCATTGTTTAACAAATTAAAAACAGAGCTAATTACATACCCAATGGGCAAAACTGTGACATCGTATGTAATTCCAGACCAAGTAACGCAAATAAGGAATGGTGCATTTAGTTCAAATCCAAATATTACAACGCTAACATTATCTGCTAACTTGCAAGAAATAGAACCGCGACATATTATCGGCATGGGAAATTTAACTACGATAGCTGTGCCTGCGGGCAATCCGAACTTCTCGAGTATTGACGGAATATTGTTCAATAAAGATGGGACAAAGTTAATCGCTTGGCCAAAAGCTAAAGTAGCGGTTTCTGGGTTATATACAATACCAGATAGTGTTGTAGAAATAGGTAGTAATGCCTTTGGCGATTGTCTAGGAATAACAGATATTATAATTCCAATAGAAGTCACTACAATCGGTCACAGAGTATTTAGTAAAACTAACAACGAAAAATTATCTATATTTATAGAAGCTGAAAGTATTCATGTATTACCAAACTGGGATGAGTACTGGTATGATGATAGAGAGGAGAACATAACAGTATATTGGGGCAGTGAATGGACACTTGTTAGTGGCGTTCCAACTCCAAATATAATCCCAACACCATAACAATAATAAATAATAAACGATAAAAGGCAGTATCAAAATTATGTTTTGATAAACTATTAACAAAAAAACAGCGATAATTCACACTGTATTTTTATTATTTGTGGTGTGTGAATTATACTAATTAAAAAAAGCAAAGGAATTTCCTTTGCTTTTTTGTATTTCTTAATGGTTAACAAATTGTGTTTAACTATGAGT
>CAMQZB010000017.1 GCA_947039455.1 uncultured Clostridia bacterium
TCTGTTAAAATCAATGGGCAAAGAAAATTCCATTTTCGGGTCAAGGGTTTCGACCCTTGTGCGGTTAAGGGCGCATAGCCCTTATGGAGTTTGAGGCAAAGCCTCATTTTCCTTACGAACCAACACAAAACAAAAAACTTAACATAAAGCAAACAAAAAAAAGCCTGTATCAAAAATGATACAGGCTTAAAATATTATTAATTAAAATTTTTCACATCTCATGTAAGGAACAAGAGCTGTAGGAACGGTGATAGTGCCATCGTTGTTTTGGTAGTTTTCAAGAATAGCAGCCACGGTTCTGCCTACAGCAAGACCGCTTCCGTTAAGGGTGTGAATTAGTTCAAGCTTTTTCGTTTCGCCGTTTCTGAACTTGATATTAGCGCGACGAGCTTGGAAATCTTCGAAGTTACTACAAGAAGAGATCTCAACGTATTTATTGTAAGACGGCATCCAAACTTCAAGATCGTAAGTTTTCGCTGCAGAGAAACCGCAATCGCCAGAGCATAGAGCCATAACGCGGTAAGGCAGTTCTAATCTTTTCAAAATTTCTTCCGCATCGTTAGTTAAAGCTTCAAGCTCAGCGTAAGAATTGTTTGGGTGCGCGTATTTAACAAGCTCAACTTTGTTGAATTGGTGTTGACGAATGATACCACGAGTATCACGGCCAGCGGAACCAGCTTCAGCACGGAAACAAGCAGAGAAAGCACAATAGCAATGAGGAAGTGATTTTTCTTCAAGCACATCGTTTCTCGCCATGTTAGTAACAGGCACTTCCGCAGTAGGAATAAGGTAGTATGGCGTTCCGCTAAGAGCGAACATATCCTCTTCGAATTTAGGAAGTTGACCAGTACCGATCATGCTTTCTTTGTTAGCAACATAAGGTGGAAGGATTTCAGTGTAACCACGGTCTGAATGCGTGTCCATCATGAAATTCATAATAGCACGTTCAAGCCTAGCGCCCATACCACGGTAAAGAGTAAATCTAGTACCAGCTATTTTAGCACCTGTTGCAAAGTCAAGAATATTTTTTTCTTCGCCTATGTCCCAGTGTGGTTTTGGTTCGTAATCAAAAGCACGCGGAGTACCGTAAGAGCGGACACAAACGTTATCGTTTTCGTCTTTACCTAGAGGTACAGTATGGTGCGTGATGTTTGGGATAGAGTATAGAGCGTTTTGTAGAGAAACTGCAATAGTTTCAAGTTCCGCATCTAACGCCTTGATATCATCACCAAGTTTTTTGTTTTCAGCCATTTCAGAATCAGCATTTTCACCAGCTTTCTTCTTTTGTGCGATACCTTGGTTAGCAAGATTACGCATAGCTTTCAAGTCTTCAACTTTAGAAACAAGATTACGTCTTTGATTATATAAGTCAACAGCTAAGTCAACATCGAATTTACCATTTCTGTGAGCAAGTGCGTTTTTGCATTGTTCAAGATTTTCCACTAAAAATTTAATATCTAGCATTGTAGCCTCCAAGAGTTTAATTTAATTATTTTAAAAGAGTTATTATTCAGCTTCAGGAGTTGGTGTAGGTGTAGGTTCAGGAGTTTCACCGTATTGGTATTCAACAAGGTCAAAAATCATACGATCAGCAGTGTAAGGAACAAGTTGTTCGATTCTTACTAAACGAGATCTATCGTCGTTCTTAGTAGAACCAGAAGCGTTGTTAATAGCGCCTTGGTCGTTAATAGCGTAGAACAATTCGATAGGAGAACCGTTGTTTTCGCCTGAAGTTTTTTGAACAAGAACGCCTTTAACTTTCGTTTTATCGTTCTTTACGCCATCGATGTCAGTTGCTATTTCGAAAGTAGAACCAACATTGATTGAGCCAGACATAGGAATCGCTTCTTGAGCAGTACCAGTAACAACAGAGAACGGTAATGAAGTTCCTTCAACTTTTCCGAATGAACGAAGCATGTAGAAAATTTGCTCGTTGTCATAAAGATTTCCGCTAGGAAGTTTAATGTTAAACATAAGAGGAATAGTAGAAACTTGAGTATCGTAAGCGCCAGTAGCACCTAGTTGCGCAGTTTTTACAGTAGCCTCATCTTCGCCGTAAGTGATAGTTGATTCATAGTTAAGGTCTTCAACAGTATAAGCCTTGTTTGAGTAAACAACGGTTTTACCTTGGTAGTTCTTGTATGAAGAAGTAGGTCTGAAGTCTTGCATAAGATCACTAAAGTTCACGTAAGAAGAAACAGTATCGTCAACGGGAACAGTAGATCCGTCGGCCATAGTGTATTTTCCAACAAAGGTCATAGTAGTTTCAATTTTGTAACCAACTGAACCGCCACCAGAAATAGTAGAAGTATAAGTGCCTTCTCCAGATAATCTTGGTGCCTTAACAGCTTTGTCAGCTGATGAGTCTTCAGTAGCTACAGGTTTAGCTTCTTGAATTGTAATTTTGTAAGTGCTTTTTTCAAAAACGTCTTCTTTACCCCAATTTGTTGTAAAAGAAGGAAGTTCAGGTGCTGAACAAGCCGT
The DNA here is from genome assembly GCA_947039455.1 of uncultured Clostridia bacterium. Classification (GTDB taxonomy): domain Bacteria; phylum Bacillota; class Clostridia; order Christensenellales; family CAMQZB01; genus CAMQZB01. Next base: position 2,485 of record CAMQZB010000017.1, read on the forward strand.
TAAAGATAGTAAAAGTACCACTGATAATAAAATTGCGATGATTTTTTTCATAATATTCTCCTATAAATATAGTAAATTTCATTTTTTTATGCTTTCAATGAATTATTATATCAAAATACCTTGAAAAAGTACAACAAATTTTATATAATATAAGAAAGAGATTTAATATAAGGGAAAGAAAATGATAAAAATAATATATACCAACACAACTAAGTGCCAAATTCAGCATTTGAAGAATAAATTAGCAAAAAAAGAGGACTTGTTTGATCCAGATATTGTGATTTGCGAAGATAGGTTCACACTGTCACTTGAACAAGAAATTTTAGGGGAGAAGGACGGGTTCGGTTCTTTTTCTGTTAATGTATTTTCTTTTTCAAGATTGTTGCATCAGCTTTTGAAAAATAGGAAACCCCAAAATTATCTAACCAAAACTGGTGGGGTTATGATGATTTCGAAAATCTTGCTTCAAGAATCTAAAAACTTGAAGTGTTATTCTGATGTGGCGAAAAGTTACTCCACGCTGTCAATGAGTATCTTTGATGTTATTGCACAACTGAAAAGTTCTATGGTGGAGTTTAATGATTTAGAAAAAGCAACGCCTAATAGTCCTGCCTTGAGTTTGAAAACAAGTGATTTAGCTTTAATATATCGTAAATATGAAGAAATGAAAAGCAACGTGCTTTTAGATTCAGCGGATAAAGTGGACTTGCTGAACGATATAGCTAGCGATGCGGAAAGCGTAACGAAAACAGCTTTTCACTTAATTGGGTTTACTTCTTTTACAAAACAGTTCTATAAAGTTATTGGTACGCTAGCAAATCGTAGTAAAGATATTAATATTTACATACTAGACGGTGACAGCGATGTTTACGATAAGTCGGTGAAGAAAAATATCTTGAAAATGTTAGATGATTTAGGGCTGGAGTATAGTGAAGAAAGAGCGGAAGAAAAACTTGACATAGTTCGAGAAAATTTGGCAAAATACCTATTTTCTTTTACGCCAAAAAATAAAATCTATCCTGTTGAAACTGATAATATAAAAATATTCCAAGGTAGTGGACTTGCGGAAGAAATAAGATTTATTTGCGAAAATATTTTGGAGCAAGTACGTGTTAATGGCAAGCGTTTTGACGATATAGCTGTGATTGGTGCTAACTTAGCGGAAAATCAACGGGTTATAGCAAGAGAGTTTGCGAAGTACGATATCCCAATTTTCCTTGATAATAAAGTACAGCTGTCAAAACACGTTTTAGCTAGAACTATTGTTGCTATGATGTCGCTATCAGTGGAAGGTTTTAGAATTGAGAATGTTTTGACTATTATTCACAGCCCATTCTTTAAACTTTCACAAGAAGAAAAGTGCGATTTCGAGAATTATTTAGTGGCTCGTGGTATCTCAAAACGCAATTTTATGAAAGACAGTATATATAAGGACGAAAAAATGGTGGAAATTCGTGATTTATTCTTAAAAGAATTTATGATGAATTTAAAAATAATTGGGGACGTTTCAGATTATTGTAAAGCGGTTAGAGTGGTGCTTGAGAAGTTCGCTGATGACATGGAAAGAGTTGCGAAAGATTTTGAAGCAGTTGGAGAAATGGAACATTCTTCAATGACAAGTCAAGCAATAGGAAAGTTCTTGGAAACAGTAGACGAGTTAGACAATATAATGAAAGGCACCGTGGTTTCTGTGGACGATTTTATGAAAATATTAATGGACGGTTTGCTAGCAAAAGAAATCGCAATCGTACCATTATACAGCGATTCAGTTTTCGTAGGAGATTTTTCTTCATCAAAATTTGCACAAAAAGATATCCTATTTGCATTGTCGGTAAACAACAAAATAGTTCCACTAGTGAAAAGTGACGTGGGACTGATTTCCGATAGGGACATAGACGGTCTTTTGCCTTGTGCTATTAATTTAGAGCCAAAAATAGAAATGATTAATGACAGAGAGCGGTTGAACGTGTATACAGCACTTTTGAATTTTAGAGAGAAATTATTCTTAACTTATTCAAACTATGCTGCTAACAACGACAAACTTTTACCCTCTGAAATAATTTCCACAGCGGAAAGTTGTTTCCTTTATAATGGTGAAAAACTATCACCAGAAACGGAAGCTGACGTTGATTTTACTAATACTAATGAATTGTCAAAATACATTGAAAAACGTGTTTTAACAAAGAAATTAGCACTAGCAAAACTTGCTGAAGTTGTTTCTTTAATTAGAATTGGAGAAAACAACAAAGGGGATCTTGCTAGTACGATTTATAGCAGTTTGAAAGAAACGGAGAGTGTGGATTTAGCGAAAAAAGTTGTAACTGAAAAAGTTGACGAACTTGTTGTTGATGCTTTTTCAGATAAAACTATGTATTCAGTGTCGAATTTGGAAAGCTATTTTGCTTGTCCATACAAAAACTTTGTGCAAAATGGATTGCTAGCAAAACCACGTTTGGAAGGCGCTATTAAGGCTATGGACAGCGGAAATTATTTGCACCATGCCCTTGAAATATTTGTGAATGGCATAGATAATGTAAACGCAACAAACTTTGAACCTTTTGCGGTTCAGTGTGTGAAATCCGTTAGGGAAAGCGAAATGTTTTCTCGCTACGAATATTTGCCTAGATACAAAAACGCTATGGATAGACTTGATGCTGAGTTTGTGAATGTTGCGAAAGAAGTAACTTTACGTAAAGAAACTTCCGATTTCGTGCCTATTGGTACGGAGCTTAAATTCGGTAACGGCGAAGAAATTCCTGCACTTAGTCTTGGCGGTGGAGTGAAAATCCGTGGTATTGTGGATTATGTAGATAAATATAAAGAGTATTTGCGTGTTATTGATTACAAAACTGGTATGGTTGAATCTAATTATAAAGACGTTTTTCTTGGAAGAAAATTTCAGCCTTATTTGTATTTAGAAGTTATGACAAAACACTTTAAAAAAGTGGAAGCGGGTGCTTTGTATTTCCCAATAAAAGCAAATTACGAAGCGGAAGAAGATCATATTGCTCCATATAGAATGAAAGGCGTTGTTATTTCTAATATGGACGCAATTTCAGCTATGGACAAAACTTTAAGTGCGGATAAACTGAAATCTGAAGTAATTCCCGTTACTCTAACATCAAAACTTCAACCACACAAAGGGCAGTCGAAAACTCTTGGCAACGACGAATTTAGCAGTTTCTTGCGGTATTCAAAAATGATTTCAGCGAAAGCTGTTGCGGAAATTCGAATGGGTAACGTAGCTCCATCTCCATACGAAAAAACTTGCGAATACTGTGATTATCTTGCTATTTGTCAGTATGATGTGAATTATCAAGGCGAGAGAAAATGCAGTGGAAAAGTTGACAGTGAAACTATTGTTAATGCAGTAAAAGGAGAATTGGGTGAATAATTATGGCAAATATTAATTTAAACGAAAACCAAAAACGTGCAATCAGTTCTAATGCGAAAAACATTCTAGTTTCAGCATCGGCGGGAACGGGCAAAACTTTTGTTATGGTAGAGCGAATTGTGGATATAATTATCAACAAAAAAACTCCAATCGAAAAATTCTTGGTGGTTACTTTTGCCAAGGCGTCAGCGGAAGAAATGAAGGAACGTATTTTCAATAGGCTTTATGACAACATAGAAGAATCGCCTTTTGTGAAAGAGCAAATTAAGAAGCTTCAAAGTGCCTCAATCTCTACTATGGACAGTTTTTGTAGTGACCTTATTCGCCGTTATTTTTACGCTATAGACATTCAACCTAAGTTCTCTATCATTGACGAAACAAAATCAGCATTAATGATGAAAAACGCTATGGAAGAATTAATAGAGGACAAGTATCAAGAAAAAGATTTGCCGTTCCTAAGACTTGTTGACATATTCAACGTATCAAGAAAGGATCAAGGGTTAACGGATATTATATTTGAATTATATAAATTCTCTCGCTCATTACCTAATCCAAGAGAGTTTTTAGAAAACCAAGCGGTGATAAATTTTGATAAGCCACAAGTGTTTGAAAATATTTTTGTGGAGAATATTAATAATGAGTTAAAATATAGCCAAGGAGAGATTGTTGAATTTCAAAGAGAAATGATTACCCCTACACTTGATATGGATAAAGCCTTTTTGGAAAATCTTTGGGAATATCTTGAGGCGATTATTAAGTGCAAAAACTTACCTGAAAAAGTAGAGTTAATTGCAAATATAACGTTCAGTCGACTAAATACTAATAAAGGCAAGTTTGAAATTTTCGAAACGGAACTTCATGAGAAAATACAAAAGTTCAAAGCACGATTAACAAAATCCCTAGCAAAAAAAGCTACACTTTCAAAGATTATTGGGAATACTCAATATGTGGAAGATGTGAAGAAAGATGCTGTTGCGCTTTGTGGGCTTGCTGTGGAGTTTTCCGATAGATACAAGGCTGAAAAAAGTAAGAAAGGTCTAATGGATTTCTCTGACCTTATTCATAATACACTTACACTTCTTGAAAACCCTGAAATAAGAAAAGATGTGCAAGATAGTTATGATTATGTTTTCGTGGACGAGTATCAAGACACAAGCAAGGTTCAAGAAGCCTTGATTTTAACAATTTCTACTAAAAACCTGTTTATGGTAGGTGACATTAAGCAATCAATCTACGGTTTCCGTCAATGCGATAAAAACATTTTCGCAACTAAGGAGAAGAATTATCACAAGGGCGAAAACGGCGAAGTAATTTACCTAAACCAAAACTTCCGTTCCTTTGGAAAAATTCTAAAGTTCGTAAATCTAGTATACAAAAATGTCATGACTGCCGATGTGGGTGACGATTATTTGAAAAATTCCATGTTTGATGTTATGTCAGATGAGGGGAGCGTGGATATCAGTTTAGTTGCTGTGTCTGGGGCTAAAGAAGTGGTTGAGCCAAAAATTTATTCTGTTATGGAAGATAAGTTCAAAGATGAAGAGCTTGTTGCAAATGAAATGGAAGGGCATTTGATTGCTAACAAAATTCAAGGACTTGTGGGGACAACTTTCTTTGACGGTAAGGTTGAGCGTAAAATTAAATACAGCGATTTTTGCATACTACTTCGTGCCGTTAGCGGTAGTCACGGCGAGGCTATTTATAAAACATTGCAAGACTGCGGAATTCCTACAACTATTACTTCTTCAGGCAATAGCATTGGCGACCACAAAGAAGTTTTGCAAGTTTTGAACTTTATTTATATTTTGCAAAACTACAAAGACGATGTGCCACTTCTTTCCGTTCTTAAAAGTCCGTTTTTCAGTTTTACCGACAGCGAATTAATTAAAATAAGAAAAAATTCAAAGAAAAAATTCTTCTTTGAATGTCTAGCTGATTACGCTGGTATTCTAATAGACGGCGGTGGTGATAATTCTTCTAATACCAACTATAAAACCAGTTCCGAAAACGCTATCACCAATCAAGCGGTGGAAAACCAAGATCTATCAAAAAACGCTATAACTAATCAATCATTTACAAAAGAAACTGCATTCGAAAACAGTAATGAATTATTTGTTAAGGTAAATGAATTTTTTGCAATGCGTGATTACTATCGCAAAGTAGCAATGGCTAGTGGCGGAGTTCACGCCCTTGGTCGTGCTGTTGAAGAAACGCCTTTTGAAATGCTAACGGCGGCGGAAGTTTACGGTGGCGAGAAAATTAAACGAGTGAAAAAATTCCTTGATTTAATTAATTCGCTAGAAGATAACAATAATTTAGTTGAACTTGTGGACAACCTAAAGAAAATGAAAGACCAACTGAAACTAAACGATTCAGACGGCGGAAACGATGTGGTTCGAATTATGACTATTCACAAGTCAAAAGGCTTGGAGTTCCCAATTTGTTTCGTTTCAGGAATACACAAAAAATTAAACCTTAAAGACTCCACTAAAAAAATTCTTTGTCACAGCGATTTTGGACTTTCAATGAACTATTACAACGAAAACCGTAAAGTAAAGAACAAAATTTTGTCGTATTTTACACTTTCCGAAATTTTAGTAAAAGAAACTATCCAAGAAGAATTGCGTATGCTTTACGTTGCGTTGACTCGTGCTAAAACTAAATTGATTTTGACTGGTTGGGTGAAAGATAACGATTGTGAAGTTTCTGGACTTGACAAATTGAACATAAAACAAATCAAAAGCAAAGAAGATTTTTATCAATGTCGTTCATACCTTGATTTTGTGGTAGGTGGAATAATTCACGAAGAAAATAAAATTGCAAATGTTAATATAGTAAGAGAAGACATTGAAAAAGAACAGAAAAAAACTGTAGAGCTTAGTCTTTCTTCCGTTGATGAAAATGCGAAACACGCACTAGATTGCAACTTGCATTATCAGTACCCGTATTTGGTGGATACTAAAACTCCAACTAAATTTTCCGCAAGTTCTCTTAAAAGAGAAGGGCTTGTTGAAGAGGAAGTGTCTTATGTTATTCAGTCTAAATTCAACGAAGAAGCCTCAAAAGTCGGTTCAGCATACCACAAAGTACTAGAATTAGCGAAACCCCTTGCCACATTAGAACAGGTGAAAAGCGTATTGTTACAAGCTGGTGAAAATGAATTAATTCAGCCTGAATATTTAAGCAAAGTTGATGCGGATACGGTATATCGTACATTGAATTTGCCATTTATGAACTTTGGAACAGCTACCACTGAACAATCTTTCATGGGTTATTTTAAGGGCGAAAGATTTACTGCACACCAAACGGAAAAGCGTGTTTTGATTCAAGGTGTACTTGATTTAATGCTTGTTAATAAAGAAAAAAATCAATGTATTTTAGTTGATTACAAATATTCGTCCGCAAAAAACATAGAAGTGTTAAAGGAAAGATACTCTCAACAAATGGACATTTACAGCTATGCAATCGAAAATATTTTAAAAATAAAAATCGAAAAAATCTATATTGTAAACGTGCGAACTGGCGAGTTTATAGAGATATAGAAAAAATGCAGATTGTCGAAAATAATCTTTTTTTGTCAGCATAGGTTTAATATCTTTCTATATTGGTATAATTTAAAATATCAATAAAGGAGATACAAATTTATGTTTAACACAATATTCAATGAACTTTCAAACATCATGGAGATCTTTGGAAGTTCGGTATCATCAAATACTATAATAATCGCAGGCATCTGTATCATTTTAATTTCTACAGTGCTTGCAATTACCTATAAAATTGCGTCCTATGATTACGATGTTTTCTATACAGCCTCACGAACAATGAGCTTTATTAGAAAACCACGTGAAAAGAGAGTGGGTGGCAGTTTGAATTACTATATGCGTTGTTTCCCCAAAGAAATCGGCAAGCAATGGGATAGATTTTACAAAACAAGAGAGGGCAAGCCCTCTGAATATTTCACAATGGCAAAGCACAACTCATCAGGGGTTATGGATTCAGTGGCAATACTTGCTGTTCGTGCAGTAGTAATTATCGTTCTAGCTATCAGTTGTTTCTACGCTCTTGGTCAAAAAAACCCAACTTTTCAAAGCGTATTTGCTACACTTTTCCTACCAGTAGTAATCGGTATTCTGTCATTACTTGGCGTAAATTTTGGGTTTAGTCTAATCAACATTTTCGCCGAAAGTAAGTTCCAAGACCTTCTACACCTATTGGATTTCTATTCACTAAGTGGGTTCGACGGTTATTTACCGCCAGTGAGAAAAAAAATAGTTGAAGACAAAAAGCCTATCAGCACCTTATCGCGTTTTGAAATGGAACGTGTTGATGATTTAGAAGGTATTTCAGCATTCAAAAAGAAAATTGCCGAAACAGCACAAAGCTCAAGCGAACTAGAAACTCTTGCGGTGAAACTTTCTATGGAAAAACTAAAAACTGAAAGCGTTCACAGCGAAGAAAAACTAAACAGTGCAATCAATGATCTTATGACAACTCTTGCTATGCAAGACAAGTCGGAAGATGAATCTGCTAAAACAGCACCTAGCAAGATCATTGACGAAAACTACTCTTTTGCAGAAAATACTTCACCAACTGAAATCCCTGAAATCAGCGGAAACGTTGTTTATATGTACAACAAAGCTAGCGATGCGGAAAAGGCTATCCACGCCGAAACACATGATAAGCTAGAGGCGACTCAAATAGAGTCAGCCGAGTTTGCCTTTCCTGGTGCTATAAAGATTTAGTGTATGTTTTGGATTTTTTTATTAAGTGAAAATGAGGCTGTTCGCCCCAAACCCCAACAAGGGGTTTCTCCCCTTGACCCATTAATGGATACAGTTATTGCATTGCTTTGTAATGATTTTATTTAATGTTTTTTTTGGGATTTGTTCTTAAGTAAAATGGGGCTATTCGCCCCAAGCCCCAACAAGGGACTGAGCCCCTTGACCCGCTTTGTGAGATGGTTATTGGATTGCTTTTTTGTTAGGTGATTTAATTAAGGGGTGGTTTAGGTTGTGGTTTATTGGGGCGTGAGTGTGTGGGGTTGTGGTGCTTGTAATGCTATAAGTTTTCTTTGAAAGTTTATGATTATTCTGAAACGCAATTATTCCGCTGAATAACTAGCGCTAAATTCTATTCTATATCTTTAACAATATTATAAACTAGGCTGTGTTGATTGCTCAATACAGCCTATACTTTTATTTAAAAACTATCGAAAAATAAAACCCTAAACCACCGCAATCAAAACACTCACTCAAAATTCCCCCCCAAACAAAACTTGCCAAAACCCAAGAAAAACATTCCCATGCAAAGCACAAAAAAACCTCTCCATAAATAGAGAGGGTCAAGGGGCTCAAGCCCCTTGTGGGGTTTGGGGCGAAACCCCATTTCCCTTAAAAAAACAACTAAACAAAAAAATAAAACTCACCATTATCAACGAAAATTTTCCCATGCAAAGCACAAAAAAAACCTCCCCATAAATAGAGAGGGTCAAGGGGCTCAAGCCCCTTGTGGGGTTTGGGGTGAAACCCCATTTCCCTTAACAAACAACACAAACAAAAAAAAATAAAACTCACCATCACCAACGAAAATTTCCCCATGGAAAGCACAAAAAAACCTCCCTATAAAAAGAGAGGGTCAAGGGGCTCAAGCCCCTTGTTAGGGGTTTGGGGACGAACAGTCCCCATTTAACTTAACTAAAAAAATCCGAACCAAAACCTACCAAGAAATACCAGAACGCTTATTTAATTCTAAGAACGCGTTGGTTTTGGAGAATGGAGCGGAGTTGAAGAAACCGCGGTAGGAAGATAGAGGGCTTGGGTGTGGAGATTCTAGGATAAGATGTCGATTGGTGTCGATAAGCTTAGCTTTTGATTGAGCGTTAGCACCCCATAGGATAAATACTACTGGGGTAGTAAGTTCGTTGACCTTTGAAATGATTGTGTCGGAAAATTCTTGCCAACCGATTTTGCTGTGTGAATTAGGGGTGTGGGCAACAACGGTTAGAGTGGCGTTTAGGAGCAGAACCCCTTGTGTTGCTAGGTATGTTAAGTCGCCAGAGGTGGGAATAGGTTTGGCAGTGTCGGAGTTTATTTCTTTAAAGATGTTTTTCAGTGACGGTGGAATTTTCGTACCGTGGGTTACTGAAAAAGAAAGACCGTGAGCCTGATTGTGGTTATGGTAAGGGTCTTGACCAAGGATAACTACTTTTACATCATTGTATGGCGTAAGTTTCAGTGCCTTGAAAATGTCTTCACGTGGTGGGAAAATTGTCTTTGTTGAGTATTCAGTGTCCAAGAAAGTTGAAAGTTTATTAAATTTTTCCGAAGCGAATTCTTTTTCAAGAATATCGTCCCATTGGTTTCCTATAATTGTAGTCATAATTACCCCTATTTTTTGATTAAGTATATACATTATATATAACATTATTATAACGCAAGTTTATTCTTGTGTCAATTGTATTAATTGGATTGTGGATAAAGTAGTGCAAATGTGGATAAAGTGGGGATATCTTGTGTAGGGTTTGTGTATAAATAGTAAAAATTGGGACGAAAACTAGTATTGAATTGCTTGAAAAATTAGTCAGTGGAATAAATTTAAAGAAAAATCAAATTAATCATATATATTTCGAATGTTGATGTAAAATTAATTGACAATAGCTAAAAAATGAGTTAAAATAGATAAGCATAAATTATAGTGAAAAGATATGCGGAAAAGAAAGTGAAGAAGATGAATGATATATTAGAAAAAGTAAAACAATCGAATAACAAATTTGTGGGCTACAAACAGCTCATGAGAGAGTCAGACTGCGGTGAAATCCAATATGTGGTTTTAGCAGATGACACGGACGTGGTAATGAAGGATAAAGTAACTTTGCTTTGCGAGGCGAAAGGATTTCCATTACATCATGTACCAACAATGAAACAGCTAGGTGAGTTTGCAGGAATACACGTAAGAGCATCGGTGGTTTCAATTTTAAATGATTTGGACCGTAACGAGTTGTAAAACTTGAAACGGAAAAATATATTGTGCAAGTAACATTGCCTATCCAAAAATAATATAAGGAGGTAAAGAAATGCCAACAATTAACCAATTAATTAAATACGGAAGACACAGCGGAGTTAAAAAATCAGGTTCTCCTATTATGCAAGGTTGTCCACAAAAAAGAGGTGTTTGTCTTTCAGTAACGACAACTTCTCCTAAAAAACCAAATTCAGCATTGCGTAAAATTGCTAGAGTAAGACTTGTTAACGGCCAAGAAGGTACAATGTACATTCCAGGAATCGGACACAATCTTCAAGAGCATAGTTCAGTATTGATCAGAGGCGGAAAGGTTAGAGACCTTCCAGGTGTACGTTATCACATAATCCGTGGAACGCTTGACACTGCGGGAGTAGCTAATAGACGTCAATCAAGATCAAAATACGGAGCTAAGAGACCTAAAAACTAAGTTGAAGGTTAGTTAGCATTAGACCAATTATTTGAGGATAGAAGATATATTATATATCTAACATTTTGGAATTTCCAAGATATCTGATAAGTTGGTTAGCAGTATGACAATTTAATTGTCAGAAGGTGACGCTGTAACGAGCAATCGTTATATGCCCAGCTATCCTTGTAAAGATAATATGAGGAAAGCATTAAAATAAAATATCAAAGGAGGGTTTTCCATGCCAAGACGCGGTGGAGTCCCATTAAGAGATGTTTTACCAGATCCGATTTACGGAAGCAAAGTAGTAACTAAGCTTGTTAATCAGATTATGTTAGATGGTAAAAAAGGAATAGCACAAGGTATCGTTTATGATGCCTTTACAAAAATGGAAGAGAAGTTAGGCGTACCTGCAATCGACGTATTTAATCAAGCACTGAATAACATCATGCCTGTATTAGAAGTTAAAGCAAGACGTGTAGGTGGTGCCAACTATCAAGTTCCAATCGAAGTTCGTCCAGAGAGAAGACAAACTCTAGGAATCCGTTGGATTGTGACATTCACAAGAAAACGTGGAGACCGTAAAATGAGTGATAAACTTGCTGGTGAATTGATGGATGCTTACAATGAACAAGGTGGAGCATTTAAAAAGAAAGAAGATACTCACAGAATGGCTGAAGCCAACAAAGCTTTCGCACATTTCCGTTGGTAGGCGCGAGGTAAATATATGCCAAGAAAATTTGATCTTAAATTTACACGTAATATCGGTATCATGGCTCACATCGATGCTGGTAAAACTACAACAAGTGAACGTATTCTATACTACACTGGTAAGGTTCATAAAGTAGGAGAAACACACGATGGTGCTGCTACAATGGATTGGATGGAGCAAGAGAGAGAGCGTGGTATCACGATCGTTTCTGCTACAACTACTACTGAGTGGAGAGGTCACCGTATCAACCTAATTGATACTCCTGGACACGTAGATTTCACTGTTGAAGTTGAACGTTCTCTAAGAGTACTTGACGGCGCTGTTGCACTTTTCTGTGCAAGAGGCGGAGTTGAACCTCAATCAGAGACAGTTTGGAGACAAGCTGAAAAGTATGGCGTTCCTAGAATTGCTTTCGTTAACAAAATGGACATCAATGGTGCCGATTTCTATCATTCTGTTGCAATGATGAAAGAAAGATTGGGAGCTAACGCTTTCCCTATCAATCTTCCTATTGGAAAAGAAGCTGATTTCATCGGACTTATTGACTTGATTGAAAACAAAGCAGAAATTTATAAAGACGACATGGGTACTATTGTGGATCATATTGATATTCCAGAAGAGTACGTTGAAATCGCAAAAGAATACAGAAATACACTTATTGAAAAAGTAGCAGAAGTTGACGACGCTTTGATGGAAAAATTCATCATGGGCGAAGAAATCGGCAAAGAAGAGTTGAAAGCAGCTCTTCGTGAAGCGGTTATTCAAATGAAAGTTACTCCAGTAATGTGTGGTTCTGCGCATAAAAACAAAGGTGTTCAACCTTTGCTTGATGCTGTTATCGATTACCTTCCAAGTCCAGTTGACGTTGACCACATTGTCGGAAAAAATCCAGACACTGAGGAAGAAGAAATTAGAATTGCAGGAGACGATCAACCATTTAGTGCTTTAGCATTTAAAATCATGGTGGATCCTTTCGTAGGTAGACTTGCATTCTTGCGTTCATACTCTGGAGTTTTGAAAGCGGGTTCAACTGTGTTGAATGCTTCAAAAGGAAAGAGAGAGAGAATTGGACGTATCGTTCAAATGCACTCAAACTCAAGAAGTGATATCGACGAGCTTTACGCTGGTGATATCGCAGGTATCGTTGGTCTTAAAGATACAACTACTGGTGACACATTGTGTGACGAGAAATTCCCGATTCTTTTAGAGTCTATGGATTTCCCAGATCCAGTTATCAGTGTAGCTATTGAGCCAAAAACTAAATCAGGACAAGAGAAGATGGGCTTCGCGTTAGTTAAACTTTCAGAAGAAGATCCAACTTTGAGAACATATACAGACAAAGAAACTGGCCAAACAATCATCGCTGGAATGGGTGAGCTTCACCTAGATATCATCGTTGATAGACTATTGCGTGAATTCAAGGTTGAAGCAAATGTAGGTGCACCTCAGGTTGCTTACAGAGAAACAATCAAGAAAGCAGTAGACTGTGAAGGTAAGTTTGTTCGCCAATCTGGTGGACACGGTCAATATGGTCACTGTAAAATCAAACTTGAGCCACAAGAAGCTGGTAAAGGTTATGAGTTCGTTGATGCTACTACTGGCGGATCAATTCCGAAAGAGTTCATCAAATGTATCGATGCAGGTGTTCAAGAAGCTTCAAGAAGCGGTATCATGGCTGGATATGAAGTCGTAGATTTCAAAGTTACAGTTTATGACGGAAGTTATCATGATGTAGATTCATCAGAGATGGCATTCAAAATCGCTGGATCTATGGCGTTGAAAAACGGTTTGGATAAAGCGCAAGCAATTCTTCTTGAGCCAATGATGAAGGTTGAAATCGTAGTTCCACAAGATTACTTTGGTGATATCATGGGTAACGTAAGTTCTCGTCGTGGTACTATCATGGGAACTGACGACAGAGCCGGATCAAAAGTCATTGATGCAGAGATTCCTCTTTCAGAGATGTTCGGATACGCAACAGATTTGCGTTCAAGATCACAAGGAAGAGCATCATTCTCAATGGAGTTCCATCACTATGCAGAAGTTCCTAAGAGCGTTGCAGAAAAAGTTATGGGCGACAGAAAAAAAGCTTAGTTTCTAAGTTTTTACAATAATCAGTTATTTCATATAGAAATATACAAAAACAAATAAATAAAATTAGAATAATAATATTAAATTATTAGGAGGAATTAATAATGGGCAAAACTAAATTTGATAGAACGAAACCACACGTAAACGTTGGTACAATTGGTCACGTAGATCATGGTAAAACTACACTTACTGCTGCAATTACAATGGTAATGGCAAACAGAGGTGGCGCTGAGGCGATGAGATATGATCAAATCGACAAAGCTCCAGAAGAAAGAGAGAGAGGTATCACAATCAACACTTCACACGTTGAATATGAAACTCCTAACCGTCACTACGCACACGTAGACTGCCCAGGCCATGCCGATTATGTTAAGAACATGATCACTGGTGCTGCACAAATGGACGGAGCTATCTTGGTAGTATCTGCTGCTGATGGTCCAATGCCACAAACACGTGAGCACATTCTTCTTGCTAGACAAGTAGGTGTTCCATATGTTTGCGTATTCTTGAACAAATGTGACCAAGTTGATGACGAAGAGTTATTAGAATTGGTTGAAATGGAGATCCGTGAGTTGCTTTCTAAGTATGACTTCCCAGGCGACGATCTTCCAATCGTTAGAGGATCAGCACTAAGAGCTATCGAAGCTTGCCAAGCTGAGAACTTTGACAGTGACGCTACAAAATGTATCGACAACTTGATGGAAGCTATTGACACTTATATCCCAGCTCCAGAACGTGACGAGAATCTTCCATTCTTGATGCCAGTTGAAGGTGTACACACTATCTCAGGTCGTGGTACAGTTGTAACAGGTAGAGTAGAACGTGGTATCGCTAAAATTGGTGAGCCTTGCGAAATCGTAGGACTTGCTGAAGCTTCAACTACATCAGTTATCACAGGAATCGAAATGTTCCACAAACAACTTGATGAAGCTATGGCTGGAGATAACGTTGGTTTATTACTTCGTGGTATCGACAGAAATGCAGTTCAACGTGGTCAAGTATTGGCTAAAGTTAACTCAATCAAACCTCGTACTAAATTCGACGGTCAAGTATACGTATTGACTAAAGATGAAGGCGGACGTCATACACCATTCTTCAATGGTTACAGACCTCAATTCTTCTTTAGAACTACAGACGTTACTGGTTCATTGAAATTGCCAGAAGGCGTTGAAATGGTTATGCCAGGAGATCACATCACAATGAGCATCGAACTTATCACTCCAATCGCAATGGAAGAAGGTTTGAGATTTGCCATCCGTGAAGGTGGAAAAACTGTTGGTTCAGGCGTAGTTTCAAAAATTATTGTATAATTTTTAAACTAATTGAACAAACAATTAATTTAAAATTTAGAGTGTATCTTTTAGGTACACTCTTTTTTTATGTAATTTTTAAGAAAAGCAAAACAACTATCAAAAACTTGCATGAAAGTATATTATTTGTTAATATAGTAATAAGAAAGATTTTATGGAGGACTTGTTATGAATTTGAAAGATATAATGGATTTAAAAAACTTTGTAGTAGTAGGCGATACGTTAAACCAAGAAAAATATGCTTATAGAATAAAAAGTGGACTTATAAAAAACGGGTATAGCGTGGAATGTGTTGGAAAAGAGCTTGCGTCAATCAATGATGTGGAAATAGAAGTTGAAGTTCTTGTAATGTGTATCCACCCGGCAAAAGGAATAAAACTGCTTGAAGAAAACACGAAACCAATCAAAACCGTAGTATTACAACCAGGAGCAGGAAGTGAAGAAATCATTACATTCTTGAAATCAAATAACTATGATTACATTGCGGATTGCGTTCTAGTAGGCTTGCAACAATATAGTAACAAATAATTTTCAATAGCCACCGTAATATATTTAATAATATATTAGGGTGGTTATTTGTTATTTCAATTACCAAAAACTGTTTGCTATTGCAAATGTTGGAAATGTATGTTATAATTAACAAAAGTAACAAGGGGGAATTATGAAAAAAATATTATGTTTATTATTGGTTGTAGTTTTGATGTTCTCATTAATTGCATGCGGTGCAGAAGTAGGTGACGGCGAACCAGTGCCAAGACCATCAATAGCGCCAGGCGGTGGTGGAACAGAAGGTGGTATCGAAGGAAGCGATTCTGACCTAGATGTTGAATACGGCGAAACGGAAAGATTAATAGCCTATAAATTCAATGTTTATCTTGAAGTAGAAGACTTGGAAACTGCCTATAAAGATTTAAAAAACAACCTTCCAACAGGGAGTTGGATAGAAAATGAGGACTATGACCGAGAGAATGCAACAATAGTTTTGCGTGTCCCAACGTCACGTTCTGAATCTTTCGTTGATGGACTTGGCTCATACGGTGAAATCGTAAGCAAAAGAATTACTTCAGAAGATTTCACATCAAGTTATACTAATGTGAATTCTACTATAGAAATTTTGGAAATTGAGAAAGGGAGACTTATTGAATTGCTAAAATCAGCAACGGTAACTGAATCAATCACAATTAACAAAAGACTAGCAGAAATTGAAATCAGCTTGAAACAACTAACCAACGCATCACAGGATTATGTAAGCTTGCATGAATACAGTATAGTTACAGTTCACTTAAACAGCGAATACATACCAGAAAACCCTTCATATTTCAGTAAATTCGGGGCAGCAATTACTTCAGGATTCGGATTTTTTGTTACTTTCTTTGCTTTGTTAATACAAATTATACTTTTCCTTATACCATTCTTATGCGTAGCAGGTGTAGTTTTAGCAGTTGTAATAAAAGTGAAAATGATTAAAAGAAAAAAAGAAATGCAAAATCCAAATAGCCAAAATCCTACAATAAAAAAAGAAATAAACAACCCAAAGACTCCAAGTCCTACAACAAAACCAAAAAGCGACAATAAGTATTGGGAAGAGGACAACAAAAAATAGGTTGACTATAGGCAAAACAAAAACTAAATAGAAATAATAAAAACTTTTACAGTAATACGTAAAAGTTTTTTCTATTCCACGAAAATTTCATGTAAAGCTTGAGAAATATACATATAATTGCATAAATATACTAAAAACAGTAGTGCGAAAGACCACAAAATAATACGAAATCAACTAAAAAACAGCGTAATTAGTGAATTTTATCAAATTGTGTAATAGGTATAGCACCATAAATATTAGTGTATTATTTAATTTGTACCAAAATATTTCTCTATTAATCTAAAATACACAAAAATTTACACAGTAAAAAATATAAATAATCTTTTTTTAAAATATCCATAAATTCGCTTGACTATATCTACGAAAAAGAGTATAAATGATATAAGAACAAAATGAAAGGAAGATTTTATGAAAAAATTTACAGCAAAAAACAACCGCATAATTATTCTCATTAACTTATTAAAATAAAATAGGTTCTTTTGTGATACGGTTTGGTAACTTGCTAGATTATTAATTTTGATTATTAAAGAACTAAATTATTTTAGTTCTTTTTTTTATTATTAGGTGGGGATTTAATTATATAAAGAAATTCGCAAAATTAATAATTAATCATAAGATTGAAAAATCAGTTCAAAAAAAAGTATAGGAGATTTATATTATGAAAAAATTTGGAAAAAAATTAGTAGTAATGGTTTTAGTTTTGGCAATGGTTGCAACGTGCTTCGCAGGTTGTGGTGAAAAAGAAGTTGCCAATGAATTTATAATTGGTGGTTCTGGTCCTTTGACAGGTCCAGCTGCAAGTTATGGAATTTCAGTTAAGCAAGGGGCAGAGACTGCCGTTGAAGAAATTAATGCAGCTGGCGGAATCAATGGTTATAAAATTGACTATAGACCAAGAGACGATGAGCATAGCAACGACAAAGTTAAAACAGTTGTTGAAACTCTTATCGACGATGGTATGCACGCCTTCATGGGGGCAACTACATCAGGACCAACAGTAGTTGCTGGTTCAATCACTTCAGATGAGAATATTTTCCAAATTTCACCATCAGGTTCAAGTTTGCCATGTACTGAGTACGACAATGCATTCAGAGTATGTTTTACCGATCCCGTTCAAGGTGCAAAATCAGCTAAATATTTGACGGACTATTTACCAGAAGTGAAAAAAGTTGGAGTGTTGTACGATTCAAGTGTGGGTTATTCTACAGGAATTTACAACGCATTTAATGAAGCGGTTGATTCATCTGTTGAATTAGTTGTTCAAACTTTCATTACTGAATCAAGCACTGATTTCAATACCCAAATAAGAAAATTCAAAGATGAAGGCGTTGAAGCAGTATTCGTACCATTCTATGCAGCGGAAGCAGCGAATTTCTTAACTCAAGCAAAAATGGCAGGATTATCAGTTCCATTCTTCGGTTGTGACGGTATGGACGGAATTGACGGAATCATGACTGACGTTGATGCGATGGAAGGATTAGTATACTTGTCTGGTTTTGTTTATTCTTCACAAGAAGCTAACGCAAAAGCGTTCACAGAAAAATATAACAAAAAATACGGAAAGAACCCTGACCAATTTGCAGCAGCAGGCTATGATGCAATGTATGCAATTAAAGCTGGTATGGAAAAAGGCGAATGTACTCCTGCAATGAGTCCATCGGATATTTGTGATATCATGATGAAAACAATGACAGAAGTTACGGTAAATGGACTTACAGGAACAATGACTTGGACTGCTGACGGCGAAACAAATAAAGATGCGCAATTTGCAGTAATGAAAGACGGCAAACAAGAGGCATTGACTAAATAGTCGCGTGAGAAAAAAATAGGAAATAACAAACAATATTGAAAGTTTGCATTGACAGAAATAGTCAGTGCAAATCTCAATTATTAGATAAAACAGTTTAGGTGAAAATTATGAATTTTATATCAACAATAATAGGGGGACTGAGTTTAGGAAGTATCTACGCCATAATAGCCCTTGGTTACACCATGGTTTACGGTATTGCCAAAATGCTAAACTTCGCACATGGTGACGTAATCATGGTTGGCGCATACACTACAATCGTAACAGCAGCTACGTTGGCATTACCTCAATTTTTATTTGTGTCGCCAGTAGTAGCAACGCTAATCAGCATAGTTATAAGTATACTATTTTGCGCATTGCTAGGTTTTGCTATAGAAAAAATAGCATATAAACCGCTACGAAACTCATCGTCTTTAACAGTGTTAATCACTGCAATCGGAGTTTCAATGTTCTTGCAAAGTATGGCACAATTATTACTAGGAGCGCAACCAACACAGTTTCCAAACATCATAGACCTTGGTTTAATTACCATTACGGAAGGCTTGGAAATCAGTGGTGCAACAATAGTAACGCTAGTGGTATCAACAATCGTTATGATAACATTGACGCTATTTGTAAATAAAACAAAAACAGGTCGTGCAATGAAAGCAGTTTCAGAAGACAAAGACGCAGCAAGACTAATGGGCATTAATGTAAATAGAACAATTTCTATAACATTCGTTATCGGATCAGTTCTTGCAGCTATTGCAGGAATATGTTATGGAATGAGCTATCCGTTTATATCACCAACAACAGGTGCAATGCCAGGAATCAAAGCATTCGTTGCAGCGGTACTTGGTGGAATTGGAAGTATTCCAGGAGCAATGATCGGCGGAATAATCCTTGGTCTTGTGGAGAACTTGGCAAGAGCAAACCAATACACAGCTCAGCTTTCTGATGCAATAGTATTCTCAGTGCTTATCGTAGTTTTACTTATTAAACCAACTGGTATTTTAGGTAAAATCAAGCAAGAAAAGGTATAGGTGAGAGTATGAGTGAAAGAATTAAAAACATGAAGAACATTAAATGGAAGAGCTTCACAAACTATATAATCATCGGTTTAGCATTGCTAGTTTTGTTAATTATGGAAACTATCGGCGTGCTAGACAGAGGCACAAAATCAATAGCAATCACACTTGGCATTAATCTAATATTAGCGATATCACTATCACTAATCATTGGATATCTAGGAGAATTGTCGTTGGGACACGCCGGGTTCATGTGTATTGGTGCATTTTTAGGAAAATTTGTGTCAATAGAGCTAGCAGGGTTAACTGTATTTTTATCATTCCCAATAGCATTACTAGTAGGTGGTTTATCCGCAGCATTTTTTGGTTTCCTAATTGGACTGCCAACAATGCGTTTGCGTGGCGACTATCTAGCGATAGTAACGTTAGCCTTCGGTGAAATTGTGAGAAACGTAATTTTGAACATAGATTTCTTAGGCGGACCAGGAGGACTTAAAGGAGATACCAGAGTAACAAATTATATGATTTGCTTCGTATTAGTTCTTGTAACTTTGTTCGTAATTCAAAATCTAATAAAATCACGTCACGGTCGAGCAATACTTGCTATAAAAAACAACGATATTGCTGCTAGGTCAGTAGGTGTCAATGTTACGAAATACAAGCTGATTGCATTTATGATTTCCGCATTTTTTGCAGGAATCGCAGGAGTGCTTTACAGTCATAACACGGTATTATTATCTTCATCAGCCTTTAGCTACAACCGATCTATTGAGATTTTAGTATTCGTTGTTCTTGGGGGAATGGGAAATGTAACTGGTACAATAATTGCAACAACAATATTAACAGTACTTCCAGAAGTATTGAAGGTTCTTGATCAATACAGAATGTTGATTTATTCCTTAATACTAATTATAATTATGATTACAAAAGCATCGCCAAAATTCAATAGCTATTCAAAAAAAACTCAAAATAAAATCAAAGCTTGGTTCTCTGGCATGGGTAAAAAGTTTAGTAAAAAACAAAACGACAATAACAGTGAGGTGAAAAAATAGTGAATATTTTAGAAACGAAAGATCTAGGAATTAAGTTCGGTGGGCTTGATGCTGTTAAAGATTTTAACCTTACTATTAAAAAAGGCGAATTGTATGGATTGATTGGACCGAATGGTGCAGGAAAAACTACAGTATTTAACTTATTAACTGGAGTTTACAAGCCAACATCAGGGGAAATTTTCCTTGACGGTAATCCTATTGGGGGAAAAACCTCTATTGATATTAACAAAATGGGCATTGCAAGAACTTTTCAAAATATAAGATTGTTCAGCGACATGACTGTTGTTGAAAATGTTATGGTAGGGCTTCACAATAAAGCGAAAGGTAGTATTTTTGAAAGTATTTTCAGACTTCCAATACACTTTAAAACGGAAAAACTACTACGTGAAAAAGCGAAAGAACTGTTAAAAGTTTTTGACCTTGACGGCGAACGTAATATTCTAGCTAAAAATTTGCCTTACGGCAAACAAAGAAAGTTAGAAATAGCTCGTGCAATGGCTACTTCACCAAAACTTTTGCTACTTGACGAACCAGCTGCGGGCATGAATCCTCACGAGACTGAGGAGCTTATGACTACTATTAAATTCGTTAGAGGAAATTTTGACATGACTATTTTGTTAATTGAACACGATATCAAATTTGTTACGGGCATTTGCGAAAACGCTACAGTTTTAAATTTTGGTACAACTTTAGCACAAGGCAAGATTGAAGAAGTTTTGAAAAATGAAGATGTAATTACTGCATATCTTGGTGCATAGGGGGAAGGCATATGGCTTTATTAGAAGTTAAAGATTTAAAAGTATCTTATGGTATGATAAAAGCAATTAAAGGCGTTTCCTTTGAAGTTAATCAAGGAGAAGTTATTGCTTTAATCGGCGCAAACGGTGCAGGAAAGACTACTATCATGCACGCATTAAATGGTATTATTCAAGAAAAAGAAGGTTCTATTATCTTCAAGGGCGAAGAAATATCAAAAAAACAAGCACATAAAATTGTGGAAGCTGGTATGTCGCAAGTGCCAGAAGGTCGACGTATTTTTAAAGAACTAACGGTTTTTCAGAACCTGCAGCTAGGTGCTTTTATTAGAAAAGACAAAAATTGGCTTGATGAATTAGATTCAATTTATGAAAAGTTTCCAATTTTAAATGAAAGAAAAAATCAAATCGCAGGAACATTGTCAGGTGGCGAACAGCAAATGCTTGCTATGGGTAGAGCGGTTATGCAACGACCGTCAATCTTGCTTTTGGACGAACCGTCAATGGGGCTTTCTCCTTTGTATGTTCAAAAGATTTTCGATTTTATCAAACAACTAAAAGACGAGGGAATGACCATTTTGCTAGTAGAACAGAATGCAAAACAAGCTTTGAATATTGCGGATAGAGCTTATGTTCTTGAAACGGGAAAAGTAAAATTCCAAGGTCCAGCAAAAGGAATGTTAGATAACGACGAAATTAAAAAAGCATATTTAAACTAATTGAAATAAAATCGCTGTTATATAATAAAACTTTATGATTTTCTTTAGAAATGTTTATTCACCTAAACTGTGTAAAAGTAAAACTCTGAATGATATTTAATCAGCTATACAATGATAAAAAAGATACCGCATCGGATTGATGCGGTATCTTTTTTATTATTAAAAACTATATTTTAACACTTACATAAAGTTAAATAATACTTAATTATTTGTAACTGATTTTAATGCTATAAAGCAAGAGTAAGTATTTCAAGAATTTGTTTTTCGTCAAGTGGAACAAATTGTCCTACTTGAGTTCTTCCCACCATAGCTTTTCTTGCTAATGAAGGAAGGTCTTGTTCTTTTATGTTAATTTCTCTTAATCTAATTGGAAGTCCCATAGACGTTAAGAAGTTTTCGAAAGTTTCGATTAATTCATGAATGATTTGTTCTTTAGGTTTATCCGTTGGGTCGATGTCAAATACTCTAACTGCAAGTTGAACGAATCTGTCCATATCTCTTGTGTGAGTGAATTTCATCCAAGCAGGGAAAATGATTGCAAGTCCAGCACCGTGAGCAACGTCGTTAAATCCTGACAATTCATGCTCGATATTGTGACTTGCCCAGTCGCCAACTCTTCCTGTATTTAGAAGATTGTTGTGGGCGATTGTTCCTGTCCACATAATTTCGCTACGTGAAGCGTAATCCATTGGTTTTTTCAAAGCGATAGGTGCGTTATTTAAAACAGTTTTGATACAGCCTTCGATTAGTCTATCCGTCAATTCAACATCAGTTACTGTAGTGAAATAACGTTCAAGTAAATGTGCGATAATGTCGGAGCAACCACAAGCTGTTTGATATTTTGGCAAAGAATACGTTCTAAGAGGGTTCATAATAGCAAACTCAGGAATAAGAGCTTCGCCACCGAAAGAACGTTTAAGACCCGTTTTTTCGTCGTCGGTAATTACTGTTCCTGAAGAGGATTCTGAACCAGCGGCAGGAATAGTTAATACAACGCCAATAGGAAGTGCTTTTGTTACAGTACCGCCAGTCATCAAAAGGTCAGCAATGTCGCCATCGTAAACAATACCCGCAGCAATAGCTTTAGCCGTATCAATAACTGATCCGCCACCTACAGCAAGGATAAAATCAACGTTGTTCTTTCTTGCCATTTCAATGCCACGACGAACAAGTGATAAACGAGGGTTTGGTTGTACCCCAGCAAGTTCGAAGCAAAGTGCGTTAGCTTCTCTGATTTGTTGAGAAACTACTTCATAAAGCCCGCTTTTTTTAATAGAGCCACCGCCGTAAACCATTAAAATGCGTTTACCGTATTTGCGTATTTCGTAAAGCAAGTTAGTTTCGCTGTTTTGACCAAAAATAATTCGAGTAGGATTGTAAAATTCAAAATCTTTCATAATATCTCCTTGTTAGCAACCGTAAGAAAAGGTGTGCGTATTTGTAAAAGTATAGGGAGTGTTCTCCGCTAGGCTTTTGTTGATTAGATTGTATTCGTTAGTGAAGTTGGTAATTGAATGCGTCAAAATGTCAGAAACAGACATAGTTCGAACACCCTCAGGGCTTTGCCACGGATTTCTTTCGTAATTCATAACGTGAATATTGTTAGTAATTTTAAAATGGCCGGTAAAGAAACCATTTTTCTTTTTTCTATCAAGGAATTTCATAAATCCAACTATACAAGGGTTTGCTCTATCAAATACTTGAGAAGTAAGAATCATATTCTTCATACACTTTCTCACATTTTTTTTGTTAGTAAGAGGCCCTGCATGTCGTTCTTTCCAGAAATCTGTTATAGTTTCAGCCAGTTCGTTGCTGTATTTATAGTATTTCTTCAACTTTATATTGTGAATGCTGTCGTGAAATTCTTCTTGGTAAGTGTAAATGTCGATATCTCTTTCATACATAATGTGCGCGTATTTGCCAGCGTCTAAAGTGCAAAGATAACCGATGTATTGGTGCATGATTTCGTCGCCGAAAAAGTGCAACATGATTCCAAAATAATATCCTTTGTAAAAATCTGTAGCAGTTTTAAGTGCTTCGAAATTCATTTCAAAAATCGGTTTAGGACTTTTATCGTGGATTACGCCCCCAAAGGCAACTCCGTCAAGTCCACGAATTGGTGTGCGGAAAAAAAATAAATCCGGCCCTTGCACTCCATAATAGAATGCTGTTTTAAACTCTTCTGAAAAAACATCTGATTGGGACTGTAAAAATCTGTGTGCAGTAACAAAATGTGTAGTAAAATCTGACATAGAAGCTCCTTTGATTGTTTTTATTTATTATTCTTTCTAATTGTATCACAAAACTTCAAAAAAGTTAAGTCTTTTTGAAAAATCAATAGGATAATATTGGATAAAACCTTATAATTTTTAACAATTAACGAGAGTTTTTATTGATTATTGATAAATTGTTGTGTAAATATACAAAAATTATGAATATGATTCAATATTTTTTCAAAAAAATCCATAAAATGTTTGTCAGTGATATGATTAAGTGATATAATGAATAGGATTGAAAAAAACAAATGGTAAACATATTAGGAGAAAAATTATGAAAGTATTAGTTGAAACATCTGCAAGACATTTACACATCTCACAAAAAGATTTAGAAACGTTATTCGGTGCTGGCTTTGAGCTAGTTAAGAAAAAAGACCTTTCTCAACCAGGTGAATTTGCTACTGAGCAAAAAGTAAAAGTTATTGGCCCAAAACGTGATTTGATTGTAACAATTCTTGGACCTACAAGACCAGTTACTCAAATTGAAATGTCAGCTACTGACGCTCGTTCTATTGGAGTTAATCCAGTGATTCGTCAATCAGGTGATGTTGCTGGAACTCCAGGTTGTAAAATGGTTGCAGTTGACGGAACTGGTGTTGAAGTTGAACTTAACGAAGGTGTAATTGTTGCTCAACGTCACTTGCATGCAACTCCAGAAGATGCTGCAAAATTAAACGTTGTTGATAAAGAAATCGTTTCTTTGAAAATTGAAGGCGAAAACAGATCAACTTTGTTCGGTGATGTAGTAGTTCGTGTTAATGCTAACTACGCAACTGCAGTTCACATCGATACTGATGAGTCTAACGCTTCAAATTGCCCACGTAATGCAATGTGCGAAATCGTTAAATAATTTAATCTTATATTAAATAAGAAAAAGGTCGTTATTAAAACTATTTTGTTTTAATAACGACCTTTTATTTTAGATTATAAGGTTAAATTAATATTTTGATATATTATTTGCGTAAAACCAGCGGTGTTATTTACTAACATAGATAGTCGTTAAGCAATTGCATATTAGCATATCAAAAACAGATAGATTATTTGTTTAATTCAGCCATAGCAGTAGCGATTTTCTCTTGTACGTATGAAAGGATATTTTCGATAGCTACCATTTCTTTTTCTGCACCGTTTCTGAACGCAACTTCCACTTCGTTAGTTTCAAGTGAGCGAGGACTGATAACAAGACGAATTGGTGCACCGATAAGCTCCGCATCAGCGAACTTGAATCCAGGTGAAGCGTTTCTATCATCGTATAAAACTTCAACTCCTGCGTTTTGCAAATCTGAATAAAGAGTGTCGGAAGCTAATTTTACTGATTCTTGATTAACTTTTAGTGGACACAAAGAAACTTGCCATGGAGCGATTGACATTGGCCAAACGATTCCTCTATCATCAACATTTTCCTCAGCAACTGATGCCATAGCACGACCTACGCCAATTCCGTAACAACCCATAATAGGTGTAACAGCTTTTCCGTTTTGATCAAGTACAGTCATTTTCATTGCAGATGAATATTTAGTTCCAAGTTGGAATATGTTTCCAATCTCGATGCCGTTTTTAAGTGTGATGTGAGAAGTTTTGCAAATTGGACAAATAGCATTGTCAATAGCTTTAGAAACATTCACAAACTTTTTAACATCTAAATCACGAGCAATATTCACGCCCTTGATGTGGAAATCAGCTTTGTTGGCACCACAAACCATGTTAACAGCGCCTTGAAGTGATTCGTCAAAAAGCATAACAGTATTTTTCAATGAAAGACCGATAGGTCCGATGTTTCCAGCAACTAATTCTGAAGAAGAAAGGTCGCTAGGAAGAATTTCGCCTTGAACAATCTTTTTAACTTTTGCTTCATTAACTTCTAAATCGCCACGAAGGAAAACTAAGCAAGATTTTTCAGTATCGTCTTTAATAGCGAAAGAAACAGCTTTGATAGTGTTTTCTGATGCAATAGAAAGCATTTCACAAACTTGAGAAATTTCTTTAGCGTCACCAGTGAAAACTTCTTCAGAAGCACAATCAGTGCCATAATCAAAAGTATTAAGAATACAATCCGCAACTTCCATGTTTGCACGGTAGCCACAGTCGTCACAAATAGCGATAGTGTCCTCACCGATTTCAGTTAAAAGCATAAATTCATGAGAAACGCTTCCGCCCATCATGCCTGAATCAGCTTTAACAGAAATAAAATTTTTCATACCGATACGAGAGAAAATTCTTTCATAAGCAGCGAAACATCTGTCGTAGTATTTATCTAAATCTTCTTGAGAAATATGGAAAGAGTAACCGTCTTTCATAGTGAACTCACGAACACGGATAAGACCGCCTCTAGCTCTTTTTTCATCTCTAAATTTAGTTTGAATTTGGTAGATCATAAAAGGCATTTGTTGGTAACTTGAAACAGTGTTGCGAGCCATGTGAACCGCAGCTTCTTCATGAGTCATTCCAAGAACCATACCTTTGTCATTTCTGTCAGTAAATCTAACCATTTCTCCGCCGATAGAATCGAAACGTCCTGATTCTTCCCAAAGTTCACGAGGCATAACCACAGGGAAAAGAACTTCTTGACCCTCAATTTTGTCCATTTCTTCACGGATAATTCTTTCGATTTTTGTAGCAATACGCTTAGCTGGTGGCAAAAGAGAATAAATTCCGTTTGCAACTTGTTTCATGTATCCACCACGCATCATTGTAGCGTGGCTTTTAATTGTTATGTCGGAAGGGTTTTCTTTGGACCTTTCTCCCACCATTTTTGATAATAACATTTGATGTCTCCTAAAATTGTTTTTCATGTTAATTTTAATATTTAAGGCACTGTCTTGTCAATGTTTTTAAGGGTAAAACACAGCTATAATTCATTATATATAAAAAATATTGAAATTATGGTGAAAAAACTACTAATTTTTCAAGAATAATCTTGGTTGGTGGATATTTTCTATTATTGTAATAAATAATATGGAGTATTGAAAACACTTGATTTATTTGTATTTTATTGTTATAATTAAGTTAATTAAATGAAAGATTGTTTTTGAAAAAAAGAGTAACAAGATAAATCGGAACAGAGAGAGTATGCCATTAGGTTGAGAGCTACTTGCCAATGAGGATTTTGTGAAAGTGCGTTTTTTGAAATTAGCTTGCTAATCAGTCTTTGAGGGTACGCCCAAAATAGCGTTAATAAGGTTTAGAAATGTGAGTTTCTAAACGAAGTAAAGTGGGACAGTGTTGTTAGACACCTTTATATAGAAATATATAGGTGTTTTTTTTATATTGTTATACACAAAAAATTTGAAACATAACATAGTATTAAGTGGAGGAAATTAAATGAAATTTTATAATACTTTATCAAGAAATAAAGATGAGTTCCAACCGTTAGACGGAAAAACCGTGAGAATGTATTCTTGTGGCCCTACGGTTTACAATTATGCTCATATCGGAAATATGAGAACTTATGTGTTTATGGATTTACTTACTCGTGGATTGAAATTCACTGGTTATAAAGTTAAGTCTATCATGAATATTACCGATGTAGGACATTTGTTGTCTGATGCGGACGACGGTGAGGACAAAATGGAGAAAGCTGCTAAGGCTCAACAAAAAACTCCTTTTGAGCTTGCGGAATATTACTCAGGTGTATTTTTTGAAGACTTGAAAAAATTAAACATTTTGCGTCCTAACGCTACACCAAAAGCTACTGATCACATCAAAGAAATGATTCACGATGTTGAAGTTCTTATTGAAAAAGGGTATGGTTACGAACTTGCTGATGGTATTTATTTTGATATTATGAAATTACCTCACTATGGGCAGTTGTCGAATATTGATTTAGAAGAGCAAATTGCAGGTGCTAGAGTTGAAGTTCATAACGGAAAACGCCATCCAGCGGATTTTGCTATTTGGAAGAAGGCTGAAAAAGAACATATTATGCAATGGGAAAGTCCATGGGGCATGGGTTATCCAGGGTGGCACATCGAATGTACGACTATGAGTAACAAATACTTGGGGCAAAAATTCGATATTCACAGCGGTGGCGTGGATCATATTCCAATTCATCACGAAAACGAAATTGCTCAAAGTGAAGGTTTGTATGGAGTAAATCCTGCGAATTTTTGGTTGCATGGTGAGTTTATGCTTGTGGACGGTGGAAAAATGTCAAAGAGTTTGGGCAATACTTATACTATTACTCAACTTCAAGACCGTGGCTATGACCCTATGGAATTTAGATATTTTTGCTTAAATGCACATTATAGAAAGAAATTGAATTTCACTTTCGAAACGCTAGATTCCGCAAAAGTATCTTATAATAGGTTGCTTACTACTTTGCAACAACATAAAGCAAGTGCAGTAAAAACAAGCGAAGAAGTTTTAGCTAAGTATCTTGCTGAATTTACCAATGCAATCACTGACGATCTAAATGCTCCTAAAGGACTTGGAATTTTGTATACTATGACAAAAGAAGCGAAGTCGGTTGATATCTACAACCTAGCACAAAAGTTCGACGAAGTTTTTGGTATCAGTTTAGACCGTTTACCAGCTAAAGAAGAAGTTGTAGTTCCTGGTGAAGTTCAAAAGTTAGCAGAAGAAAGATTTGCAGCTAGAAACGCTAAGGAGTGGGCAAAGTCAGACGAGATTAGAGCGGAAATCGAAGCTCTTGGTTTTGCAGTAAAAGACGTTGCTGGCGGTTTTGAGATTACTACTAAGTAAAGAAGATTAGAAAAATAAAGCATATTAGAGAAATAAAGAATTTTAGAAAAAGTTAATGTGATTTAGTTTAGCTTTAATCTGAATTGCATTAATTGAATATTGATTTAATAGAAGCAAAAAAGGCTGTATCAAATTACTTTGATACAGCCTTTTAATATTTTATTTTTACATTGTTATTAACTTAATTAAAGTTAATAGCAAACATTGAGTGAATCAACATTTGCTAATTAAGTAGAAATCAAATTCCAAATTTAAATCAGTTATTATCTTAATGTGAAAAGTTTTTTCTTTTTTGCTTTAATTGTAATTAAGATTACTGACAAGATACATGTTAGGAATTCCGCAATTGGAACTGCAAGGAAAAGTCCGTCTACACCGAATAGTGATGACATAACGAATATTGCGCCAATAGTGAAAACCATTGTTCTTGAGAATGAAATCACAGCGGAGGACACTCCGTCGGATAGTGACGTAAATAGTGCTGATGCTAAAACGTTAAACCCAGCAAATAAATAAGCATAGGAGAAAAGTTGAATTCCTCTTTTTGTTAATGCAACTACGTTAGCGTTGTCTGGAGAAAATGTTGTTGCAATAATATTTTTCGCAAGAAGTGAAACTACAAAGATTACAGCGGAAGCCGCAATAACGAAAGTAAAGATCAGCTTAATAAGTTTCTTTAAATAATCAACGTTTCTAGCACCGTAGTGGTAACCGATTAGCGAACCTGTCCCAACGGAGAACCCAAAGAACATTGCAAGCATAACGAAGTTTGCGTAAAGAATAATCGACATTGCGGCAATGCCTTCAAGCCCTTCTTGATCGCCCAGTAATTCAAGCATAAATAAGTTAAAAAGCACCGTAGTGATTGCACCTGAAATGTTAGTAATCATTTCAGAAGAACCGTTTAAGCACGTGTTTTTTAAAGTACGCATTTCAAATTTTGGTTTAACAAAATGTATTCCTTTTTTGTTTTTAAAGATAAAGAAATACAAACCATAAACAGCAGGAATAGTAAAACCAAGTCCTGTAGCAATAGCTGCTCCAGCAATTCCCATTTCAAAAATTACAATGAAAATATAGTCAAGAATTGCGTTTGTAACACCTGCTGCGATAGTTAGGTAAAGTCCGATTTTAGGTTTGTTTGCTGTTACTAAAAATTCTTGGAACAAAATTTGCAATGAAGCAACTGGTAAGAAAATTAGGTAAGGAAGCAAGTATCCTTTGCAATATTCCATGATGTCTGCTCCGCCTAGCAAAATTATGATTTGTTCGTGGAAAATATAGGCTATAGCGCAAAGAAAAACAGTAAGAAAAACTGCTGATGTTACGATTAGTGAGAAAGACTGAGTAGCCTTTTTAGTGTCCCCAAGACCTAGTTGTTTTGCAACCAATGCACGTCCGCCTGTTGAAAACATGAAGGAAACGCCGTTGATAATTCCGATTACTGGGAATACTATGTTGATTGCGGCCAGTGCTTGGTCGTTTACAAACCGCCCAACGAAGATTCCGTCGACGATTGTGTAAAGTGAGATAAACATCAGCATTATCATTGATGGTGCTGAAAATTTTAATAAAGCAAAAAAGCCGTATTCTCTAGATAGTGGATTGATTGGTTTGTTCATTTCTGTAGTGTTAGTCATATAGATTAATATTATCTCCAAAATTTATTCAATTCCAAGTATACACTAAAAAACACCCTAAAGTAAAGGGAAAAGTATCCTGACTAGCTTTGGTTAAGAAAATATATCGGTGAAAAAGTTGGATTGAAGGGGGTATTGTGCTATAATTGTAATTATAAAGATTGAAACAATATATTTAAGTGAGGATAAATTATGAAAATAAAAGGTGCAATATTTGATGTTGACGGAACATTACTAGATTCAATGGCAATGTGGTTTACCTTCGGTGAAAGATATTTAAAGAATAACGGCAAAGACATAATTGAAGGCCACCGCGACCAAATGATTTCTATGGGTATTAGACAATCTAGCGCATTTTTGATTGAAAATTACGGATTGAAGAAAACGGTAGCGCAAGTTGGCGTTGAGATAGACGAAATGGTTGAAGGGTTTTTCTTTAAAGAAGCTATATTGAAAAAAGGTGTAGTGGAATTGCTTGAAAGAATGAAAAGTAAAGGCATTAAAATGATTCTTGCAACTGCAACTAACACATATTTAATTAAAGCATGTTTTGAACGTCTTGGCTTATTACACTATTTTGAAGATGTGTTAACTTGTCCTGACCTAGAAACCACTAAAGATGTACCTTTGATTTTTGAAAAAGCACTTGAAGTTCTTGGGCTAGATAAAAGAGATGCGGTGGTTTTCGAAGATTCTCCAATAGCATCAGTCACTGCACTAAAAGCAGGATTCCGTGTAGCATTTTTACAAGACGATGCTTGGGGTATTACTCATGAAGAAGCACCAAAAGGCATGGAAATTTATTTAGATAACATAAATGATCTTGTTATCGACTAATAATAATTAATTAAGGAGAAAATATGAAGTTTGTTTCATTTAACGTAAATGGGTTAAGAGCAATCGTTGGTAAAAACTTTCTTGAATTTTTCAATGAAGTAAATGCTGACGTTATGTGTTTGCAAGAAATAAAAATGCAGGAAGGACAGTTGGATTTAGACCTTGAAGGCTATCATCAATACTACAACTATGCGGAAAAGAAAGGTTATTCTGGTACTGCAATTTTCACAAAACGTGAACCAATTTCAGTTGTTTACGGCTTGCCAAAAGAAGAACACAACAACGAAGGCCGTGCTATAACTCTTGAATACGAAAATTTCTTCCTAGTGACTTGCTATACACCTAATTCAAAAAACGAGCTGGCAAGATTGCCTTACCGCATGAATTGGGAAGATGATTTTAAAGATTATTTGGTTTCGCTTGATAAAATTAAACCAGTGGTAGTGTGCGGTGATTTAAACGTTGCCCACAATGAAATTGATTTGAAAAACCCCAAACCTAATATAGGTAAGGCAGGTTTTTCTAATGAAGAAAGAGCTAAATTAACGGAATTGCTAGCTTCGGGGTTTACTGATACTTACCGTTACTTTAATAAAGAAAAAGAGGGCGCATACAGTTGGTGGTCCTACCGTTTCAACGCACGTGCAAACAATGCAGGGTGGCGTTTAGATTATTTCTTAACTTCAAAAACTATTGACGAGAAATTAACTAGTGCGGAAATCTTAACTGATGTGTTTGGCAGTGATCATTGCCCTGTTCAGTTGATTGCCGAGCTGTAAAATAAGGAGATTAAAACTATGAAATACCCACAAATTGATTTAAGTGAAAAATCTTTTCCTACTATCGATGAATTCGGAATAGTAAACATTGGTTACTACCAAGGCGAATTGACAAAAGATGGCCGTCCTTTTCGAGTGGACGCATGGGAGTTGGACGGGGTTTTGACTTATACATATTATATATCAAATATTGGCATGGAAAAAATCACTGATGATGAGTTACATTCATGGTTAGAAAAAGAAGGTCTATACATCAGAACTGACAACCCATTCTACGTGAAAAAAGAGTTAATCACCGATAGTTCAAACTATGAGTTTTTAGTTTTAAACGTATACATGGGCAACGAAAACTCAATATTCGTTAGAAGCGATCTGAAATTATTGCAATACAACGACCAAAACGATAATTAATCTCAAAACCCAACCACCCCAAATAGAACAACACCCACCGTCCAACCACTCCCAAAACACCACCCCCCAAAAAGGGTCAAGGGTTTCGACCCTTGTGAGGTTAAGGGCTCACAGCCCTTATGGAGTTTGAGGCAAAGCCTCATGTCCCTAACGAACCAACAAAAACACTAAGAAGAAATAAATAACATAAAAAATCACGGAAGAACTTATCTTCCGTGATTTGTTTTTCTTATATTATATAGTATATGTTCTGACTGAAATTATTTATAGTTACCGCCAATAAATTTTTTGCAAACGATATTTTCTAAAGTCATACCGCTTCGAATAACCTGTTGTTTCTTCACAACAGAAAAACCACGACTAACGAAAAAGTCTTTAGCGGTAATTGAGGCGTGAGTTCCAAGTGTCATAAAGTAATTGCTATGAGCGTAACTTTCTATATCATTATAAAGGGCAGTGCCGATACCGCGTTTTTGAAAATCCTGATGCACGTACAGCATGTGGATATATCCGCTGTCAGTAATATTAGAAAAGCCAACAATCTTACCCTTTGCCACAGCGATAATAGTGTAAGACTCAGCAAAGTTTTCCTGCCAAGCGTCTTTATCAATATCACCGCCAGCCCAAGCTTTAATTTGTTGCGAAGTATAATCCGCTTTGCAAATGCTATGCACCGTGTTTTTAAATAAGTGTATCATCTCGTCTAAATGCGACGGGTTGTATTCTATAATCTCAAGTCCTTTCATGTTAATTTTCCCCAACCTTAATATCTTTAGTTGAATTTAGTATATCATATTGAATTCAGTTTTGCAATAAATAAATTTCTTAAATTTCTATAAATTAACGGTGCAAAACTGGTGTTGCGTAACAAATAATACACAAAAAGAAAAAAACTTGTAAAAAAATAGAAAAAATCAATAAAAACTATTGACAAACGCAGTATTCTATGTTAATATAGTAAAGTAATAGTAATCATTACTATTTAACATCAAACAATATTTAACGAAATATCTTGTTGAATAAAATAAAAAACAAAAAACGAGGAGAATTATTATGGAATTAAGAGGATCAAAAACTGAAGCTAATTTAAGAGAAGCATTTGCAGGTGAAAGCCAAGCTAGAAATAAATACACTTACTTTGCTGGTGTAGCAAAAAAAGAAGGTTTCGAGCAACTTAGAGAAATTTTCTTGCAAACTGCTGAAAATGAAAAAGAGCATGCAAAAATGTGGTTCAAAGAACTTGGTGAGCTAGGCAATACTGTTGCTAATCTTACTGCTGCCGCTGCTGGTGAGCACGGTGAATGGACTGATATGTATGAAAGAATGGCTAAAGACGCTGAACAAGAAGGTTTCGCTGGTCTTGCTATGAAATTCAGAGCTGTTGCAAAAATTGAGAAAGCTCATGAAGATAGATATTTAGCTTTGCTTAGCAACGTTAAAAACGGAAAAGTTTTCACTAAAGACGAAATCGTTCTTTGGGAATGTAGAAACTGTGGTCACATGCACCAAGGTACTTCTGCGTTGAAAATGTGCCCAGTATGTGCACATCCTGAAAGTTATTTCGAAGTTAGAAACGAGAACTACTAAAAATTAGTTATTAGCTGGGGAGTTTCGGTCCGCTCTAATAAGATCTTACCCCTTAAGATTATAAATGAAAACTACCATCTCAATTTTTTTTTGAGATGGTTTTTTCATGCCTATTTATAGTTAATAAAATTGTGCTTATATAATGTATATATATAAAGAAAAATTTCTCATATATATTATGTATATATGAAGCAAACAAAAGCACCCTAATCTATGAGAAAAGGGTGCTTTGTTTATGTAGTTTAATTTGTTTATTAATTTGACGATTAAAATCTATTTATATATTAATCAATATCGATATATTCTCTGACTTTTAAAGCTACGCCAATAGAATCAGCAACCTTTTGGCAAGCAGTAATATCCACGTCAGGCACATCAACAATAGATAGCTGAGTTGTGAACTCGCTTTGGTTCTTGCAAGCTGTTGCAAAGTTAAGCAACATTTCAAAAGCTCCTACTTTATATATAGGTTTGCAAATAGCATCATATTTTTCGCTATCGCTTTGGTTTAATGAGATAGAAACGATATCAACAGCACCTGCAAGAAGCGGCGCAATGTTTTTACCATTAATTTCATTCCCGTGACCATTAGTATTGATTCGCACCAGTTTTCCTAAAGTACGATAATGTTTTCCTAATTCTACAAGGGTGTCCACACGGTAAGTTGGCTCTCCGTAACCACAAAACACTATTTCATTATAACTAGAAACGTCCCCAGCGGATTTCACAACATCCTCAAAAGTAGGTTCTGACTTTAACCACAAAGGGTAACCGCCGTAAGTGTCTTTATTACGTACGCAAAACACGCAACGGTTTGAGCATTTATTTGTTAGATTGATGTATAAATTATTGTCTATTATATAAGTATAAGTATCCACTTGATTTTCGTCCTTAATTTGTATTTGAATTTAGTGTAATGTTTTTGCAATAATATGTCAATGATATTAGCCACAAATTCGAGGTTTCTCACCTATCAATTGTGTCGAAAAGCTGAAAGTTTCAAAAATTACTGCATAAAAGAGTGACAGAACTCGTTCCATATGCTAGAATAATATGAGTTGGTTGCTTAATTCTATTATCAGAAACGGTTTTCCAATGAAATTATAAGCAAATTAAGGAAAAGAGGTTAATATATTATGAATATTTATCAAATTATATTTCTAGGCGCAGTTCTAATTATGAACGCAGTAGGGTTTATCATTATGGGCGTAGATAAAAAACGTGCTATCAAAAAACGCTACAGAGTTAGTGAGGCAACACTGTTTGCCGTTGCTACTGCATTCGGTGGAGTAGGTTCAACTTGCGGTATGTTCTACTTTAGACACAAAACGAAACATTGGTACTTTAGATTAGGCTTCCCAGTTCTAGCCGCATTAACTATTGTGGCATCTATATATATTTTCACTATTTTGTAGTAATTGTGTAGTTTTATAGAAAAAACTCTTAATAAAATGTAGAAAAGCTAAAGACGAATTGCTAAGTGCAATCGTCTTTTTTTTAATACTGAATATGGACTGTGGGTAAGTGTGCGTTGATGGTGGACAAAATGTGGGAAAATGATGAAAATTTGTGGATAAATATGCTGTTTTGTGTATCCTTTGTGGATAGGTTGTGGATAACTAAATTTTTCAAAAAACTTTTAAAAAACTTGTGATTTTTTCTTGACAATGGATACTTATCTGTTATATACTAACAAAGCTGTCAGCGAGACAGTGCAAACAAGTTCCTACACAATATCAAATACGAGTTAGTAAATTGCTTCAAAACTTTTTCAAAAAAGTATTGAAAAACAGTTGACAAATAAGTAATGATTTGATATTATTAGTAAGCACTTGAGTGCAAAACAATTTAATGAGCTTTTTAAATCAATAATCTGTTTAGAAAGTTTACGTATTTGGGGGTATAGCTCAGTTGGGAGAGCGCCTGCCTTGCAAGCAGGAGGTCATCGGTTCGATCCCGATTATCTCCACCACTAATACGGGCTCATAGCTCAGCTGGTTAGAGCACACGCCTGATAAGCGTGAGGTCGATGGTTCGAGTCCATTTGAGCCCACCATATTCCACTTGTGGAATGGATTGGGAAATCTCATTTAGAGATAACCGAGATTAGAAAAATATTAAGACGTTTGTCTTAAACAAAAGCGAGTGACCGCAAGGTATCGTTGCACATTGACAACTACATATGAATAGTAAAA
>CAMQZB010000018.1 GCA_947039455.1 uncultured Clostridia bacterium
TCTGTAACATCAACTGCAGTTCCTTGTCCGTCTACTAGGTTAACTTTAACTTCAACAGTTTGAACACCAGTATCAAATACAAATCCAATTGGAGCTGTAATAGTTCCAGTCAAAGTAACTACTACAGGCTTTCCTGTAGTTGGTATAGCTCCTGGCGTAAATGAAGAAGTCCAAGCTACTTGCATGTCTGCGTCAAAATCTGTATTTAAATTGTAACCATTATCTATTGCTGTTTGTGGTGTAGTCATTTTAATTTTCGTTGGTAATAGCTTTATGATATCGGTTGCAGTAACTAGATTCTCTTCACCGTAGTACATATCAGCTAGTGTAGGCTTTGTAATTTCTGTAATTTGATGGGACTTAATTTCAGCCTTAGTTGCTTTTAAAAGAGTCCAATCATAGTATGCATATATAAAACCATTACTTTCAGTTCCAGTCGCTGGTTCAATTGATGTATAATCGGAAATCGATTTAACACCAGGTAATGCATTAGTATAGTCAACTTCAACTTTGATTTTATCGGTCGTGTCGTCTTTGTCATAACTATAATCGTTTGTGCCTGTAATCACAACAGTACTAGTTGAAGTATCAGTAGTTTTTCCATCATAGAATTTTTCGAAGTTAATATTACCAAACGACGTATTTACCTGTGGTTTTCCTTTTGCTACAGTTACTGTGTAAGTAGCTGTTTTAGTTACGTATGTGTAGTTTGTTCCATCAGTAACCGTTGCAGTGATTGTTACTGGTGAAGTTGTTGCTGTGTTAAATTTAAGGCTACCAGTATTTTCATTTACTGTAACTGCAGCAGTGCTACCTGTATATTTTACAGTACCATCACCTACATTTGTAACAGCCGCTACTTTATCTGCAGCGCAATAAATAACACTTACATTAGCTGGTGCAGTGATTTTACCTGCTGCTTTTGCTACATTTACTGTGTAAGACTTTGTTGTTGCTAAGTGATTAGTTCCTGCACTAGCAGTAGCTGTTATTGTTGCTGTTCCTGCGCCTTTAATTGTTAATGCGCCAGTAGATGAAACTTCAACTAGAGTAGGAGCTGAACTTACATAAGTTATTGTAGAATCACTTATAGTTGTTGTAGCTGTGTGTCCAGCAGGTGCTGTTGCACCATATGTAGCAGCTATCGTTGTTGTAGCAGTCATTGTAATATTACCTGCTGCTTTTTCATATCTTGCGTATAATGTTGTTACTGATACTGGAACATCAGCTCCTGGAGCGTAGAATGTTCCTGTACCATCGTCTTTAGTGTTCCATGAAAAGTAAGTTCCAGCGTTAGGTCTTGTAATTCCTGTTGTAGGAAGTGTTGGCGCTTTATAGGCTGCTGTATTATCAACAACTATGTTAATTATGTTATTTGTAGCGTCCGCAACCGTTTCGCCAGCTGTTAGGTCTGGAGAGTGTTTGTATTTTCCAGTTCCTAAGTTTAGGGTGATTGGTTGTAGCTTATCAGGATTCAGCACTTCAAGGGCGGGGCGAAAAGACTCAGTTTCATAAGTGGAATCATTGTAATCGTAATACATCATGCTATTGAAACCACGACGAGCCCGAGCAGTCGGATTATCAGCTTTAACATCCTGACCCAATGAGAAGGAATTGGCCCAGTTCTTAATTGTATTACCAACAACTGGGTTCCCCTCAGCATCTTTTCTATTTAAAATCGTATCCCATTCGTTGTTTGCTGGTGTGCCACCAATGTATGGTCTCTTACCGGAATTAGTTCCGGCACTTGGTAGTCTAAGTTTGTAGTTTGTGTTGAAATCAGTTCCGTATACAAGGTCATGTGCACTAGTATTTGGTGTAGTACCAGCTTTATCAAAACCATTTATTTGATTCCACGATACTCCAGTTATGACATTCATATCTGCCATGAATAGGTTGTAGGTAGGATCCGCAACAGTAGTAGTACCAACAGATGTTGCATCTGTCCCAGTAATTGTCAAAGCATCATCCTTGCTGTCATAGTTGTAAGCACCAGTCATTTCTCCATGATATGTAAATGGTACATATTTAAGGCTTGGGTCTGGTACGCCTGCTGAGTTTGTCGCACCCGCAGTGTTTACTGTGCCACCGAATTCGTTAGCTCCAGTACCTGGTAGGTATTGTGACAAGTCAAAGTAATATGTCGTGCCTGGCGTAA
Organism: uncultured Clostridia bacterium; assembly: GCA_947039455.1. Classification (GTDB taxonomy): domain Bacteria; phylum Bacillota; class Clostridia; order Christensenellales; family CAMQZB01; genus CAMQZB01. Next base: position 2,159 of record CAMQZB010000018.1, read on the forward strand.
GACCTACGGCTCTAGGTGTAGCAGTGCTTTGGTAGCCTGTTACCCCATTGTCATTTGTAATAGTCGTATCATAACTGTTAGTTAAACTATCAGTTGCTGTTGATACGCCTAAGATTGCTGTGATCGCAAACAACAAACATGTTGCTATGATCAGACTTCTTCTCATTTGTTTCATAAATATTTTCTCCTATGATTTATATATTTTTGTTGCACATAATAAGTATTATGTTGCATATTTAAAAAAAAGTACAAAAACACAAAAAACCCCATTGTATCAAGGAAAAATGACAAAAACCATAATAAAACTTAATTTTAGGTTTTATTATGGTTTGCGGATAACCACTGTATTTTGGAAAAAAATGGGCTTTTATGTTGACAAACTGCAAAATATGTGGTAATATTACAATAATTAATGGAAATTAGGGGTATTATATCCAATTTTTATTGATATATGCAACATAATACTTATTATGTTGTTATTTTTATGCCCAAAACCCCAGTGTTTATGCGGTTTTTTCAATAATAACCTCACCAAAAACCCCCAACTTCCCCACCACCCCAAACACCCGTCTACACTACTCACAACACTGTTTTACTCATAGTTAAACACAATTTGTTAACCATTAAGAAATACAAAAAAGCAAAGGAATTAACCTTTGCTTTTTCTAATTAGCATAATTCACACACCACAAATAATAGAAATACAGTGTGAATTATCGCTGTTTTTTGATTAATAGCGTATCATAAGTGTATCACGGAGAAAAAAAAGACCCCTGAAAGCCTTTATCCAAAGGCTTTCAGGGGGTCTTATATTATTTTATATTGCCCTACTAACTCGTAAACACCGTGCAGATCGCACAATTTGCAAACCCCATATCAGTGCAACTGCCAGCAAAGCCTCCCCGCTTATTCCCACTCTAGAGCGTGAGAATAATTTTATACAATTTACCTTATCCCCCACACATTATTCTCACCATTTTAATCCAATTTATCCCCATTTCACCAAATCCACCCAACCAAGGTTGCATATTGGTTGCATTCGATTATGTGGCTAGTTGTTAACTAATTTAGTCTTAACTTCAAGTTCTGCTTTATCTTTTGCATTTATTGGTGAAATTACATTTTGGTTTAGGCGACTTTCAATATTAACACGAGTCTCTTTTGCAACTTCTCCACCCTCTTTTGCAACTCTTTTGTTCTCGTTAAAGGTAGATGGCTGTTTTTGTTTAGAAAGGGCTGTAGTCATTACTTCCGCAAGCTGATTTAGAGTAAGTTCAATGTCCGTCATGTTATCACGCAAATTCTCTTTCTTCAGCTCTTTGAATTCCTTATATTCTTGAACCGTCATTCCGCTCCATGCTCTTGTCATTTCGTTAGTTAAAATAGCGTAGTCTTTTTCATTATCAACACCACGTTCTTGCCACTCGTCAGTCAATTTCTTCCGCATTTCTATACTTTGTAGGCGTTGATTAATCCACCCTTCAGTATAGCCTTTAGCACGATAGAAATCAGCTCCACGAAGTATTGCTTTCTCTGGATCAGCAATCTCTTCAAGACGTTCACTTCCTATTTGAGCAAGCCACATCTTAAACGGCTCAGCATTTTTACTTGGAATAGATTGAATTAAACGAAGCACGCCCTTAGTATCAAGCACATCAGTAACACGCATTTTCCCATCTTCTGCTTGCATTTTCAACTGGTTACAATTTGTAACCAGTTCACTTCCCTCTTTCTTCAATCGGTTTTTCAGCACCTTCCAATAGTTGCGCGGATCCTCACTCTCACTCAAAATACCGCAAACATCTACTACAGAAAAATACCATTCCTCTTTAGCCCCGTCCCACAAAGAACGAATCTTTCTATCTTCAAATATCTTAACATTACTCATTATTCATCCCTCTTTCTATACACTTTTCCTTAATAATGTATTCATTTATCTTAGCGCAACAAATATTTACTACTTCATTGAAATTATCTTCGTCATAAAGATTATAGTACGCTTCGTTTGGGTTTTTGAAATCTGGAACACTGGTAGAACTTGGTAGATATTCCCATTTAGCCCACCAATCATTTGCTGTGGATTTAACATTAGTGCTAGTATTTAAAATTTCACAAATCTCATTATTGCCAAACATTCTGCCATTCCAGACACCATTATACGGCGTACAATACCCGATGAAAAGCTTATTCTTTACTTCAACTCTAACCCAAATATCCACGCCTTCTTTCACGTTCTTCATGTATTCAAAACTGATTCCTGGACATGTTGGATTTCCGTCTTTACACTTATCAACATAATCATATTTGTTTACCAACTTCTCGTGTCCTACTTTAGCTTCTATTGCTTGAAATAGTTTTAGCAGCCTTTTTTCTCTAACTTGTTTTATTGCTTTTTCTATTGCTACAGCACTCTGCATTGACGACTTTGAGCTTGTGATTAAGTCAGCTATTTCCATCTCTTTTCCATCCTCCATTTTCCCAGTAAAATTACGTATTGTTGTTATGAATTGCAAAATTATCTCTCTTATTGGAGCAATTGTGAGAGTGCACCTTTGCTTTAAGCATGCGTCTAGCCAATCTAAAATATGATTTTCAAAAGATATATTCTTTACTTCTTGGTATCCGTCTCCTGATTTAGTCAATCCTTTTGCACTACTTCCGCTTGGACTGTCGCCAAATCGAGTTAAATAGCACATTATCGGCTCTTTATTGGAGTTTTTTGCATGTTCATAATAGTCCTTGCATTGAATCGTTTGGTCACCTGCATAAATTTTCACTTCTATTGCCATATAGTGATTGGCGGTTTCTATTACCAAATCAATACGCCTTTTTTGTGCGGTGCTAACTTCTCTTAAAACTTTTGTGCTTTTTAATTCTTTGTCACTTAAATTTATGTTAAGTATATTTTCTAAAAATAGTTTCAAATATGTATGTCCTTGATTGTGAGTACCATTTGGCGACAACAACTCACAAAGCACTCTACAAATCACAACTTCATCATGTTCAATATTTGCTATTTCAAAAATATTAAAATAGCCTCCTGTATTCTTATTTAATAAGTCATATTTTTTCGATATTTCAGTAATCGCGTCCATCAACTTTTCTTCAACCATATTCAATCCTCCATCTATTTTCGACTCTGAAAACTTGTCGTTTTACCTTACGCCGTAGCATAAATTTTCTATCAAGGATCGTCTACAGGCCACACGCTTTTGGCTCTTTTTATACATGCTTTTTTATATCTCAAAATTCCAATGGCATAAGTTATTATTGGCACAATGTAAAAATTAACAATGAAATATTGTCCATCGCTTGAATTGAATATTGATAATAAGAAGAAACTCAATACTGCGGTAGTTAACCACCAATATTTCGCTAAAGTATCGATACCGTATTTTTCGTCTCTATTATCTGAAATATAATATCGAATAAATGCGATGTTGTAGAAAATGCATATAGCTAAAAACAGGAAAAAACCTGTCATAGTCATCAATCCTAATTCATACGTATCTTTATTTATAAATTGCATACCAAAAAACAAGTATACTGCAAAAGAAATTAATATACCACTTTTATAAAATTTACTCAACAATGCAAGAAAACATACCACACCAATAATATAACATAACAGCAATGGATCATATTGTTCTACACAATTTGCAATCAATGTTAAAACAACCACCCCACCAGTTATTAGTGTATCATATTTAAATTTTCTTTTTATTATTTCCATACTTCACCTTCATCACTAATCCTGCGATTACTAGCATCATTATTTCCCAATCCGCTACCATCTTCCCAAACAAATTATTTAAAACTATTTTATATTATACTGCTTATTATATCATAAAGCCTAAGAAAATGAAATACTTTTTACAAAATAAAGACAAATACCGCTAAGCATTTGTCTTTTAATTTCTATATTAACAATTTACATAGATAGTGGGACTCATGGAACCTTTTTTTAAGTAACCAGACACGTTTATATTTCGGTATCTTGTATGTAATTCAGCTCACATACAGGGCATTTAATATAGCTCATTACACTACCTCCAAGCCGATGTCTTTTAGGTAGTTAAACACGCCGTCGTAGTATTCAGTTTTACGGGTAAGGTCGGTTTCACTGCCTTCTGGAATGAAGATTATCATACCTTGGCGTGCTCTTGTTAGAAGAACTCTGTAGGAGTTTTTTAGGTATGTTTTGTTATTTTCATTATTCAAATTTTGCCACTTGCTTCCACTAAATCGATAGTATCCCCAACTGCCGTTTTCGAACCTAAAATTAGCGTCCCACGCCATAATTGAGTAGTCAAGTTCTAATCCTTGAATATCAAATTCAGTTACTACATCTTCCAAGAAATAGCTTGATCTAACATCTTCCTTACCATTTAAGAACCAATAACTTGGTGATGTTTCATTTTTTACATACACTCCACACGGTTTTAATCTAAGTGCGTTTGAGCTTGCAATAATACCGTATCGCTCAGTTCCTCGTGCCTTGTTTCGCACCCAATCTTTTGCTGTTTCTAAACTGCGAGTTATGACTATTGGATATTTTTCAATTAATATATTGTAAATCTCTTTAGTTTTCTCAATATTTACATCAAGTAAGTTTTTAACAAAATCCGCTTGATTTTCACTTCTAAAAGAACGCATAGAAGTAGATAAATGCAAGCAATCCGATGTAGTTACCTTAAGACCATTAATCATATTTTCAACATTTTGCCCACGTGTATATTCCGCATCATAAAGCTCTGTTGAAGCGTACACATTCCAGTGCGGGAAACTTCTTTTTATTGAATCGAACCATTCAGGAAGTCCCGCTTCACCAGTATTAATTTCTTGACCACCACCAACTAAACACACTATCACAGCCCAATCGTGGAACCTATCCATGGTGGAAATTAAAAACTCAGGTTCACTCATTTCAAAGTTGGCAATACCCTTTTTTTGCGCCATGAATTTAGTAATTTGCTCCAGGGTCCAAGCACGTTGCGCCTCGTCAAAAATAGCAATTCGCTCTGAGGGCAAATCTTCATTCCCAACATAAGCATCACGGTATTTATGTATAATTTGTATGAAAGATTTAACCTGACGCATTGCTTCACTCTTTGTGATTTTATTGCCTTTCGCATGTTCTTGAGCAACTTTATCACGTGTTAAAGCTTCCGTTAATACTTCTACTAACGGGAAATTGCCTGACAGGAAAACCGCTCGTTCATCTTTCTCAAAATCTTGCCTTGCACTAGCTAGATTAAGCCCTACTAAAGTTTTTCCAGCTCCTGGAACGCCCGTTACGAATATTACTGATTTTAGGTTATTGTCTTTGCTGTTTTTGATTATTTTATTGATTTCCGATGTTGTTTCTTTTAGATTAATAGCTTCAGCATCAGAACGAGAAATATCCTCTACATTGTGATTAGAATACAGTGCTTGCGCCGCTTCAATTATCGTTGGCGTAGGTTGATATACCGAATTAAGCCATGCAATAGGATCTGTGATATTGCCACTAAATTTTTCAGTAAGATTCGCAAAATCACTCTCTAGCATAGCACTATTAAATTTCAACGGTTTTAAGATATTATCTTCGTAGAAAGTATATTGATTAACGAAATTCTTCGCTTTAGTTGCAATCAAAATTGGCACTATTTTAGCCTTGTGACTTTCCAAATGAAAGTTCTTTAAGTCAAGGGCGTAATCTAGCACCTGATCCACCGCATGGGCAGCATATTCGCCATCGCCACACTTGAATTCAAGCAAATACACAACGCCATTAACTATTACAACCACATCAGCACGACTGCCGATACGGGGAATTGTGTATTCAAATAAGATGTGTCCTGTAATATTTTTCAGTGCGTTTTTCAATATTTCAATCTCTTGCAACCAAGTGTTTCTTTGCAAATCAACTAAATCAAATTGATTGTTTCTTGATAACTCGCCAAGGATTGAATTGCTGCTAGCACGCAAAAATTTCGCTATTTCAGCGTGATAATAAGCTCGTGTCATAATCACACCTCAAAATCAAAGAACACTTTAAAATCCACCTCAAGCGCCTTTACGATCTTCTCTAAATTCACAATAGAAATATTACGCCTACCATTCTCAACACTAGTCATATACGTTCTATCCAAATCAGCATTCAGCGCAAGTTGCTCTTGACTAATCCCCTTTTCTTTACGTAATTCCCTAATCCTACTTCCCACTTTCTCTTGTATCATATAATCACCTCATTGATTACAGAATACTACAATGTGACTTATTTAACAACGGACTATAAGTCACATTAAATTATAGATAGAGTTGTTGAGAGTTCATCTACAGTATATAAATTTACATATTGACACTATCTAAACAAAAAAAACTCTGATTACCATCAGAGTTCTATTTAATATTTATTTGTGATTTTAGATACTATTCCATCATTGAAATAAAATTGCTGACGGCTTTCTCTGCTGTAATTCGAGAAATGTTCATGGCTTTTATTTTGTCAATATGCCTAAACTTAATAATTTTATTCAATATATTTATTAATAAAATCTTTATTATTCATCATTTGCATAACAAAATTAAACAAATTAATCATGTCTTTATGCGTGATATTTTCGTGATACTTACAACACAATGTAGTTCTATTGTAACATAATCCAGCTGTTATTGAGTGGCTACGCAACTCTTGACCTGTTATTGATTCCACAAAATATGTATGTTGAAGTTCAGTATCTTTTGCAGTCATATAATCAGTTTTGGTGAAAGATAAAAGCTCCGAGCTTTCATATTTTCCACTAAAATATCTTTGAGACATCTCACTACATGCATTATCATATTCTTTAAAACATTGAACATTGAAATCAACTCTAAAAATATCTTTATGCTTACCTTTCACATATTCTATCAAATTTAGAATATCCTGACCAAACATTTTTTCAAATAATTCTATAGGACATTTATTTATAGATGGATATGTATAAAAGTCAATTTGTTTTGCTCCTATTCTAATAAGTTGTAAATTCGCGTACTCCAATTCCACAAATACTGGACATGTACCGTTAGTTTGTTCAATAGAATTAAAATCAGAGTTTATTCTAAATTTGTTATTATAAAATCTATTTATTAAAATGGCTATTTCATTGCAATCTTCTATCTCGTTTTCCATAAAAAACGAAAGTCTAAAATTTTGAAGTTTCATATTTATCTCCTAATTATATAATAGTGTAATTTATTTTTTATCAACAACAAATGAAAAATCATTTTTAACATTTTCTTGTTGCCTATATTGCTTCAGAGTATACTCCAGTATGCTTGGCATGATGTTCTCCTTTGTTTTATACCCAACATATCGGAACGCTTCGTTTAGTAATAAATTATTAATATATATTGTTTTAGCTGTACCAATATCGTGTATTCTATAAATATATTTATCGTTCTTGCTTTTATATTTTAGAATATCAGCTGGCTTTTTGATTAACTTTTGATTCATAAACTTGTTTTCTGGTATCGATAAATATTTCGACAATATCGGAGAATACATCAATCCTAGATCATTTGGATTTAATTTATTTATATGAATTTGTTTCCAAATACTACTGACTACAACAATAGCCATATCATTTGCTACTGGAAATATAATATAATTATCTATGTATTCAGATTTTAGTTCGGCTCGTTCTTTAGCAATTTCGCCATAGCCCTCACCACCAAACAGTTTTCTTCCTAGCTCTTCATTTGATTTAGCATACTCCTCTGGAGGCATTGTAATGTTTACAGGAATTCTTTCAGTAACGCTACCTAAATCATTAATAACAAATTCATCACTAGAATTAAAGAACATTAGAAATCCAGAATGCAATTCGTGTGCATTTTGCTTTACGCCAACTAAATCACATTTCCCCAAAAGATCATCAAATGAGTTATCTAATATAGTCTGCATTTCTCTACACCAAAAATCCAATTCAGTTTCGCTTTCCTCAATATTAAATCTTGACATTTTTCTATTAGAATTAATTGTATTACTATACGAAATACTATTTCTATAATTTCTGTAAATTTGAATAAGTAAATATTTTTTTATCGTCTCAAGTTCGCTCCTTACCATTGTAAAAGTATCATAAGGTTCTTCAACTAGTCTATCTAGGATAATATTAAATGGTTTCTCGATTTTTTCATTCAAATCTTTTTCAAGTTTTTTAACATCTTCACCTTTTACATCATATAAGTTTTTTTCGTAAAATGCTGAATCCGTATTATGTTCTTCTACACTTCTTTTTTGCAGGTCAATAATTTGAATCTTATATTTCCCATTACTTGCTTTTACCGCAAAATTTTTAAGTAATTTATTTTGTACATAATGGTTGTTTTCATATTCTGGCATAACACTCCACCCCCTTATATTTAATTTTATATTACAACATAAAATGAACAGCACATCGAAAACAAACTCCTCACATTTTAATATTTGTGGTTCTTTATACCAATCACTTATTTCTCAATATTCGAACCTATTTATTGACCTTTGCGTAAATTTCAAATTGAACAATTAACAATTTTCATCGCGGTAGTTACTAACGATGTCATATATTTTTGTTAGATATTCTGCCTTAGTATCTGCGCCATCAATAAATTCTTCATAAAGCCACTCGATACCGCCTCTTGCATATGAATTAAACAAATTAAGATTTTCTTTAAAATCGACTGCATCCTTACCCTTAAAAGCCCTCTCAATTTTTTCGTCATTTGATAGATCTGTAGAATTATCAATTAACATACACATCTGGAAAAGGTATTCTAGATCGAATTCTTCTTTAATAACTTTGCCTGCAAACATTCTTGTACTATCATCATTCGTTGAGTCCACACCCTTCTTTACCCCTTTTACTAAACCCATAACAATAGCAGCTTTATAAACATCAATATTATTTTCGAATACAGCAGCTACATTTTGCTTACTATCATTTTGTTCTGTCTTTTTGCTTAAAAATTTCAAGTAAGAAGCATGTTTGCCCTTTATTAATATATCATCTCTAAACATTATCTATCCTCCCTACAGTTGAACAAGATTCTGAAAATTTATTTATTTCGTATAACTTACCCAGTTTTTCGCCCATCGCATCTTTTGCATATCCCCAATCCTTTTTCATAACAACCAAAATCACTTGCTCTGCAACTTCAGGCAATACTTCAGATATATTCTTAATATGCGTATCGTCCGCTTTTGAAAATGGTGCGTCCATAACTATTGGATAAGGCTCTGTATTAAATGCTATTTCATCAGTTGACTCTTTCACTTCTCTAGCTTTCCTTCTAGCCAAATCAACAAGTCCGCATATAAATGCAAAATTCTTTACAGTATCTAAACCCGGAGATGTGTCAGTAGTGAAATAACCATTTCCATTGTCTACTTTTAAAATAATTCTATATTTATCATCAATTTCAACCTTTCTTTCACCATGATACATTTTAGCAAACAATTCGTTAATACTATTATATAAATCAGTCTTCACATTACTCTCCGCCAAATCATAACGCTCCTTAAACAATTTATATATTTCATTTGCGTAAGCTAATTCTTTATTTATTCTTGCATTCTTGTCTGAAACAAGAGCATTTTTATCAATTTCTCTTTCAATGTTATCAATATCTCTATTACAAGCTGTTTTCTTGTCTCTAATCGACAAAAGTAGCTTTTCTTTTTGCACTAGAATCCCGTTATTTTCTTCGGCCTCAAGCTCAAACTTACCTACATTTATATCACCTATAATATCTTTACTTACATTAGATATTCTGACACATTTTTCGTCTAATTGTCGTTGATTTTCTCTTATTCTTCCAAAAGCTCTTTTTATATTGCTCTCATAATCTTCAACAAGTCTCTCATTTTGACCCATCTCTTTTTTGTATGAATTAATCAGCGACCCAATATGTTTAGGCGGCAATAGACTCTGTTCAAACCTAATGAATTCTTCAGCGCCTTGATTCTTCGTTAAATCACAACCACAAATGCATTTACCTCTCTCTAATATATAGTCTATAGATTTAGAACGCATATGTGGAATTCCTTCCGCATTGTGTTTTGCACCATCTAATACCTCTTTTATATTCTTATAAAGTGGCAATGCGAAAAATTTACAACTGTCTTTACTAAATGCTTTGACTAAATCAGTTTCTGTAGCATGTGTTTGTTTTTCTAAGAAAACTATATCTTTTTCCAGTTGCGATTTTTCGTCTTGCTTTCTTTTAGTTTTACTATTCGCTAGCACAATTCCAGCTAATTCTTCTTTTCTATTTAGAAAAAAATCAATCTCTTTCTCAACTTCCCTATAACGTTTATCATAATTAGCGAGTTCAATTTTTTTGTTATCAATTTCACCGCGCAGTTTAATTATTTTTTCATCTTTTCCAACATCAATTTCTCTATTTAATTTAGAAATTACTGAATTATGAGATTTTGGATTAAAGTGGTCTACAGTTTCGTTTATTACATCGATCCCCATTAACCCTCGAACAGCTGATACAACATCTCCTTTGTTATTCAAATCACGTTCTCCATCATAAAAGAAGTATTCCGATAGATCTACAGGCAATATTTTATTTATCGTGTTTTTACACTCATGCGAATCCACTTCCTGCATTTCGCCACTAGGCTCTTTATATTCAACTTTTAATTCACCAACATCGCCTCTTACCTGTCCGCTTATCGTTGATTTAAACAGTTGCTTACGTCGTATCACATAAATTTTATCTTCATGCGTTAATTCTATTTCAACATATACCTCTTTTGTTTCTAATTGAGACATAGTTGCTGCGATTTCAGAATTTAATAATTCTTTAGTTTTAAAGTTTGTATTATCGTATAAACACCAATTAAATGCTTGAATTAATGTTGTTTTGCCGCTAGTATTGTCACCTAGAACAACTGTAACATTTTTTTCCTTGCTAGTTGAAAATTCTAATACTTGTCTCCCTTTATACTGTCTAAAATTATATATTGTTATTTTATTAATTAACATTATTAGTCTCCTCTCGAACTAATTTAATCAAAAGTTCAACCATTTGAGTATTAGATTTCTTTTTCGTTTTGAAATTTTCCCTTTCTACATTGTAAATTTTAAGTTGTAATCTTTTCAATTTATTTTCATCAACCTTAATTTTATCATATGTCATAATCATTTCCCCCTATGTAATTTAAATTGTAATATTTATCGATTTCATCCATAAGTTTAAGTGTTGCAGAAGAATTTTCACATAGTTGTGCAAAATTTTCCATTCTTTCATACTCACGCTTTATCAATGATATTTCACCATTTGTATACTTTCTTTGACTTCTATTTTCCATGCTATATGGAATAGTAATAAAATCATATATTACTGCAGACTGCTTTCCATCACTCTTTCTCAAGACCCTTCCACGCCTTTGGACGTATTCTTTAGGGTTTGTACTACTTGCTAATATGAACGCGGTCCTTATACCTGGTATATTTACACCTTCATCTAAACATCTGATAGCTATAAGCGCTTGCAACAATTCACCTTCCGCAAAACTCTTTTTTATTCTTTCTCGTTCCTCAGCCTTTTCTTTTGATGTAAACATTGAGACTCTCATATTTAATTTATTACCCAGCAAATTTGTAACAGCTTCTATTTGCCTACACTCATTATCTTGCCCCTCATTAGTTGATTCGTAATCATAAGATTTAGTAGCCCCACAGTAAACTAAAATATTATTTTCAAGCTTGTGTGGAATTATGTATTCCTCCAACTTATCTAACTTTTGCCTTGCACCAGCTACTATCCGAGCTCTTGCTATTAAATACTGTTTGACAGCTTCAGGCATTTCGCCATCTTTCTTTCTACATTTTCTCAATATATTATAAATTTTATCTGACAGCACATTATATTCTTCCAATTCATCTTCTTCCAAATTAACTACTATTGGATGATAATGATAAGGCGTCAAAAAATCATTTTCAATTGCATCTTTTAGTGAAAATTCAATACATTTAGATCCAAAGAAGTTATAAATTGCTTGAGTACCTTCTTCATCATGATGTCTTTCTATAGTCGCAGATAGAGCTAGCCTATATTGATAATTAGCAATTAAACATTCCTGTAATTTTTGAGATCCAAAATTATGTGCTTCATCAACAACTAAACATACATTACCTTTTATTTTACTTAGCAACTCTTGCGTATAATCTAACTTAAATGACGCATTTGCCATTATGACACAAAAATTCTTTATAACTCCCAATTTATAATCTAATAATAGCATCCTAAATTTCTTTTTCCATTCATATTTCGAATAACATATTAGTGGTTCAACATTGAAATTGCGTATGTCCTCCACCCACTGATCCACTAAATGCTGATAAGGACAAACTATAATTACGCCAAGATTATCGTTAAGCTTTTCTGACAATTCAGCCATAGCACCAAGCCCTGTATATGTTTTTCCTGAGCCAGTTGCCATATCAAATATACCTTGTCCATCTTGGCTAATAAATTTATCAATTGCGCATTGCTGGTAATCGTGAAACTTAATGTAATCTGGTTTTCTGAAAACATTTTTTGGCTTTTCTTCTTTTTCTTTCACTACATCTTCAAAATCAACGTTATAATTAACAAACTCTTTCTTATATGATTGCAATTTTTCCTTTACTATATTTGGAAAGTCAAATATCTTAACAGTCTCATCAGCATTTGTCCATAGCATATGAAAAGCAAACTCTTTTTCATCTACTTTCTTCTTTTCGAATTCTGTTTGCCAAGAGCAAAATACATCCATAACTTCATAATTTTTTACAAACGCCATTTCAGTTTCGTTTGTAGAACCTGAAAATGCAATAATATTATTTTCTTTATCATACAGCAAGCCCATTTTTTCATGATAAATTCCAATTTGATTTTGACCTTTTGTAAAAGCTACTTTTATATCAAGTTTCTCATTAGCAATTAAATTCGCCAACAAATTCAACCGTTCACTTTCAAAATAGTTATTAGGTTCGTCAAAGCAACGTAATAGTGATTTGCCTACAATATCACGCTCATCATAGCCTTTTTCAATAGCATCAATGTCTTCTTCTGAAAGTCTAGGCGACACAATAAGTTCTATTCTACCTCCATTTTCGACAAGTCTCCCAATGCCTTTAGCGATTTGAATTAATGCTGATGATGAGAAAAACCCTACGGCTCGTTTATAAAGCACCGCATCAGAAAGCGATGGAATAAAGAAATCCTTTATAACATCACTCTTCCCCGACCTATATTCACTATTAAATTGCAAATCTCTAAATGACATACTTTACTCCTTGATTACATATTCATCTAATTCATTTATAACGTCTTTATTCGTTTTGTTTTCATAATGCAATTTTTCTTTATAATCTCTTACAAGTTTTTCTATTTCTTTTTTTGTCAATTTAGTTTTATCTACCATATATTGCAAAAGCATATAAATTAGAGTAGCATTAGAGCCTCTTTCAATCCTATTTGTGGCCGCATTCCATACAACATTCTTCCATGGCGACATAACTATATTTAATTCAATTTTATTCATAATCAGCATAACTTTATCCCAGTCGTCCAAATTTTCATATAAATTTAAAGCAACTTTAATAAATGGTCTTTGCCCGATAGGTCTAAACAGCAGATTACCGCCTTCATCATTTCTAAATTGCAACGCTGGTTGTTTTTCTACGTCTACACTTAGATATTGTTTTATTACAGTTATATTTTTAGAAAACGCATTCCAAAAACCATTTACAAATTTATTGATGTCACTTAAAATTTTTTCATCAGGTCTAAATCTACAATATTCTTTAACATCGTTTTGAGATAATATTTTTTTATTTTTATAAAGTTGATTTTGTGTTATATACTGTTTGATTAAGTAAAAGTTACAATCATAGAGACTAATAATATTTGTAAATGATGCTTTATCCGTTGCATTTATAGCCTTCTGTTTAGTATTTGCTATGCGTTTATCCGCGAATAAAACATTGTTCTCTATTAAGTCTCTAGTAGAAATTGCAATGCTGTCATCTTCATCAAGAGCAATTATATCATTTAATGTTACTGGTTTAGCATATCGATTAAGCGTACTAAATAGTCTTCTCGTTCTTTTTCTTCCTTTGATATCTTCTTTATGTCCAATCAAAATTACTGGGATTGTGTCATTCTTAATATTATCTTTATTATTTAATGCTAATTTAATTCCTTCAACTCTATGTTGACCGTCAACAGGAAATATTTTTTCTTTGCCAGTAAATTCTAAAATTCCAACATCATATATTTCACCATCGCCATAATCAATTTCAATTTCGCGCCATTCAGGATTCCCATCATACACAGCTAGAACCAATGCGTTAAAAAACCTCTCTTCTTGTGTTTCAATATATTCTTTTATTTTTTTCACATTATCAGTTAGTTCACGTTGTATCATTTCACTTAATGTTTTAGATTGATGCAACTCAGAATCTATTTTTTTAACATTATCATTAACTTCTTGGAAAGTCAAGTTCGTTAAATAATATGCCCAATCTCCTATTTTACCTCTAATTGCTAGTTTCTTCATCATTCACCCCTCTAAAATGCAGCCTTTACTGCTTTACTTATCTCTACATCTGGTATATCGTTATTCACGCATGGAAGTAAGGTAATAATTAATGCATCTTCCAATTCTTGTATAACAGTATTATCATTAAGTGGAAAATACACGCAATATAAATATTTTTTATATTTGTTAAACATATATTTTACTCGAGCTCTACTAGTATCTTTATTTTCAATGTATCCATAATATTCATTAACTCTTTTCCTCAAATTTTGCTTCGAAGTAATATGAGCCTCCCCTATATACAATAATATCCTCTGACACGTCGGAATAATTTCTGGTGAAACGTAAAAACAATAAATACCACCCTTATCATTAGGAATATTAGATCTTAAACTATTCCTTGATCCATCTGCATTATAGAATTTAAAGTTTTTCCATTTTGATATATTCTTAACATAATCATATTTCGAATCAAATTTAATCCATAAATCATATGGCAGTCTTATTTTTTCTTCAGTGTTTTTAATATGATCAACTAAATCATAATCCATAATTTTCTACTCCTCAAACAAGTCTAAAGCTTGTTTTAATTTTTTGAAGTCTTCTTCGTTGGTAAAATAGCTTACGCTGAAGCGTACTGTTCCAGCTGGGTAGGTGTTTAGGAATTTGTGAGCTATTGGAGCACAATCCAAACCAGTTCTGACCATGACTCCATTATCTGATAGAATTTGTCCGACACTATCAGGTGCATAATCTTCGAACACACAGGCGACCACACTTGTTGAGTGTGATCCTTTCCCTACTATTTCAATGAAATCATAAGAAGAAAGTATTTTAACAAGATTTGTATAATTATCCTGTTCTTTTTCTCTTATGTTTTCTATTCCTATTCTTTCGTTCCATTCCAATGCTTTATACAGCCCCGCTATAGCCATTATATTTTGACTGCCCGCTTCGTATCTTGTTGGAAGTTCGTTTGGCATATCTTCATTTGCAGAGTCTATTCCAGTTCCTCCAAAAATTAGTGGTGGAACACTACTTGACTTCTTCATCACAAAGCCCGCTACCCCAAACGGTCCATATAAGTTTTTATGTCCTGCGAATACCATATAATCAGCATACGCTTTAACTATATTGGTTTCTAACAATCCTGCAGATTGAGCACAATCAACCATGTATTTCGCGCTGTATTTACTTGCTAACTTACCTATCAGACAAATGTTGGCAATATTGCCACACACATTACTCACATGGGACACCGCTATGAATTTAGGTTTCTTTTGAGCGAATTGACTTAGAATTTCTTGTTCTTCAAATTCCAATGTTTCTTTATTGCAAGCAAGTTCGATTATCTCAATTCCTTTAGTTCTTTCAAGATGCTTTAACGTTCTATAAACAGCATTATGCTCAAATGGAGAGATATAAACTATCTCTCCTTTTTGAAAATTTTGCCCCTGCAATATTACATTTATAGCTTCAGTTGCTGAATGAGAAAACACTACTTCATAATCTATGTTAGCGTTAAACATTCTCTTCAGCATACTTCTACTATTTTTTATAATTTTCGATCCACTAGTCAAGAGACTGTGACTTCCTCTTCCCACATTAATAGAATTGTGACAGTAGAAATCGTGCATAAAATCATGCATTTCTTGTGGCTTTACATATGTAGTTGCTGCATTGTCAAAATACGCTATACTCACTTCGTAAGCTCCTTTAATAATTCTAATAGAATTTGTCCTTTCTCTGTGTTATCTATAGACATTCCATATTCACCAATAATATTCCCAATCTCGTCTTTTAACGTTTCCGCTTGATCTGATATTTCAATACTTTTAAAATGTTTAGTTATAGTTTTTCCCACATCATCAATGAAGTCCACTTTAAAACTACTAACACCTATCTCATCGTTAATATTTTTGTCATAATCTAAAATTTTATTAATAATATTTATTAATTTTGATTCTACACTAGACATATAACTATCATTAAAATCACCTATATTTAGCGAGTATAAATTTTTTATGAGCTTATTTACAAATCTCATTTCGTCATTAGCTGACATTTGAAACATATCCATGAATGAACTTACTTCATTATCAAATACATGCATTCTAGTTTTTTCGTTTATTGAGTCATAAAAATCCTTTACCGCCGAAGCTAAAGTGGCTTTTTCGCTTACATTTAGTAGTTTTATCAATAGATTTTTTATATATTGCAAATGATCTCCGATACAACTATCTGCCCTTGCTTTAAATCTTTCAACATATCTAATAATATAATCATATTGTTGCGTTCCATAAATTGTAGGTAATTTTTCAAATAAAAATTCACGAGAATTTATTTCTGGCTGCGACAAAAGTATTTTCATCTTTTTCTCAGTCTCCAGTAGATCCTGCAAATCAGATCCATTGCTTCTGACAAATTTCGTTTCTTTTACAAACTTTGGCAGCTCCATATACCATCTTTGCATTGCTTTTGTTATATAATCAAAAGAAGAAAGCTCTTTTTCAGATGGTTTAACATTGTACGCAAATATCGCTTCTAACCTTTGCACATAATTTTCTTTTTCGTTATTCCATCCCTCTAATCTAATAGTATATCCTGCAAAATCGTTGTTTAGCGCTAGCAATAAATTTGTTGTTAAAGGTTTTTCTTTCTTTTTGTATTTAAAGACTAAATGTTCTTTATGCCGTCTCAACCCTAATGCTAAAAATATAGGTATCAGACCATCTTTTAATCCAATATGATATTGTGGTTCTTTTAATATTTCATATATTTCACTTATGTTTCTGTTTCTATCAACCGACCTAAGCGTAAAGTCTTCAATATAATTTATTAGTCCTCTTATATTTTCATCAGCTTGTTCAAGATTAATAACTGGATTTTCCAAATCTTCAATTATGTTTGGTACTACCAATAAACTTCTAGCTAAATTTATATCCTGGCTACCGACTAATCCCAAATTTGGCTTTAATTTATTTTCAAGCAATGATGCTATTATTCGTTCCCTTGATTTAGCAATAGGAGAAGATAAGCAGTTCCTATTAATATTTTCATTAATAATTTTTGGAGTATTATTAAAAAGAACACGACAGATATTCGATAATAATTTTGTAATATCACGTCTTCTCAATATTGTTTTAATTTGAGTATTATAGAAATATTGACTGTTTTTAAGTTCCGGCTTTAGATAACTAGAATCAATATAATGGTTAATTAAATCTGCCAAATCATTAGCAATATATCTGAGCTCATCCACAAGTATTTCGTCTTCTTTCTTATCTTGAATTAATTTTTGTACCGCTTGATATTTTTTCATTTGTAGCGAAATATTACTAACAACATTCGGAATAATGAACACAACTCTGTCGTTACCTATTCTTTTTACATATTCTAATGCGTTTGCATGCTCTATTTCATCATCAACTAAAATGCCTAACACTACTCCATCAGATTTATAGTGACTAAGCAAAACATCAATGTTAATAATAGCAGTTAAATCAGAAAATTCTATAAAATCAAACTCAAAGAATCTAGTAACTTCATACATATCATTGTATTCCATAGGATAAATATACTTAGAAATTAAAGAGTCGACTAACACATTTTTAGCATTAAAGCTACTTTCGCCCTTTGCAATCTCATCATCTAACAATTCATCAATATTATTTCCACTACTTTGCCTAACTCTAACATGAGGCTTATATTCTAGCTCTATCAAAAGTTGGCTTGATTTTAACACCGAAACAGCTTTAGCAACTTCAACACTATCATAATTCACGTCGTAAATATTTGCCAAAAAAACTAGAGTTGGTGGCATTATTTCAAATTGATTAATAATATAAATTAGGGCTAGTGTTTTAACCATTTTAATTGCTAGCACGTCTTCTTTCAATGTTAGTGTAAAAACAGCCCTTTGAGTTATTTCCCATTGTTTTCTAATAGGACTTCCGTGTGGCTCGCCCTTAAACAGAGGCTCGAAATAATCATAGATTTGATCAGGTTCTATTAATGGGAATTTTTCAGCATTGTGTTTTACAAAATAGTTAACAGTAAACTTTTCATTTGAAGCTAAGTACGTAAAAATAGTCCTTTCATTTTGGGCTACTAATTCAGAAATCTTTGGCAACATCAACATAGTGTAAGGGTGTAGAGGATAACAATCGTTTACAATAGTAACTCCTAATTCGTTTTTGATGCTATCAAAAACACCAATCTCTTCGATTTTAGTATCATTTGATATATAAGAATTTAATTTTTTAAATTCATCAAAATTTGCGTTCTTAAATACATCAAACTTCACCTGGTCTTTTTTCAACACTTGTGCAGTCATTTGATATATTTCGTTATCTTTACTTTCAATCGAAATAGCTTTAAACCTTTCCGCTACCGCTTTCCATGAATTTACACTCTTTTTTGTAAGTCCCCCAATATAATTTTCAATCCCTTTATGAGAAATCATAAATAGATGTATTTGTGAATCATTGATTCTTGTACTCTTTTCCGCTAAATCTTGAAGCAATTTAATATTCATTGCAGAATCAGCTGCCGCACAAGACTCTAAAAATTTACCAAATTCGTCATACACAATAAATATGCCTGCGTATCCAAGTTTTATTAATTTTTCATTTACAATGTCATATATCTTTAATACATCGCTATCTAGTGATGGATTAAAGTTCGTTCCCGATGTTAATTCTGGAAATACTTCAATAAATTTATTGTATTTATCTTTATCGAATAGTTTTAAATAATTGATAAATTTATCGCCATCACAATTAACCAATTTTTCAAAATTAGTATATGTTTTTTCAAAATTATTCTTCCAATTCAATACACTCTCTATAGCCTTGTCGTAAAATGTCGTTGGCATCAACTTAATTAAATCATCTCTTTCTAGTGCGTTCTTCAAACTAACTAGCAAAATTGAACTTAAGTCAACGTCATTTGAAGTTATAATGACAGGAAAAAATTTCTTTTTAGACTTTATGAATTGATTGATATTATTATATATATCTAAATCAATTTCTTTTGCCTTGTTTAAAATATTGTTAAATAATTTTTTATCTCTCTTAGCTAATAGGGACAATATAGTGAGTGTTAAATGAGATTTACCTTTTCCATATGAGCCCGTTAATAATCTAGCTTTATCCGTGTGATTATTTTCAGTGCTTTTAATTATTTCATTTATAAGAGCAAGAGCATTAGCAGTTGGTAAGTATGCTTTAATTTTATTATCATTAGCATAATCAAACTCAAGATTAATTGAATATTGAAAATCCGCAATAGGCTTTATAAAATTTAATTTAGACATTATCAACAGCCTCCTCGTTTAAGGATTCGTAATAAGCAAAAATCCATTGCTCAAAAGTTTTAACGGTATTAATTTTTACTACATCAAGACCAGCCGTCCTAATAATACTAACATGCCCTAATTTAGCTATTTTCTCCAAAACGTGAAGTACATCAAGTCTATCTAAGTTGAAAATCTTTCCTATATTATTTTTACTATAAAACAAATCATTTATTTTTATTTCATTCATAAAATCGCCTCTTTCATTTATTATTATTGCTAATGCTAAAAGTGGATTCAAACTATCTACATCTATTGGCAATTTTCTATACATTTTTGTTTTTTCATTAGCCATGCCTATTAATTTCAATTCAGTAAGTGGGCACAATTTCGTTTCTTCTGGATCATCGTCCCGTTCCTCTCTAGCAAAATATGTTCTCATAATACAACTAAATTCATCGCTCAATACTTTTTCGCTACCGATTTTACCATCTCTAGAATTAGCTTGAACATAGGTATTTATTTCAGAAATAAAGATCTCCTTATCTATTTCTTTTCCTTCATATTCATTAAAAAGCCAATACCACGCCGTAGCGCTATCTTGATTACTCGCTAGCAGGTAATGAATTAAAGCATTAGTACCAAATTCTTCAAAATATTTATCATTTGCATCGATTATTCTCGCAACATTTGTCATAACTTCATGTCTATTAGCTCTATCTTCAGTGATTAACTGAGTTGCTTGCAACCAATATCTCAAAGCTTTAACCATGTTTGTTCCGATCCCCAATATATCGCAAGGATTTTCTTCTTTATCTAAAAATAACCTTGGAGACTCAACTATATTTTTAATCCCTTTATGTAACCAACCTTTTCTGATTGGAAAGCTTTCATGTCCTCTTATTTTCATTTTAATCTTCCTTTTTAGTTTTCAAAAATTTATCCATTAAACAACCATTTTGCAAATATTTAGGATTTACACATTTTAAACAGTGTTTGCATTTTTCCTCATCTATTTTATAACCATTTTTACTTACATATATTGCGTTATGCACACAAATTGATTCACACTTTAAGCATTTTCTACAAGCGTTATATTTTCTAATTTGATAGGATACCTTACGTTGTAAATCTTCGTGAGATTTAATGTTCATAGTTTTAATTTTAACCGAATAATCATATCCATTTTGATTAAATGGTTGAATTGATATTATAGGCACATTACCTCTAACAACTAAGACTTCATTAATAAGCTTATTTCCAAGTGATTTACTTACATTTCCAAAAGGCACAAATAAATTATAAAAGCTTTCATCAATTTCTTTGTTTACACTATAAATTTTAGAATTATCTTCTGCTGTGCAATTTGTAAATTTTAATTTTATATCTCCTGATGCTTCAACTCCATTTCCGCCTTGCCTTGCTTTCCACCAACCGCCGTCAATATATTCGACTGGATCTGGCTTACCAATTGATGATGCAAATGAAATTAAATAATCTCGCCACTTCTTAAACTCTTCAGGCATATAAATTTGCGATAGAAATTGTGCTCTCTTGTTATTGTTTGGACAGCACCAACAACCTACTCTATCATAGCCTAACGTATACGCATCATTAAAGTCCACTTCATTAGCTAGAATATACAGCCAGATTTCAAAGTCTGACCAATAAAATATTGGAGATGCAACTTTTTGTTTTTGTATCTTAACATTGCTACCTTCAGCTACTCTATCATACTTACTTCTAGAGACTGATTCGCTTTTTCTTATTCCGTAAAACGTTAATATTTCATCGTTCTTGTTTATTGAATTAAGAATTCTAGTAATAGGTCCAGTTTTAAACATAGTACAGCACCATCTCATCATACGAGCTGGCGGTCCTATGTCTTCACATACATCATAGAAATTTTGATCTCTGTTTTTAGCTGTTCTCAAAATTGCCTTAGGATTATCTTTTCTATATCTTTCAACGTATTGATATGACATCGGAAATTCCAATGTAGTATCTCCATACACTTGAATAACACTTGGATTAGCCAGTGCTCTTATTACCAAATCCGAAACAACAGTCGAATCTTTTCCACCTGAAAAAGAAACTATCATTTGACTAAATTTATATTCTTTAGACTCTTGCACTATAAAGCTAAACGCCTCATTTGTAATAGTTGAAAGTCTTTCTCTATTTGCATCAACAAATACTTTAATACTTTTATTAAATGTTTCATGACTATTTAAATCTTCATATTTTTTTAACAGGTATGTTATAGGTGAAACTTCTTGGTTTTCAAATTTTGACATAGGGATATTTTTCTTTACGCCATCAATATAATAACTATTATTGCAAACCCAAACAGTTTTATCTATCCATTCCAAAGGTTTTGCCATAAGAATTTCAACAAGTAATCTTTCCATAGGAAAAACTGGTCTCAAGTCCTTAGCTAAATACTTGGTTTTATTACCGCACAGTGGACAACCGTTTTTATCTATATCATTAACTTCTTTGATGATAGGCGTTTTACAATGCTCACACCAATATATCTCTGTAGGAATATCAGGTTGCGTCACTTCGCTGCAAAACTCGCACGTTTCATTTTCTACTTCTTTATTACAATGTTTACACCACATAACACTCCCCCTTTAAATCCTTTAACCACATTCCATATAGTTTACCATATTTTCAAACTTTTGTAAACATCAATGTGAAATAATTATTGCAATATTGCTTTATTTTTCTTTTGATTTAATAAGACGCTTTATATTGCCTATCTAGTGTGTAATGTAATAATCCTTACGTCATTTCTTTTCCTTGCAAGCTCTAAGGTTTTATATGCACCGCCGAAGGAGTATTTGACGTAGGAAATTATTATTTCAGAATTATTAATTATCCATTTGTTTCGTTCAAGGATACAAAATCTTTTTGGGATGTGTTCTAGGTTTGGGTAAATTGTACCATCATATAACATTGCGTTTTGCTGATTCATTTTAGGGCTGTAATATGCTAGTATTAGATAGCTTTTGATATGCATATATTCTTCCTTCAATTTACTTATAACTTTTGCACAAAGCATATCAAAATCGCCATAGCCTCCAAGGTAGAAAACATCGATTTCCTTTTCTTCTATGATTTCAACTAAAACTTTTCGCAATCGAATTTCTAGATCTCTCGCATCTACTATTTTACTATGACCTATAAAACTACATATCACATCTTCACCTCCTATATGGTTTTGTATAACCATATACATCTTAGCACATATTATGGTTACATGCAACTATAAATATTCAATCAAACATAGTAAACTATAGCTACACACAACTATAGGAGGTATGATCATGAAGAACACTGTAAATAAAGCTGTCGCACTTAGAATTAGTGCTTTATTGAAAATAAAAAATATTACTAAATACAGACTTGCAATGAATAGCGGAATCACACATTCAACTTTAAAAAATATTGTTAATGATACTATTAAGGACAATTTGCTTTCCACAGTAATTTTAATTTCTGGCGGTTTCGATATGACTGTTAGCGAATTCTTGGACGATCCTTTATTCTTAGAAGATAATTTAGAGATATAAATATAATTGGTTTTCACTTGCTCTTTTACATACTTTGATTAATAATTATTATTAGGCAGGATAAGGGTGGGTACCGCTATTTTGGAAAAATAGGTGGTTTTTCCTTATGGGATAAGGGAAAACCACGTGGTACCACGCTGAAAAGCTTTTTTGCAGGGAAACCTGCCGCTTTTTTGGGTGTTTACAGTGAAATACATTGGAAATTTTACATATTGGTTGGCTGTTTTTGTAATCCATGATTATTATGATTCATGGCTACTAAATAACAAAAAGTCAGAATTTTCATTCTGACTTTTTCTATATATTTTTTACTTTTTAGAAATTGTTATAGGTGCAACTTGATGGAATTAATTATCAATCAACAATTCTATCGTTATACTTTTAATTGAAATTTAGCAGAAACTATGTTATACTTCTATCGTACGTGAAGTAGTAGTTTCTGCTATTTTTCTAAACACTAAAGTTCTTATGTTGTCGCATAAGGACTTTTTTTATTGCCATTTTCTTTAAATCCGTTCATTGTTTTGTTGATTTGCGAGATAAGCTCTAGTAGTTCATCGTTTGTTTCGTTGACACTTTCAATGCGTTTTAATTCGTCTAAAACATATCCAAGCATTTCTCGCATTGCTTTATACGTTCTTGAATTGCCTTGCACCACGATGTCGCTTTGCAATGCTCTATTTATTAGATACTCTTGTTTAGATTGTCCGCTTAGCTTAGTAAAGGCTTGTAGTTGCACTTGTTCTTCCTTTGACATTCTGAAACTTACCATAGTACCCCTAAAGCGATTTTTATTGTCTAATTTCTTTACGCTCATACTGTTTTATCATAATGGAGAATAATAAAAGTTCGATAGAAATTAATCTATCGAACTTTTTTTTGTATTATTTTCCACTTTTATTATTTCATGTTTATGTTTTATATATAGATTTATACATCTTGATAAATTGTTAACATCTTTAGCATTAATTACTTCAAACCTTATCATAACTCCATCAAACATTACATACATGTTATTTATTACTTTGTCCACTATTTCCATTAATGCAATCAATTCCGTGGTAAAAACAACTTGAACCTTTTCGTTGTTAAAAAATCCTTTTTTTGAAAAATGGGCGTATAGATTATCTCTATTATCTTTTAGTTTTTTAATTATTTTTTCGCTTTCTTCAATTAATTTCTTTGATTCTTCTAATCGTTCAAGAAAATCCATATCAGCTTCACCGTTAAAAAAATCTTGTTTAAATAGTTCTTTATTTTGATCACAAAATTCTAAAAATTTATTCAAACAGGCCTCATCTGATTTAGCGAAAAACGAACAAATCATAACAACTGAATTAGCAAAAGTATTATACATTGTAGCGTTAAAAAAATTAATACTAACCTTAAACAAATTATCACTTTTAGGGTCAAATAACTCTTGCAATACTGCTAAATTTGTATTAATAAGGCTAGCCTTTTCGGTGTACCTTTTAATATATTTCTCAAATTTTTTACGATTCATATTTATGCCCCCTATCTCTCTCAACAAATATAACACTTATTATTGCTAATAACAAACTATTTTATCTGCCACCTGTCTTGCAACCACTATATTCCTTTGATTAATATTCATTATTAAAACATTACGCGTCAATACCCAAAAGATAATCAGCAGATACGTGAAAATATTTTGACATATTGTATAGATGTTCAATGCTTGGAATTATTTGCTCACTTTCCCACCTTGATATCGTTGAGTTGCTTACATTAAGAATTTTCCCAAGCTCTGTAGTTGTTAAATTTCTTTCTTTTCTTAAATCTTTTAATCTTTCACAAAATATTTTCATAACACCCTTTTAAAATCATATCTCTATACCAATTAATCTATCAAGCTCTCTTTATCAAAGTATGGGCTGTCAAAAAATTCGCCTAGTGAAATATTTATTCCTTGTGTAATTTCAAAAATGATTCTAACTTTTACAGTTTCATTTTTGCACTTTATTATATCATCTAATGTTGAGTTAGGTACGCCCACTAGTTTTGAAAAAGCGTTAAGGGTCATATTTTTCTCTTTTACTATTTCTTCAATTCTTAATGATATCGCTTTATTTAATTTCATATTACACCTCATTTCCGTTACAACGTAAACTTATTATATGTAATTTTGAAATTTATAGCTTCCGCTGTTGCGGAAACTTGTGAAATGTTGTACAATAAATATAAAAAACGATTTGGAGTTATATTTATGAATTGTTGTTTTATTGGTCATGGAACTGATGTTGCTGAAGGAATTTACGATTTGATTCTTGCTGAGGTTAATGCTTTGGTTCGGTTTGGCGTTACTAATTTTCTTTGTGGTGGTCACGGTGATTTTGACAAACTTTGTATTTGTGCCGTTGGTGAAGTTAAGAAAAAATATCCGCACATTCGAAATTTTATTATTTTAGCTTACAACACACCATCGCAAATTAATCGTTATGAGAATGAAGTCAAAAACTATGGAGCTGAAACCCTTTATCCTTTCAAGGTTGCACTAGATTCTAAACTAGCTATTCCATTTCGCAACTCTTTTATTGTTGATAAATCCGATTACTGCATTGCTTACGTATATCGCAAATTTGGCGGTGCCGTTCAGTCTTTAAACTACGCTATTTCTAAAAAAATTACTATTGTAAATCTCGCAAATGTACAATTCAAATATTAATACCTTAATGGCAATAAGAAAACCCCGAAAGGACTTTTGAAGTCTTTCGAGGTTTTGTTTTATAAATCAAAGTTGATAAACACCGTGCATTTTGCACTATATCTAACTACATATTAGGGCTAGTGCCAGCGGGGGGCTCCCCGCTTATTCCCACTCTTCACATTTAGCTATAACGCCACCAATTCTATGGGTAAAACGTGGATATATTATATGTATTTTCTTCACATTATCCACACAATTTTACTTTTCACCACAAAAGTGCGTCAAAACTGCCGTCATGCAATTTTAAATCTTGTATTTTGTAACTCCTAAAATTTATTTTGCTTTGTGATATTGTATAATTAAATTATATTAAATTAACGAGGTGATAAAAAAATGATTGACATTAGAAAACATATTAGCAGGTATTTACATATGTGCGAATATCAAAAAAACTTAAGTATTAAGACTATCAAAGCATATACCATTGATTTAAAGCAATTTACTTTATTTATTTCAACTAAAGACAACATCATTGATAAAAACAATATTTCATCTTTTATTATGACTATGCATAATTCTTACAAGCCTAAAAGCATTAAACGCAAAATTGCATCTTTAAAATCTTTTTGCAATTTTCTGCTTGATGAAGAACTTCTAAATCTTGATCCATTTATTAGATTACGTACGAACATTAGAGATAACGTTACACTTCCAAAGACTGTCCCAATTTCAACAATTGAAAAAATTATTAATTACAGCTATATGAATCTTAAACTATGCAAAACTGAATATCAAAAAATGTGTGGGTTACGCAATATTGCTATATTAGAACTTTTATTTATAACTGGAATGCGCGTTTCCGAACTTGTTGGACTAAACTTCAGCTCAATTAATTTTGAAAAAGGTAGCGTTAACATCCTAGGAAAAGGGTCTAAGGAGAGAATTGTATATATTGGAAATAATTCAGTCTTAGAAATATTAAAAACGTATCGCAAAAACTATGCACACACAAACTCCTCCGCATTTTTCACAAATCGGATATGTCATAGAATTTCAGAACAATCAGTTCGCACAATAATAACTCAAATTTCAAAAAATTGCAAAATAGCTATGCACATAACACCACATATGTTTAGGCATTCTTTCGCAACTCTCCTTCTAGAAGCCGATGTTGATATTCGATATATACAACGCCTTCTTGGGCATAGCAGTATTGTTACCACTCAAATTTACACTCATGTAAGCACCAGTAAACAAAAAGACATACTAACCCAAAAACACCCCCGCAACAAAATGACATTTTCCACCAATCAACAATTCACAACTCCTCCGAACAAAGGATAATATTAAATTATCACTTATCAAGGGGACGAATTATAATGATAAATAAAATTAATAAATTAAAACAATATTTAAAATCAAATAATAGTCAAAATGTTTGCGAAATTATTTTACTTACGCATGTTGACAGCCCTAGAGGGCATGATAATAATCTGCAAATACATTGCGCTATCAATGAGTATTTACGCATTGATGAATTTAACGAAATTTATATGGGAATTGTAAACGCAGGTTTTTTTATTAAGAACGTGTATTTTAATGAATTAGATTTTATTCAATCTTATTTTAGCAATAGTACAACTTTTGATAAAAATACTATTGTTTTTAATTTAGCACGAAATGGCGTAGGTACGAGCAAAAAAACATTGATTCCAGCTTTCTGTGACTTAGTTAGACTTAAATATACATCTTCAAATTCATTTGGTTGCTCTTTAGCGCGTAATAAAAGCGTTTTTTCACCTTTACTAAGAGAAAAAGGAATACAAGTTCCATCATGTTTTTATTACAAAGGAAATGGAGAATGGACTGATGATAACATACCAAATCAACAACAAGTATTACTTGTAAAACCAGCATCAGAATCGGCAAGCCAAGGTATTAATGAAAAAAGCATAATAACTCTAGCTGAATTTTCAAATTGTCAGTTAGATGGTTTAGTTAATCAATTTTCAAATGGTGTGATTTTTCAAGAATATATTTCAGGTTACGAATGCGAAGTGCCAGTATTTAAAATTCAAGACGAAATAATAGTCTGCGAACCAGTTCAAATCGTATTTAAAAATAAAGAAACTTCTATACTTACCGCTGATGATAGCGACAATAATGATTATGGCTTTAAAAACTTATCTGAAAGCGTTTCTAAATCGACAATTGATAATATAAAAAACATAGCCAAATCGGCTTTTGAAATTTTACAACTTGATAATTATGGTAGAATTGATTTTAGATTAAATGACAATGAAACACCTTACATCATTGACGTTTCCTCTACGCCATACATAACTATTCACAGTTCCTTTAATCATGCTTTTGCAAATTTGGGACTAAATTATTCAGATATCTTTATAGCGATAATTGCTCCAAAATTATAGTTTTAAGTTGATAAAAATTGCAAATCAGAAAGCAATAATCCCCTACCATAAAAATACCAACTATTATCGATTCTTTTTTGGCTTTTTAGATAAAAGTAGTTGAATTCATAAGGCGAAAGATTTTTTGAATTTATTATATCATATAATAAAACATTTCTATATTCAGATATTTTTTTAAAATTGAAAATCAATGGCATATCCATTAATTTAATTTTTTCTAAAAGTTCAAGGGCTAATTCTTTATTTTCAATAAAATAGTTGTAGGCAAGCTCCATGTTCACTAAATAGTAATTGTAGAATTTGTCTTCAGGTCTAATTAAATTATTTAGCTTATCAATTAATATCTTCGAATTTACGAAGTCATTAGTTAACAAATAAAAACTAACTAAGTTAAAATCTATTACATAAGAAGTTTCATTCTCATGCATGTTAGATAAATTTAACAATTGAGTGATAGCTATTTGACCAGCATTAAGTACTTCCTCTTGGTTTGGGTTTTTCATAGTAATGCTAGTTTCACAGCTTTGAATAAAATTAGCCAGTATTTCATTGTTGTGAACTTTATATAGACTTGGAAATAAAATATTTGTATTTTCATTTATAATTGCTTTTAATTTATAAATTGAATCACTAGCCACAATGCAATTAACGCATACTATTGCATTTCCGCTTAAATTGCATAAAGCTCTGTATTCTTCTATTATGTGTCCTGATTTATTAAAATACTGCACACTTAGATCGCATGATCTAACTGCAATAAGTGGTGAAGTGTATAGCGCAGATCTTCTATACATTTGATGCTTGATATTTAAGAAAAACAACGAATCAGTTACGTGTAGCGTTTCATCAATTAGTCTTTGGATATTCTTAAATTTTTCTTCATCATAAATTCTATCCTTATAAACAGAAAGTAAAAGTATTGCAGAAAGAAGGCGCTGCTCTTGTTCGTCAAAATCTTTTTCGATTATTTGTTCATACAAAAGTGATGATAGCATCTCAATTTCATCGTAATCTTGAGCTA
Source organism: uncultured Clostridia bacterium (assembly GCA_947039455.1). Lineage (GTDB taxonomy): Bacteria > Bacillota > Clostridia > Christensenellales > CAMQZB01 > CAMQZB01. The sequence goes on from CAMQZB010000018.1 coordinate 31,705, forward strand.
TAAGTAGTGTTATAGCTAATTTTTGTCGTATTACTTCAATTTTGAAGACAGTAGGTGTCAAAAACAAATCAATCGATTCTAAATTTTGAAGACATTCGTTAAACTGGTTTAGCGATAAGTTTTCCATTGCACTATAATAAAATTTTCTGTTCATTTCATATGATTTAATCTGCTCATAGCAACTGTAAATTATTGAAAAATATTTATCAAAAATATAAAAATCCGATTGAATATTGGTACATCTTGATCTTTCAATAATAAGTAAAAAATATGCTTCGATAAAATTTTTCGGTTCATTTGAAAACACTAAATGCTTAACTCTCAACAAATAATCTTCTGACCTTTTAATTCGCAAGTAAGCAGAAAACTTTGAATTTAAAATATGAACTTTGCTTTTTAATTTATCAACAAAATAAGTTTTTATAAATTTGCTTGAAAAAGCATATTTTGATGGTTTACGTATAAATTCATATTTTTCACCTGTTTCCAGAAAATCGCTTAAAGTCAACTTATTGTGCTCACATAAAGCTTGTGCATCATCCAAATTGAAATATCCATCAATGATAGATAAATTTTTAATTTCATTAATTGCAGTAATTTCTTTCTCATCTAATTTATTTATTCGTGAGTCCAATATTTCAAAAATAGATTCCATATTGTAAGAAGTTCCATTTAATGAACTGCAAAACATTCTAAGAAGGTGTAAATTGTTATTAGAACAACTTTGAGCTTCTTTGATGTTATCAACATGTGAATACCCCCAAATGGTTAAAATTTCTTTCAAAAAGTCTTCTGTAAATTCAGTTATTGTGAAAATCTCATGTGGTTTTATTAAAAGTTTTTCGTTAGTCTCATTAATTATTAAAATATTTATATTTTTATTATCGATACTTTTATTTTTATAAATTTTATGAATTAATTCTTTAGATGGCTGATCCCACTTGTCGTAGTCATCTAATATAAATAAAATATTATTTTTTAAACTTGATGTTTTGGACAATATTTGAATGATCATTTGTTCATGCTCAGAAAATACAGCATTAAATTTTTTGTCAGATAGTGATGCAGACACTGCTGCAAATGGCAATTTGAGCTGAAAAGTAACATTCGTATTATAAGGACTTATTTTTTGACAATCACTACTATTCATTTGCAGTGTATAGTAAGGCGATACCATGGGGTCTAATCCTTCAAATGCAAATATAGACCAATCTTCATTAAGTTTATTAGCCAAATCTATTGCTATACTGGTTTTTCCAGTTCCGCTGTCCCCATTTAGCAGAACTAATTGATTATTATTTTCTGTAAATTGCTCAAACAATTTGCAGGAAATATTTTCATGTAATTTAGTTAACATTCCTCGCCCCCCAACCTTAGTGTAATATAATTTAATATTATCCTTTGTTTAATTTATTTTTTGGTTTTATTATATCATAAAATACTATAAATTCAAATGCTTTTAGCGAAATAAAGACAAATGCTGTTGTGCATTTGTCTTTGTATCGCTTATATTTATAATGTGCTTTTAAAAATTAGATTTTTTTAAAATCAACATAACCTTTTACCATATTGTAATGTTTTCTGGCAGCGGTTTCAAACCTTGCAAGTTTTGTATTTGATTTATCTATCGAATCATCATGATTTTTTTTATAGATGTGGCACACGGTACTATTTATCGGTTTATTTGCTTCATCAACTGAATATATCTTTATTAGATGTGAAATTTTAAAATCCTCACATATCTTTTGATACCATAAATTCGTTTGAAATTCATTCACACCTTTTTGTTTTAACATTTCTTGAACTTCTAAGAGCTTTTTACCTGCGTTTTCTTTTATTGCTGCTGCTCTTTTATGCATTTCATCAAGAGCACTCCCATCGTTTGTACATTTTATATCTACTAGCGTGTTGAACATATGAAAGAATGTACTGTAGAAAATTTTAGGGTTATCCCTTAATACGTATTCCGTTTTGCCATTCCAGCTTGGCTTGTACTTATATACTGCATAACCATAGTCGGGGTAATGTCCACAATCCGCATGACCTATTGCCACAAAATGAAACATATTGCCAGTTATTTTTTTCATGACACTCTCCGTTCCATCTATTATTTCGACTTCATTAGCTATACAATTAATATCTTTAAACCTATAACCAACAAAGCCTTGATGTGCAAACATGTCAGCTAGTACATGCATTTTTAAACCAATCTCTACATTGTCCTTTGTTGCAACAGTTCGTATTAAATTAAATATTTTACCAGTTGGTGCAGTAATCATTTTCAAATGTTTGGGGTCTTTAATTGTTGATTGATACTCTACTTCTCCTATCGTAATTTTATCACCACTATCCATACGTGGTGTAAAATGAAATGGCATCCATTTTTTCGCTAGTGTACTGTCCCATGACGTAGCTTGATCAATCATTCCTGTAGTGTCAAAATCAAACGATGTATAGTAACAGTTAACTGGCTCTTTCCCACCTACTCCTTCAATTCCTTTTGGAAACTGGTGTGGTGTGAACTCGTCCACAAATTGCGCTGCTTCAGCTATTTCTATTGCGTCTTTTTGATCGTATCCAGCAAGTAATGCTGCATACATTGTTCCATAATAATGAAAATCTATATCCATTTTGTCTCCTAAATTAAGTTTATTTTTTATATTTACAATTCTAATTGTGGCATTGTTCGGTCAAGAAGTATTCTCGAATTCACTATGCCTACTAATCCCAGAATGTGTGAATAATATGGCAATAATTCTTGGTTATTTTTTACGATTTCAATTATGTAATTTATCTTTTCTTCATTGGCAAACGACATTTCTGAAAGTAAATTATTACACAGCAATCTAGATAATAACTGTCGCCACACATCTTCACATTCTTCAAATGATTTACTATCTTTTGTTAAAAAGTTTTTCACTTTGTCTATTAATTCTTCTAAGACTTCTACTGCGTAGGTGTCTTTTTCTTTTCTTTGGTTTATTCTTGCACTTACAATTTCCGTTTTCTTGTGTCGAAACACTATGAGCTTTTCAAGTGCCGTTGCAATGTCGCTAGATATGTACAGGTTATGTTCATCGGCAAACTTTTGCAACTCGCTAATATACTTCATACTTGAAAGATAGAAGCTTCCACTTGTTTTCAATAGGTTTTCAGTCAGCTGTGAGACTTCATTCATTTTAGTTTGAAGTTCCAAAAATATTGGGTAAGGTATCATAATTTTCTACGTTAAAGATAGATATCTCACTTCTTTTCCGCCTTTGTCCTCCACCAATAAATTCAAATCTTGCTCTCTTATCTTCATCTTAATATGCATTAGACAATCAAATTTCGAACTAAATTCATTCATTTGTCCTGTGCTTACATCGATTTGCACACCGCTGTTATTCCCTATGATTTTTTTATATTCAAAAAACATTATATTGCTTACATATCTTGCACTTTTCATAATTTCATCATGGTCGAAACTTCCCAATTCTGAATTTTCAGGCATTTCTAGTACTGCTTTTGTTTTTATGTACAAGGCTTTACCGAAATCCTCTGTAACATCAAGCAATTTCAACACTTCATAGTTATACTCATTTAAGTATTTTTGTAAATGTCTTTTCATTCGTTCAGCAATGTTTTGGGAAATAATTATATATTGATTAAGAATTTCTTTTGCCATTATGCGATTTTCATTTACGCCCACATATATGCCATTTTCCATTCTTTCTTGGTTTTCGTCTACATAATTTTCGCCTCTTGACAATGCTTCTCGCCTTTTCTCTTTTTGAGTTTTTTCTCTTTCATCTTGATCAAATTTTGTATAGTAATTGTACTTTAGCGTTCTGAGAAGTAAGCTTGGCAATCTTTTATCCGTTATCTCAACAATACTTCTTTTGTTTTTCTCCAAGTCTTCCGCATCGGTTTTCAGCCCTACCACCATAACAGGAACTTCTATCTCTACATCATCAATGGTATAATGAGGTATAGGCAATCCCTTTATGAATGGATCGGCAAAATACTTTTCCGAAAGCACTGCTGAAGAATAATCCGCATAACTTCTTGCTTTACAAACATCATCTATTATTTCTCCAATAAAGCTTGATAAGGTTATCATGCTTGTATTTTCTCAACTTTTGAGTTAGCTATCTTAGGCGTAATCGACTCTTCTAAAATGTCTAATATCCTACTGATACCCATAGGCATTTCATCTTGAACTGCGTGAACTTTTATGTTCAACGAAAATTCTTTTTTCACTTCTTCAGTGCTACTTGTTTTCTTTTGTGTAGAAACTGATGCTGAGAATGTTGCATTGACTGATGCTCCAAATCCTTTATATCCAACTGTCGCACTTCCCCCCATATCTTTACTGCTATCATCGCTTGACGATGTGTTTTCCATTGAATTTATTTTTACGTTTAACTCAATATCTGTTGAGGCAATTCTAATAAATGGTATCGGCAACATTGTCAAAATCGGAACTTTCAACTCCATATCTTGAAATTGTGCTGGAACTTCTTTCTTCGCTTCTATTTTTACACATCTAATTTTTGCAACTTCAACACTTTCATCTTCGCATAAAATCACCACTTCAGCACCATCAGCTATATCTTTGTTTTCGCCCAAAATATACGCTGATAAAAAGCTACCATACTGATCTAAGTCATGTTTTATTACTACTCCAACTCCGCCAATAGTATAACCTTTGATATTTTCATTCGTATAGCCAAGACCCTTTGATTCTACTTGCAACTTTAATTGCGCTGGCTGTGCTGGTTGATATGTGGCCACCTCTTTTGGATACTTAAATCCTACGTAAATTGGTTCAGTGGCTTCCCCATTTTCGTTTAACTTAAAGCCTGTTTGCTTAATAAAATTCACTGTGGTGAGTGAAGCGTTACTTTGGGCTTTTACCACTGCGTCAAGGGCACCTCCAATTATCTTGTCAAATGCTAAAGACGATAACTCGTTTCCTGCTGAATACGCCATACTCAATCCTCCTTTCCTTTACTCAAACACTGTATGTTTGTAATTTCATTCTATCAATATAAAAGAACCTATGAGATTCCTGTTAAATTAAAAAAATCTAAACAGCACCCTACGCAGTACCTATTATTTCGTTATACTATTATTAATTTTTACATAGGGGAAAACATATGAGTAATAAATACGACAGACAAATTGATATTATCAACACTCTTAGCAACGGTCTTAGGACCACATATTTAGTACTAGCTTGTGAATTTGGTGTTAGTATTAAAACAATAAAAAAAGATATTAATGAACTTTCTTTACATTTTCCTATAATTACTTACGTTGGAAAACACGGTGGTGTTGAAATCAATAAAGGCTATATAATAAATGGTTTTATTATGAAAACCCAGTACGTTTATTTAATTATTTCAGCATTGCACATACTTAGATCATCAATTAACGATCCTGATATAGATATACTTTTGAAGCTCTTATCTAAGTAATTTTACAACTCTAAATTCTGACATACATCTTTCTTATATTCGTCTACTTACTTTTTTTTTGATAATTAATACACTGCAAATACTACTAAAAACAGTGTGAATTATCGCTATTTTGGGTCAATAGTGTATCATAAGTGTATCACGAGGGATAAAAAGAACCCGAAAAGCCTTTGTTTAAAGGGTTTTCGGGGTCTTGTATTATTAATTAAAGTAACTAAACGCAGTGCATTTAATACTATTTCTAGCCAAATATCAGGGCAAGTGCCAGCTGAGGCTCTCCGACTATTCCCACTCTTCACATTTAGCTATAACGCCACCAATTCTATGGGTAAAACGTGGATATATTATATGTATTTTCTTCACATTATCCATAGAATTTTACTTTCAACTACAAAAGTGAGTCATAATTGCCGACACGGAATTATATATATAATTTATCTGTAAATAATTAATTTAATAGTTTACTTATGGTTAACATACAATTTATTCTAACCAGTTAATTTCAAAATTTACTTAAAAATGATCTGTACTTTTTTAATGTTGCTACATATATAAATACGATAATTTTCGATTTAAGCAAACACACAAATATAGAGACATTTTTAATTGCATCCACACACAAATTCATTCTAGGTAAAATTTTCTGTTTTCATATTTCATCTTAACTCTTTCAGATGATTAAAAAAACTCAAAATATTCTCAAAAGCACAACCATAAAACCACTCAAAACATCTTAAAAATCACAATCTATAAACCTCCATAAGATTTCACAAAAAGTACTACCAATAAGCAACAATTTTATAGGATATAAAAAAAGCCCGTCTACTTTCGTAAACGGGCTCTTTTTTTATGTACTATTCATAGGAGAAAGTACAGCCCAAAACCCCAGTGTTTATGCGGTTTTTTCAATAATAACCTCACCAAAAAACCCCAATTCCCCATCTACGACTTTTAACAACATAATTTCATGTTTTTATACCCTACATTCACTTTTCCCACCATTTCCAACACAAAGAAAGCCCGTCTACTTACGTAAACGGGCTTTTTTTTCGTACTATTCATTTAGGAGAATGTACTATCTAATTTAAAGGATCTTGCGACCCCTGAGAAGTAAATTAGCAATTTTAGGTTGTCGTTTTTCAACAACGTTTTTGTTGTTCATTCAATTTTTCACAACCCTATAATTATTATCTCCATTTTAGACAACAACTTCTAAAGCCATTCATTAAATTCATTTTAACAAC
>CAMQZB010000019.1 GCA_947039455.1 uncultured Clostridia bacterium
GCTAATAATTACAAACATAAAACGTAAAAACAGCTAATAATTACAAACATAAAACGTAAAAACAGCTAATAATTACAAACATAAAACTCAAAAAACAGCTAATAATATGAAACATAAAACTGTAAAAAAGCTAATAATGAGTAAATATATAACATGAAAAAGCTTAACAATAAGTAAATATAAAGCAGTCAAACGCTCCTTAATTTGAAGAATTAAGGGGTGTTTTTTAATGCATAATTTGCGGAATTTAGTATATTTATTCATAATTTACATATTAATTTGTGGAAAATGTCATTAAATGACGGATGTAAATCTCTAAAACACTTCTTAAACGAACGCAATTTTGCTAACAAATAGAAGATTTTAAGCAAATGCGTTTTTGTTTTAATGTAAAATATCTAAAATTGCATAAAAATAATGGAAAAAATTGATAATTTACAATAAAAGTGGAGCTAAATGGACAAAAGTGGTTGACAAGTGGTTATTCGTATGATATTATCTATATACAACGAATAAGGGGGAATAAGTATGTTTACGGGAATGTATAACCATCAATTAGATGATAAAAGCAGATTGCGTCTACCAGCTAAGTTTAGAAGTGAACTTGGTGGAAGTTTTTTTTGCTTAAAAGGCTATGACAACACCGTTCTTATTTATAGCAAAACCAAATTCGAAAAATTTTGTGAGGAATATGAAGACACACCGATGTCTGATGTTTCAGCACAAAGAGCTTTAGGCGAAATCATTTCAACATCATTTGAATTGACTGAAGATTCTCAAGGAAGATTTGTTCTACCAAGTTATTTAAAAGACTACGCAAATATTGAAAAGAATGTAGTTGTTAAAGGCGTTGGTTCAAGAATAGAAATTTGGAGCGATAAAGCTCATGAGGAGCGTACAACTGATTTAAGTTTTAACGAACTTGTAGTAAAGTTGAAAAAAGGAGAAGCCTAAGCTATGAAGTACGATACTCAATACCACAAACCAATAATGGTTGACGAAATTCAAAATTATTTGAATTTAAAACCGGACGGGATTTATCTTGATGGAACCTTGGGCGGTGGCGGACACTCTGAAATGATTTTAGAAATGTCATCACCAAACGGTAGACTTATTGGAATTGATAAAGACGACGACGCACACAAATTTGCAGCTGAAAGGCTTGCAAGATTTGGAGAAAGATTTACCCCAATGAAAAACGATTATCTATATGCAAGTCAAGTTTTAGAACAACTTGGAATTGATTTGATAGACGGAGCATTATTAGATTTGGGAGTTTCAAGTTTTCAGCTTGACAACTTCGAGAGAGGGTTTTCTTATAGAAGTGAAGACGCAGTGCTTGACATGAGAATGGACAAGTCATTGACATTCACAGCAAAAGACCTTGTAAACCAATATTCATTTGAAGAAATGAGAGACATCTTTTTCAAATATGGAGAAGAAAAGTTTTCAAACAAAATAGCTAGTAACATAGAAAAATATAGACAAGAAAAAACTATAGAAACTTGCGGAGAGCTAGTAGAGATTATTAGAAATTCCGTACCAGCAAAAGTAAGACGTGAAGGGCATCCAGCGAAAAAAGTTTTTCAAGCCATTAGAATTGAAGTTAATGGAGAAATTAAAGACTTAGAGGAAGCCGTTACAAACTTAGTACGAAAGTTAAAAGTTGGAGGAAGACTTTGTGTAATTACATTTCATTCTCTTGAAGACAGAATCGTAAAAAATGTTTTTAAGGAATTAGAGATTGATTGCGTGTGCAGTAAGGCATTGCCGATATGCGTGTGTAACAAAGTAAAAGAAGTGAAAATTCTGACGAAGAAACCTATCATTGCAACTGACGAAGAGGTGCAAAGAAACAGTAGGTCAACGTCAGCTAAATTAAGAGTTATAGAAAAACTATGAATATTTTGGGGAGTGAGGAAATATTATGTTAACAACAAGAAGAGAAATAAAAACTAAACAAGACCGCAACGGGTCATTTGAGAGAAAGGTTTTTGATAAGGAAACTACAATAAGCAATGAGAAACTTAATATTGACGGAATCGTGTCAGTACAAAATACGGTTGCGCCAAAAATTGAGAAGAAGCAAGAGCAAAAAACTGAAGTAAAAATCGTAGGTTCAAAACTACGAGTAACTGATACATACGCAGGAACTGCAAAATCAACTAAAATAGTAGCAGGAGTTGCACCAAAAGAAAAGATGACATCTAGAAATGTCTTGATGGTGACAGTTTATTGCCTAGTAGTTGTAGCATTGGTAGCGGTAATCGCATTAAATGCAAGTGCACTTGGTGGCATGGCTGCTAAGAACGCAGTATTATCTGGCGAAGTTAGTGCAATGGCAACTGAGTATTCAGCATTGTCAGCAGAACTTTCAGCATTGTCTGATGTATCAAGAGTAACTCAATTAGCACAAAATTCATTAAACCTATCAGCAGCAGCTGCCGCTGGAGTTGAAGTGGTTGAAGTGGGTATGCCATCAGTGTTACCTCCAGTAGAAGTAGTTTTTCAAACAAATTGGTTTGATTCAATATGTGATTCAGTGAGCGGTTTCTTCGGAGGCTAAATTGAACAAAAAATTTAATATTAATTTATTACGAAAGAGGTTACTAGCAATATTTTTTGCAGTGACCTTTCTTTTTTTTCTAATTGGTTGTAGACTTACTTATCTACAACTTTTTTCTGCGTATAACCTTACGGAAAAAGCGTTGGATCAATGGACGAGAGATTTGCCAATAACAGCAGAGCGTGGGCGAATACTTGATAGAAACGGCGAAGTTCTTGCGGAGAATGTCACAACTTACAACTTATATGTGCGACCAAGAATGACTGAGAACGAAGAAGAAATGTCGAAAACACTATCAATAATTCTTGGAATAGAAGAAGCTACTTTATATAGTAAATTAATCAAAAAAGGCTCAAGTGAATTCACTCTAGCGCTAGGAGTATCGGAAGATGTCATGAAGAAAGTGGAGAGTTATGACTATGACGGGATATATTATTCAGTGAATAACGAAAGGTATTATCCATACAACGAATTAGCTTGCCAAATTCTCGGTTATGTATCAATTGACGGCGAAGGACAAAGCGGACTGGAGAAATATTTCAATCAATATTTACGTGGAGTTGACGGACAAATGCTTTCACAAGGTGATTTACTAGGTATCGAACAAGAGGATTCTGAACGATATTATATTGATGGGCAAAGAGGACTTGATGTACAATTGACACTTGATAGACAAATACAGCAAGTGACAGAAAACGCCTTAAAGAAATTAATGTTATCATCAAATCCCGTGTCAACATCGGCGATAGTAATGGATATAAACAACGGTGACATAGTTGCATTAGCAAACTTTCCCTCATTTGATTTAAACAATCCGCCACGTGATGACTTAGAAGAATTAATGAAACTTTCAAGAAACACTTTGATTACTGATATCTATGAACCTGGCTCAACTTTCAAAGTATTAACAGCAGCGGCAAACGTGGAAGAATATTTGCAAGGCAACGAAAACGCCTTTTCACCTGAAGCAGTTTTCGGTGACGGAAGAACTCGTGTGGTGGACGGTCAAACTGTGAAATGTTGGGATAAACATATTAACGGAAAGCACTCTAACCAAGATTTATCTGAAGCATTAATGAATTCTTGTAATCCAATATTCGTGGATATAGCATTGAGTTTAGGGAAAGAAACTATGTATGATTACTTGGAAGATTTCGGATATGGAAAAGCTACTGGCGTTGATTATCAAGGAGAAAGTGGCGGAATGTTAATATCGGAAAACTTTCTAAAATCTTGTGATTTAGCAAGAATTTCTTTTGGTCAAACAATAGCAGTTACAGGATTGCAACTTGTGAATGCAACTGCATCAGCGGTGAATGGTGGAAACCTTTATACTCCTACTTTCCTTGATAGCGTTACAACGTATGAAGGAAAAAATGTCTACACAAAAAGAACCAATCAAATCGGAAATAGCATTTCAGAAGAAGCAAGTGCAATTATGCGAAACTACCTTTACGGAGTAGTTGAGAAAGGCAGTGGTTCTCATGCGAAAATTGACGGATATAAAGTAGGCGGCAAAACTGGCACAGCCCAAAAATACGTTGACGGACACATTGCTAGCGGAAAATATATTTCTTCTTTTGTTGGATTTTTCGGAAAAGACGAACCTGAATATATTGCTTTGGTGTTAGTAAATGAGCCTGAGGGTATCTACTACGGAAGCACAATCGCAGCTCCAGTAGCGAAAGAAATCTTTGAAGGAATTATTGCTATCGAAGAAACTAAGAAAGAAGATTAAGGAAAAACTATAAAAATAAATAAATTTTAAAAAATTTAATAAATTTCAACTTTTCTCGTTATAAGTAAAAACGTTTTAGAATAAAATACTATATAGCACCTAGAAGAATTATTTTTCTGGTAGGGATAAAATAGCATTGTAAGGGGAAAGATTATGAAATTGAGAGAGCTAATGAGAGAAGTATTAGAAGCGGAAATTATAGGTGATGAAGATGTTGAAGTTCAAGGAATTGAATTTGACTTGTTTCAACCACTTAAAGGAAAAGCTGTAATACTTTTCTCCAATTCTTTAGGAAAATACAACTGTTCTATAGAGGATTTAGAGAAGAATAATGCAAGTTGTATAATATCGGAATCGCCAATTGACACAAAGCTTACTAACGTAGTAGTGAAAAATATCAGACGTGTTTTCTCACAAGTATCAGCAAATTTCTACAACCGTCCAAACGAAAAAATGAAGTTTGTTTTTATAACAGGTACAAACGGAAAAACTTCTACTACCAATATTGTTAGCAACATTTTAAATAACGGCGGAGTGAGAAGTGGAGTAATCGGAACGGAAGGCAGTTATTTTGAAGATGTGAAATGGGAAACAAAACTTACAACTCCTGACCCAAATACTCTTTTTAAAGTTTTGAACGAAATGAAAGAACTAGGTTGTGAATGTGTGGTTATGGAAGCATCGGCACACGCTTTGCATTTTGATAAATTATACAGCCTTTATGCGGAAATTGGTATTTTAACAAATTGCAAGAGAGATCACTTGGATTTTTTCCATACAGAAGAAAATTATCAAAGAGCAAAAGAAGGAATGTTTCACAATACTCAAATCAAATTCGCAGTGGTGAATGGCGATGATATGTTAGGTAAGAAATTAATTGAGAACCACCCAGTTCCAATTTTATCTTACGGAAAAGGACGTGGGACTGATGATAGTGAATCTGGTTATAAAATAAGTGGAAGTGATTTAGAGATAAGTTACAGTAATTTAAAATATGGTGAAACAATGACCTTTGATGTGCATTGCAAAGGTGAAATACTAAAAGTAGAAACTAAATTGTTTGGCGAGTTTAATGTTTACAACATCTTAGCAAGTATTGCAACCGCAAAACTTTTTAATATAAAAAATGATATAATTTTAAAGAGCCTAGAAGCCATGGAAGTTATTGGTGGACGGTTTGAAAAAATACCAAATGACCTTGGAGTGAATATAATAATCGACTTCGCCCACACACCTGACAGTATGGAAAACGTAATAGAAACTGCAAGAAAAATTACTGACGGAAAGGTGATAACGGTCTTTGGTTGTGGTGGAGATAGGGATAAAGGCAAGCGTAGTATTATGGGTAACGTAGCAACAAAAAACAGTGATTATGTGGTGATAACTTCAGACAATCCACGTTGCGAAAACCCTATGGAAATACTATGGGATATCGAAAAAGGAATTGATCGCAGTAATTCGAATTACACAGTAATTAGTGGCAGAGCGATTGCAATTCAGCATAGTTTGAATTACGCAAAAAGCGGTGATACAGTTTTAATTCTTGGAAAGGGTGTAGAAAATTACATAGATGTAAATAATGTTAAATATGAGTACAGTGATTACAGCGTGGTCTATGAATATATAGAAAAAAAGGAGCATTAATGCAATTTTTTAACGGAACAATATTTTCAATAATACTAACAATTCTCCTTGGTTTTGTGGTAACAAGTATGCTAGCAAAAGCCAACGCAAAGCAAGTTATTTTGTCATACGTAACGGAGCATAGCGGAAAAGCAGGAACTCCAACAATGGGCGGAATAGTGATAATTTTGGCAGTAGTAATTACTGGTTCAATATTTATATCAACGCTAGTAAAGCCTGTAGTAGTTGCAGTTTTGATAGCACTTGGTGTAGGGGTGATAGGATTTTTGGACGATTTTATTAAAGTAAAGTTCAGTCGAAATTTAGGATTGATGGCGTATCAAAAAATAATCGGTCAAAGTGTCCTTGGTGGGGTGACAGCAGTGTTTTGTTACAGTTATACTGGTGGCGAAATGCTTGTGCCTTTTCTCAATCAATATATTTTCTTAGGCAAATGGTCGATACCGCTAGTTTTCATTGCGTTTATTGCGCTAGTAAATACAACGAATTTGACTGACGGATTAGACGGACTTGCTGCAAATTCCACATTGATTTTCCTTGGGGGCGTTGGTGTGATAATCGCAATCGAACTTTTGCAACTAAGCGATGCTTCATCATTTGCAAAAGTTGTAGAGCTAAAAGGCTTTTTGATGATAACACTAGCAACAATGGGAAGTGTATTAGCGTTTTTACTATTTAACACATACCCAGCTAAAGTGTTTATGGGTGATACCGGATCGCTATTTTTAGGAGCAATGATGACAGTACTTGCAGTTTTTACTAAGAACACTTTGTTTATTTTATGTTTCGGATTGCCATTTGTAATTTCAGGTGTTTCTGATATTTTGCAAGTGGGATATTTTAAGTTAACAAAAGGCAAGCGTATATTTAAAATGGCACCATTCCACCACCATTTGGAGGAGTGCGGAATACATGAAAACAGGATTGTCAGAATTTATTTTGTTGTATCTCTTGTTGCCACATTGATTACGTTAGCAAGTTATGTAGGGGGAATTTATGGAGTTTAGAAAAAAGACTTTTTTGATAGTAGGGTTTGGTATATCCGCAAAAAGTGCCTGTGATTTTATTATGGCAAAAGGCGGTATAGTTTATTTCACAAAAAACACAGCATTTCAAGCATCGGAAGTTGAAGAAATTCGCAATTTGAAGTGTGAGTATTTAGACTTTGAAGGGCAAAATAAATTAATATTGCAAGGTAAAGCTGATTATCTTGTGGTGTCACCAGCAGTTCCGCTAAATAGTGAACTTTGCAAATTAGCAAGAGCTAACAAAGTGGAGATTATGTCGGAAGTTGAGCTTGGAACTATGAACACAAAAGCAACAATAGTTGGCATAACAGGAACTAACGGAAAAACCACAGCAACAACTTTGCTTGATGCAATAATTCGTGGGGATAACAAAGTTTCAAAAGCGGTGGGAAACATTGGTGTGCCTATAACAAAATACGCTAACATTCTTACCCAAGATGACTTTGCTGTTATGGAATTATCTAGTTTTCAGCTAGAAGAAACTACTTCGCTAAAGCCTCACGTTGCGTGCATTTTGAATATAACTCCCGACCATTTAGATAGACATAAAACCATGGAAAATTACATAGAAGCCAAAAGTAATATTATTAAGTATCAAAGGTCAAATGACTACTTTGTATGCAATCTTCACGACGAATTAATTTGTGAAATTGCAAAAAAAACCAAGGGCAAAGTAGTTTATTTCTCTCACCTACAAAAAACTTCTGGAGCGTACATAGACGGAGAAAATATTTGCTATAACAACGATGAATTTATTGTTAGCGTAAACTCAATTAATTTACGTGGTGCACACAATTTGCAAAACGTTCTTGCAGTAATAACAATGGCAAAAATTTTAGGAATTTCCAACGTGGCGATAGCAAAAACCCTGCAAGCATTTACAGGTATAGAACACCGCTTAAAGCTAGTTTCAGTAATAGATGAAGTAAGTTATTTCAACGATAGTAAAGCAACAAACCCTGATTCAACAGTGATGGCTGTTAATTCTTTCAAGGAAGATTTATATCTAATTATGGGCGGAATGGACAGCGATCTTGATTACAGTAAACTAGTTAAGAATTTTCCGAAAAACCTACAACGAGTTTTCGTAGTAGGAGAAAACAGCGAAAAAATAGTAAAAGCCATTGGAAAATATGGAGCAGTGAGAGTTACACGTGCAAGTACTTTGCGAGAAGGTGTTTTGCTAGCTCGGTATTTTGCTAAAAGCGGTGACGTGGTGTTATTTAGTCCAGCCTCAAAAAGTTTTGATAAGTACAAAAATTTTGAACAACGAGGAACTCATTTTGTGTCAATAGTGGAGAGTATAAATGGAAAGAGAAAATGAAAAATTATCATCATTCTTTAATAAAAAAAATCTAAGTTCAGACAGCATGGTGGTAATAGTTATAGCAGGACTTCTTGCAATCGTTGGATTATTCACAGTGTATTCCGCAAGTTGGTATACAGCAAGCACGCTTTACAGCGACAAGTTTATGTTTTTGAAAAAGCAAGTAGTAGGAGTAGCAATAGGCACATGTGGAATGATATTTCTAACATGTTTCAATCA
Organism: uncultured Clostridia bacterium; assembly: GCA_947039455.1. Taxonomy (GTDB): domain Bacteria; phylum Bacillota; class Clostridia; order Christensenellales; family CAMQZB01; genus CAMQZB01. Next base: position 8,523 of record CAMQZB010000019.1, read on the forward strand.
TTTAAACTTAAAGAAATTTGCATGGTTATCAGTTATTGTGTCAATAGTAATGTTGCTTTTAGTATTTGTACCAGTGATAGGTGTAGAAAAATATGGAGCAAAACGGTGGATAAATCTTGGGTTAATGACAGTACAGCCTTCAGAAATAGCAAAGTTTGCAATCATATTATTTTCAGCAAAAGTACTAGCGGAAGGTGGCAGTAGTGACAAAGGCATAAAATCTAAATTGCCAGTAATAATAGTTGGTGGCGTTATTTGTTTACTAATATTAATTGAACCAAATCTATCAATTACAGTATGTGTTGCGATGTTGTTGTTTTCAATGTTGGTAGTTGGAGGAATAGATTTAAAATACATAATCGGAATTGTGGCATTAGGTCTTTTAGCATTGCCGATACTGATAATAATTGAGCCATATCGACTAGATAGATTAATGGCATTTCTTGATCCATGGGCAAGTCCAAAAGGTGAAGGTTATCAATTGATACAATCGCTGTACAGCATTGCAAACGGAGGATTGTTTGGTGTTGGATATCTAAATTCACGTCAAGCATTAAGATTTCTTCCCTTTTCTGAATCGGATTTCATACTACCAATATTCGCTGAAGAATTCGGATTGGTGGGAGCGTTAGCTTTGATTTTGTTGTATTTCATATTGATACTAACAGGCTTTAGAATTGCATTGAAAGCAAACGAGAAATTCACGTGCTTTCTTGCCTTTGGAATAAGTATGTTAATAGCAATTCAAGTATCGATAAATTTACTAGTAGTAACGGGAAGTATACCACCAACGGGATTGCCGTTACCGCTGATAAGTTCGGGAAATACCCAAATCATAATGTTCATGTCGGAAATAGGAATACTAGCAAATTGTGGGCGGAAAATTACTTAAAATAACAGTGATGAACACCTTTAGTAAAAAAAACATATGATAGGTATATATCTAAATGAGGTGAATATGGAAAAACTATATATAGAAGGTGGGGAAAAGATGTATGGCGAGATGGATATGTACGCCGCCAAAAACGCATTATTGCCCCTTTTAGCTTGCAGTATAATGGCTGACGGAAAATCAACTTTCAAAAACTGTCCTAACATTGAAGACGTGAAAAACATGCTTTTAATTATGGAAAGTCTAGGTTGTACCTGTAATTTTGAAAATGGCTCAATATATTCAGAACCAACCGCAGAGAGTAGTTGTTTAATCGAAGAGGACTTAGCGAAAACGCTCCGCAGTTCAATATTCCTGATGGGTTCAATATTAGGCCGTTACAAGAAAGTGAAAATAGCGTACCCAGGCGGTTGCGACATAGGACTTCGCCCAATAAATTTACATATTGAAGGACTAAAAGCGCTAAACGTAAAAATACACGAAGAAGCTGGTTACATCATTTGTGATGGTAGTAACATGAAAGGCGGAATTGTGAATTTTGACGTGCCGTCCGTTGGAGCAACTGAAAATATTATGATGGCAGCTACGCTATCTAAAGGTACTACAATAATCAAAAACGCAGCCCGTGAACCTGAAATAATTGACTTGCAAAATTACATAAACAAAATGGGCGGAAACGTCAGAGGTGCAGGTCGAAGCTATATTGTAATTGAGGGTGTGAAAAAACTCCGTTCATGCGAGTACACGCCGATAGCTGATCGGATAGTTGCAGGCACATATATGCTAGGTTGCGCCATGACTGGTGGTGAAATACAGATAAATAATGTAAATTTTGAACATATTTATTCTTTAATTGCAAAACTAAGAGAAACCACTTGCAAAATACATGTAAAAGGTGATAAAATAGTTATAAAGGCACCAAAGCAACCTTTGGCGATGAAATACATAAAAACTTCGCCATACCCAGGATTTCCAACAGACTTACAAGCACAAGTTATGACAATGATGACTGTGTCAAAAGGCGTAGCAATAATCGAAGAAAATATGTTTGAAATGAGATTTAGACATATAAGTGAATTGATTAAAATGGGCGCAGATATTACAGTAAGTGGAAAAACAGCGGTGGTTAGTGGTGTGAAAAAACTCCAAGGAGCTGGAGTAACCGCCTATGATTTACGAGGAGGTTCCGCACTTTGCCTTGCAGGTTTAGTTGCAGAAGGAACTACGGTTATTTCCGATTTATGGCACATCGACAGAGGCTATGAATCAATCGAAAATGAGCTAGCTAATTTTGGAGTGAAAATTCAACGAAAAAGGTGAGTTATGAAGAAAAAAGGATTTTTATTTACCATATTGATAGTAGTGCTAGTTTTAGCACTACTTACAGCTGGTGCGATGTTAATGTTTTCAATTAAAGAATTTGATGTTGAGTACTCAAACAATGTTACTAACATCAACAAAGCAGATTTTGAGAGTTACATCACAAAGTACCACGGCGACTCTACGTTCCTCTTTAGTAAGAATGAATTTGTAGAAGACGTTCAAAATAAGTTCCCATATGTTGTTATACAAAACGTGGAACGTATACCATTTAGCACGGTGAAAGTTACTCTAACTGAAAGACTTCCTGTTTTTGCTATTAATTACAATTCAAAATATTATAAGTTTGATATTAACGGTATTTTAGTAGGAATAAGTGAAACTAACGAAGCGGAAGTTGGACAAACTGCCTGCATAGAAGTTACGGGTATTGACTCGAAATTACTTGTTGGTATTGATGAAAAAGTTGGGACAATCCCTGAATTTTTTAAAACGGACGAGAAAGCTGGATATATTTTGCAATACTTCGATGTGATGAAACGTTTAGATTATAATTATACAGATTTTCAACTAAAAAGTTTCATTGAAACTATTGAAATCGACTTTGAAAAGAATTTAATTGTTGAAACTAATATCGGTGTAGAGCTTTGGATTTACGACTTTGATGTGAAAACTGAAGACAAGATAAAAGCGGTAATGGCAGTTTATACAAACCCAGATAAAGCTATTGAACCAGACAGTAAATTGATAGTTTCAAATGACCTAACAATTACCCTTACAAAATAATAAAATTCAATTGATTTTATTGACTTTTTCGGAAGAATAAAGTATACTTAGTTATAGGTGTACTTAGATTTTCTGATTATACAGTTTTACTATGAATAATAAGATTTTTGGCAATGAAAAAATCCCTCTGAATATGGATTAAATTGGCAAAGAATGGAGGAATATAATGGCTAGTAATCAAGCATCAGCCGTTATAGATTTTGGCTCTTCAACAGTGAATGTTCTCATAGCAGAGAAAGGTGCGAATAACACCATTAACATTCTTGGAAGAAGCGAAATGGAATATAGCGGATTTTTAGATGGGGAATTTTTAGATACAGGTGAACTGTATACGGTTTTAGGACATGCTATCAGCACTGCTGAAACTATGTCAAGAACAAGAATTTCTGAAGTATATGTTGGAGTACCAGGGGAGTTTACATCAGTTGTTGTGAAAGAACCAACTTTGACTTTCCCAAACAAAAGAAAAATTACTGATATTGAAATGAATCAATTGTTTAACATTGGCGACAATTTTGCTACCAATGAAGACTACGATTTAATCAATCGTTCAGCAATATACTACACTCTTGACGACGGAAGAATGTTAATCAGTCCAAAAGACTGCAAAACAACAAAACTTTCTGGTCAGTTGTCTTATGTTCTTGCAATGAAAAAGTTCACTGGTATTATTACCGAACTTCTTGAACAATATGATATCAAAAAAATTGAGTATGTTCCTTCATGTTTATCAGAGAGTATGTATCTAATCAACGCTTCTGAACGTGATAGATTCGCTGTTTTAATTGACATTGGTTACACTACAACGAGCGTAATGCTAATGCGTGGTGACGGATTGTTATACTTGAAATCTTTCGCTTGTGGCGGTGGTCACATCACATCAGATTTAATGGATTACTTTGAAGTACCATTTGATGTTGCGGAAGAATTGAAACGTTCAATCTCACTTACTTTTGCAGTTAGTGAAACCGACAGATATGAAGTAGCAACAAAAGATAATACATATAAATTTGTTTCTCCAGATGCTCACAAAGTAGTGGAAGAACGAATTGGAATTATAGCAAGATTTATATCAAAATGTATGAGTCTTTGCAACGTTGAATTTCCAACTTACATCAATTATAAATTAACTGGTGGCGGAATATCTTATATCCGTGGTGCTAAAGAGCATTTAGGTAAGGAAATTGGGAAAAACGTTGAACTAGCAAAAACTGTTTTACCTCAATTTGATGCACCACATTTAGCATCAACTTACGCAGTTTTAGCAACGGCATTGCAACAAAAAAAATCAAGAAAACTTTTTGATAAAGTATTTAAATAAGGGAGATTATTAGTATGAATGAGAATTTTGAGAATTTAGAGAATTTGGAAGATAAAGAGCTTAACTATGAAAACACGGATCAAGTAATTGATGATATGGAATATGAAGATTATTACATGTCAATTCAAGCTGCAACAATTAAAGTAATTGGTGTAGGTGGCGGAGGAAACAATGCCGTTAAGAGAATGAAACTTGCTGGTGTTAAAACTGCTGAATTCATTGCTGTTAATACTGATAAACAAGATTTAGCTTTATCAAATGCGGACAAGCATATTCAAATCGGTGAAAAACTGACTAGAGGACTTGGCGCTGGTGCTAACCCTGAAATTGGAAAAAGATCAGCTGAAGAAACTAAAGAATTGATTGCTGAAGTTATCAAAGGCACTGACCTTTTGTTTATTACTGCCGGAATGGGTGGTGGAACAGGAACAGGTGCTGCTCCAGTTATCGCTAAAATAGCTAAAGACATGGGAATTTTGACTGTTGCGGTAGTAACTCGTCCTTTCTCATTCGAAGGTTTGAAAAGAGCTAAAAATGCTCAACTTGGAATTATGGAATTGAAAAAATGTGTTGATACTCTAGTAGTAATTCCTAATGAAAAATTGATGCAAGTTGTACCTAAAGGTGCAAAAATTATCGACGCATTCAAAGTTGCTGATGATACTTTAAGACAAGGAATTCAAGGAATTGCTGATCTTATCGTTAATCCAGGTCTAATCAACCTTGACTTTGCTGATATTTCAACAATCATGAAAGACGCTGGTATGGCACACATGGGTGTTGGTCGTGGTAAAGGCGAAAAGAGAACTTTGGAAGCTGTTAAACAAGCGGTTTCAAGTCCACTTTTGGAAACTACAATCGAAGGCGCTACTGGAATTATCCTAAACATCACAGGAAATATTGCGGAATTGCAATTAGACGAAGTTTACGAAGCTGCAGCGTTAGTTGCTGAAGTTGTTCACCCTTCTGCTGAAATTATTTTTGGTACAAGTACTGACGATTCATTGCACGACGAAGTTATCATCACAGTTATCGCATCAGGTTTCGGCGTTGATAAAAGCGGAAAGGGCGAGAAAACTTTTGTTGGTGACATGGAAAACCCTAATGTTAAAGAAGAAAAAGTTGAAGAAACTATCGAAGAAGTTAGACAAGTTGTAACTGAAGTTATCCCTTCTCCTGTTATGAACATGGAAGAAGCTGACAGCACTGTTCCATCTTGGGTAGCTAGAATGAGAAGAAAATAATCTTCAAATTTTATCTTAACAAATAAATATGATTGAAAACTATATTCTATAAGAGAAAAGTAGTTTAAAAAAGATGTATAGCTAATTTATTAGTTATACATCTTTTATATTTATCTAAAGAAAAACTCTAAAACATATTGACAAAATTACAATTTAGGTGTAATATATAAGCAGTATAAAAAACGGAAATTTTTAGGTTACATCAAAGGAGATTAGAATATGATATCAGATAATATTAGAAACAGAGCAAGTTATAATTTCAAAGAAATTATAGAAAAAGCTCTTGATTTTTGTGAAACTGCTGAAGGCAAAGAAGAAGGTAGATATGATATAGGTAGTGGAGTTTTTGCTTTAATTCAAAAGTACGAAACAAAACCAAAAGCTGATTGCGGACTTGAAGCACACAAAAAATATATTGATTTACAATATGTTGTGAGCGGTGCTGAAGTAATGGGATTTTGCAACATTGATTGCGGAGATCCAATTGCGGAATTCAATGAAGAGAAAGATGTGCAAATGTTCAAACACTGTGACATGGGTTTACTTACTTACAAAAAAGGCGATTTCGCTGTGTTTTTTCCTCAAGATCTACACCTTCCACGTTGCCAATCAACAAACATTGAACCAGTTGTGAAAGTAGTAGTGAAAATCCCAGTAGAAGTTTTTTAATATATACATAACTTAAAGATTAGTATAATAAAATATAAATGATAATAATACTATCATAATAAAGCAGAAACATAAATAATAATGTTATCATAATAAAGTATCAACATAAATAATTATGCTATGATAAAATACCAAAACATATAACATTTATAAAAATACGCACCCTCAAAACTAAAGTTAGAGGGTGTTTTTTTTATGCAAATACACGTTATTTTATTTCATATATCAAAAAATCAATATATTTTATATGAAAATATTAAAATATGATGAAATTTCTGTTGACAAGTGTGTATACACAGTGTATACTGTATATATCGATAATACACAGTATACTGAGGTAGCTACAATGAATATAATAATCAGCAACGCAAATAATCAGCCGATTTATCAGCAAATTTATGAACAAGTAAAGAATTTAATAATCGCATCAGACTTAAAAGAGAGCGATTTATTACCATCAATTCGCAATTTAGCGAAAGATTTAAAAATTAGTGTAATCACTACAAAACGTGCATATGAAGAATTGGAACGTGACGGATACATCTATTCCGTGGCAGGAAAAGGGAGCTATGTTGCAAAGAAAAACATGGAGTTTATAAGGGAAAGCAATCTTCGAGAGATTGAAGATTACATGATAAAAATTACCCAAATTGCCCATGTAAACGGAATGTCTAATGATGAAATAATCAAGATGTTTCGAACAATTCAAAAGGAGATATAGAGTGTAATGAATGCAATAGAAATTAATAATCTAACGAAAAACTACAAAGATTTTTCCATTAATAACATGAATTTTGCAGTACCAACTGGCTCAATAGTAGGACTTGTTGGCGGAAATGGTGCAGGAAAAAGTACTACAATAAAATTGATTATGGATACAATAAAAAGAGATAGTGGAAGTATTTCGGTATTAGGTATTGATAATAAACAAAAAGAATTTATCAACGCAAAAGAGAATATTGGAATAGTACTTGATGAAACCAATTTTCCTGATATGTTAAATGCAAAAAACATAAATTCAATTATGAAATTAACATACAAAAATTGGGATAATACTATGTTTAGTATGTATATGGAAAAGTTTAATTTGCCAAAAAACAAACCATTCAAAGAATTTTCACGTGGTATGAGAATGAAGCTAGGAATTGCAGTAGCATTATCCCATAATGCCAAATTGTTAATACTAGACGAAGCCACAAGCGGACTTGATCCATTAATTAGAGATGAAATTTTAGAAGTCTTTAGCGAGTTTACAAGAAACGAAAAAAACACAGTTTTAATGTCTTCACATATCGTCAGTGACCTAGAAAAAATTTGCGACTATATCGCATTTATGAATAATGGTGAAATTATATTATATGAAGAAAAAGATGTGCTATTGGACACTTATGGAGTATTAAAAATATCAAAAAATGACCTTCAAAATCTATCAAACAATGCAATAATAGCGAAAAAAGCAACATCATACGGTTATGATATATTAGTAAAAAAGAATGAAATTCCAAACAATTTAGTATGCGAAATAACTACCCTAGAAGATATAATATTATTTTTAGCAAAGGAGAGAAAATAATGAAAGCATTAATGATGAAAGATATACTTATGGTATGGAAAAATATGAAAATGATTTTAATTTTAATTGGTGTATTTCTTATATATAAAGATATGTATTTGTTTGCAATTATGATGGCAATGACAATTCCGCTATCACTAAATTCCTTTGACGAGTACTCAAAATGGGACAGTTTTTCAAAGATGTTACCATATAAAGTTAGTGAAATAGTAATTTCAAGATACCTGTTAACATACGCAATGGTAACGTTTGTATCAGTGCTAACATTTATTGTGATTGTAATAAAATCAGCGATATTTAGCGAAGCAATCGAAGTTCAACATTTAATATCCCTAGCAGTTATGTTTTCAGGTGGTTTCGTTTTATCTGCAACAAATTTTCCAATAATATATAAATTAGGATCAGCAAAAGGTAGCCTAGGGTTCATGGGACTAACCTTCCTTTTTATTGGCGTAATGTCATTTTGGCAAGAAAATTTCCTATCACTTTTATCAAAATTCATATCAAGCCCATTGGCAATAATAATAGCAATAGCCCTAATTATAGTACTAAACATACTATCAATATTGCTTTCAATATCCATAAATAAAGCAAAAAAATAATAAACAAATTAAAATATTTTAATGCAATATATGAAAATTTCAAATAAAATAAAAAGCTAAATACTGAACAAATTTAGCTTTTTTCTATATTCAATAACAAAAAAAATATAGTTATTTCTAATATGAAATAAATTTGATATAAATAAATTAAATATAAAATATTCCTTGAAATGCAACCTTTAGTGTGTTATCATTGTTTATAGTAGTAAGAAAGGAAAAGGGGGATGTGAAATGGTAATTTATGCTGGATATATAATCCAAGAATGCGACAAAACGAAATTCGCATTAATTTATGAAACCTATCATTTAAAGATGTATCAAGTGGCACTAAACATATTGAAAAATCCAAGTGATGCGGAAGATGTTTGTCATAATACATTTCTTGCTGTGTCAAAAAGACTAGACGCAATCCAAGTAATTGAAAGCTACAAAACATCAGTGTATTTAGTGAAATCAGTGAAAAATCACGCAATTAATTTTATTATAAAAAGAAACAGAACTCCTGTAGTTTCAGTGTGTTTTGACTACTTTGAAATACGTGATATAACGGAAATTGAAGAAGACTACATCAAGTCTAAAGAGGTAGAAACTGCGTTGACGGCTATACTTGAAATGAAAGATAACTACCGTGATGCACTAACTTTACGATATGTTTCCGACTTATCAATGAAAGAAATTTCAATAGCGATGGAAATTCCTATTGGCACAGTAAAAAGTTTAATTTCACGTGGATTGAAAATTCTACACAATGAATTAAAGGGGGTAAGTGATGTTTCACAAAAAATCTAGAGAAAAACACATTAACGAAGCATTCCAAGTTTACGGAAAAGTTCTTGATAACAAAATAGATAAAATGCCTATTGCTGATACGAATTTTTCACTAAACTATAAAGAAAAATCAAAGAAATTACAAGACAAATCAAAGAGTTTCGCTTTTGGACAAAAAAAGAAAGTACTCTCAATCACCGCACTTGCAATGTCCGCGTTATTACTTATTATAATAGGAATAAACGGATTAGGAGTGCCAAATCGTATACCAAATTCTAATGTTGTTTATGCTGCCGAACTTCCAAATTCAGAAACTCATAGGTACGGAAAAGTTGACGAATCTATAACTACTGGTCTGGAAAATTTCACGGTTAATTCAATGTTAAGCGTAATGCATGAAACGGATACAAATGAAAATTACAGCTCATTAGCTACGTTTATAGTTCTAGCATTATTAGCGGAAGGTTCAACTGGAGATACTCAAAAAGAGATTTTAGATGTTCTTGGGCTGAATGAAATTCACATGGAAATATTGGGAGCGGAGGTGAAAACGTTATATCAAAATATGTATATTAAGGACAAAGTAGAATTGAATAATTCACTGTGGATGTCCGAAGCTATTGATTATAAAGAAGAATTTATTAATACCGCTGAAAGTTTTTATTCATCATTATATACAGTAGATTACGATTCTAAAAAAACGGTAAAATATATGGAAAACTGGGTAGCACACAACACACACGGATCTATAAAACCAAAATTTGAAATTAATCCGCAAGAAATTTTTACTATTATAAATACCATATACATGAAAGGAAAATGGTATGATCAATTCAGCGTTTTTCATACTAAGAATGGCGATTTCAGCTTGCTAGATGACGAAACTGTCAGAGTATCCTATATGAATAAAACGGATAACGATACTTTCTTTTACTCAGAGAATTTTATTCGTGCAACAATAAATAGTGATGCAGGGAATATGGTATTTATTCTGCCAAGAGAAGATAAAAATATCTATGATTTAATGGTGTCGGAACAATCTTTGCATGAAGCGTTGTATGGCGGTATTAAAAATAGCGGTGATATCACATGGCAAGTTCCAAAGTTTGATATTAAAGGCGAATATAACGTTAAAGAAAATCTTCAAGAAATGGGTGTTGAAAAACTGTTTACTCCAAGTGCGGAACTAAATGGTATGGTGAGCAATGGACAAATTGCATATCTTGCTGCTTTAGAACAAAAAACATATTTGACTATCGACGAGTTCGGTTTTGAAGCGGGACTATATATCAAAGGGTGGGGCGCAGGATCGGAAGCCCCTGGATTGGATAAAGCTGATATGATTCTTGATAAACCGTTTTTGTTCGGAATAGAAGTTGATGGTCAATACATTTTCACAGGCGTAATCACAAACCCCACTGAAGGATAGAAAAATTATATTAACTATTCTATAAATAAAACAAACAACAAAAAAGCCTATCGCAAAACTCTTGCGATAGGCTTTTAAATATTGAATTATAGATTATTTATAAAAAATCATAGCTAATATATATAGACTAAACTATGATAAACATAGAACAATATTTTTACATATTAAATAAATAATATTCTATTCTTCCGCATTTTTCTTTTTTTCAATAAGAAGTTTAATGCCCAAAATAATGGTAGTGTACACATCGAAAATAGCTAATATAGGCATGCAAAACGAATTAGAAATTACGCCATTTTCAAAATAGTAACTAAGCCCACTTGACCCATCTGAAACTTCATGATAAACAATCAATGCCACGAAAATCATAGCAAAAACAAGATTAAATATAAAAGTAGATTTAAGTGATTTGTTGCCACCTAGAATATAAGCATCTTTAAAAACTGCAAATGTAACAAAGTAACTCATAGTAATAACTAGAATTATCATTGATTGAATAGCAGGGGTAGCCCATGTTATTCTTTCTGAAATAAGTCCGTTTAAAAATACCAATCCAAGTGAAACAAAAAGTGTTTGGTGTGCTATTTTATATCGATTTGAAAGTTGCATTTCATCGAATTTGTTTTGTGTTGTGTTCTCGTCCATAATTATTCCTCCCAAAAAAGTTCGTCTAGAGTTTTCCCTAGAACTTTGCAAATATTCTTGCATAGATTGATTGATGGATTGTAGTCACCCTGTTCAATAGCGTTGATAGTTTGACGAGAAACGCCTACTTTATCAGCTAAAGTTTTTTGAGGATAATTCAATTCCGCTCTTGCCATTTTAATTTTAATATTACGTGCCACAGTGTCACCTCGTAAATAGATAGTATCATAGACTTGACAAAATGTCAAGTCTATTTGACATTATTTTTTTTACCAAATTTAAACGAAAATTAAAATCTACACAATAAACAAGCTACAATAATCCCTACAAATGTAGAGATAGTGGCGATAGCAAGGGCTTTTCCGAACTTTTTAATACCTTGGGAAGAGAAGTAAATACTAGCTAGATAAAAAATAGTTTCACTACTACCTGCAATGACGGAAGCGCAACGACCTTCGTATGAATCCACGCCAAAAGTTGTGAAAATGTTTTCAAGAATAGCGAAAGAACCGCTACCAGTGAAGGGGCGGAAAAGTACTAATTGAAACAGCCCAGATGGTATTCCAAACAGTGAAAAAACAGGTGATAAAAACACTTCAATGTGGGTTGCGATACCTGAATTTATCATTAATTCCACAACAATTAGCATTGCAGTTACGTATGGGAAAATTGTCACAGAAAGCGGAATTGCGCCTTTTGCGCCCTCTACAAAATATTCGTAAACAGGCGCTTTTTTCATAAATGCGTAAAGGAATAGAAACAAAAGCAGTAGCGGTATTATGTATTTACTCAAAATAAATTCTCCTAAAAATTCTAATAAGTTGCTAGTCTTTAATAAATATACGAGCAATAACTACACCTAAAACAGTGGCAACGGTACTTGCAATTATCGACGGAATAATAATGTCATAAGGTGCAACGGAACCGTGAATTTGCCGTAGTGAAATAACAGAAGTGGGAATCATTTGCAAGCTAGTAGCGTTCATTACAAAAAATATAATCATAGGTTTTGTTGCAAGATTATTTTTGTTCATAGAAGAAATAGCATTAATCCCAGCGGGAGTGCTTGCGTTTCCAACACCCAAAATATTAGCAGAAACGTTTAACGAAATATGCTCCATAGATTTTTCGTCAACATCGCCCATAATAAAAGTAATAACAGGACGCAAAAAACGTTGCATTTTTTCAGCAAGTTTAGTCTTAGAAATGATTTCAATAATACCTAACCAAAAAACAAAAGTTACGCACATTTTCAGTGATAACTGCAGTGATTTTTCGCTTGCAGTAATTATAGAAGTCAAAGCAATTTCTGGTGATTGAAATAATATTAAAAGTAAAGTGGCAATGAAGCCTAGAGAAAACAATATATTCATGAAAATTCCTTGTTTTTTTTGTATTATACATATAGTTTATGTTTACAAAGTCTTGTAAATGCGATATAATATTGAGAAGAATGAAAAAAATTATTTATTGCACAAATAGGAGATCTATATGAAGGATACATTTTATATAACAACCCCAATTTACTACCCAAGCGGAAAATGGCACTTAGGACACTGCTACACAACAGTTTCATGCGATGCTCTAGCGAGATTTAATCGTCTTGACGGTAAAGATGTGTTTTTCTTAACTGGCACTGATGAGCATGGTCAAAAAATAGCGGATAGAGCGGAGGAAGCTGGGGTTACTCCTAAAGCTTTCGTTGATGTTTTAGTAGGCGAATTAAAAGATATTTTTGCGAAATTAGATGTTTCTAACGACAAATTTATCAGAACTACTGACCAAATTCATGAAGAAGTAGTGCAAAAGATTTTCACTAAACTATATGAAAAAGGCGATATTTATAAATCTTCATATGAGGGGAAATACTGTACTCCATGTGAGTCATTTTGGACTGAAACCCAATTAGTTGATGGCAAATGTCCTGATTGCGGAAGAGAAGTAAAATCTCACAGCGAGGAAAGTTATTTCTTCCGTTTAAGCAATTATGCAGATAGACTTCTTGCTTTATATGAAGAAAATCCTGAATTTATTCAACCAAAATCAAGACAAAATGAAATGGTAAATAACTTTATCAAACCAGGTTTGGCTGATTTATGTGTGTCAAGAACTTCAGTGAAATGGGGCGTGCAAGTACCATTTGACACAAACCACTCAGTTTATGTATGGATTGATGCGCTATCAAACTACCTAACTGCACTTGGTTACACAACTTCTGACGATACATTATATAAAAAATACTGGCCTGCACAAATACAAATGGTAGGAAAAGAAATCGTACGTTTCCACACAATTATTTGGCCTGCAATCCTTATGGCGTTAGAATTACCACTACCAAAACGAGTATTCGGACATGGTTGGTTGCTAATTGGTGGTGATAAATTATCAAAATCAAAACTAGCAAATGTAAGAACTGAAATTGTAGATCCTGCTTATTTAACTAATAGATATGGCTCTGACGCTATCAGATATTTCCTACTTCGTGAAGTGCCATTTGGTTCTGACGGAATATATACAAACGAAGCATTATTGCTTAGAATTAACTCTGATTTATGTAACGATCTAGGTAATTTAGCAAGTAGATCAGCATCAATGATTGAGAAATATTTTGACGGAATTATTCCTAATAGCGGAAAAGTTGAAGAAATTGACAAAGAAATTATAGCAATGGGAAATGAGTTGTATGGAAAAGTGAAAGCTAATTTAGACAAACTTCTTATACCTCAAGCAATTCAAGATTGCTTCGGTTTAATTTCTCGTGCAAACAAATATATTGACGAAACAATGCCATGGAAACTAGCGAAAGAAGATACCGAAAGATTGGCTACCGTTATGTATAACTTAGCTGAAACTATCCGTCTAGCTACTATAATGTTGAAACCGTTCCTAACAAATTCACCTGCAATAATACTAGCAAACTTCGGTCAAGATGACATTGATTGCTTTAGTGGAAACGTAACTTTTGGTGGATTAAAAACTGGAGTTAAAGTAACAAAAGGCGAATTGTTGTTCCCAAGAATTGATGTAGCAAAAGAGCTTGAGGCATTGGAAGAATACGCAAAATCTATCGCACCAAAAGCTGTAGAAACCGTAACTGATGCGAAAGAATTAGAAAGCAAAGAAGAAATTGATATTGATACATTCGGCAAAATACAATTAGTTACTGCGAAAGTTTTAGCTTGCGAAGTAGTGCCAAAATCAGACAAACTTTTGAAGTTGACAGTTCAAACTATCGGCGGAGAACGTACAGTGGTTTCTGGTATTGCAAAACACTATTCAGCGGAAGAAATCATTGGCAAAACTGTAGTTGTGGTTGCGAATTTGAAGAAAGTGAAGCTACGTGGAATTGAAAGCGAAGGGATGATATTGTGTGCTGAAGACGCTGAAGGCAACCTAGTTTTGGTTACTCCTGAAAAGGCGATGACTGGGGGCTTTGAGGTTAGATAAATGGCGATTGATACACATTGTCATTTAAATGACGAAAGATATGATGATGTCAACGAGGTAATTGCCTCCTTGACATCTAATAATATAACTAATGGCGTAGTGATTGGTTACAACATGGAGACTAGTATTTCGGCAATGAAATTAGCTGATGAAAATGAAATTCTTTACAGTGTTATCGGTTTTCACCCAGGTAATATTCACGAAATAAAAGACGGCGACATGGAGAAACTTGAAGCACTTGCAGTTAATAAAAAAGTAGTAGCTATTGGCGAAATAGGTCTTGATTATCACTATGAACCCTATGATAAAGACGCACAAAAACGTGTTTTTATACATCAACTTAACATAGCGAAAAGAACGGGCTTGCCTGTTGTAATACATCAACGTGATTGCGGAATGGATTTGCTTGCAATTTTGAAAGAACATTATAAAGAGCTATCGGGAATAATCATGCACTGTTTTTCAGAAAGCACAGAAATGGCAGAAGAATTTATTAAAATGGGTTGCTATATTTCCTTTGCAGGTCCATTGACTTTTAAAAATTCAAAAAGCCTACCTGATGTTGCGAAGATGACACCAAAAGAACTAATATTAAGCGAAACCGACTGTCCATACCTAACTCCACACCCTCACAGGGGGAAACGAAACGAGCCGAAATATGTAAGTTTAGTGGTGGAAAAGTTGGCGGAATTACGTGAAGTAACTTATGAAGAAATGGAAAAACAAATTGAAGAAAACGCTAAAAAAGTGTTTTTCAAAATGAAATAGATTGGAGAAATATGGATTCAGTAAAAGATAGTATAATTAAACATAATTTTAGGTTCAACAAATCATTCGGGCAAAATTTCATATCAGATGTGAATTTATTGTCAGCAATAGTTGAAGATGCTGAAATTACTAGCGAAGATTTAGTGTTGGAAATTGGTGCAGGTGCAGGTACGTTGACTCGTGAAATTGCATTGCAAGCAAAAAAGGTAATTTCCTATGAAATCGATAATAATTTAAAACCAATACTTGCTGAAAGGCTTGGTGATTTAGAAAATTTAGAATTGCGTTTTGCGGATATAATGAAAGTGCCTGCTGATGAAATCAATGGTCTTGGAAAGTTCAAAGTTGTTGCGAATTTGCCTTATTATATCACAACTCCTGTGACGATGTTCTTTTTGGAAGAATGTAAAAATGCGGAGTCAGTTACGGTTATGGTGCAAAAGGAAGTTGCGGAACGTTTTTGTGCAAAAGCGGGAACTAGTGATTACGGTGCAATAACTGTTGCTGTGGATTTCTATGGTGAAGCGGAGATTAAAAGGCAAGTAGGCCGTCAAATGTTTTTCCCAGTACCTAACGTAGATTCAGCGGTTTTGAATATTAAAATTAGGGACAAATATCATCCTAAATGCGTTAAAACTTTTTTACGTACAGTAAAATGCGCTTTTGCAATGAGAAGAAAAACATTGTCTAACAACTTAATTAGCAGTTTTAAACTAACTCGTGATCAAATCGACGTTATGCTTGGAAAATTAGGGCTACAAAATACTATCCGTGGCGAACGTTTAAATACTGATGAATTTGTAAAATTATCTGACGAAATCTATGATATTATGCAAGAAAACAAAGAAGTTAAATAGTATAATTAATATAATTTAATAGAACATTAAAAGCGGTGGTGTTTTGTAAAAACATACTGCTTTTTTTAGTTTATATCAATATTTTAAAATGTTCTATTTTAATTATACTTTGAATAAATATGTGATTAGATAATTAATTCTAAAATTGGTTGAAATTAACAGAATTTAGTGGTATAATATAGAAAAGTATTATTAATATAGGAGGGCGAGTGTTGGATAACAAATTAAAAGACAATGAAATTTTAGAAGAAGTTAACGCGGAAAAAATATTAGTTGTTGCGGAAGAAACTTCTGATGAAACTGAAAATGTTTCTATTAATGCGGAAGATAAAATAGTTGAAGAAATTAAAGAACCAAAGAAATCGAAAATCGCCAAACTATGGGATAACGCTAAAGATAAAATTTTGGAGATGGACGACATAATCCAAATCAAAAATGAGCAAGAACTTCAAGAAGATGGAAAAGAAAATACCTATATCACAATAAGGATTAATTCTAAACTTGCCAAAATGTTTACCGCAAAAAAAGTTGGCGAACTCCTTGATAAAAAACAACAACTTCAAAAACGTGCAAGACGTTTTACAACAATGTTTTACTTGATTACTATGATCGGTTACCTAACGCTAACATTCTCAATCGTCTACAAAAATTGGGATGACGCAAGATTTCCAATGGTGCTTACGGTTTTGCTTGGTCTATATGTGTTGGGATTTTTAGTAGTAATTTTCTTAAATTATAGAATGACTAAAAATGATAAAGCCTCTGACAGCGATAAAAAGACAAGACGTATTAAAAATTACCGCAGTTTAAGTGTAATTATGAAAAAGCTAATGTCAATTTTCTCACTGGTTGTTGCTTGGATGGTAGCAATCGAAACCTGGGGAAGTGGTGCATTAGTTCGTACTATAACAATATCATTTATCATTATTTCACTGCTAATTACAGTTGCTGGAATAGTGCTTAACATTCGCGCAATAAAGAAACGCTCGAAACAAAAAAACCTTTCTGCAATAGCAAGAGCTGAGAAATCACTAAGACAATTTGCTGACAATAATAAGGATTAGTTGCGATATTAACAATTAAATTTAATACCTATAGAAAATCTATAAAACCTCACAACATTTTGTGAGGTTTTTTTTATGTTTTAATATATAGGAAGTTGTGAAAAAAGAATTTTTAATTAACATATTAAAATACATTGACATATATCTATATATAGTGTAATATACATATATAGATAAATGTCTATATAAGGAGCGAAAAAATGAATTATCAAGATTATGCGTTAATATTTAAAGGATTGTCTGATTCAACACGAGTTGAAATAGTAGATTTATTAAAAGAAGGAACAATGTGTGGCTGTAAGATTTTAGAGAAGTTTAAAATCACACAACCAACATTAAGTTACCACATGAAAGCGCTTGTAGAGTGCCAATTGGTAACAGTAAAAAAAGAAGGGGTGTGGAACTATTATTCAATAAATAACGAAGTTTTATTGTCCTTAAAGGAATTTTTATGACAAGAAAAAAGGCAATAATAGGGGGATCAATACTTGGTATAATTGTAATAATAACTGGAATTATTTTGATATTCGGTACAAGTGCATTAGGTAGTGTTTTTCAATTTATAACTAATGAAATTTTTGGAATGAATTGGTTGAACGAATTAATAACGTTAGGATTTATAAGCATATTCGGTGCTGAATTTGCAACAACATGGTACGGTTCAAGCGCAATATTTTTTGTGTATGACACAATCAAAATTGTGTTCTTACTTTGTAGTTTGATATTCTTAATAAGTTATATTCAGAGTTATTTTCCACCAGAGCGAACGAAAAAAATTCTTAGTAAATTCAACGGAATTAAAGGAAATATATTTGGTGCATTGCTAGGAACGGTAACTCCGTTTTGCAGTTGTTCGTCAATACCGCTTTTTATGGGTTTCACAAAAGCAGGAATTCGAAGTGGTGTAACATTCAGTTTTCTAATAAGCAGTCCACTTGTTGACCTTGCAGCATTCGTGTTGTTGGGAAGTATATTTAACTTCAAAATCGCATTAGTATATGTTGTATTTGGGTTGATTCTAGCAGTAGTCGGTGGATTTATTATAGAAAAAACGGGTATAGGAAACGAGATAGAGGATATAGGACTTCAAAGTAATTTTGATGAAATGGAGATTGAAAACCTAACAAAAAAACAGCGTTTAATATATTCAAAAGAGCAAATGACAACTACTTTCAAAAAGGTAATTCCATACATCGTAATCGGCGTAGGAATTGGTGCATTTATACACAATGTAATTCCAGAAGCTATGATTCAAAGTCTTTTGGGAGAGGATAATATATTCTCAGTAGCAATTGCAACAGCTGTGGGCGTACCGATGTATGCTGACATATTTGGCACAATCCCAGTGGCGGAAGCACTATTTTTAAAGGGTGCAGGAGTAGGAACAATTTTGGCATTTATGATGAGCGTAACAGCTTTAAGTTTGCCAAGTATGATCATGTTAAGAAGAGTAATCAAGCCTAAATTACTAGCAGTTTTCATAACCGTTGTGGTGGTTGGAATATTGTTAATTGGTTATGGGTTTAACTGGTTCAGTTTTTTATTGGTATAAGGAGAAATTATGAAATTATTTTTTAAAAAGAAAGAAAAATCTTGTTGTGGTACTAGTGGTGAGAAAAATTGTTGTGGAACTAATAATGAAACAGCGAACTCAAATAGCAGAATAAAAGTACTTGGAAATTGCTGTGGAAAAAGCACGAAAATGTTCGAAAATACTAAAACTGCTGTGGCGAATTTAGAATTACAAGAAACAGTAATAAGCATTGGCGACTTTATGGAAATAGCAAAATACAATGTAATGCAGACCCCTGCTTTAGTGGTTGATGACAAGGTTTTGTCCTATGGTAAATTGCTTGAAGTTGAAGAAATTCAACAGTTGATTAAGGACGCATTTTATCCAATGTAATAATGTAAAAGAGTGTGCTTGCCCAAAGAAAACCTGCCCTAACTGGGGGCAATGTTGCGCATGCGTAATCAAACACAGAATTAGTGATAGCTTGCCTTTTTGTTTGTTTTTAGACAATAATGGTGATAAATCAAACGAAAATCACTATAAAGTGTTAAAGAAAAGATTTGAGAAAGTGTAAAATATAATAGAGAAAAAGACTTGTTTTAGGTGAAATCTTAAAACAAGTCTTTTTTTTTAATTCTTGAATAAAAATAGTTAAAATATTCCAAACTACCATTATATGGAGGAATAGTAATTATGAGAATTAAACAAAATGAACAATTAATTTATAGAAATCCAGGCGAGACAGAAATGGTCAATCCCACTTCTCAAGTAATTAAGGTCGGTGATGAAAAGTGAAGATATCGCAAAATAATTATATTGAATTTGTAGAGAAAAAATCACCAAACACTAAAGAAGTGTGGTCACTGATTAAAGCTTTTGTGGTGGGTGGAATTATTTGCATGGTGGGACAATTATTGATGGAAATATATCAAGACACTTTTTGGATGTTCACCGAAGTGCAAATAGCATCAGCAGTTTCTGGTACGCTAATATTCATTGGAGCAACACTTACTGGACTTGGTTTCTATGATCAGTTAGGGGCATTTGCAGGGGCGGGAAGTATGGTTCCAATTACAGGTTTTGCTAACTCAGTAGTATCGCCAGCACTGGAATTTAAATCGGAAGGAATGATTTATGGACTAGCATCAAAAATGTTCATAATTGCAGGACCGATTATAGTTTACGGAGTAATTGGCAGTGGTCTTGTGGGATTAGTTTATTACTTTATTTATATGTGGGGTTAAAAATATGTCAGAAGTTAATGGAAAAAGAACGATAGAATTAAAGAACAAACCTCGTATTATTGCTACAAGTTCACTTGTTGGAAGCAAAGAGGGTAAAGGGCTATACGGTAAGTATTTTCATAAAGTAGTTGAAGATGACAAGATGGATAAAGCTACTTTTGAAAAAGCGGAACGAGAGATGTTGCAAGAAGTAATTGATATGGCGAACCAAAAACTTGAAGAGAACGGTAACGCAATAAATATGCTAATAGGCGGTGATTTGCTGAACCAAAACATATCAATGAGTTTCACAGCAAGAGAAATGCACTTGCCACTTCTTGGAGTGTATAGTGCGTGTTCAACAATGAGTGAAAGTCTAGCGATTGGAGCAATAATGGTAGACGGTGGATACATGGAAAACATCGCTTGCGCAACGGTAAGTCACTTTTCCTCAGCGGAAAGGCAGTATCGTTTTCCGCTAGAACAAGGCACTCAGCGTCCTCCAGTTTCACAATGGACAGTAACAGGAGCAGGGTGTTGCGTACTTGGGAAAGGCACAAATGAGCCTAAGATAGTGCGTATAACTATTGGTGAAGTAGTGGATTTTGGAATAGCGGACGCAAACAACATGGGTGCAGCAATGGCACCCGCCGCAATGACTACTTTGATGCACTATTTTGAGGATACGAAAACAAGCCCTGATGATTTTGATTTGATATTAACAGGTGACCTTGGTATTCTTGGAAGCGGTATTCTAAGAGAGTTAATGGCTGATAGAAATTTCCCACTTGGTGACAACTACAAAGACTGTGGAGCAACAATATATGAAGGATTACCTAACTGCTATCAAGGTGGCAGTGGAGCAGGCTGTTCCGCATCAGTATTTTCTTCGTACATCTACAAAATGCTAACTACGAAAAAAATCAAAAAAATGCTATTCGTAGCAACAGGAGCATTGCTGTCAACAACATCAACACAGCAAGGCGAAACGATACCAGCAATAGCGCACTTAATTGAGCTAGAAGCGTAAGGGGGAATATGGATATATTTTTAATTTATTTAAAGTGTTTTGCGGTGGGGGGAGTGATCTGTATGCTAGGTCAACTTTTGCTAAATTACACAAAACTAACGGCAGGACGAATCTTAGTATCATTCTTGCTAGCAGGAATATTCTTGCAAGCGGTGGGATTGTATCAATACGTGGTGGACTTCGCAGGTGCAGGTGCAACAGTACCAATCTCAGGGTTCGGATATCTACTAGCAAAAGGCGCAATGAACGGAGCGAAAGAGAACATCTTTCAAGCGATATCGGGCGGACTTCAAAGCGGTAGTATCGGTATAGCATTCGCAATAATATTTGGTTATCTTAATGCACTGATATTCAAGCCAAAAACAAAAATCAAATGACAATTTTATATAATCACAAATAAACCCTATCAATTTACTTGACTTTATTATTACGCTACACTATAATAAGAATATCAAGTAAATTGGTGGGGTATTTATGAAATTATCTACAAAATCAAGATACGGATTAAAAGCTGTATATGTTTTAGGAAATGCTTATAACGACAAAGAAATTGTGACCTTAGCAACATTATCAAAGCATATATTAGTAGGAAGTTCGTATATAGAACAAATATTACGATTATTAAAAAAAGACGGAATTGTTGAGTCAGTCCGTGGCGCTACAGGTGGTTACACTTTAACTAAACATCCAAAAGATATAACGATAGGAGAAATTCTTCGGTCACTAGAGGACGGTTTAGAATTAGTGGATTGCATAGCGGACGGAAGTTGTCATGACGATTGCCCAACAAGAAAAATTTGGGTGACAATATACAATTCAATAAATGATACATTAGACAAAATTACGTTAGAACAAATGTTAGAGGAGAATAGTGAAAGCCATGGAAAAGATATATTTGGATCATGCAGCAACAACATACGTTAAGGAAGAAGTTTTCGAAAAGATGAAGCCATATTTCACTGAAATATTCGGCAATCCATCAAGCCTACACAGTTATGGTCAAACAGCAAGTTATGCAGTAGCGGAAGCTAGAAACACTGTGGCGAAAATTTTAAATTGCCTACCAACCGAAGTTTATTTCACATCATGTGGAACAGAATCGGATAACTGGGCGATTCGTGGAATAGCAAAAAAGAAAGGCAAAGGACATATAATTACAAGTATTGTTGAACACCCTGCAGTGATTGAAACTTGTCAGGAGTTAGAGAAAAACGGTTTTACAGTTACCTATTTGCCAGTTGATAAGTTGGGTATGATTAGTGTTGAAGAACTTAAAAACGCTATACAAGAAGATACAATTTTGATTTCTATAATGTTTGCGAATAATGAAGTTGGAACGATCCAACCGATAGAAGAAATAGCAAAAATAGCGAAAGAAAAGAAAATACCTTTTCACACAGACGCAGTGCAAGCTATGGGTGCGGTGAGAATTGATGTAAAGGAAATGGGCATTGATATGCTATCACTCTCAGCTCATAAATTCTACGGACCAAAAGGCGTTGGAGTGCTTTATGTGAGAAACGGATTAGGACTTGGAAAGTTCATAACTGGTGGTGAGCAAGAACGTGGAATGAGAGCGGGAACAACCACTACACATCAAGTTGTGGGACTAGCTACTGCCTTAGAACTAGCTTATGAAAACCTAGAAGAAAAGAACGTTAGAATGGTTGAGATGCGAGATTATTTAATCAAAAATATCTTGAAAAAAATACCTTACACAACCTTAAACGGACATACAACAAAACGACTTCCAAACAATGTAAATATCTCATATGAGTTCATTGAAGGGGAAGGAATATTGTTGTTACTTGACATGGACGGAATAGCGGTATCAACAGGATCTGCTTGTTCATCAGGAAGTTTAAAATCATCAAGAGTATTGTTGTCAATGGGCGTTGAAGAAGGACTAGCACACGGCTCAATTCGAATGACACTTGGGGAACGTAACTCTATAGATCAAATGGATTACGTAGTAACAAAACTAGCAAATTCAGTGGCAAAATTAAGAAAAATGTCACCATTATATCAAGATTAGGAGAAATAATATGTATACAAAAAAAGTTATGGACGCATTTGCTAATCCAATGAATGCAGGTAATATTGAAGACGCAAACGGTGTTGGGCAAGTTGGTAACGCTTCATGTGGCGACATTATGAAAATATATTTAAAAATTGAAAACGATGTAATAGCTGACGCAAAATTCGAAACTTTCGGTTGTGCAGCAGCGATAGCATCTTCAGACACGGCGGTTGGAATGATAATCGGAAAGAGTGTTGAGTTCGCAAAAAACCTTACTAACGCACAAGTTGTTGAAGAGTTAGAAGGCTTACCGCCACAAAAAATACATTGCTCAGTGCTAGCGGAAGAAGCTATTAGTGAAGCAATCAAGGATTACGAAGCTAAGAAGTAGAACTGCAATTTCCATACTTTGGAAACGCTGAAACTACATATTTTATTCAATAATTACTCACTCTAAAATTATAAAGGGGGTGACTTAATGATGAATAAATTTATTGGCGGAATAACATTGGGATTAGTTGTGGGAATGCTTGCAATTAGTTACAGTGATGACGTAAGTGATTACGTGAAATGTAGCAAAAAACATATGATGAAGAAAATGAAAAAGATGTCTTTTATGGGAAACAACTGAACAATGACAACCTATGAATAACACTATATATTTTTTTTGATTATAATTTAAGTAAAAAGCAAGCAAATCTGTTTGCTTTTTACTTATTAAATA
Organism: uncultured Clostridia bacterium; assembly: GCA_947039455.1. Taxonomy (GTDB): domain Bacteria; phylum Bacillota; class Clostridia; order Christensenellales; family CAMQZB01; genus CAMQZB01. Next base: position 32,418 of record CAMQZB010000019.1, read on the forward strand.
CATAATTTCGCATTTTCCGTAGAATAACTTACAATATAACAACAAAAACGTATTGCAATATATGTAATTATTTGGTATAATAGAGATATGGAAAAAAGAATACTTGGAAATACAGGTATAGAAGTCAGCCGATTAGGGCTTGGTAGTTTAACCATGGGTGCTTTACAAAAAGCGTCAAGTACTGAAACTATCAAGGCAGTCACAAGAGCATGTTTTGAGAAAGGCATAAATTTTGTTGACGGAGCTGAATTGTATAACTCATATGAAGTTTTAAAGGAAATGGTTAAGCTAAACAAAGATTGCGTAGTTGCGTCTAAGTCATACGCTTACGATTTGCCTACAGCGAAAAAGGCTTTTGAAGAAGCATTACGTAGTATTGATAGAGATTATATTGATATATTCCTAATGCACGAGCAAGAAAGTGATTTGACTATCAAAGGTCATCACGAAGCCTTGGAGTACTATTTGAAAATGCAAAAAGCTGGTTACGTAAGAAGTGTTGGGCTCTCTACTCATAAAGTAGAGTGCGTAAAAGCAACTACGAAATTCAGTGAAATTCAAGTAATACATCCACTGATTAATCATACAGGTTTTGGAATTTTTGACGGCACACTTATTGACATGGAAAATGCAATTAAATCCGCTAGCGATAGAGGGGTTGGCATTTATTCTATGAAGATTTTTGGTGGTGGAAATTTACTTCATGACAGAAAAAAAGCGGTGGACTATGTTCTTTCAAAAGACTATATTCACGCATCAATGATTGGTATGCAATCTATTGAAGAAGTGGATTACAACGTAGCACTTTTTGAAGGTGGCGACGTATCAAACATAAATGCGAAATTAGAAAACAAAAAAGTGTATATAAAAGACTGGTGCGTAAGGTGTTCAGCTTGTGTAAAAGCATGCCCACAAAATGCAATAGAGCTAGTTAATGACAAAATGGTGATTACTGAAGAAAAGTGTTTGCTATGCGGATATTGCGGAAGTGCTTGCACTGAACTGTGCATAAAGATGTACTAAAAGGAAAAGATATATAATGATATATAAACGATTAATAGGACTTGACATCGGTCATGTTAGAATAGGGATTGCCTGTTCGGACCTGATGAGAATTATTTCATCACCCTATGAAACATATAAAAGAAAAAACATTGACGACCAAGATTTTGAGTATCTTGCAAAGTTCGCAAAAGATAAAGAGGCTGACACAATTGTTTGTGGAATGCCATACAACATGGACGGAACCGATTCAGAACAAACTACCCGCGTTAGAGAATTTATCGAAAAACTTAAAACTTTCACCGATTGCAAAATTGTTGATGTGGACGAGAGATTATCCTCTTGGGAAGCGGATCAGATGATGCTTGAAGACGATGTTTCAAGAGAAGACAGAAAGCTGTCTATCGATAAAATTGCAGCCTCAATTATACTTGAGAGCTACATGAGAACGCTATAAATTAGTTAAATATTAAAAAAATATATAAACAATATTAAGGAGAACAAAATTATGTCAGATTACGAGAAAAAGATTTTAGAAATGGAAGAAGAGGAAAATGCAATAGATGACGATATCTTAGAATTAGTTGGTGACGATGGTGAGGCTGTGAATTTCTTTCACTTGGCTACTTTAGAACACAAAAAAGAATGGTATATCGTTTTGCAACCTACTGAAGAAACTGAAGATATTTCAGAAGACGAACTTATCATTATGCAATTAGCTACTGATGAAGAAGACAACGATGTTTTCTTACCTATCGACGACGAGAAAATTTTGAATGCAGTTTATGAAGAATACGTGAAACTTGCTGAAGAAATTGAAGCTGAAGGCGACGATGAGGACGAAGAAGTTACTGCTGAATAGTCAAAAACATACTAAAAGATAAATGGTGAAAATTATATGAAAGGTAATTTAGTAATGCTCCGCTGTGCTCATTGTGGTACGGTAAGTCAGTTTGAAAGACCTGCCAATTGGGGCGATGCGGTTGTACAATTTTTAGACGGTAGACCCTTTGAATCAGAGCTTTTCTCAATAGAAAATGCTGTTAGCTGTTGTCCAAATTGTAATTACGTTAGTTTTGATGTGTCTAAAAATATTCTAAGAGACCCTTCAATTCTTTCGTTGCCTGAGTATCTTGAAATATTGCAAAACAAAAACCTAACTAGTGCTGTGAATAATTTCATTGCACTAGGCTTTTTGCATGAATATCAAAACGAAACATACCACTCAGCACATTCATATCTTTGTGCAGCATGGTTGCTTGACGATATGAAAATGGAACGTGAAGGTACGATGTTGCTTGAAAAATCAGCATATTGTTTATTGCAATTCATAAATTCAGATGACTTTAAATCCCATCCAAATCTATTTTTAATGCAAAACACAATTGACGTATTACGTCGTATTGGTAAGTATGAAAATGCGAAAAAACTTGCAGTCTATGCTTTAAACAAAAATTTGCCAAAAGAGCTAAAAACAAATATGTTGCTAGAGATTTCATTGTGCGATAATTTTATTAGATTACCACACGAAATTCTACCAAAAGAAAGTCTTCCTATTGAAGATTTCTCAATGTTATTTGCGAAAATGCTTATAGTTGAAAATTCGGATTATCTTCAAAAAACAGTAGTGTTTAATGAAATTCTATCCTATCTAAAAAGTTGTACAATCGAAAACTTGAAAGACGGTTTTGACATTGTAGTGTTTGAAGATAGAAATCCTGCTTTTAATTTAGGTAAATTAAAGCAATTCAAGGATCTAGCAAATGGTGCAGTTTACAACAATATGCAAGGCACAGTTGAGCCAAGAGCGCCAAAGATTTTAACAAGTTTAGAATCACTATATGGTAAACCTCAAGAGCCAATTGCCATTGAAGAGCAAATGCGTGAAGATATTCAAGAGATTGAAAAATTTACAAACGAAATAGAAAACAGAATGAAAAATTTATCAGCGGAAAAAGAACAGGAAAGAAAACAAGTGGAAGCTACAAGCTATACTGCGGTAATCGAACCTATCTTTGACGCATTTGATGCAAGCCTAGTTTTTGAGGACAATGAACCAAAAGTTCAAAAACCCGTTGTAGAACCAGCAATTAAAGAACCCGTTGAAAAATTGATAATTCAAGACTCAATTTCGCATGTTATTAATAAAATGGTAGAAGAACCAGTTGAAGAAATTCATACTGAATCAATCAATGAACTAGCAAGAGAAGCGGAACTAGCAAGAGAAGCGGAATTAATAAGAGAAGCCAAACTAGCAAGAGAAGCGGAATTAATAAGAGAAGCGGAATTAATAAGAGAAGCTGAACTAGCAAGAGAAGCGGAACTAGCAAGAGAAGCTGAACTAGTAAGAGAAGCTGAACTAGTAAGAGAAGCTGAACTAGTAAGAGAAGCTGAACTAGTAAGAGAAGCGGAACTAGTAAGAGAAGCCGAACTAGCAAGAGAAGCTGAACTAGTAAGAGAAGCTGAACTAGTAAGAGAAGCCGAACTAGCAAGAGAAGCTGAACTAGTAAGAGAAGCCGAACTAGCAAGAGAAGCTGAACTAGCAAGAGAAGCGGAACTAGCAAGAGAAGCTGAACTAGCAAGAGAAGCTGAACTAGCAAGAGAAGCTGAACTAGCAAGAGAAGCGGAATTAGTAAGAGAAGCCGAACTAGCAAGAGAAGCCGAACTAGCAAGAGAAGCTGAATTGGCAAGAGAAGCTGAACTAGTAAGAGAAGCTGAACTAGCAAGAGAAGCCGAACTAGCAAGAGAAGCGGAACTAGCAAGAGAAGCTGAACTAGCAAGAGAAGCGGAATTAGTAAGAGAAGC
>CAMQZB010000020.1 GCA_947039455.1 uncultured Clostridia bacterium
ACACAAACTCGCTTCCAAAATGAACAATCTCAATTTAAAAAACTCAATGGGCAAAGAAAATCCCATTTTCGGGTCAAGGGTTTCGACCCTTGTGAGGTCAAGGGATCACAGCCATTGCGGGGCATGGGGCGGAGCCCCATCTTACTAAACGAACACAAACTCGCTTCCAAAATGAACAATCTCAATTTAAAAAACTCAATGGGCAAAGAAAATCCCATTTTCGGGTCAAGGGTTTCGACCCTTGTGAGGTCAAGGGATCACAGCCATTGCGGGGCATGGGGCGGAGCCCCATCTTACTAAACGAACACAAACTCGCTTCCAAAATGAACAATCTCAATTTAAAAAACTCAATGGGCAAAGAAAATCCCATTTTCGGGTCAAGGGTTTCGACCCTTGTGAGGTCAAGGGCTCACAGCCATTGCGGGGCATGGGGCAGAGCCCCATCTTACTAAACGAACTCAACCAAACAAAAAACCCATAAACAAAAAACATAAAAGCACTAAGATGTAGCAATACACTTGACAATAAAGCTGAATGTAAATATAATTAAATTATGAAATATTTTGAAATTACAGTAATAACAACTAGTGAGGCACAGGAACTTGTGGCGGATTGCTTTTTCCAACTTGAATTGGAAGGGGTATCAATCATTGACAAGGAAGATTTAATTAATCTAAACCCAGAGTGCCATAGATGGGACTATATCGAAGACGGTATTATGGAAAGCTACGGTGAGGGTGCTTTGGTTAGAGGCTTCTCAACGGTTGAAGATTACCCAAAAGTTTTTAAGGAACTAACGGAAGAATTTAATGCACTGAAGAAAAACTCTCAGGGCTTTATAAACGTGGGATCTCTTGAAATGACGAAACGAGAAATTGAGGGTGACGATTGGCTGAACACTTGGAAAGAGTATTTTAAACCGATTCCTATTGGTGATGTGGTGATTTGTCCACGATGGATTGATTATCCAAAAAAACCTAACGAAGTAGTGGTGAATATTAATATCGGCATGGCTTTTGGTACTGGTGAACACGAAACTACTTCAATGTGCGTGGAGCTTTTGCAAGATTTTGACTTAAATGGCATGACTATTTACGACATCGGTTGCGGTAGCGGTATTCTTGGAATTACTGCAATAAAACTTGGTGCGAAAGAAGCTATTATGTCAGATATCGACGAGATTGCGGTGACTGCAAGTATTGAAAACGCAGTTCTAAACGGCGTTGCGGACAGTTGTGATATATCCCAAAAAGACCTGCTGAATGGGGCTGTTAAAAGCTGTGATTTAGTGGTTTCTAACATCACTGCTGAGGTTTTAGTGCTTATGGCTAAGGATATGGCGGAACTTTTGACTACTGGAAAACCACTTGTTTTAAGCGGTATTCTTGCTGATCGTGTGGATAAAATCATGACAGCTTACGGTGAATGGTTTACAAAAACTAAGCAAATTCAACATGGCGAGTGGTGTGGTATCACTTTTGTGAGGAAATAATGGAAATTAGACGTTTTTACGTGGAGCAAAACTCTATCGCAGGTATGCACGCTACTTTGATTGATGAGGAGCGAAACCACCTTGTAAACGTACTTCGTGTACGTGAAACTTGGCAGGTTATTTTGATGTGCGGTGATGGTTTTGACTATCATGGCCGTGTTAGAGAGATTACGAAATCTACTGTTGAAATTGATATTGAAGAAAAAACTGTGAATCAAGCTGAACCGCAATGTAAGGTTACGCTTTTTCAAGGCGTTGCTAAAGGCGAGAAAATGGAGTTGATTACACAAAAAATCACTGAACTTGGTTTATGTAAACTTGTGCCTTTTACTTCCGATTACACTGTTCCGAAAGAAAGTAGTGTGAAAATTGATCGCCTTGAACGAATTACTAAAGAGGCTATTAAGCAATGCAAACGCTCTAATCCTATTGAGATTTCAGCAGTTGTGGATTTTAATTCTATGATTGATATGCTTGGTCAATACGATTTAGTTGTTTTTGCTTACGAGAAAGAAACTGCTAGTTTAGGTAGGGTTTTTTCCGATATTAGTAGTTTGAAAAACGTTGCTATAATCGTTGGTGCTGAGGGTGGTTTTTCTGAGAATGAAGCGGAGAGAATACTTCAAGCTAAGGCGGAGGGGATTACTTTAGGTAAAAGAATTTTGCGTCTTGAAACAGCTGCAATAGTTTTGTCTGGCCTTGTAATGTTCCATCTTCAAGAAATGAATTATTAGAATTTGTATATAATTGTACTATAAAATAAGAGCCTTTTGTAATAGAAGTGCCTCATAAGGAAATGAATTAATGAAAGTATGTATTTACACCCTTGGTTGCAAGGTTAATCAATATGAAAGCGGTGGGTTTGAACGTGATTTGGAGCTACGAGGAATTGAAGTGGCGGACAAATTGTGTTTTGCTGACGTTTATATTATCAATACTTGTGCTGTAACGGCGGAGGCTGAACGTAAAAGTCGCAACAGCGTTACTAAGTGTCTAGCCTTTAATCCCAATGGCAAAATTTTCGTTGTGGGCTGTGCTGTGCAAAAAAACGCAGAACAGTTTATTGCTAAGAATAACGTGGCTTACGTTAATGGAAACAGCTTGAAAAGACAGGTTTTAGATTTTATTGACAGCGTTGATGTTGTTCCTATGTCTTTGGAATTCGAAGAATACGGTTCTACAAAAAACTCTCGTACTCGTGCCTTTGTTAAGGTTCAGGACGGTTGTAATAATTTTTGCAGTTACTGTATCGTGCCTTATTTACGTGGAAGAAGTCGTTCTCGTGATATCGAGGCTTGCGTTAAGGAGATCAGCGAATTACAGGACGTAAAGGAAGTGGTTCTTTGTGGAATTAATTTATCTGACTACAAAAACGGTGGGCTTGCTACCCTTGCTGAAGAAGTTGACAAGGAGGGTATTCGTTTCCGTTTTGGTTCTCTTGAAGTAAATGTTATCACGGAAGAGTTCTTGCACCGTATGAGTAAACTTGCGAATTTTTGTCCGCAATTTCACTTGTCTTTACAATCAGGGTCTTCTGAAGTATTAAAGAAAATGAATAGACATTACACGGCTTTAGAGTACCTAACAGCTTGCAATAAAATCAAAGAAACTTTTGTTACAGCTAATATAACTACCGATGTTATAGTTGGTTTTTCAGGTGAAACTGACGAGAACTTTATGGAAAGTTGCGAGCTAGCTCAAGATGTTGGGTTTGGTGATATGCACATTTTTCCATACTCAAAACGTCAAGGTACTGCTGCGGAAAATCTTCCTGATATGGAGAAAGCTATTAAAACTCAAAGAGTTAATATTCTTTCAAAAATACGCAATCAGTTAAAGTTGGAGTTTATTGAAAAACATAAAGGTGCGGTTTTCACTGTTTTAACTGAAGAACTGTGGGAGAATTACACCGTTGGTCATACTGAAAATTTCATAAAAGTATATATTCAAGGAGAAATCAAAGAAAATTCCTTGGTGAAATGCTCTATTGGCAGTGCTTTTCAAGACGGTGCTCTTGGGGAACTTGTGTAGCTATACAAGGAAAATAAAGTATTGGTAATTAATGAAATACTAGGTCATAACTAGGAAAATACGAAGTTATAACATGGGAAATACAATGTTATAGCTAGCGAGAAACTATGTTGTTGCTAATTTGAAATGCAAAGTGAGAAACTAGTTACAAATTAGGCAATTACAAGGAAGAAAGCTAGATAATAGCTAGTGTTAAATTGAAATGCTAGATGGAAAATATAAGGAAAATTAGAGAAAGGGGAGCGATTATGAATTACTGTTTATTTTGCAAATTTGCAAATGGTGAAATTCCTGTTGATAAGGTTTATGAGGACGATTTAATGTTTATTATTCGTGACATCGAGCCAAAGGCGAAAAATCACTTTTTGCTTATTCCAAAAACACATTATAAATTACTTGCAGATATGTCCGAAATGGATAGCGTAAATTTAACAAAATGTCTTGCTAAAATTAAAGATTTAACTGATGTTTTGCAACTTTCAAATGGTTTTAGATGCGTAATTAATCAAGGTGACGATGCTGGTCAAACTGTTCCGCATTTGCATATTCACATTCTAAGTGGTGAAAAATTAGAATGGAATCCAGCCTGATTTTTATATTTTAGTGCACCGAAAATATTGGATTATGTTTTCTTTTTGTTGAAAACTAATTTCGCAAATTGTCGAATTTAACATTTGAGAGTTTTTTATTATTGGATAAAATGTTAGGTTTAGCGTCATTTTTTGCTGTATTTAAAGTTTTTACTGACGAATTATAAATAAATCGATAAATACCCCTAATTTTTCTTGACAAATTTCTGAAATAGAGTATAATTATTAGGTACTATAAATCAAGATAAAACCAATGCTGTGATTATGGTAACTTCCCGACACGAAAGGAGGTGTGTATTATATGTCAACAGTTAGAGTTGGAGAAAGCGAATCTTTAGATAGCGCTTTGAGACGTTTCAAACGTAAATGTGCTAGAGATGGTATCATCGGCGATTTGAGAAAAAGAGAGGCTTACGAGAAACCTAGTGTTAAACGTAAGAAAAAAGCTGAAGCTGCGAGAAAACGTGGTAGCAGAATGTAATTGAATATTTATTTTACAAAAGATGTCTATAATTAATTATGGGCATCTTTATATTTTTACCGATGATAATACTTGTAGTTTATGAAATCGCAAGTTTATTCTAAATATAATTTTAAGGGGAAACAAAATTATGAAGGGAAGAAGTGAAGTAAAAAGAATGGCAAAAATTGCAAAAGCAAGATTAAAAAGTGGGTTTTGGGAAACTCAAAAAGTAGTTATTGGTCAAAAAACTGGGACAGGCGATGAAGCTGTTTTTGTTGATGACGTTATGCGTGAATATTGCAAGGCTAACTACGTGGTGAAGAGAAGCAAGACTAGGGACGAGCTTATCGACGAGAGTATCTATGAAACAGTTTGCCAAATTATAGATGAAGATGATGGGTTAAATCCTCTTGGAAGACTTATTAATCGCCAACATTACAATACTTTAGGTGATGCGGAAAGACAAAATTATGTTTTTGATTTATCTGAAAGATACAACAGATTAAGTCAAAGATATTTGCACGAATGTGAAGTTGAACGCAGGTTAACTCACGTTCTTCGTGCATAAATTAATTTACATATTCCAAAAATCGACATTCTATTTTGAAATAGAGTGTCTTTTTTCTAATTTCACATTACAATAACTCAATTACCAACGAAATGTCTTTGCAATAGATAGTGATTTGTGGTAAAATATAACCATAAGATAATAGAAAAAAATGGAGTAGTAGGCGGAAATTTATGATTAATTTAGAAACATTGAATGAAGTACAAAAAAAGGCAGTCCTTGATACTGATGGAAGTATCTTGGTTTTTGCTGGTGCAGGAAGCGGAAAGACTAGAGTATTGACAATGAGAATTGCTAATATCATTGAATCAAAGTTGGCTTGGCCAAGTGAGATTTTGGCAATCACTTTTACTAATAAAGCTGCCAACGAAATGAAAGAAAGATTGATGAAGGAAGTTGGGGATATCGGAAGCATGTGGGTTTGTACAATCCATAGCATGTGTACTCGTATTTTGCGTTCTGACATCGATAAAATTGGGTTCGATAAAAACTTCTCAATCTATACTGACACTGAAAAAGATAGACTTGTGAAAGAGGTTATCGCTAAAGACGGTTACGAGGACGATTTGTTTAAGAATGCTAAATGGCATATCTCTAATCTAAAGTCTTTGGGTTTATCAGTTGAAGATTACAAAACTACTTTTAGTTACGTTAGAGAAATCGACGATTTTTGTAATATTTACGTGAACTATGAAGCACTTCTAAAGAGAAACAACGCTCTTGATTTTGACGACCTTCTAATGAAAACTTACGAACTTTTATCAACTTCTGAAGAAGTTAGAAATAAGTATTCTGAAAGATTTAAATACGTTCATATCGATGAGTTCCAAGATACCAATAATATCCAATACAACATCGTGAAAATGCTTTGCCACAACCACAAAAACATCTTTGCCGTTGGTGATGACGATCAAAGTATTTATGGTTTTAGAGGAGCTAATGTTGAGAATATCTTGAACTTTGAAAAGGATTATACTGATGCTAAGGTTTACAAACTTGAGCAAAATTATCGTTCTACTAAAAAGATTTTGGAGATTGCCAATGCGGTTATCACCAAAAACAAAACTAGAACAGAAAAAGCTCTTTGGTGCGACAACGAAGAAGGTGACAAAGCCTATTTCCACAGCGCTAAAACTGAAAGCGAAGAGGGGGCTTACGTTGCAAACGTTATCAGCGCTTTAACTAGCCAAGGTGAATGCAAGAATTCAGAGATTGCTGTTCTTTACAGAATGAACGCACTTTCTCGTTCTTTCGAGCAAGAGTTTTTAAAATACAACATTCCATACAAAGTTTTTGGTGGCATGAAATTCTACGATAGAAAAGAAATTAAAGACCTAAGTGCTTACCTTCGTGCTATCGTGAACCCTAAAGACACTGAAGCTATCAGAAGAATTATCAATGTCCCAAAACGTGGAATCGGAGAAACTACTGTTACTAAATTAAATAAAATCGCTGCGGAAGAGGGAAAGTATTTCTATGAAGTACTTGAAAACGTGGAAGGCTATTCTGATTTTACTCAAACAATTAAAAATAAACTTGTGAAATTTAGAGATGTTTATTTCTCTCTTATGAACGATGTAACTAAATATACTGCACTTGAATTTGCTAACGAGCTTGTTAATCGTACTCAATTCAGAGAACAATTCAACGAAAAGAGCGAAGAAAATACTTCAAGAAAGCTTAACATTGAAGAGTTTCTCAGTTCTTTAAAAGAATTCATGGAACTTAACAAAGAAGCTACTATTGTTGAATTCCTAGAGTCTATTACTTTGTCATCAACTATTGATGAGGGCGAAAGTCAAGAAGATAGCGTTACTTTAGCTACTGTTCATGCTGTTAAAGGCTTGGAGTTTAAAGTAGTTTTCGTTATCGGTTTAGATGAAAAATATTTCCCTATCGTTCGTCCTGAAACTACTGACAGCGATATTGAGGAAGAGCGTCGTTTGATGTATGTTGCAGTAACTCGTGCTAGAGAAAAACTTATTCTTACTCGTTGTGAGTCAAGATATTCATTCTACACTCAATCAAGAATGCACATGGTTAGATCTCGTTTTGTTGACGATTTAAAAGATATTCTTGGTATCGTTGACAAGGCTTTCAAAGATGAACCTCGTCCAAAACTTGAACGTAAAAAATTCGCTGGAAGTTCATTCAGTGACAGTTTTGTTAGAACTTCTACTGAACCTTCAAAATCAGTTACTGCTACTAAAACTACTGTGGGTGATTATTCTATTGGGGACAAAGTTTCTCATCCTAAATTCAAAGAGGGTACTATTGTTAACGTGAAAGGCGAGGGAGATAACATCATTTGTGAAGTTGCTTTTGCTGGCGTTGGCGTTAAGAGTTTAGCTATTAAGTACGCACCATTAACTAAAATATAATAGAGAGGTCTTTTTATGGAGCATGTCCAAAAGATTATTGAACAACTGAACAACTACGCATATAACTACTACGTACTTGATAATCCCACAATCTCTGATAAAGAATATGATATTCTTTATGATGAACTTGTAGCATTGGAAAGTTCCGTTGGTGCGGTTTTGCCTAACTCGCCTACACGTAGAGTTGGTGGTGATGTTTTGTCAGGTTATAAACAGTATGAGCATAAGCACAAATTGTTCTCTCTTGACAAGGCTCAATCCTTTGAGGAAGTTTCTTCTTGGATTGAAAAAATAGAAAAAGATTCGGGAAAAGTTAAATACTCTTGTGAATATAAATTCGATGGCATTACTATAAATCTAACTTACAATAACGGCGAATTTGTTCGTGCTACCACTCGTGGAAACGGTATTGTTGGTGAGGACGTTACTGCTCAGGTGCTAACTATAAAAACTTTTCCTTTGACTATTGATTATAAGGGCGAGTTGGAAGTTGTTGGTGAGGCTATTATGTATTTATCCCACTTGGGAAAATACAACGAAACGGCTACTGTGCCTTTGAAAAATGCAAGAAATGCAGTGGCAGGTGCTATTCGTAACCTTGATCCTAAAGAAACAGCTAAGAGAAAACCCCATATTGTTTTCTATTCTATTAACTATATTGAAGACGAAAACTTGGTGGACTCTCAAGAAGAATCTATTGAATTTTTGCGTAAGAATAAGTTCAAAATAAGCCCTTTTTTCAAAGTGGTAGACAACTTTTCTGATACAAAAAAAATTCTTGAAGATATAAATGAAAAACGCAACCAACTTGATTTTCTAATTGACGGAGCTGTTCTGAAAGTTAACTCTTTCAAGGTTCGTCACGAACTTGGTTTTACTGAAAAATTTCCTAAATGGGCTGTGGCTTATAAATTCGAAGCGGAAGAAACTACAACTGTTTTGGAAGATGTTATTTGGCAAGTGGGTAGAACTGGAAAGCTTACACCGCTAGCTATTTTGGAACCTCAAGACCTTTGTGGTGTTACGGTTTCAAGAGCCACTTTAAATAACTTTGGAGACATTCAAAGGAAAGGCGTGAAGATTAACGATAGAGTTTTTATTCGTCGTAGCAATGACGTTATTCCTGAAGTGCTTGGTCTTGCGGAACGGTTTCATAATGCTGTTGATGTTGTGCAAATCACTAACTGTCCCGATTGCGGTGCGGAAGTTTACGAAAAAGGCGCTAATATTTTTTGCTCCAATGAACTAAATTGTCCTACGCAAATCATAGCTAGATTAACTCACTTTGCAAGCAAGAACGCTATGGACGTTGGTGGGTTTAGCGAAAAGACTGCTAGAACTTTTTACGAGAAATTAAATGTAAAAAACACAAGCGATTTATATTCTATTAAATTTGATGATATGGTTGGGCTTGAGGGCTTTAAAGAAAAGAAGATTGATAATTTTATCAAGGCTATTGAGAAAAGTAAAAATGTGACTTTTGATAGGTTCATTTATGCTCTTGGTATCCTAAATGTTGGCACAAAAACTGCTAAGGATTTAGCGAAAGCTTTCCCTGATATGGATACGCTAAAAGCAAGCACGCTTGAAGAATTGCTAGTAGTTGAAGAAGTGGGCGAGATTGTGGCTAGCAGTATTCTTGATTTCTTTGCTGACAAAGTTTTACAAGATAATTTGACTAAGTTACTTGATTTTATTCAAATTGATTACGGAACAAAACAGCAAATTGACGGTGTGCTATCAGGTGAAACTGTGGTTCTAACTGGCGTTCTAGAACACTATAAACGTGGTGAGGCTACGAAACTTCTTGAAAATCTCGGTGCGGTAGTTGTGTCTGCTGTTACTAAAAAAACTACGCTTGTGGTTTTTGGCGACGATGCTGGAAGTAAACTGGCTAAGGCGGAAAAACTTGGAATTAAACTTATGTCCGAAACTGAATTTATTGGACTGTTAAAGTAGATTCAAGTAGGGAAAATGTGTTATTATTTATTTGATATTGACGTAATTGCCGTGCAGTAAAATGCGGTACGGTATATATATATATAATTAGAACAAAATATGTGAACCTTGGAGGGCAAAAGATGTATAGTATGACAGGATATGGCAAATGCACTAAATTTGTTGAAGGCAGAGAAATGACTATTGAATTGAAGTCTGTGAACCATAGATTTCTTGATATTAATACTAAACTTCCAAAGATGTTGATTTGTATTGAGGACACTTTGAGAAAGACTATTCAAAGCAAAATATCTCGTGGTCGTCTTGATGTTTTTATTACTTATCTTGACAAACGTGATTTAATGAAGAACGTTTCTGTGGATCTTGGACTTGCGGAAGGGTACATTAATGCTAAAAACCAGTTAGTTCAAAAGTTCGGCGTTCTTGACGATTTCTCTGTGAATTCATTAATGAAAATATCCGATGTTATTAAGCCTGAAAGTCAAGACGATGACCTTGAAGCGTTGACGGAACTAGTGAAAGAAACTACCCTTGGTGCTATCACTGAACTAAATAAAATGCGGTTCGCTGAGGGGGCTAAACTGAAAAAAGATATTGTGGACAGAATTACTGTTCTTGAAGAAAATCTTGTTTCTATCGAAGCTCAAGCTCCTATTGTTGTTGAAAACTACCGAAAGAAAATTACTGAACGTGTACAAGCTATACTTGAAAATGTTGAAATTGACCAAAATAAACTTATCAATGAAGTTGCTTTCTTTGCTGATAAATCTAACGTTGACGAGGAAATAACTAGACTGAAATCTCATTTCGTTCAAGCTAAACAATTCATCAATGACGAAGTTCTTATCGGTCGCAAAATGGATTTCCTTATTCAAGAATTTAATCGAGAAACTAACACCATTTGCTCAAAATCAAACGATCTTTCTCTTACTAACATCGCTGTTTCTATGAAATCAGAGATCGAAAAAATACGCGAGCAAGTTCAAAACTTAGAATAGATTTTTTGTTTTTGGTGTGTTTTATTTAGTAAAATGGGGCTATTCGCCCCAAACCCCAACAAGGGGCTTGAGCCCCTTGACCCGCTTTTTTGGTGGCAATTTTTTGTTGGGAGAGTAGAAAGTTTGATTGGTTTACAGGTTTTGGGTATGGAAAATTTGATGAAATATCTTGTATTATTTGAGTTATGAAGAAATTATTAACGTTAAGTTGTTGAATTCAATTAACAAAAACAAACATAATATTGATATAAATATAAATAAACTCAAAACATAAGATTAACAACCTACACAAGACACAAAACACAAGACGCAAGATTAACACCACAAACCAGCCCCCAAGATTTCTTGGAAAATGGTTGAACAACATCAAATAAAATTGTAGGGCAAAAAAAAGCGTGCTTTTTGGGGTCAAGGGGACGTGTTCCCTTGTGAGGTCAAGGGCTCACAGCCCTTGTGTGGCATGGGGTGAAACCCCATCTAACTTACGAAAAAACCAAAGAAAAAAACAAAAACATAAAGGATAATTGTATTATGGATAAAGGAATGTTGATAGTAATAGCAGGCCCGTCTGGAGTGGGAAAAGGTACTGTGAAGAACGAATTGTTACAACGTAACGAGAATTTAGTGGAATCTATTTCTGCTACAACTAGAAAGCCACGAGCTGGAGAAGTTGAGGGTATTTCATATTATTTCAAGAGCGAAGGCGAGTTTGATGACTTGATTATCGACAATATGTTTTTGGAATATTGCGGAGTGTTTGAGCGTAGATACGGTACGATGCGTGAATTTGTTGAAGAAAATATTGACTTGGGTCATGATGTTTTGCTTGAGATTGATGTTCAGGGTGCGTTGAAAGTGCGTGGTTCAAAACCTAATGCTATTATGATTATGTTGTTGCCACCGAGCTTGCCTGATCTTATTGAAAGACTGCAAAAACGCAACACTGAAACTGAAGTTGAGATTAATAGACGTTTCTCAAAAGCGAAAATGGAAATTTCTCAAACCAACTGTTTTGACTATGTTGTGGTGAACGATACTATTGAAAACGCTTGCAAAAAGATTGAGCTTATAATTAAAGCAGAAAAATTGCGTAGTGAGAGAAGCAGTGATTTTGTAACAAAAATTATCGAAAATTAGTATTGATTGTTTGGTTTTGTTTTTAAATATTGTATTTTATAAATCAAAATTGCAAATTAATATTAGATATAGTGTAAAGATAAAACTAAATAAATTCAGTGAATTTATTTGGCTGTGAAGTAATTTTAGAAGAAGTATTAAAGGAGAGGAAAAATGAGTAAGTTTAAGAAAAAGACTGTTGTGCTTGGAGTTACAGGCGGAATTGCCGTTTACAAAAGTTGTTATATTTGTTCGTATTTAATGAAGAAAAACATTAATGTTGTTGTTGTGATGAGTAAGAATGCAACGGAATTTATTGCTCCTTTGACCTTCGAAACGCTAACGGGAAATCGAGTGTATATTGATACTTTCAACCGTGATTTTGAGTTTGATGTGGAACACGTTTCACTTGCTCAAAAAGCGGATTTGTTTTTGATAGCTCCTGCTACTGCGAACTTTATGGCTAAGGCTGTGAACGGTATTGCGGACGATATGTTGACTACTACATTCCTTGCATTTAAGGGGAAAAAGGTTATTGCACCTGCTATGAATACTGGAATGTATAACGACATTGCCACAAGAGATAACATGGAAAAACTCGCGAAAATGGGCTGTGAGTTTATTGATCCTACTGTGGGGCGTCTTGCTTGTGGCGACGAGGGTATTGGCAAAATGCAAGAACCTGAAGTGATTTGTGAGTTTATTCTTGATAAACTGTGTGTCAATCGTGATTTGGAAGGTAAGAAATTCTTGATTACTTGCGGTGGAACTCAGGAAGACATTGACGGCGTACGTTTCATTGGAAATTACAGCAGTGGAAAAATGGGCGTTGCGTTAGCGGAGAACGTTTTGGCACGTGGTGGCTATGTGCATTTGGTGTGCGGTAACGTATCTGTGGATTTGCCTGAAGCTAATAAGATTGTGAAAGTGAAATCTACTGACGATATGTTTTGCGCTGTTATGGACGTTGTGGACCATGTGGACGCTGTGATTATGGCGGCTGCTCCTTGCGATTTCAAAGTGAAAACTAAATTTAAAAACAAAATAAAAGACAAGAATTTATCTATTGAATTTGAAGCTAATAAAGATATCGCAAAAGCTGTTGGCGAAGTTGATCGTGGGTTGAAAATGGTAGTTTTTGCTGCTGAAACTAACGATTTAATTGAGAATGCTACTGCTAAACTAAAAGCTAAAAACGCTGATTTTATTGTTGCAAACGATTTAACAGCTGAGGGCGCGGGGTTTAATACTGACACGAATATCGTTACAATAATTTCTCGTGACGGTAGTATGATTAACAGCGGTTTGAAATCAAAAGATGAAATTGCTGGTATTATTATTGATAAATTAATGGGAATTAAAGAATGATTGCAGAAGTTATTGTTGACATAACCCACAGCAATGTGGACAAAGTTTATGATTACGGCATTACTGAGGGCATGAATGTTTCAGTTGGTGATCGTGTGGTTCTTCCTTTTGGATACCAAAAAATCGAAGGCTTTGTTATAAATACTAAAGAAAAAACTGAAGTTCCATTAGGTAAACTAAAGAATGTTTTGGAAGTTTTAGACGATATTCCGCCACTTCTTCCTGAAACCTTGGAGCTTGCTAAGTTCGTTTCGAAAAAGTATCACGCACTTCAATCGGAAGTTTTGCGACTTATGATACCTTCTCAAATGCGTGGTGGCAAAGTTCGTGAACTATATAAGAATTTCGTGAAACAATGCGATATTGAATACGGCGATGCGGTGAAACTTATACGTGCCAATGCTAAAAATCAATTGGGTCTTATTGATGCGGTTTGGTCAGGTGAGAAAGATTACACTATGCTTGCGGACAGTTACGGTTACGGTGCGTTAAAAGCTTTGCAAGAGAAAAACATTATTGAAATTGTGCAAGAACAGGTTTCACGTGTGCCTTACGAATTTATGGAAACAAATAAACAGACTTTCAAACTTACTGATTCTCAACAAAAAGCTGTTGATGTAATTAGTAATACTGAAAAAACTGTTACTCTTGTTTTTGGAGTTACTGGTTCTGGTAAAACTGAAATTTATATGAATTTGTTTGAACAAGCGAAAGCTCAAGGGAAATCTTCTATAATGCTTGTTCCTGAAATTGCTTTAACACCACAAATGGTTTCGGTGCTTCGTTCTCGTTTTGATGATGAAGTTGCTATTATTCATAGCGGTTTGTCTGCTGGTGAGCGGTTTGACGAGTGGTGGAGAATTCGAAAAGGTGAAGCGAAAATCGTGGTTGGCGCTAGGTCAGCGATCTTTTCTCCAACTGAAAACCTTGGTGTAATCGTTATTGACGAGGAACATGAAACATCATATGTCAGTGAATCTTCTCCACGTTATAATACTTTTGAAGTAGCTAAAGAACGTGCCAGAATTTCAGGTGCTAAAGTAGTGCTTGGAAGTGCTACACCATCAATCGAGAGTTATCACAATGCACTTAACGGTGATTATGAGCTTGTGGAAATCAGCGATAGGGTAAATAAAAAAGCAATGCCGAAGTTTGATGTTGTTGACATGAAACGTGAGGTGAAAGGTGGTAATCAATCGGTTATTTCTGGGTACTTAAAGGACGAAATCGAAAGTTGTTTAAATGACGGCAATCAATCAATACTGTTTCTAAACAGGCGTGGTTTTGCTTCATTCTTGCAATGCGAGGAGTGTGGTTACGTTTGTAAATGTAATAGTTGCGACGTGTCTTTAACTTATCACAAGGACGAGCATGCGTTGAAATGTCACTACTGTGGGCAAAAATATGTTGTGCCAAGAATTTGTCCTGAATGTCAGGGCAAGCACTTTAAACGTGGTGGTGTTGGTACTGAAACTGTTGTTAATGAACTTCAAAAGCTGTTCCCTGACAGCCGTATTTTGCGTATGGATAACGATACCACTACTACGAAAGAGTCGCATAATAATATACTGCAAGCATTCCGAAAAGGGCAAGCGGATATATTAGTTGGAACGCAAATGGTGGCGAAAGGACATGATTTTCCTTCAGTTACTCTTGTTGGAATCGTAAATGCGGACATGAGTTTGTATTTTTCTGATTTCCGAAGTGGCGAGCGTACTTTTCAGCTGATTACTCAAGTTGCTGGGCGTGCGGGACGTGGCGACAAGGCAGGCAAAGTAGTTTTGCAAACCTATTCACCCCATCATTTTATTTATAATTTTGCTATCAAATATGATTATAAACAATTTTATGAATATGAAGTGAATGCACGGAAGATTACAAGTTTTCCACCTTTTGCGGACATAGTTCGGATTATGATTTACGGTGAGTACGAGCAAAAAGTCCGTAGTGTCACTCGTATGATATATAACAATATGCTTGATTTAAAAAAGAACGAGGACAAGACTTTCTCTTATTTTAATGGTATGAAATCACCTATAAAACGTATCGAAAATAAATTTCGATATCAAGTGATTGCTCGGTTAGAAGGGGAAAAGCGTGAAGAAGTTATTGAGAAAATTTATCATATTGTAGAAAAATTTAGAGAAAATGGCGTGGTTTCTTATGTGGAAATCAATCCAAATAGTATGTTTTAAGTAGTTTTTAACGGTTTTGTACTGTTTATAATTTTTAACTGGTTGTTAGGAGGAGATTTTTAATGGCGATTAGAGAAGTAATTCAAGAAGGTAATTTAACTTTAAGGAAAAAAGCAAGGGAAGTCACTATTTTTGACTGGAAATTGCATCAATTACTTGATGATATGGTGGAAACTATGGTTGCGGAAGACGGTGTTGGTCTTGCTGCACCTCAGATTGGTATTTTAAGAAGAATTTTTGTTATGGACGACGGCGTTCATGGGCTTGTTGAATGTATTAATCCGCAAGTTTTATATGTTGAAGGTGAGCAAGAATGTCTTGAGGGCTGTTTGAGTTGTCCCACTGTGAAAGGGCTTGTGACTCGTCCGCTTATTGTGGAAATGAAAGCTCAAGATCGTGACGGAGAGTATTTTAATATGACTTTAGAGGGGTTTCCTACTGTTGTTTTTTGTCACGAATTTGATCATCTTGAAGGTGTTTTGTTTGTTGATATTGCTAGCAAGCAATTCACTGACCAAGAGCTTTTGAAATATTTTGCTGAACACAGGGATTTATACCCTGAAGAGGATTAGGAGATATATGAGAATAATATTTTTAGGAACACCAGAATTTTCAGTGCCTACATTATCAGCACTTTGTAAGTCTAACCACGAGATAATTGCGGTTGTGACTCAGCCTGATAAAAGTAAAAACAGAGGTTACGAGCTTTTGCCACCTCCTGTAAAAGTAGTAGCAAAAGAAAATGGTTTGAATGTTTTGCAGTATAGAAAAATTCGTGAGGACGGTATTAATGACTTGGTTCATTTAAAGCCTGATATCATGATTACTTGCGCTTACGGTCAAATTTTATCTCAAGAGATTATCGATATTCCAAAATACGGAATCGTTAATCTTCACGCTTCATTATTGCCGAAATACCGTGGGTCTTCTCCTATTAACTGGGCAATTATCAACGGTGAAACAACTACTGGTATTACTTTAATGAAAACTGAAATCGGTATTGATACTGGCGATATGTTAGGTACTGTTCAATGCGAAATTGGCGAGAATGAAACTGCTGGGGAGTTGTTTGAGAAAATGTCAACACTTGGTGGGGATTTATTACTTGAGTTTTTGGACAAAATCGAAGCGGGGGAAGTGATTGCTACTCCTCAAAACCATGAACTGGCTACTCATTGCAAGATGTTTAAAAAGTCCGATGGTGCAATTGATTTCACTAAATCAGCTAAAGATGTTCACAACCATATTCGTGGTATGAACCCTTGGCCTTGTGGCTTTTTTACATATAATGACAAAATTATTAAAGTTTTCGAAAGTAGAATTTCTGAAGTTGAATCTGACGGTGAAGCAGGTGAAGTTGTGGTGTCTGACACTAAAAATGGTTTGGTAATTAAGTGTGGTGAGGGGGCTGTTGAGATTTTGTCTTTACAATTTCCCAACGCTAAAAGAACCGATGCAAAATCTTTCCTAAACGGAAGAAGCATCGAAATAGGTACGAAATTTTAATAACTAATGCAATTTTCTTCTGAAAATGTGTATTGGTAATATTACATAAGCAAAATCTTTCGTAAATGAAAGAAATATATTAATAGGAACTAAATTATAATGGATTATATTTATAAATCATATAAGATACTTGACAGTATCATGAGAAACGGTGCTTTCTCCTCTATCGAACTGAATAACGTTTTAAAGCTTTCTGAGGATTGCGATAAGCCGAATATTACACGTATTGTTTACGGTGTTTTGGATAATTCAGTTAAGTATGACTACATAATTGCTGATTTATGTACTAAAAAACCGAAAAATTCTATGGTTACTTTGTTGAAAGTGGGTTTATACTTGCTTTATGAAATGAAAAGTGTACCTGATTATACTGCTATCAATAACACAGTTTCTATTGCGAAAAAGGTTTCTAAAGGTGCTTTGTCAGGATTTGTTAACGGTTTTTTAAGAAAAGCGGTTGATTATAAGTTGGTTTTGCCTGAAGATTTGATTTTGCGTCAGTCTATTGAATATTCAGTCCCTGTTGATGTGATTAATCTTTTAAATAGTGAATATGGAGTGGAATTAACTGAACTTATTTTAACAAAGAGAGATATTCACTTTGAAAACATACGCGTTAACGAGCTTTTGATTGAAATTAAAGAGTTTGAAGAGCTTCTTATTGAAAACAAAATAGAATACTCAAAAGGTGAATTGCCTAACTGTTTCTCAGTTAATTTGTCTGGTTTGCTAAGAGCAAAATTGATTTCTGGTTACTATACTGTTCAAGCCCTTGCATCAATGATTTGTTGCGAGACTTTGGAAGTTAAAGATGACAGCGTTGTGCTAGATTGTTGTGCTGCTCCTGGTGGAAAGGCGATTTATATGGCTGTTATGGCTCCAAATGGCAAAGTTATTGCTGGGGATATTCATGATCACCGTTTGACTTTGATTGAAAAATATTGCGACAGAATGTGCGTTGATAACGTAGAGCCTGTGTTCCTTGACGGTACTGTTTTGAATGAAAAACACATGAATACTTTTGATAAAATTCTTTGCGATGTGCCTTGTAGTGGTGTTGGGGTTTACTTCAATAAACCTGATATTTTGTTTAACATAACTGAAGCAAAAGTTAAAGAATTATCTGAATTGCAATACACTATTTTAACTACTAACAGCAAATATTTGAAGGTTGGGGGCGATATTATTTACTCAACTTGTACAATGTTTGAGAGTGAAAATTCTTCTGTTGTTGAGAAATTCTTGAAAGAAAATCCTAATTTCCAAGAAATTAAAATAACTAAAATGCCTGTGGAATATTTTGAGAAAAAACATGGTGTTCAACTTCTTCCAAACGTTTCAAAAACTGTAGGGTTCTACATGGCGAAACTAAGGAGATTATCTTGACACTAAGTTGTTTAAATTTTAATGAACTAAATGAAGTTTTGGTTGAATATAAACTACCTAAATTTAAGGTGAAAGAAATTAATAAATGGTTGTTAAATGGCTATAAATTTCATGAAATGTCAAATATTGACAAAGGGACACGCGAAAAGTTAGCGGAAAACTATAATGATATACCGATTTCTATTTTGAAAGAGTATGTTTCTTCTGACGGAACCATTAAGTTTTTGTTTCAACTTGGAAGTGGTGAGTTGATAGAAGGGGTTTTGATGAAGTATGTTTACGGAAACACGCTTTGTATTTCTTCCCAAATCGGTTGTAGAATGGGTTGCACTTTTTGTGCTTCTACTATTAACGGATTGGAGCGAAATCTCACTTCCGCTGAAATGCTAGGACAAGTTACTGTTGTGAACCGACATATGGGCGGAGACTTCAAGGAACGTAAAATCACAAACGTGGTGCTTATGGGCAGTGGCGAACCGCTAGATAATTACGACAATGTGGTGAAGTTTTTGGAGCTTGTTGAAAGCGTTGAGTCTCTTAACATTTCAAGGCGTAATATTTCGCTTTCCACTTGCGGAATAGTTCCTAATATAAAACGCATGGCTGATGATAATGTTGGAGTAACTTTGACTATTTCGCTACACAATCCCTTTAACGAAAACCGTTGTGCGATTATGCCTATTGGAAATAAATATAGCGTGAAAGAGCTGATTGACAGCGCACGTTATTATTTCAAGAAAACAGGGCGTAGAGTTGTTTTTGAGTATACTCTTATTAAGGGTATCAATGACAGCGAGGAATTTGCGGTGGAATTGGCTAGAATTTTGCAGGGTTTTCCAACTCATGTGAACTGTATTATCTACAACGAAGTGAAGGGCAAAAGCCTTATGCCTCCTACTAGAAAAGACGGTTACGCATTCGTTGAACTGCTTACGAAATACAATCAATCCGCTACATTGCGTCGTCAAATGGGTGTCGATATCGAAGGGGCTTGTGGTCAGTTGAAACGTCGTTTCGTTGATGGCGAGGACATTGGATAATCGGAATTGCTTTGTTTAGTATTTAATGATTGGCTAATATAATTTAATTGTAAGAGTTTTAGTGCTTGAAAGTGCATGAGCTTGAGCGTTTTGAAAATTTTAAAAGAACTTGAATAGTTGAGGATTTTGGGGTTTGAAGTGTGATAGAGATATTTATCATTTTGAAATTTTGAAAGGACTTGAATAGTTGATTGTTTTTGAGTTTTGAAATGTGCTTGAATGATTTGCTGGTTTCATATTTTAACGGCTGAATTTGATAAATTTCATGAAGTTAAGGTAAAGTGTTTATATGTGCATATTTATGCATAAATATTTTGATGATAGATTATAAAAAAATTAAAAATCATAGAAAAGTAGTAAAAAGAAGTGAAATTGGTGAAAAATATATGAAAATCATATGTATTTTAACAATATATATTTTGCATAAAAATTGTGTAAAATCTATAAAAAATAATTGGTATGCGAACGTGCTTTTAACTGTTGATAAATATTGATTCAATGTGAATTGAATGTTAATTAAATTATACACAATGTTGAATAACTGTGGATAACTTGTGGATAATATTGTCGGTCGGTTGCAAGAAAATGTCGAAACTATAATATATAGTGTGTTTATCAGGTGGTTTGTCCACTTTTACACACAATATTTAGTAGTTATGCACACTATGCAGGAGGTAATAGCTATTTTAGGAAGAGTAATAAAAGGGGTTGGCGGAAGCTTTTTAGTGGACGTTGACCAACAAATTGTGAATTGCAAAAGCAGAAAATCAGTGAAATACACCAGTGGTAATTTAGCTATTGGTGACTACGTAGAAGTGACTGATTTGGGAAACAATACTGGAGTCATTGAAAAAATTCAAAAAAGACGAAATAGTTTCCTTCGTCCTACCGTTGCTAACATCGATAAGGCGGTTATTTTGATATCAAGTATTCCAAGACCTGATTTTTATTTAATTGATAAAATGCTTGTAAATCTTGCTATAATGGATATCAAAGTGTACATTGTAGTTAATAAATCCGATCTTGATGTTATGGATTTATTCAAAAAAGTGCAGTTTGAATATGAGAAACAGGTGGAGAAAGTAATGTTGATGTCAACGGTTACTGGGCAAGGTATTGCTGAATTCGAAGCGGAAATTGAGGGTGGACTTTCATGCCTTATCGGTCAATCTGCAGTTGGAAAATCTTCACTTATTAATATTCTAAAACCCACGGCAAAGTTTGAGATTGGCGATGTTAGTAAAAATAATCGTGGTCGTCATACAACACGCCACGTGGAAATTGTACAAATGAAAAACAGCACATATATGATTGATACCCCAGGGTTCAGTTTTCTAGAAATAGACATTGACCCAAAGGATTTGGCAATATATTATTTTGATTTTGGAGAGCTTATGCACAAGTGTAAATACACTCGTTGCGTTCATATTAACGAACCTGATTGCGAAGTTTTACGTGCTATTGAAAAGGGCGAATTGTCACAAGATAGATACGATAGATATAACTTTTTATTCGACGAATTAATGATTAAATGGAGGAAAAAATATGGCTAAAATGCAAATTGCACCATCAATACTATCTGCGGATTTCAGTATTATGGGTGAGGAAGTTAAAAGAATTGACAAGGCTGGAGCTGATTTAATTCACGTTGATGTTATGGACGGAATCTTTGTTCCTAACTTAACATTCGGTGCGAAAATGGTGAAGGATATTCGTCATTGCACTAATAAACCTCTTGATGTTCATTTAATGATTATGAACCCAAGAAAGTACTTTGCGGACTATGCTAAGGCTGGTGCGGACTATATTACGTTCCACATCGAGGCTGAACCTAACGCTGTTGATGCTTTGAAAGATATCAAGGCACTAGGTGTAAAATGCGGTATTGCTATATCTCCTGACACGGAAATTGCTACTATTGAGGAAGTAATTCACCTTTGCGATTTAGTACTTGTAATGAGTGTTTATCCAGGGTTTGGTGGACAAAGTTTCATTGGAAGCGTGTTGCCTAAGGTTGAGAGATTGGCAAGATTAAAAAAAGAAAATAACTATAAATACATCATCGAAATAGACGGTGGAATTAATAGCGAAACAGTTCATAAAGCAAAAGCTGCTGGGGTTGAAGTTTCAGTGGCTGGAAATGCGGTTTTTGCACCTAAAGACACTGCTGCTGCTATTTCTGATTTACAAGTATAATGAAAGGGCTTTTAGTATTAAATGGCGAGAAAAATAGCGATCTTCCTGATGTATCTAGGTATGATTACGTTGTAGTTGCTGACGGTGGATACGATAAAGCAAGGAATATTCTTGGGCGGATTGATTTATTAGTTGGGGATATGGACAGTATGGAGTCTACTCCTGAAGAAGGTTTGGAAATTGTGAAACTTATACCAGAAAAAGACTTTACTGACGGAGAAATTGCTGTTATTACTATGCTTGAAAAAGGGGTTACTGACCTTGATATATTCTGGGCAACTGGTGGGCGAAGTGATCATTTCTTTGGCAATCTTGCGCTTTTAGGTCGTTGTATTTCAAGTGGCTGTAAAGCTCGTTTAGTTTCCGATTTTGAAGTTATAGAAATCGCTTCAGGGGACTTTGAATTACATAATGTTCAAGGAAAAACTATATCTTTGTTTCCTTTTTCCGATAAATTGCATATAATCACATCACAAGGGTTAAAATATCCCACTGAGGATTTGCTTTTAACTAACAATGTGGCAATGGGCATTTCCAATATAGCAGTTGCGGACGATGTTTTTATTCGTTCAGACGCTGGAAATTACTTTGTAATAATTAATAAGTGAGGATTGCAATATGAAAATAGTTTGTGTGAAACCACCTAGATTTCTTAGGGCTATATTAAGATTATTCGTTAGAGGATAATGGTTAGAAAATCAGTAAAAAGAGTATACTATACATAAAAGTAACTGAAAATACTAAAGAGATTGATTCATGTGATTATCATGTGATTTAATCTCTTTTTTCTTGGTCTATTGCTATTTGAATGCAATCGTGGTATAATATATTCATTAAACAAGAAAGAGAGGATTATTACATGGATTCATTATTATTATCATCAATGAACATTCCACTTTACGTGCCAATATTATTCTTTGTATTAGGAATATCACTTATGGTTATAGAAATTTTTCAACCAGGGTTTGGTGTATTTGGAATAACCGGAGCTATTTGCTTTATCGGTGGACTTATTATGCGTATTCTATCAGGTGGAACATGGGGCGAGATCGTTTTGATTATTCTTATAGTTTCAGCCGCACTTGGTATCGTTGTAGCCTTTGCTATTCGATCCGCTAAGTCTGGTCGCCTTAGTAAAAGCCCATTCATTTTAAATGAAACTGCTGTTCCTTCGGATTTGAAAGATATTACTGCTGACACTTCATACCTTATTGGTCAAATTGGTGTTGCTGTAACGTTCTTGCGTCCTGTTGGAAAAGTAAAATTCGGTGCTGAAATCTTTGAAGTTGCGTCAGAAAATGCTGATGTTATCGAGAAAGATGAGGAAGTTCAAGTTGTTGCTGTTTTAGGGCAACGTATTATTGTAAAAAAAATATAGGAATATAGATTTTATTAAAAGGAGAATTTTATTATGTTAAACACTTTATTGTCAACAGCTAGCATGATTACACCGATTATCGTTGTAATTGCAGTAATAATCGTCTTGATTATTATATTCACATTCTTGCCTCTTGCCACTTGGTTTAGAGCGCTAGTTTCAGGTGCACCAATTCCAATGTCAAGATTGATTGGTATGCGTCTTCGTAAAATGAACATGAAAATGATCGTTGAGTCTTTCATCAGTGCAAAAAAAGCTGGTATCGATTTAACTATCGACGAGCTTGAAACTCACGTTATGGCGGGTGGTAACATTTTAAACGTTGTTAACGCTTTGATTTCAGCTCATAGTGCAAATATCGAACTTTCAAGTCAAACTGCGAAAGCTATTGACCTTGCTGGTCGTGATGTTCTTAATGCAGTTAAGGTTTCAGTTAACCCTAAGGTTATTGAAACTCCTATTATCGCTGCTATCGCTAAAGACGGAATCGAACTTCGTGCGAAAGCTAGAGTTACAGTACGTGCTAACATCGCAAGATTAGTTGGTGGTGCTGGTGAAGATACTATTATCGCAAGAGTTGGTGAGGGTGTGGTTACTACTGTAGGTTCAGCAGTATCTCATAAAGAAGTCCTTGAAAATCCTGATAAAATTTCTAAAACGGTACTTGCTAAAGGTCTAGATTCTGGTACGGCATTTGAAATTTTGTCTATTGATATTGCGGACATCGACGTTGGTCGTAACGTTGGTGCTCAACTTCAAATGGATCAAGCTGAGGCTGACAAGCGTATTGCACAAGCGAAAGCTGAAGAAAAACGTGCTATGGCGGTTGCTACTGAGCAAGAAATGAAAGCGAAAACTCAAGAGATGCAAGCTGAATTAATTTTAGCTGAATCAGAAGTTCCAAGAGCGATTGCTGAAGCTTTGCGTTCAGGAAAACTAGGTGTTATGGATTACTATAACTTGAAAAATCTGAATGCTGATACTGATATGAGAAACTCAATATCTAAACCTGAGCAAGATAGCTCTAACGATACTACTTTATAATAGGTGATTTATGAGTTTATTTTCAGATGTTTTTAATATGTTTACTGAAGAAGAGTCCGATGGGGTCTTCTTCGATGAACAAACTACCGATTCAAATGTTTTTGGAGAACTAAGTTCTGGTGGAAACCGTCCTAAAGGCGGAATCGTTAAGTCTAGTGAAGGCAATGGCCGATCATTGGAAGGTAGAGGTTACACTGGAAACAGTTCTGAAGGCCGTGGTGTACAGTCTTCTATTGAATCAAGAAATGCTAAACCTCCTGTTAAGGGCGTGTATCCTGTGAAAAAAGCTAACACACCTAGTGTGAAGGCTAAGATGACTTCTACTCACGATCACCCTGCTGGCAACGGTAGCACTCTTGTTGAACGTAAAAGTACCTATGTTGGCAGTCTTGGGACTGTTAGCGACGAAGGTTGTATAGAACACGGTGATGAACGGTATATCAAAACTACGACCCCAACTTTAGTAGGGCCGACTGTTACGCACAATCGTTTGCGTGAATACGTTATTGCTAAAGAAGTGCTGGGGAAACCTAAGTGCAGAAAATAACTAAATAACAAAAGGGACGGTTTCAATCTTATTGATTGACTACCGTCCCTTTTTTTTATGTTTATTATTTATTTCATCGCTTTTTGTTTAATATGCTAATCCGTGCTAGGTAAATTGTATTTTCGTTAGTTTATAATAAAAGTAGTGGGCTGTTGTGTTTGATTAAATAACAACCTAAACAATATAGATTGGCATAAAACACTAAAACATAATACAACTGGGGAAATAAAAAAAGCACTCCAAAGATGAAGTGTTTTTTATAAAACATTTTATAAATTTATTCAATTTAAAATTAGCTTTATCGAAAGATTAACCTCTTTCAACTTTTCCGCTTTTTAGACAGCTAGTACATACGTAACAAGCTCTTGCGCAACCATTAGTAACTACTTTCACTTTTTGTACGTTAGCTCCTAAACTTCTTGGAGTTTTACGATGTGAGTGACTAACAAGGTTACCGCTCATGTTTCCTTTTCCACATACAGTGCAAACTTTTGACATATATTGACACCTCCCTCGGTTAAATTTCATTTTTTACAACGAAATTATTTTAACACGGAATTCAAAAAAAAGCAAGCATTTTCACGAAGAAGTCAAAAAATTTTAGATTTTATCTTTATTTTTCTTTATAAATTCGCTTGTGTAATTCTAAAATATAATGTAAAATATAAATATCAATGTTAAGTAGGAGAAGATTATGTCCGTAAACACAAGAAATGCATATGGTAAAATATCTATTACAGATGAGGCAATCGGAACTGTTGCTGGAATGTCAGCTAGACAATGCTACGGTATTGTTGACATGGTTTCACGTAGACTGACTGATAGTGTTGCGTCCTTTTTCAATAAGAAGGCCGTTTCTAAAGGTGTCAAAATTACCACGTCAAATGATAGAATTTATATCGATCTGTTTATTGTTGTTAAATACGGCGTATCTATTAATGCTGTAGCAGAGTCAATTAAAGAAAGTGTAAAATACAACGTAGAAAATCTAACTGGTATGTTCGTTGACGAAGTTAATGTCAGTGTGGTTGGAGTTAAATTATAATTTAGATTATTAGGTGGTTTATATATATGCAAAAAGTTATCAATGCACAGACTTTCAGAAAGATGTTTGTTGGTGGTGTGAAAAGTCTTGAAATCAAAAAAGCGTACACAGACTCATTGAACGTATTCCCAGTGCCTGACGGCGATACTGGTACGAATATGTCACTGACTCTACGTGCTGCGGCTGATGTTCTAAACACAGTTGCTGGAAATGATTACGAGGTTATCGCTGACACTATTTCGAAAGGTGCTTTAAGAGGAGCTAGAGGAAACTCTGGTGTTATTACTTCACAAATTTTAAAGGGGTTCTGTACGGCTGTCAAAAAAGCTAATACTTTTGACAATCTTACTTTAGCAAAAGCCTTTGGGCAAGCTACGGAAGTTGCTTACTCTGCTGTTGCCAAACCTCAAGAGGGTACGATTTTAACAGTTGTCCGCATGATGGCGGAATATGCTGCTAAAGAATATAAAAACAAAATCGGTATCGATGAATTTCTTTTGAAAATTATCGACGCTGGAGAAGACGCTTTGGCGAAAACTCCAGAGATTTTACCAGTACTGAAAAAAGCTGGCGTTGTTGATGCGGGTGGTTATGGACTACTTGTTTTCTTCCGCGGTATGTACACTATTTTAAATGGTGGCGAAATTGACGGTGAGGTTCAAGAGGTTTCTGCTGAAAAGCAAGAGGCTGATATGCTTGCTCATGCCGATTTCACTAACCTTGGTGACATCGAATTTGCTTACTGTACTGAATTCTTCGTTGTGAATATCAAGAAGAAGACTACTCAAGCGGACATCGACAGACTTCGTGAGAAACTTATGGATATGGGTGACTCTCTTGTTGTTGTTGGTGATCTTGAATTTGTTAAGGTCCACGTTCATACTAATAATCCTGGTTTGGCTTTGTCTTACGCAGGTGAACTTGGTGAACTTGATAAAATCAAAATTGAGAATATGCTTGAACAAAATCGTCAACTTATGGAAAGATACAAAGAATCTAAGAAAGAGCAAGGTATGCTTGCAATTTGCGCTGGCGAAGGTCTTGCTGCAATTTTCAAAGATTTGACTGTTGATAGAGTAATTGAGGGTGGTCAAACTATGAACCCAAGCGCCAACGATATCTGTGAGGCGATAAATAGAATTAATGCGGAACACATCTTTGTTTTCCCTAACAATAAGAACATCATTCTTGCCGCTGAACAAGCGAAAGCATTGATCGAAGACAAAACCGTTCACGTTATCCCAACTAAGAATGTTCCACAAGGAATTTCTACTGCTTTAGTGTTCAATCCTGAAGCATCAGTTGAAGACAACATGGACAGCATGATCGACGCTCTTCACAACGTAACTGTTGGTCAAGTAACTTACGCAGTTCGTGCTACCAATGTTGACGGCTTCGACCTAGTGGAAGGGGACATCATCGGTCTTGGAGACAAGAAAATCCTAGCGAAAGGCGACGGAGTAGACGGTGTTGTGTCATCTCTAGTAGGAAAATTAACTAAAAAGAGCCACGAAATGTTAACTTTATACTATGGTGCCGACGTGAAAGAAGAAGAAGCTAATGCTCTAGCTGAAAAACTAGAAGAAAAATACCCAGATTTAGAAATAGACGTGCTTTACGGCGGTCAACCTCTATATTACTACATCATTTCTTTAGAATAATAAAGATTTGCAAAAGTAAAGAGCAATTTTTATCAAAATAAGAACGTATAATAATAAAAATATTATTATACAATAATAAAATTCTAAAAATTATACTCCTACACAATTCCATCGAATAGTGCAGGAGTATTTTTAATAAATACAATAAATACTAAGAACAAGAACAAAAATAAAACCAAAACAAAACCAAAACCAAAACATAAAACAAAATGAAAATTAAAATTCAACCCAACCCCAACCTAAAATAAGAAAACTACTAAAATGGCGTTGGTAAAAAAAACAGCAGCACCAAAAAGGGTCAAGGGGCCATGTCCCTTGTTGGGGCGTGGGGCAAATAGCCCAACATTAACTAACGAAAATAAACAAAAAGGAATCTATGGAATTAAGTAAAATAAAAGGCGTTGGAGCAAAACGCCTACAACAACTTAACGAAAAAAACATCTTCACTAGCCAAGACTTAGTGAACTTTTTGCCTATCCGCTATGAAGACATGACAACAATTATAACAAACATAACTGAGAATATAGACAAAAACGTGCTAATAAAAGGCACAATAACAAAACCACCAGTTACTCAATACTTCAACAAACGTTTAACAACAAGAGTTACTGTTAATTGCGGTGATTTCGTAGTGAACTGTATGTGGTTCAATCAACCATACGTGAAAAGTAATTTGACAGCGGATGAAGACTACTTTTTCTATGGAAAAGTCAAAGAAAGCAAAGGTAAATATTCGCTCTTTGCTCCATCTTTTGAAAAGTGTAACAGCGAAAAAAATAGAATGAGTGGTATTAATCCAAAGTATAGAAAAATCGACGGAGTTTCTAGTGCTGTAATCTCAAAAGCTGTTGGTGAGATTGTGAAAACTGATAATTTACTATCAATTATCCCCAAAAATATTCAAATGAAGTTTGAACTTACGTCACTTCACCAAGGTTATGAAATGACGCATTTCCCTAAAGTCACAGAAGAAATTCAGGTGGGGGTGAAACGTATTACCTATGAAAACATGGTGAAAACCATGCTTTCTCATCACTTGTTTGACAATGCATTTGGAAATAAAGTTCGAGATTACTCTTACTGCGATGTGCTAGAGAACTTGTGTAGCGTTCTTGATTTTGAGATGTATTCTAGTCAAAAAAAGGCGATAGAAGAGATATTTTATGACATGAAAAGCGGAAATCAAATGAATAGATTGCTACAGGGCGACGTTGGTAGCGGAAAATCTATCGTGATTTTGGCCAGCTGTCTTATGGCGGCTATGTCAGGGTTCCAAAGTGCCGTGATGTGTCCAACAACTACTCTTGCTAAGCAACATTTTAAGAATTTTAAAGAAATTTGTGATAAACTTGGTGTAACCGTGGGACTTTTAACAGGTTATAGCAATAATCAAAAAGAAGTTGTAGACCAACTAAATAGTGGAGAAATTCAAATTGTTGTTGGCACTCATTCTCTGATTAGTGATAGAGTTCATTTTAAAAATCTTGCCTTTTGTAGTATTGACGAACAACAAAAATTTGGTGTTGGGCAAAGGGCTAAGCTTATAGAAAAAGGCGAAAAAGTGGACGTTTTAACTGCTACTGCCACACCAATTCCTCGTTCTTTGACTCTTATGATGTACGGTGAATTAAAAGTTTCATATATTTTTAGAAATAGTGTACTAAATTCGGTTAGCACGCATATAATTAATAGTACCAAAACAAATGACTGCTATCAATTTATGAAAAAACAAATTGACGCTGGTGGTATGGCTTATGTAGTTTGCCCCAAGATTTATGACGACGAAATCGGCGAAAGCGAAGGCGCTGTTGCTAAATTCAAAGAGTTGAAAACTGTTTTTAAAGGATATAGAGTTGGGCTGATTCATGGTGACATGAAACCTCAGGATCGAGAAATCGAAACTGATAAATTCTCTAATGGTGAGTTCGACTTGTTGGTTTCCACTAGTGTAATTGAAGTGGGTATCGACAATAAAAAGGCGAATGTTATGCTGATTTTTGATGGTGAAAACTTTGGTTTGTCAAGCTTGCATCAGTTGCGTGGGCGTGTTGGTCGTATGGGGCAGGAAAGTTTCTGTTTCTTGTCTGTTGATAATGCAAACGAAGTTCAACGCGATAGGCTGAAATTTTTTAAGGAAAATAACGACGGTTTCGCTATTTCTGATTATGATCTAGCGGTTCGTGGTGCAGGTGACTATTTTGGTTCTATGCAAAGTGGAAAATCCGCTGACGACTTTTTGATTAACATGAATTTTTCCGATGTTGTAGTGGTGAAAGAGATTGTAGAGTGTATGCTCTCAACTATTGGCAGCAACGAAATTACAATTCTTGCTAAGCAATTAGAGAAAAATACACAAAACATTACGCTGAATTAGTCGATTCCGAACTTTTATGCGCTTGAGTTTTGTTAGTTGTTTTAGGAAAATGCTGAATATGAAAATATATTGAAAATTTATTCATTTTTCATTAAGCTGTTTCATATAGTAGTAAAACAAAGAACAAACAATTGAAAATTTATTTCTAATTTACAGTAAACTTTATCGCTATGAAAATTTGTGCGCGGTGAGTTTACTTAGGAAATAGTTACAGGAAATCTTTTGTTTAGGGTTGTATTTGTTTCAAGCGTTGCAAAAAAAGCAATGAGAAATCGATACGATGCTGTTAATTCGACACAATTCCTTCTTTGAGTACTTAAAAAGGCTGTAAATTTACAGAAATTAAATTATTTCAAAAAAGCACTCGTTTTTGGTTGCATTTATTCGCTATATTTGTTATAGTATTAAGGCACTAATGTGTGGGGGAGCTTAGCTCAGTTGGGAGAGCATCTGCCTTACAAGCAGAGGGTCACAGGTTCGAGCCCTGTAGCTCCCACCATTATTTAATTTTGAATTATGCGGGAGTGGCTCAGTGGTAGAGCGTCGCCTTGCCAAGGCGAATGTCGCGGGTCCGAATCCCGTCTCCCGCTCCAATAACATTTTATTTCATGGCGCCATGGCCAAGTGGTAAGGCAAAGGTCTGCAAAATCTTCATTCCCCAGTTCAAATCTGGGTGGCGCCTCCAATAAAAACATACACTCTTGCCGGAGTGGCGGAATAGGCAGACGCAAGGGACTTAAAATCCCTCGGGGGCAACCCTGTATCGGTTCAAGTCCGATCTTCGGTACCAAAATCAAGTCAGATATTTATATCTGGCTTTTTTGCTACCCTTTTTAGACTTAAATTCAATGAGTTTAGGTCTTTTTGCGTTCTTGATAAGTAATTGTTATATATAATACTTTTATCTATAAGGAGATAATCACGTGTTTTTTTTATTTCAAAATTATTAAATGTATTATTTCAAACAAGGTGGGTTTTAATGAAATAAATTTTGTATATATCAACTTTTTGTTGTAGTTACAACATACTTATTTTTTTGAGTGTGCTAAAATCAATATATAAGCACAAGGATACAATAAAATATCGTATAGATATCTTGATGTTTAAATATTATTAATACTTATCACAAAAATAAATTAATTTAAATCAGGAGGACAAATTATGTCTATGTTTTGCTTTCAATGCGAACAAACAGCGAATGGAAAAGAATGCACTATAAATGGTGCTTGTGGCAAAAAAGCTGATACAGCAAATCTTCAAGATGACCTAACAAGTGATCTTATTGCTCTGGCTGTAGCTTTCAAGGGAAAAAATACATCTCAAACAGATAAACTTTTAATAGAAGGTCTATTTATCACCATTACAAATGTTAATTTTGATAATGATTTTATAGAAGATTTTCGTAGTCAAATCAAAAAAATTGGAATTTCAAACAGTGTTAGAATGGATATGAATACTCTTTGGACTGATAATGAAGATATACGTTCGTTGAAATCCTTAATACTATTTGGACTTCGTGGCGTAGCTGCATACGCTCATCATGCATTTATTCTTGGTCAAACAAGCGAGGAAGTGAATGGATTTTTCTATAAAGCTTTATCTGCAATATCAGAAGATTTAAGCTCTGATGAACTACTAGCTATTGTTTTGGAAACAGGTAGTATTAATTTAAAGTGTATGGAATTGCTTGATAATGCCAATACATCAGCATACGGCACACCTACTCCACATGTAGTAAATTGTTGTATTGAAGCTGGACCTTTTATCGTGGTAACAGGTCACGATTTACATGATTTAAAACTTCTTTTAGAGCAAACTGAAGGTAAGGGAATTAACATCTATACTCACTCTGAAATGTTGCCAGCTCATGGTTATCCAGAGCTAAGAAAATACCAACATTTAAAGGGGAATTTCGGTTCTGCATGGCATGCTCAGCAAAAAGAATTTATAGATATTCCAGCACCCGTATTGTTTACAACAAATTGTATTATGCCTGTTCTTGAAAATTATTCAGACAGAATTTTCACAACATCGGTTGTAGCATACCCTAATATGTGCCATATTGATGACCATAAGGATTTTACAGCAGTTATTGAAAAAGCAATTGAACTTGGCGGATATAAAGAAACTCACGAAATGACAGGAGTCAATGGTGGTGGAAATACTATGACTACTGGTTTTGGACACGGCACGGTTTTGGGTGTTGCTGGCACAATTGTTGAAGCTGTTAAGAAAGGAGATATTAAACACTTCTTCCTTGTTGGCGGTTGTGATGGAGCAAAATCTGAAAGAAATTATTACACTGAATTTGTGAAACAATCTCCAAAAGATACAATAATTTTAACTCTTGGTTGTGCTAAATATCGATTTAACGATTTGAATATTGGATCAATTGGTGACTTTCCTCGTATCATGGATATGGGACAATGTAATGATGCGTATAGCGCAATTAAAGTAGCTGTTGCTTTATCAGAAGCATTCGATTGCACAGTAAATGAGTTGCCACTTAGTTTGGTTCTTTCATGGTATGAGCAGAAGGCAGTTTGTGTACTGTTAACACTGTTATCACTAGGAATAAAAAACATACTTATCGGACCATCATTACCATCTTTTATTTCACCGAATATTCTTAATGTCCTTGTTGAAACATTTAACTTAACACCTATATCTACACCAGAAGACGACCTTAAAAAAATTCTAGGATAATTTAGAATGCTATGAGTACTATCTCTTGTACTAGCAAAAGCCAGATGTTAATATCTGGCTTTTTTGCTACTATTTTTATATTAGCGGTGTCAACTGAAATTGGTTTGGGTGAATTTTTCAGTCATAAAACGAATGAGCGAGAAGCAAGGGGGTATAGATTGACTTATATAATGCATTGGGGTATAATTAGGTTGAGAATATTTTTGAAAAGGGGTGGGGAATGGTGAAAAAAAATATTATAATGGGAATAGTGATAGCCTTTTGTATTGCTATAATAGCTTATACGGATATGGTAATCAAGCCGGGGTATGTAATTAAAACTATGGTAAAAGCACCTATATTTTTTCTTGTACCTATTGTTTATTCTAAAATATATAAAAATTTCAAACCATTTAAGATTTTAACCTCAAATACTAAAGGCTTGAAATCAAGTCTAATTCTAGGGCTTTGTATTTACGCTGTGGTTGTGTTGACTTATTTATTAGCTGATTCAATGATGGATTTATCAAGTATTAAGACGTCCCTTGAAAACAATTTGGGGATAAATAAAAGTAATTTCCTTGCAATTGGACTTTATGTTTCGATTTGCAACTCATTTTTGGAAGAATGGTTTTTTAGAGGATTTGTCTTTGGCGAATTTCGAAAATCTTCAAGAGGATTAGCATATCTAATTAGTTCACTAAGTTTCAGTATTTATCATATTGCAATTATGGACGGTATGTTTAATTTCGGTATGCTGTTTTTAGTACTTGTTGGATTGTTTATTGGTGGAACAATTTTTAATTACTTAAACGAAAAAAACAACAATATATATTCATCTTGGTTCTGTCATTCGTTTGCTAATTTCGCAATGAATACTGTTGGTTTCTTGATATTTTTTACATGATAAATATAATACATTGTAAGCAATGATTATGACAATAATTAAAAAAGCCCAAACTGTGAAGCTCTACAGTTTTGGGCTTTTAATATTTTAATTCTAGAGAAGTGCATTTTGCGAAATGGTTTTTGCGAAGTGGGTTTTTTATGAATTTAATGCCACTTATGATACTTGCGTAATATCCTTCGCCGTAAATAATAGTATTGTAATCCACAATGTGATTAATTTTCCTTTGTCTAACATCAAATAAATCATCTGATAATTCATTGGAAATCCAACTTGCATATTTTTGGTAGAACCTTATTTTAACTGTATATTACTGCGATTTTATGGTTAAGTGCATTGTGATTCATGTGATTATTGATCATTTGTGATGTTCTCCTGAAGCAGTTCGGTGCCTTGATATAATTTAGTCAATAATCCGTAAAATAAAGATAACTCTTGGTCTGTGTATTGACTAAATAGAAGTGCTAGTTTTTTTGAATTGCAAGTGAAGATTTCCTCGGAGTAATTGTGGAACTTTTGAGTAGGTATTAAAACCGCTGCTCTTACGTCTTTTTCTGAAGTTTGTATTTTCACAAAGCCATTTAGTTCTAAACCTGAAGCTAGCTTTTTAATATTTTGTCGTGAACAGCCAAGCAAAGCTCCAAGCTGTGTGAAAGTTAGTGGCTTTTTTGCTTCGTCAATCATTACCATAAGCATAAATTGTCTTAGCGTAATAAATGGATCGCATTTATTGAAAAGTGTTTTTAGTTGGTTTTCTAGTATAAATAATGAGCTAAATATTCCTTTTTCTTGAAATTCTCTTGTTTCGCTAAATTTGTCTATAAGATTGTTTTTTTTCATTATTTTCTCCTTTATAGGTAACTGGTTACTAGTATTATAGCAACTTGTTACTGATATGTCAATATTCTATTAGGAATATTTAATTTTTTGGCAAAAAAAAGTATACATTCAATGGTGGAATAAAAACGTTTAATTAAAGCACTATTAATATACATAGTAATAATTACGATTATTACTAAGAAAAAACAAATTTTATAGAATGATCAAAAATTAATTTACAGTAACAATGAGAATTTTAAAATACATAAATGAATATTAGATTATATATTATTGTGAGAAATAGCTATGTGAAAATGTGTGATTTTTGTGGGATAAAAATTTATTATTTATATATAATAATTATATATTGCATATATTTGGGGACTATGTTATAATTTTAACTTATTTTTAAGTGTACTTAGAGGGTAAATTTGGAGGGAAGGTTGATAAATCAAAAGAAGAAATTACATGGGTCTGAAATTTTCGCAATAGTTGTGGGGGCTATTATCGGCATGGGATCATTTATGCTTCCAGGGGCAAAATTCTTGGATCAAGCTGGTGTTATTAATACTACTATTGGGCTTTTTATAGGCACAATGACGATTGTTGTTATTGAGAGAAGTTATAGGTTTATGATGTCTCAAAACATAAACGAAGGTGGAGAGTTTTCTTACACCAAAATGTTTTTGGGGAAGAAACATAGCTTTGTAGTGGGGTGGTATTTATTCCTTGCGTACTTGTCTTTAATTCCGTTGAACGCACTTGCAATGCCTATTGTGGTGAATTATATTTTTCCTGATATATTGAACTTTGGATATTTGTATACCATTGCCAACGATCCTGTTTTTCTAGGTGAAATACTCGTTTCCACAGCGGTGATACTGATTTTCATGGCTATTAATTTAGTAGGTGTAAAGAACACTGGAAAGGTTCAAAGGGTTATTA
The DNA here is from genome assembly GCA_947039455.1 of uncultured Clostridia bacterium. Classification (GTDB taxonomy): domain Bacteria; phylum Bacillota; class Clostridia; order Christensenellales; family CAMQZB01; genus CAMQZB01. Next base: position 34,695 of record CAMQZB010000020.1, read on the forward strand.
TTTATTTCCTTTTGATTTCGATTTTTATAATTACTGTTGGTACTTTAGCTACCGCTGATTTTACTGCTTTTAATGTTAATTACGTGGAATCCTATCAATTCGACTTTGGTGCAGTTATGAAAATTATTGCTGTAACGCCGTTTTTGTTTATAGGGTTTGACGCAATTCCTCAGCTTGTAAACGATATTGATGTGTCAAAACGCAAGGCTTCGACTATTTCGATAGTGGCGTTGTTGTTTGGAATGATGGTTTATATTATTCTAAACTTTTTGACGGGTTTGTATTATGCACCATCTGAAGCTGTTGCACTTGATTGGGCGTTAGGCTCAGGGGTACTTGCAAATTTAGGTCAGTTAGGTTTCCTAATTCTAGTAATCGCACTAGCGTGTGCGGTGGTAGGTGGTATAAATGGATTCATGGTATGTTCCACAAAGCTAATTGGGGCTATGGCTAAAGAAGAAATCTTGCCTAAATCTTTCGCTGGTTTAAATAAACATGGCGTAGCTAAAAATACTATTTACTTTGTATCTATCGTAGGCATAATTACCTGCTTTTTTGGACGTGAAGTTGTGGTGTGGATAGTGGACATGTGCTCTTTCGGAGCAGCAGTTGCCTATTTCTACGTTTGTCTAATTACTGCCACTAAAGGAGTTAAAAAGTCAGACAAAATATTCGGCTGGATAGGTGTTGCCATGTCATGCGGTATTGCGCTTATGCTGCTTCTCCCAATGTCCCCAGCCCACCTATCAACCCCACCCCTAATATTCCTATCACTATGGACAATCATCGGCGCAATCTTCGGTTTCATTCTCTTCAAAAAACCAAATAATACGAAACCCAAACAAACTTAATAAATCACGGAACTTACAATACAAGTAAAGACAATACCCCGCCACAAAGTGGCAGTGCGTCACGCACAAAAAACTAACCCCTTAATAAACAACACGGAACCTACAAAACCACGAACCCAAACCTACTTGATAAATCACGGAACTTACAATACAAGTAAAGACAATACCCCGCCACAACGTGGCAGTGCGTCACGCACAAAAGCTAACCCCTTAATAAACAACACGGAACCTACAAAACCACGAACCCAAACAAACTTAATAAATCACGGAACTTACAATACAAGTAAAGACAATACCCCGCCACAAAGTGGCAGTGCGTCACGCACAAAAAGCTAACCCCTTAATAAACAACACGGAACCTACAAAACCACGAACCCAAACAAACTTAATAAATCACGGAACTTACAATACAAGTAAAGAAATTTCCACGTATAACTCGTTCACTTATTGTTATAGAGCGTAAGTGAAATAACTCGTTTATCAAAGACTGTAATCATGTCCAAGAGGGTTTCAAAAGGGACGGTAACGTGCCCTTTTGCGGGGGCGTCCGGGGCAGAGCCCTGACAAAAAAGCAAATATCTTGATAAACAAAACAACCTTAGTCAGCTAGCAAAAATAAATTTATCAAAGAACTTTACTCACGAACCAACAAATCATGACCAACAACCTTAGTAAATT
>CAMQZB010000021.1 GCA_947039455.1 uncultured Clostridia bacterium
CCCACAAGGGCTTTGCCCCTTGACCCCACAAGGGCTTTGCCCCTTGACCCCACAAGGGCTTTGCCCCTTGACCCCACAAAGGGCGTTGCCCCTTGACCCTACAAGGGCTCTGCCCCTTGACCCCGCAAGGATTTCACCCTTGACCCAAAAGCTAGGGCTTTTCTTGCCCGTGAAGTTTGGTTTGTTTAGGTTGGAATTTTTGGGAGCGAGTTTCTATGTTTTTGGAGGAGGGAGTTTCTTTTCAGGTTGAGATTAAATTTGGAATTATTTTGATTATGAAATTGAATTGGAAATTGTTTTTGGTTTGATTATGATATTTAATTGGAGAAGTTATTTCTGGTTTGAGTTTTGAGTGGGGGTTAATATTGGTAGTAATACTACATTTTAGTTATTTTTATATATAAAAAAAGAGTGAAAGCGTTAGCTTTCACTCTTTTGAGTTTCAATATAAATTAAGCGTTTTTGTTTTTGCTGATAAGTCTAGCACGAGCTGAAGAGTTAAGAACGCGTTTTCTGATACGAAGATTTAGAGGAGTTACTTCTAAGATTTCGTCAGTGTTAAGGAATTCTAGGCATTCTTCAAGACTCATGTTACGTGGTGGAGTAAGACGAAGAGAATCGTCAGTACCTGAAGCACGAGTGTTAGTAAGTTGTTTTTTCTTACAAACGTTTACAACAAGTTCACCAGCTTTAGGAGAAACACCAACAACCATTCCTTCGTAAACTTCAATACCAGAATTGATGAACAAAGTTCCGCGATCTTGAGCATTGAAAAGTCCGTAGCCAGTAGTAGTTCCATTTTCGAAAGCAACTAGAGAGCCAAGAGAACGTTTGATGATTTCGCCTTTAACAGGCATGTAGTCAGAGAAAACTGAAGACAGAACGCCCTCACCTTTAGTGGCAGTTAAGAATTCTGAACGGAATCCGAAAAGACCACGAGAAGGAATAAGGAATTCCATACGGATACGGCTTTCCATTGGTGTCATAGTGATAAGCTCACCTTTTCTAACACCCATTTTTTCCATAACAGCACCAACTGATTCTTGAGGAACGTCAACAACAAGGTTGTCGAACGGTTCTTGCATAACGCCAAGGTTTTCTTTTAGAAGAACCTTTGGAGTAGAAACAGCGAACTCAAAGCCTTCACGACGCATGTTTTCAATTAGAATTGAAAGATGCATTTCGCCACGACCGCAAACACGGTAAGAGTCAGAACTTTCAGTTTCGTTTACGCGTAAAGAAACATCTTTAAGAAGTTCCCTGAAAAGTCTTTCACGAAGATGACGAGTAGTAACGAATTTTCCTTCACGACCAGCGATTGGAGAATCATTAACAGAGAACGTCATTTCAACAGTAGGCTCACCAATTTTCACAAATGGCACAGCTTCAATGTTTTGAGTAGAAGTGATAGTATCACCGATGAAGATATTTTCAAAACCTGACATACAAACGATATCGCCAATAGAAGCGGATTCGCAAGGTACACGTTTAAGACCTTCAATTTGGAATAAGCTGGCAATTCTACTTTTTGAGAACAAATCTTTGTTGTGATGGTTAACAAGAGCAGCTTCTTGGTTCAATTTAATTGTACCACGCTCAATTCTACCAATACCAATTCTACCAACGAAAGTGTTGTAGTCAATAGCCGATACAAGAAGTTGTAAATCACCTTCTGGATCGCCTTCTGGACATTGGATATAATCCAAAATAGTATCAAACAAAGGATTAAGATTGTCATTTTCTTTCTTCAAATCCAAAGTTGCAGTACCGTGTCTACCAGAACAGTAAACGAAAGGGCTGTCAAGTTGGAAATCTGAAGCACCAAGATCCATGAAAAGTTCTAAAACTTCATCACAAACTTCAGCAATTCTAGCGTCAGGTCTATCGATTTTATTAACACAAACTATAACACGGTGGCCAATAGCTAATGCTTTTGATAGAACGAAACGAGTTTGAGGCATAGTGCCTTCGGCAGCGTCTACAAGAAGAAGAACGCCGTCAACCATTTTCAAAACACGTTCAACTTCTCCAGAGAAATCGGCATGTCCAGGTGTATCTATAATATTGATTTTTACATCATTATAATGAGCTGATGTATTCTTTGCTAAAATGGTGATACCACGTTCTTTTTCAAGTGCGTTATTATCCATAACACGCTCTTCAACTTGTTGGTTTTCTCTATAAATTCCACCTTGTTTTAACATTTCGTCTACCAGTGTAGTTTTACCATGGTCAACGTGGGCAATAATTGCAATGTTTCTAATGTCGTTTCTTTTCATATAATCTTCTAATCTTCCTTAAATTTTTTGTCTACGCAATATTATACAGTTTAAAACCCTATAATGTAAAGCGAATTAATAGCAAACTGCAAAATACATGAATTATTTCTCCACAACGGTGACTTAAAGCATTGCAAAACAAAATAACCTATACAGTGGCAAGTGATTTTCGCCATAGTATAGGTTGTTTCTTTTGGGTGGAATTATGTAAGAAAATTAAGTAGTATTATATAATTGCAAAAAAATGCTATAATTTTGCGAAATTTTTAGCAAATTTATCCACGTCCCCAGCACCTAAAAACAGCAAGATATTCTCCGAAGTCACAACTTTGGCAAGATAAGATTGCATATCAGTTTCGGTATCGAAATAGTGTTTGTCAGGGTGATTTATACTATCGAATAGAGTTTTTGCACTTCCGTCTTTTGAGTACTCTTCTCTTGCACTGAAAGTGTTGTATATTATCAGTTTATCAATGCCAGAAAAAGAAGTTTTAAACTGGTTCAACAAGTATTTTGTGCGAGAATAAGTGTGGGGTTGGAATACAGCTATGATGGGTTTTGATAGCGGTAAAACGGCGGAAATAGTTTTGGTAATCTCAGTAGGGTGGTGAGCGTAATCGCTGTATATTGTAAGCTGTTTTTGGTTGTGAACAAGCTCTAATCTTCTTGATAATCCAGAAAACAGTGAAAGACTATTTTCAATAGCGGTGAAAGGCACGCCTACTATATCGCAAATTGCCGCTGCAAAAATTGCGTTGGTAAGGTTGTGTTCTCCAAGGATATTAAGCTGTATTTTGCCCAATTTGTTTTTACCACGATACAGTGTAAAACCGTATTTGCCCTCTTTATTTATTATGTTTTCGCCATGGTAAAAACATTCGGTGGTAAGTCCGCAAGTCACTACTTTTTTCTTTGATGAAAGTTTAGCTTTTATTGAGGGGGTAGTTAAAACACAGCTAGTTGCTTTATGAGAAAATTCGTCGTAAGCTGAGAATATATCTTCATAGTCATAGTAGTAATCAGGGTGGTCAAAATCTATGTTCAATATTGCTGAAACATAGGGGGTTAGAGCAAGAAAACTCCGATTGTATTCGCAGGCCTCAGTAACGAAAAATTCGCTTTCTCCAAGACGAGCTGACCCATCTATTCTATCCCAGTTTGCACCGATGTGAATAGTTGGATCAAGTTTTGCGGTAAGGAGAATATCGCTTACCATAGCGGTGGTGGTGGTTTTTCCGTGACAGCCTGAAATTGCTATTGACTTTGGAAATTTCTTTGATATCATTTGCAAAAACTCAGCACGAGTTAGGGTAAGTATTCCAAGTAAATTAGCTGTTTCCAGTTCAATATTACTTTTCTTAATAGCTGATGTATATACAACAGCAGACGCGTTTTTCACATTTTTTGAAGCGTGGGAATAGTAAATAGAAACACCTTCATTCTCAAGTGATCTAGTTAATTCATTTTCATTTATGTCCGAACCAGAAACTGAAAAATCCAGCGATTTTGCTATTTTACAAAGCCCAGCCATGCTGACCCCTCCAACTCCAATAAAGTGAATATGATAATTGTTTGATAAAATTGTAGTATCCATACTAGACTATATGCTGTCTTTTATTATATAATGTAAAAAATGTGAATTTTCACCGAAATATTTTCAAAAACCCCTTGCAATTAGCATTTTTCTGTAGTAAAATAGATTCATATAAATATTACATATTATTAAGTATAATTAAACGTCGGAGGATTATTTATATGCAATTAAATATTACTGAAATTCGCGTAAGAGTGTTGGAAAACAACGAAACTAAATTGAAAGCTATTGCTTCAATTACTATTGATGAATGTTTTGTTATTCACGATGTGAAAATCATTCAAGGTGAAACAAATTGCTTTATCGCAATGCCAAGTCGCAAAACTAAAGAGGGTACGTTCAAAGACATTGCTCATCCCATTAAATCAGAAGTTCGTGACGAGCTGAACAAACTTGTTATTGAAGCTTATGAAGCTGAGTGCGATAAGTCTGTTAAAATTTGTGAAGTGGAAGAGGATAAGGATGTTGAAGATTACAAAAGTAATTATAGAATTGAACTGTAAGAACTTTTAAATGCTATGATGAAGAATTAATTACAAGGCAAATTTGTAATTAGAAAATCAATATTAAGTAAAATAAAAAACCGTTTTCGAATTTTGAAAACGGTTTTTTTCTGTATTTATCATTATTATATAGGTGTTGAATTTGTTTTTTTTATAGGTTATAAATTAGCTATAAATCCAATTCTAAGCATCAAATTCGTCATTGGACATAAAGGTTTTGGTCTTCCATTTTCCTGCAACGAAATACCCAACCGCAAGTATTGCTCCGATGATCCAACTGATTGGGAAAGCGTAAATACCTGCCATGTATCCAAGGGAATCTAACATGGTAAAAGTAAAGACTGTTCGCACAACCATGGATACGCTCATAATCACTATTGGAGCGATAACATCTGATGATCCGCTAAGGGTGTTTGAGGTTATGAACATGAACCCCATGAAGATATAGAACAGTGCCATAGTATTAAAGAATTCTTTCGTTACTCTAATTACTAATTCGGAATTTTGCGTTGGGTCATTGTTAATGAAAAGTCCTACTAATTGGTCAAAGAAAAGTACCATAATACCCACGAAAGCGTATGTGATAATTGTCATTGCCCACATTGAACGCCAGTAACCTTGAGTAATTCTTTTTGGAAGTCCAGCACCCTTGTTTTGTGCTACAAAGGTAGCTAGAGCCGTGGAAATACTAGTTAGTGGAAGTGTTGCTAATGCGTCAAGTCGACCTGACAATCCATAGGCTGCGGTGTAATCTTTTCCAAATCCATTGAAGGTGCTTTGTACTAATACTAGGCTGAATGAAACTAGAACTGATTGGAAGATTACGGGGAATCCTGCTGTCATGATTTTCTTTAATAATCTCTTGCTAAATACGAAATCCGCCTTTTTTGTCATACGGAAGAAATCAATTTTTTTGTTAGTGTAGATTACGATTAAAACAGCGGATAAGCAGTTAGCTAATGCCGTTGCAATTGCTACGCCTTCAACCCCCATTTTGAATACTATCACGAACAGTAAATCTAGGAAAATATTCGATACTGCTGCTACTAGTAAAAATATTAGTGGAGCTACTGAATTTCCTATTCCACGCAAAAATGATGAGTACATATTGAACAACATCATTGGCACTAAACCTACGAAAAATATCTGCAAGTATAGATAAGAATCTTCTAATATTAATGGGTCTACATTTAGCAAAATCATGATGTCTTTAGAGAATATAAATCCTACAATTGATATTGCAAATGATATCACTGTAAGTGCGATAATCGACGTAGAAAAAGACTCTTTTAATTTCTCGAAATTCTTGCGTCCGAAAAACTGACTCATAATTATTGACGCTCCAGAGCCCACTCCGATTATTACCGCTATGAATAAATTGATAAGCGTATTCGACGCGCTTGTTGCTGCAAATGCGTCAGTGCCGATAAATTTTCCTACTACTATTGAATCTACAAGATTGTATGCTTGTAGAAGAAGATTTCCGAATAATATTGGAATGGAAAACATCAAAATTGTCTTTAATGGTCCACCTGTTGTCATATCCTTTAATTTAGTTTTCATACATATATACCTCAAAATAAAAATTTTATACATTAATTAAATAGTTTGAAATATATTATATTAAATCGATATGAAAAATAGCAATTAAAATACATTACTATTTTGACAATTTATGCAATTTATTCAGTTATTTTATCAAATTTAAGAGATTTTGTGGATAATTGTGGAAATTTATACAAAAAAAGTTTAATTTTTATATTTTATTGGTATAATATGTATGTATAAAATGCACTACTCTTATGATATACTATTAGCGAAGAGATATGTTTTGTTGTTTCTTCACTCCATCTTGTATATATATTGTATATACACAAGATTTTAATTTTTGAATTTTAAGGTGATTATATATATGGCTATTAAGAATAAGATATTTGTGACAATCGTTGTCGCAGTGGTAATTTGTGTTACCGGTGTCCTTGGGGGAATTATACTTTCAGAAGTTGGCGATGAGCCAATGGCAAAAGTATATGCTGGTGAAATTGTGGTTGAAGGTAAGTTCTATGAGGAGATTTCTCTAGAAAATGCTAAAGTAACGTATGTTGAAAGTCCAGTAGTTGTTACCGGACGCGTATCAGGTATGTCTGGTGACATGTCTTTAAAAGGTACGTATAAAGTATCAAACATGGATGAGGCGTGCTACGTTTCTATTTTGAACAAGTCTAACTCTTATATCCAAATCGAAAGTGACGGAGAATTCTATTTACTAAATTGTGCTACTGATGAAGAAACTCAAATTCTATATCACGACATTTTAGATCAAACAGGTTTAAAGTAATTCTTTTGAACATATCTCAATATTATTGGGGTATCTTTATACTAATGAAAAATTAATTGAATACAAAACAAAAAATATATTGAGCATTTTTATGCTCAATTTTTTTTGCCCTCAATCAGTACTGTATAGGGGGTGTGTAATGTTTTTGTCAGTATTTACAGGGTTTAATTGAAAATATTTATTCGCTATACATTTATGCATATATTTATAAATAAATATCTATTCACTATACATTTTTAAAACCTCTGTATATAAAATATTTATTCGCTATACATTTCATTAAAAAGGCACTATATAGTTTATCTCATACAACACTATTTCCCACACAACGCGTTTAAGGGTCGATGATTTTATGAAAATATAGTGTTTCAATGCGATAATGTGATTTTTCAAGATAGTGGTCGTGGACTAGCTGTAAATAATTAAGGATGAAAGATATGCTGTTATAGTGTTGAGAAAGGTTATAGCTTAATAGATGTTGTAGAATTGAAAAAGTTATAGTGTGATAGTTGTTATAGCGTTGGGAGAAATATATTATAGATAGATGCTGTAGTTTTGAGAAAGTGGCTTAATATGATGGGGAGTTAGTGAGTTGGCAAATATTAAGTTTTGAACTTGATGTTTTAAAAGTCACGTAAGTAAAGTAATTAAAGAAATGATAAATATCAAATTAACGTAACTTAATTGACAACTTGTAATATTTATGTTATACTGTTAAAAACGGAGGTACTGAAAATGGATCCAAGAATTAAGAAAACAAAAAGAGATATTAGATTGGGGCTTGTGGAATTATTAAAAGAAATGCCTTATGAAAAAGTTACTATTAAATTAGTATCAGAAAAAGCAATGATTGCAAGACCGACTTTTTACGCTCATTATAGCACCATACAAGACATCTTGATTGACTATCTTCAAGACCTATTTGATACAGCTTCAGGCATGCCTCACATACCAAAAGACCTTTCAGTAAATTCATTGACGTTATACTTTACATGGATAAAAGGACTACACGAAATTATTGACCTTTTATGTAAAAACAACCTTGAAGGAATTATTTATAAATTAAACAGAAAAAACATATATGATAAAAATCTGTTACAACCAGAAAAGTTCAGCCTTCTATCAAAATCAAGCGAGTCATATAAAAAATACGTAGAAATGATGGGCGGAATCCTATTTGCACAAGTAATTTCCCTAGTAGAAAAAAACTGGCAAATCGAATCAGACGACATGGCTCAAACTGCCTACAAAACATCAAACTACCTAGTGTCCGAAATACTAAATAACTCAAAAATAATAATATAACGAAAATAACAACACACAAAATGCACAACAATCCAAAATGCTAAAAAATAATATTACATATAAATTCAAAAATACGGTATCAAAAAAGATACCGTATTTTTTTATACTAAACCAAACCAACTAACGTTACATACTGACCAAAAAATCAGAACAATTAATTATACAGAAAAATTAAAGAAATATCAGCAAAAACTTTTTTCACAAACAAACAAAATAAAAACTAACTGATGATAGTGTGCAACCAAAAAATCAAAACAATCCATAACACAAGTTTTCCAAATCCTCTCTAAAACCACGCTATAAACCGTCTTAATATATCTCAGAACCTACAATCCCACGAAAGAAACACCTTCGTAAAGCTCCTTTACTAATTGCTATAGAGAGCAAGCAAAAAAACTCGTTTATCTCGAACTGAACTCACGAACCAACAAAATAAAAACCACCTAATACAAATTTGAACCTACAATCCCACGAAAGAAACCCCTTCGTAAAACTCCTTTACTAATTGTTATAGAGAGCAAGCAACAAAACTCGTTTATCAAAGACTGAACTCATGTCCAAGAGGGTTTCAAAAGGGACGGTAACGTACCCTTTTGCGGGGGCGTCGGGGGCAGAGCCCTGACAAAAACGTGAACATCTTGATAAACAAAACAACCTTAGTCAAGCACCAAAAATAGATTAATCAAAGAACTTTACTCACGAACTAACAAATCATCAAAACAACCTTAGTCAAGCACCAAAACTAAATTCAGCAAAATACTTTACTCACAAATCAACAAACCATTACAACAATTTTAGAAAGCCAACAAAACTAAATTTACTAAAAAAACTTTACTAACGCTTAATCATAGCCCAAACTAGCGTTATAAATTACAAAACCTACAATCCCACGAAAGAAACGCCTTCGTAAAACTCCTTTACTAATTGTTATAGAGAGCAAGCAACAAAACTCGTTTATCAAAGACTGAACTCATGTCCAAGAGGGTTTCAAAAGGGACGGTAACGTACCCTTTTGCGGGGGCGTCGGGGGCAGAGCCCTGACAAAAACGTGAATACCTTGATAAACAAAACAACCTTAGTCAAGCACCAAAAATAGATTTATCACAATACTTAACTCAAGTTAAATCAAACCATGACCAACAATCTTAGTGAGCTAACAAAAATAGATTAATCATATTGCTTAACTCAAGTTAAATCAAATCATGACAAACAATCTTAGTCAGCTAATAAAAAAAAGTCTTATCAAAATAACTTCACGCACTAACAAGCAAAATCTAAATATAAAAAAAGGACTGTTTCAAAATAATGAAACAGTCCTTAAATAAATTCTAAATATAGCAACTAATAATTAATAGACAATGTCAAAAGAAAGAACTATTAAAAATTCTTGCTACGTTTTTTCATAATAGACTTAATACCTAAAAGAATACCAACTACAGCAACAAGAATAGCAATAAGAATTAAAGCAGTAGTTTGAGATTTCGTTTGAGCTTCTGTAGTAAGATTATCTTTAAAGATATACCCAATAACACCATCGCCACTGTCAGTAACTTCTTGAATGTAAACATAGTTATCAATTACGTCAAGGATAATAACTTTCGAATTATCTTGAAGCGATTTACCTATTTTAGTAACACCAAGATCGGCGTAAACGTCAACTTTACCGTGTAGTAAATCAGCGCTTATTTTTCCGAATTCTAAGTTAGGATTAGTCTCATTAAGGTTTTCTACTGCGTTGTATCTAGGAATGTAACCGTAAAGAGTATCGTTGTCAACCTCAAAAGAAACCTTGTACCAATACAAACCAGCGGGACAAACGTAATCGCTTGCGTTGTTGATAATATCTAATTCAACGTTTTTTTGTATTTGATTAATAGAGTAAAGCGGTTCGTGATCGTAAACAGTTAGAAGAGGGTATTTGTAAACATACATGTTATCATGCAAACTAACACCAGAATCGAAAGGAACGTTTTTGTTTTGGTCAGTAATCTTCAAAGCGCTAGCATCCATAAACCCAGCAGCATTGTTTGCAATTACGTAAGCGTATTCCCTATCCTCAGTGTAGCCAGCAACAATAACTAAAGCGTCGTCATCAAGCTTACGTGTACGAGTAATTGAGTAATTCACAGGATAAAGCGAATCACGTCTTTCAGGAGGGTAGATCAAGCGGTTTCCATCATCAATAACGGTACCGATAGTAACGTCTTTATCGTATTCTTGGTTGAAAATGTCTTTTGGAATATCAATTGAAGGTGTGTATTCAATGTCAAGTTTTTTATAACCATATGTACTAATAGTGTGAATTCTGTGTTCAGAAGTTGGGATAAGGTAGATCGCCTCATCATCATTATCAAGGGTGAAACTTTTGAATCCAATGTTGTCTTCAATACGAATTTGACCAGCTTCGATATATTCTTCTTTGTCTTTATCGTCTTCAGAATTTTTCAAAATATATTTAAATATATAAGAATAAGTAGGACTTTCAACTAGAACATAAATACTTCCGTTAAAATCAGTAGTAACATCTCTAACATCGAATGTACTGTTTGAGCCTACGTCAAGAGACGTAATACGGTTGTTTGTTTTCATATCATAGATTGCTAAAGAATTTCCATTTCCGTAGATGTAACGGTTGAAACGCATATCAATAGTGAAAACTTCAGATGAAGAACCAGAAGGTTTTAATACTTTGAACTCATTGCTTTCAGGATCAAGTGCAATGATTTTAGATCCGTCAATAGCGTAAACTTCGTGGGAAACATCAGAAACGTATAAGGCAGATATGCCAGAAAATCTTCTGTCAGAAGATGAATCGTAAGAATCAAGTAATTCATATGATGATGAATATTTGTAAATCTTATCGATAGTTGCAACGTAAATGTTTGAAGAATAATCTACTCCAACATAAAGTGGTTCATATTTTTCACCTTCTTCGTCAATTGTGTCGAATGCTGTGTACTTACCTTTGCTTGAACGAATTGTAATACGGTTGTTTAGGCTGTCCGCATAAAAAGAATCGCCGTCAGAATAAGTAACGTCAGTAGGTGAATGGAAAGAACCAACTTCGCCAGAGAATGAGCTGATTGCAAACATACCGCTAGTTAGAAGATTGTTTGAAGTTACGAATTTTTTAACTGAAAGAGAATTTTCTCCGTCAAGAACATAAATCCCGTTTTGTGAAGATTCATCGAAAGCGAAAGAGATTGGGTCTATGATATTTTCATTTAATGAAATGGTAGAATCAGATGGTGAAAGTGCAAGGGTAAAGTTTGGTTTTTCTGAAAGATCACCAATGTAAACACCCGTAGCATTTAGAATGTAAAGTTTAGATCCGTCATAAAAGAACTCACTAACACCGCCTTCAGGTATATCGGTGATATTGAAAGAAGTCTTAGTCTTAGTGTTGTAAACCATGATTGAAGGACTGCCAAAGAAAGATTGGAATCCTAGAATGTTATCTTCGAATATTGAGATAGCAGTTGAATACATAAATACGTCTCCATCTTCGAAATAGTAGTCAGGAGTGTAAACATTTGATCCAACATGATATCTTGCGATACCTTGAACTAAACCAGCTTTAAGAACATAAAGATACTCACCGTCAGAAGCGATATCACGAGAAATAATTTCTGAGATAACAATAACGCCAGTGCCTGATCTTAAATCTACTTGATAAATATTAGCAAATTCATTAACTAAATCATAGTCAAGAACATATGCGTAATTACCAATAATCTCAACATCACGAGGATCGTTAAGAAGAGTGGAATACAAAAATTCTCCACTTGAGTCAAATGAAGTTAACTGTTTTTTACCATAATCATTTTCCTCTAAAACTGCAATGTAATCAGATGAAGTTGCAATTTTTGTTGGTTTGTTAAAAGCATAGTATGTAGAGTTGTCATTGTTGTCAACATCAGTGCTTACTGAGTAAGAAAAGTAGTCAAAGTCGTCATCGTCATCGTCGGCGAATGCCACAGTAGTAGCGCCAAATGAAGACATGATAATACATAGAATTAGAAGTGTACAGATAAATTTTCGCATAGTATCCTCCAGTATAGTAATGTAATTATACTTCTTAACAGATAAAAAGTCAATTATAATGTGTTAATTGAGAAAAGAGGAACTGCAATTATATGGCAAAATTAATTAATTTTTTTTGAAAACAAGAAAATAGAAATAATTACCACTGGAATTAGTATAAATATTACTAACATAACTTGTATCGCAGTTGGAATTTCTGAGGAGATAGGTTCGGTGATAGCAGGTTCATCAGAAGGTTCTGGAGTTGTTATTGGAGATGGGGAGGGCATAGGTGGAAGTGGGATAGGGTGGTCTTTTATTTTAGGTGTTTCTAAACTTTTAATGTTAATATAACCAAAATCGTTTCCTGCTTTAACAAAAAGAAAAGCATGGTCAACAGCGTAACCATAAAACTCCACGCTTTGTCCAGAAAAAAGAGAAACTACTACATCAGAACTTGCGTTAGGGTCGCTATACATATTAGTTTGAGAAATTGTGGAAAGACTAATAGAAGGATATAAAGGACTGACCCCCTCACATAGTTCCACATTGTCTTTTTCAATAAACCCAAGTATTTTTGAATAATCATTAGATGAATCAGCGTATACGCATTCAAAGTATAATTCACCAGCGGAAATGACTTTAACATAGTAACCTTTTGGTAAAACAAAAAGAACATCCCTTGGAGATAAAGTTTCGTTTCCGTAAAAATAAACATCATCATCAAGTATCCTTGCATAGTCATCAGTGGTGTCTCCAAAGGCTATCAAACTGCTGTTAAATGAGCAAAAAACTACCCAAGAAAAAAGCAGTATATATAATGTAGTAAATAAATGATGTATTTTGTTTTTATTCATAATCACCTCGTAGCTAATATTGTATCAAAATTTCCTAAGAAAACTTTGTTTTATTGTCGAATTACTAAGAAGAAATTGTGTAAAAAAAATCTCATAACAATTATATGTAAGAAAGTCTTGCAAAATCTTTCATTTTATTATATAATAAGGTATATTGGAGTTTTATACTCTAAACAAAAATAATTGCGAGGAAATCATAATAATATGAGTTTTAATAAAAATACATTAAGATATTTATATAACAACGGCTGGAAGTTTTTGCCGATTACGTTGATTGCAGGAATTGCGTTGGCGTTTTCAGGTAACTTATCAGGTGCAGTACATTTCTTTTTTGACATGGAGCTAAATGCTTCAAGTGTATGGAATATCTACGCACACTTTTCTTTATTAACATCAAGATCATGGCTTGTTGGAATACTAACAGCAATAATTTTGTTGTTTGAAATTAGTTTGTTATATGGAATATTAGACAGACATTTGAGAGTTGGAACATTCTCTTACAAAAAACCACTTGTATCACTGAATGACACGGTAATGACAACTGTACCGATTGTTTTCGCTTCAATGATACTTCTTGAACTTTGCGCATTCTTAACATCTGCTGTGATTTTGCTTGTGGCTAAAACAGCACTGATTATGACGCTACCAATATCGATTGCCGTAACAATATTGATTTTCACTCTTATGATTTTCGCTATTGTAGAGTTTATATTGATTATTCCAGCAATGCAAATTGTAGGTTACCCATTTAAAGATGCGTTTATATTCTCAACAAAACTGTTGTCGGGTAAAGTAAAGAAGATCGTTTTCGATTTTACTTTATTAATTATAATTTCAGTTTTGATTTCATGGTTGTTTTCACTACTGTTTGACGGATTGATTCTTACACTATGTGTAGACACGATTTTGTATACATTTATGTTAATGTATATTCCAATCTATTCAATGTTAGTGTTCTATGAACTGACTAACGAACAACGTCGTGATATAAACCAAAACAAAAAAAGTTATTTAATATAAAATAGATTAGGATTTTAAGGAGATATTATGTATTTAACAAACGCATTTAAAGTGTTAGTGTCAAATTTTCATTTGAATTATAAAGTGCTTATATATAGGTTCATTGTGGCATTGATCCTAATTTCATTAGTAGTAGCAATTGTTCTTCCAAGTTTACTTCCTGTTATAGATGACATGAAAGACTTGGGGGTTATGGATATGGCTCAAAGCGTATTCGACAAGTTCGTTGCCCTAGATTTTAGCGGTGAGAGCTTAACAAGTAGCGTTGCAAACTTAATTGCAATGGCATCAGATGTGCTTAGTAATCATGCTAATGATTTGATATACACCTATATTGTTATAGCGGTTTTAATTTTCTTAGCTTTCTTTTTGAATGCTTTTGGCTCTGTACCAACTACTGAAGTGCTATACGGTTCTATGGAATTTCAAGCTAAGTACTTGTTCTCATCTAGCCTTTTGGTTAAGTTTAAAACATCATTAAAATATGCTCTATTATCCATGGTGATAGTTTTACCAATTGATTTGCTGATAATTGTGGTTACCGCACTTATTTTGTTTGCTGTGTTTGGCGATGTTCCGATACTGCTAGGATTTTTTGCTAGTATGTTCTTTATTGCTGCTTATTCCCTTAGAAAAACTATAGTTTCAACTTGGCTTGCTGTTATGGTTTATGAAAATCTAGGTGCATGGAAATCATTTGTTAGAGGCTGGCATATTATGTCAGAAAAATTCGGAAAAATTTATTCTACTCAATTTGTTTTGCTTATGATTGAAATCGTAGGTGTTATGACTTTTGGTATATTCACATTAGGAGTTGGTTTTATTTTCGCTCCAGGGATTATTCTTGTGATAGATTCAGCTTTGAGTTTAGTAATTTATTGCAATATTACAGGAAAGAGATACTACGTTGATTACAATGAAATCGTAGTGCCGAAAAAAATAAAAGATAAAGAACAAAACTTCAGCTATGATTTAAATGATTTTAATTGATACTTTTAGCTGTTTTAATTTGTTAATTAGGTAGTAAGGATAAAAAATATGAATACTTCAAAATTACAGCACCAAGAAAATCAAGATGTTGGTGTAATCCAATTTAAGTGTAACGCCTGTGGTGGTCATCTCGTCTTTGACCCTGCAAGCCAAGAATTAGCTTGCCAATTCTGCGGAAATGTTCAGTCATTGACGGAATCGAAGATTGTTTCGGAAAAGACCTTTGACGAAAGTTCTTTTTTAGTAAATGAATTTGAAACTGGTGAGGTGGAAATCTACCGTTGCGATAACTGTGGCTCTATTTCAGAAAAATCCACAGACGGGTTAGCATTCCATTGTCCTTATTGTAAAAGCATTAACGTGGTTCTAGATAAAGATATTAAAGGAATAAAACCAACGGGTGTTATTCCTTTTAAGGTAGACGAAGCTCAAGTTGCTGAAATTGCGAAAAAGTGGATTAAAGGAAGATTCTTTGCTCCAAGCAAAATCAAAAAAACTCGGTTCGATACTTTCTTTAAAGGTATTTATTCTCCTTGCTGGACCTTTGATTCCCAAACTACTTCTACATATCATGGTCGTGTTGGTTATCATTATACAGTCACTGTTGGCTCTGGAAAAAACAGACGAACAGTACGAAAAACAAGGTGGAAAATGATCAGCGGTAATCTGGACTATAACTTTGACGATGTGAAAATCAACGCAGGTAATAAAGTTTCAGACAAAGCATTTAGCGAAATAGCAAACTATGAAACAAACAATGCTAACGATTACAAGAAAGAATTTCTTGCAGGCTTTTCGGCAATGCACTATAGTGTAGGTGTGAAAGAAGCTTGGAATGAAGCTAAGGAAGAAATTCGTAGCGTGTTATACGATGAAATCAAGTCAAACTCACGTGCGGACGTTGTTTCGTACATTAACATTAGCACTGATTACAGTCAGTCAACCTACAAATACTTGTTGCTTCCATTCTGGTTAGGACAGTATTACTACAATGAAAAAAACTATGGTGCAGTTGTAAATGGACAATCTGGTGCCATTTGGGGTTCTTATCCTAAATCACCACTGAAAATAGCTGTTTTATCTTTGATTTCACTAGCTTTAATTGGTGGATTAGCTTATTTTTTATCAAATTGGTAAAAATACTACAACAATTTTCTAAAAATCTATGAATTACACTTTATATTTAGCGTGATTTATGTTAGAATATACTTAAAATAATAAAATTTATAATCATTAAGGAGACAACTATGAAAAAAATTGCAAAAAAAAGTTTAATAGCGATTTTAATTTTTAGTCTAGTACTTTCAGCATTTGCAGGGTGTAGCGGAATTACACTTGACGAAGAATATGGATTTACTATGACAGATAAAACTGTTACTTATGACAGTGAAAGTCACGACATGAAAATTGCTGTTGACAATTCACTACTAGTAGGTAAAAATTACACAGTAACTTATGCTTCAGGAAATAAAGCTCTTACTAACCCTAGTTTCAAAGAAGTTGGTACTTACCCAGTTACCGCTACTGTTACTATTGAAGGTGAAGATGCATTCACTCTTGACGCTACTATGACAATAGTACCAGTTGAATTGAATCTTGAAATTGGCGATATATTCCTTCGTCAAGGACAAGGAATATCTTCTCTAGGTAATCCAAGAGATTTATTTAAAGAAGCTGGTTTTGTTGGCGACGACACTGAAACAAGCCTTGGAAGTTTGAAGTTTGAAATTTATGACGGTTCTACTAAAGTAACTGACTTGTCAAAATTGAAACCATCAACTTCTGCTAATAAAGGTTACAAAGTTAAAATTGTTGCAGAAAACACTTCAACAAACTACAAAGTAACTTTCAAAGAAGGCGAATTGTTCGTTATGTCTGGTGGAGACTTTGATGTTTCTTCATCACTTAAAACTCAAATTGCGACAGTTCCAACTTCTACTACAATTAATGAAATGAATTACTCAGAAATGCGTTCATTTGTTTCTTCAGCTAGCGCAATCATTAAAGATTATCCAAAAGCTACTGAACTTCAACGTAAAATGTCAGGATCAGTTAACATTACTGAAGTTGAAGCACTTTACGAAATCGCAAAAGACAGAGTAAACACTGTTTACAAACTTGAAGACGAGATGGCAAGTTCAGCTGGTAGCGTTATATTCTTAGGTGCTTCTCATCCTAAAAATGAAGCGCGTGATGAAGATGACGATGATTATATTGACGATTTCGAAGGTAAGGATTCTAAAGCAAAATCAACTGCTGAAGTTGGTGACGAAGTAGCATTCGCAATTCAAATTAAAGACCTTGGAGAAAATAAATTCTTAGGTTGTTATGTTAAAGACCTTTTCCTTGATGCTAGTGTTTTTGAAGCTTATATAGGTTTGGTAAGTCGTGATGACTTCATTGGGACAACAACGCTTAAGCCGCTTACACCTTTAGAGGCTGAAAGTCATAGAGGCTCAATAACGTATGTATATGGTACTCCACGTAAATTAACTGACGTAACGCAAGCTGAAAAGGATGCGAAGGATTATGATACTAATAATACTGGAACTAATGGTGGTGTAAATATTTCTACAAACCTTCTTGGCAAACTTGATGGTTTCTCATCAATCGACTTCACTCCACTTATTGGACAAAGTGCAACAGTTGGATTGTATAGTGATGGCTATACTGCTAATGCATTAACTAAAGAAAATATGGAAACTGAGTTGGTAGAACAGGCAGATGGTAGTTTTAAACCAAAGTATACAAGTATCACAGAAGCAAATGCCTTTGACATTAAAACTGGTCGTATCTATGGCGAAGAAATTGCGTCATTCAGAATTATCAGTAACGGTGACACAATGTTTGAAATTTCAGATGTTGGTTCAAAGGACGTGAATTATAAAAATAAACAACTAGTTATTGGTCAAGAATATGAAATTTCTCTTTTAATTAATGAAGGATATGAACTTCTTGAGATGGAAATTGGTGACGAAATCGTTCTTCCAAGTTCATTTGATGATGATTCATTCACATTCACTTTAACTGAAGACCATCTAACTGGTGATATAGTTAAAATTATTCCTAGATTTGTTAGCAAATATTCATTCAGTGTTTATGAAGATGGAAGAACGTTGAGAAATGAAGATGAAGCTGGATTCCATGAAGGTGAATATTCTAATGTAACACTAGACGGTGTTGAAGAAGGAAAAATTCCAACTATGGATGCTCTTGGTATGCTTAGTATTCAAGTTGAGCCTGCTGATTACTATCAAGTTAATCAACTTGAAATCGTAGGAAATATTTGGGACTCAACAAGCAAAAAATTCATTTCAACTGACTCTTTGAAAGATACTGACGCAAATGAATACAAGGTATATTCAGAGGCGTTACTTGAAGATTTATTGTCTTCACATAACAGCACTATTTCTCTTGAAATGGGTGAAGGAGACTTTAATTTTAAATTAATAAACAATATGCCAATCGAAATCAATCTTGATCTAGGTGCAACTTTCCCAGTTACAGCTACAGCTGTATTTGATAAAAAGGAAACTGTAATGTCAGGGTCTAACGGTGAATTCACAAGTGAATACGGTGAAGTATCAATGTGGAATGACTTCGAGAGTAAAACTTCGTTAAATACTTCTGGAACAATGTCAGAAGATTCAAAATATTTCTTGTCAATTTCAAATGAAGATGGCTACATCCCAGTAGGTATTAGTATTAACGGTATTTCTCTTGCTTCAACAACAGGCTTTGGTGACATGAATAGTGGTGTAGGCGAAGTTATGAGACGCTATTTAATGGATAGAGGTACAGGTACAACTTATTTAATTAAAAATGAATCATTAACACTAGAAGAAGCTTTCACAAACTCTAAACCAAGAAATGATAGTAAGCAAATGCTTACGTTTGATGGCGGAAACTTAGATGCCGGTGAAGCGGTTGAAATTGAGATCGAATATGTTTCATATTATGATGTATCTGTGGGCGAATCCCTTAGTGATTGGGCTGCATATTATGATAAAGACGGCAACGCTGTGGCTGAACGTGGTATTACTAAATATGAAATTGGCGTAGGAAAAATATTGAAGAATGGAAGCTTTGATTCAAATTGGACATCTAGTTCTACGGATAAACCTTTATCCGATAAACAGGGTTCTTTAGTATACAATAGTAGTTCAGCAATCATTGCAGTAGAAGTTGCTGCAGAGAGATATTCTTACTATGTATATGGAGCTAGTGAAAAAGATGACCTTGATGTAACAATATTAGGAGTAAATGAAACAGAACCTTCATCAAGTATTGGTGATAGAGATGTAGAAATCGAAATTGGAAATGAGATTAAAATTAAAAATGAAACCTCATCTGGTAGTAGTTTCTCATTTGATGTTACTATAGAAGAAGCTATTCGAATTTCTCAAGATGGTACAGGAAGACCTATTAAGCCAGGTGATGAGATTTCTATCTCAGTAAGCTGTAAATATTATAGACCTTAATTAGGTAAGAAATTATAACAAAATAATAATTCAAATGAGTGAGTATTTATATTTGCAAACTTGAAACAAAAAGCTACCCTTTGGGGTAGCTTTTTTTGCACCCAAAATCAAAACTACTGAAAAGGACACAGTATAATAAGATGCCAAACTAGCAAACAGTATAGACAATCGTAATCGCAAAAAGGAAACCGACCAAAACAAAACAACCAAACAAGAAAACCACAACCAAACTCAGTCCTATCACATAAAAACACCCCAACAAAAGCGGGTCAAGGGGTTCAGCCACTTGTTGGGGTTTGGGACAAAAAGCCCCATATAACTTAATAAAAATATTCAAAACAAAACTCAACACATGAACGACAACCAAACTCAGTCCTATCACATAAAAACACCCCCACAAAAGCGGGTCAAGGGGTTCAGCCCCTTGTTGGGGTTTGGGGCAAACCGCCCCATATAACTTAATAAAAATATCTAAAACAAAACTCAACACATGAACCACAACCAAACCCAGTCCCATCACATAAAAACACCCCACAAAAGCGGGTCAAGGGGTTCAGCCCCTTGTTGGGGTTTGGGGCAAACCGCCCCATATAACTTAATAAAAATATTCAAAACAAAACTCAACACATGAACCACAACCAAACGTCGTCCTATCCCACAAAAAACACCCCCATAAAAGCGGGTCAAGGGGCTCAGCCCCTTGTTGGGGTTTGGTGCAAAAAGCCCCATGTAACTTAATAAAAATATCTAAAACAATAATATAGAACTGAAAAACAAAAGTAAAGAGCGTTTACAAAAAATATAATAAAGAATATTCGACATATCCCAAAAAGAATAGTATTGTGTAAATGATAGAATGAAATGGGGTGGAGCAATGGAAGTATACATAGAAATAGTAATCATTGACAATTTCATAATAGATTTTATTTTGCTTTACTTAATGTACATATTTTTAGGTGAAAAACCAAAAACAAAACGGATAGTTCTTGGCACAATTATTGCAACAGCTTTTGCCGTAGTTTCGCCAATGATAGTTTTGTCGCAAAACACATTCCTGTGCGTAAAGATTGCAATGAGCTTTTTGATAGTATACTTAGCACGGCTGACATTAAAACGATACATAATGGCAACGCTACTTTTCTATTTACTAACTTTCACTTTTGGCGGTGTAGTGCTTGGAATGTTCAACATTCTAAACATCGACTTTGCGGATGTGAACAGCTTTTTTATTCTGTCCGATTTCCCCATAGGAGTTCTTGTGGGCGGAATATTTCTTGCTACTATCTTGTGCATGAAAGGTTATAAATTTGCGAAAAAAAGACACAGTAAATCATCATTCTATTACGATGTGAAAATCTACTTTAGGGGCATGGAGAAAACTATTAAGGGCTATTACGACAGCGGAAACTTCTTGGAAGATAGAGTTACTGGAAAAGGCATTTCAGTTGTATATATTAGAAGTATTTTTGATTTTTTGGAGAATGTGGACTTTGGGACACTTGATCGGGTTAAGTTTAGGTCGGTGGGACAGGTCAGTGACAGTTTAAGAATATTAGAAGTGGACAAAATAGAGTTATATGTGGACAAAAAGTTACATATAATATATAATGGATTGTTAGGGTTATCCTACCAACCAATTTCAGATAAGGGTGACTTTGATATACTCATTGGCCCAATGTTATTCTAGGGTAGGAGGAGTTTTAAATATGAAAAAAATAATTTCATTAATTAGAAAATTACTGTATAAATTTGGACTGAGAAAGGGACGAATTTTTTACATATGCAGCAATGGTGCTTTGCCTCACCCTCTTTCAATCGAGGACGAAAGAAGCTTTTTGCTTGCACTTCGAAACGGTGATGAAAGCAAACGAGATACTTTGATTGAACACAATTTGAGATTGGTTGTTTACTTAGCAAAGAAGTTTGAGAACACTGGTGTTGATACCGAGGATTTAATTTCTATTGGCACCATTGGTTTGATTAAAGCTGTGAACTCATTTGACGTTGAAAAAAATATCAAGCTTGCTACTTACGCAAGTCGCTGTATTGAGAATGAAATTTTGATGTACCTGCGTCGTATTGTGAAAACTAAATCGGATATTTCACTTGAGGAACCTTTGAATGTTGACGGCGAGGGCAACGAACTTTTGTTGTCCGATATTCTTGGTACTGATCCTGACATGGTTTACAAGAACGTAGAAAATAAAGCTGAAGTTGAAATGCTATATTATTTTTATGAAAAGTTACCGCAAAAAGAAAGATACATTTTGAAAATGCGTTTCGGTCTTTTTGGTTTTGAGGAAATGACTCAAAAGGAAGTGGCTGATGTTTTAGGTATTTCGCAAAGTTATATTTCAAGACTGGAAAAAAAAATCATAGGAAAAATGCAAAAACAGTTCCACAATGTGGCTCTCTAGCATATAATTAAATTAACAGCAAAAATTTCATATTTTTATGTTCAGTTAGTTTGGTATAATTTACCAACATTTGTAACACACTTAACTATATATAATTAGATTTACTTTGGTATGTACAGTTAGATATGGTAGGACGAAAATTGAATGTAAGAGTAGAAATATGCGGTGTTGATACATCAACATTGCCAAAACTCACAGAATGTGAGAGTAAGGCGTTGATGTTGCAGATAAAAGAGGGTAATGAGGTTGCCAAAGAAGAATTTATCACTGCCAATATGAGATTGGTACTTAGTGTGATTCAAAGATTTTGGGGGCGACGTGATAATATCGACGACATTTTTCAAGTGGGGTGCGTGGGATTGATTAAAGCAATCAACAACTTCGATGTGACAATGAATGTGCGATTTTCCACCTATGCGGTGCCTATGATTATGGGCGAAGTTAGGCGGTATTTGCGTGACGGTAATTCTTTGAAAGTAACTAGAAGTGTGCGAGATATTGCATACAAGGCACTTCAAATGAAAGAATTAATCGAAAAAGAAACTGGGAAAGAAACTACTGTTGATGAAATAGCAAGACGTCTAGAAATCAATATATATTCAGTGGTGTCAGCTCTTGAGGCTGTTTCTGAACCTATGAGTTTGTTTGAGCCAGTTGGAAATCAAACAGGCGACTCAATTATGCTTCTTGACCAAATCAGAGATAGTAAGGCTAGCGAAGAAAATTGGTCGGAAAATGTAGCGATTTCTGATGCTACTAATAAATTATCTGAAAAAGAAAGAAAAATTTTGTTCTTGCGATACTATGTTGGGAAAACGCAAATGGAAGTATCCCACGATGTTGGTATATCACAAGCACAGGTTTCAAGGTTAGAAAAGTGCGCATTAAATCGTATGCGAAGTGAATTATAAAGGTACTAATATTTAGTCATTGGAGAATTATGAATGTTGAATTAAGCGAATTAAAATGCAAAGAAGTTGTGAATGTATTAACTGGAAAACGCATGGGGCGTATCAATGACCTAGTTATTGATTGCGAAAAAAGCTGTATACGAGGAATTATAGTTCCTGGTGATTGTGGTTTTAGCTGGTTTAAAGGCAGTGACAATATTTATATTCCGTGGCATGACATTAAAAAGATTGGTGACGACGTTATTTTAGTTGAAATTACCGTGGAAGATCAAGTTTGTAGGCCCTGTTCTAAAAAGGACAAAGACGATGATATTAGAGACATAGATTGATTGGGAAATTTCTAATAAATACAATATTATATATTTTTTAGTAAAAGAGAGGATTACCTCTCTTTTTTTTTATATTATTTTCACATTGTCTAATAATATATTGATTCATAGCACAAAATAAATATTAGATGATTGACATAACTTGCTAAATAAGGTATTATTAATAGGTATCATTAAAATAGGGGGAGTATTAGTATGTATGAATTAGCTTTAGGAGTTTCCACTTTCCAACAAGTGTATGCTATTTTTAACGAAATACTGTTTGTGTTCAATCTACTTACATTAATAGCGCTAGTATTTTTTGAAAGAAAAAACCCTGAAAAGGTTATTCGTTGGGCAGGCGTGCTTTTCTTTATACCGTTTGCAGGTTTCTTCTTGTATCTATTTTTCGGTCGTGGTCCTTCATTTGGTCGTACGAAAAAGGTTTTTACTAAACTAGAAAACGATCAAAGTTATTTGAAATTACTTGATTTGCAAAATAAATATATTAGCGAATTAAAAGATAATGATGACAACATCGGTGAAATGGTAAAATACAACATCGGCGAAAATAAAAGTATTGCAACTGTGAACAATGATATAGATTTGCAAGTGAACATGGTGGAGCATTATCAATCTTTGATGAACGACATCGAAAACGCTAAAACGTATATCAACGTTTTGTACTTTATTATCAAACCTGATATTATTGGACAAAAATTTATTAAACTTCTAGAGAAAAAACAAAGAGAAGGGGTTCAAGTTAGATTAATTTACGACGATTTCGGATCGTTGTTAATACGTAAGAATTTCACAAAATCATTACGTGAAGCTGGGGCAAAGGTTTATCCTTTCTTCCCAATTAAAAACACGAGAATTACAAAAAACTTCAATTATCGCAACCACAGAAAGGTAGTTGTAATTGATGGAAAAATAGGTTATGTAGGCGGTTGTAATATTGCTAAAGAGTATATCAGTTTAGGAAAATTGACTCCTTGGCGTGATACTCATCTTCGCATAGTTGGTGACTCGGTGAATTTTCTTAATATAAGATTTGCTCAAGACTACAACTTTGCAAGCGGTGAAAACTTAGTGCAAGACGTTTATTTCCATGAAGAGAAAGTTGGGAATAATCTAACTCAAATCGTTTCTTGTGGTCCTGATACTATGCATTCAATGGGTATCGAAAGTGCATACGTAAAAGCTATTTACAGTGCAAAAAAATCTATATATCTTCAATCTCCTTACTTAGTTTTGGACGAGCCATTTAAAATGGCATTAATCGCTGCTGCTAGAACGGGAATTGATGTTAGGATTATGATACCAGGAATACCAGACAAAAAATTCGTTTACTACACAACACTTTCAAACGCTATTGAATTAGCTGAGCATGGTGTGAAAATCTATATGCACAAAGGGTTCATTCATTCGAAAACTCTGTGTATTGACAAAAATATCTCAAGTGTAGGAACATTTAATTTAGACATAAGAAGTTTCAAATTGCATTTTGAAATGACAGCATTTATATATGGAAATGAATTTGGTACTAAGATGATCGACGTGTTTGAAAAAGACATGGAAGATAGCACACTTCTTGACAAAGCATTTTTGGAAAAACAAACTTTTATGGACAAAATCATGCAGAGGATATCAATTTTATTCTCTCCATTACTGTGAGGAATTATGGCATTTTTACCAATTACTAAAAAAGAATTAGAAGGCAAACAGTTAGACTTTATTATGGTGTCAGGTGACGCTTATGTTGATCACCCATCATTTGGACATGCTGTAATATCAAGACTATTTGAGGCACAAGGTTTTTCCGTTGGAATTATCGCACAACCTCAAAAAGACTACGACTACACTGCTCTTGGCGAACCGAAAATCGGTTTTCTAATGACTACTGGTGTTGTAGATTCAATGGTGAACAACTACACAGCTTCAAAGAAGAAACGTCATAACGACGAATATTCTCCAGGAAATCAAGGATTTAGACGTCCTGACCGAGCATTTACTGTTTACTGCAAAAACTTAAAAAGACTTTATCCAGAAGTTGCTATTATCGGAGGAGGCTCTGAGGGTAGTTTGCGTAGATTTGCGCACTATGATTATTGGGCTGATGCGGTTATGCCGTCAGTTGTCTATGATTCTGGCTGTGATTTAGTAATATACGGTGCTGGGGAAAAACCAGTAATAGAAATTTGCGATTTAATCAAAAAGGGCATACCTGTTTCTAGCATTAAAGATGTTAAAGGGACTTGTTACATCACTAGTTTTGACACTATGCCAAAAAAAGTTATGAATGCAATGAAAGGTGACCGTAGTGAGTTTATTCAAATTGAAAGTTTTCAAAAAGTTTTGTCAGACAAAAAAAGTTACGCTAAAGCATTTAAAACTCAAACTATGCACCTTGATGCTATCATTGGAAAGGGTATTATTCAAGAGCAAAAAGATAAGAAATTTCTAGTTCAAAACTCACCAAGTCTACCAATGACTGTTGAGGAAATGGACAATTCAAGTGAGCTGAATTACGAAAGACAATACCACCCATCATACGAAAAAGACGGTGGAGTTAAAGCCCTTGAAGAAGTTAAGTTCTCAATAACTAGTCACCGTGGTTGTTATGGTAATTGCAGTTTTTGCTCAATTACTTACCATATGGGAAGACGCGTTCAAAAAAGAAGTAGTGAATCAATCGTAAGAGAGGCTGAATTAATTACAAAAATGCCTGATTTCAAAGGGTATATTCACGATGTGGGCGGTCCTTCAGCAAACTTCCGTGAAACAGCTTGTGATAAACAAATTGAGCATGGGGTTTGTACTAACAAAGAATGTATAGGCACAAAGGCTTGCGAAAACTTAAATGTTGATCACAGCGAGTACTTAGAAGTTCTTCGTGCTTTACGTAAAATTCCTAGAGTGAAAAAAGTATTTATTAGAAGCGGAATCCGTTTTGATTATCTAATGATGGACAAAAATCCTGAATTTTTTAACGAAATGGTTAAATATCATATCAGCGGACAGCTTAAAACTGCACCTGAACACGCATCTAACAACGTTTTGAAATTAATGAATAAACCTGATTTCAGCGTTTATAAAAACTTTACGGCAAGATACAACGAAGCTAATCAAAAGTTGGGACTTAATCAATTTATCGTGCCATATTTTATTGCAAGTCACCCAGGAACAACAATTTCTGATGCGGTGGAATTAACTAAATATTTGAAGAGTATTAACTATATGCCACTTCAAGTACAAGATTTTTACCCAACACCATCAACTAGATCAACTTGTATGTTCTATACTGGAATTGATCCAAACACAATGGAAACGGTACACGTTCCAACTGCTGATGAAAGACTTATGCAAAGAGCTTTGTTGCAATATCGTAAGCCTGAAAACGAAAGTTTAGTTCGTCACGCATTGCTTCTTACAGGAAACCACCATTTAATTGGAAACGGGCCTGACTGTATTGTGAGAGCGGACATCAAGAAAGCTAATGTTGGCGCTCGTCCTACTGCTAGAAAAAGTACTAAGACTGATTCAAAATCTAATCTTAGACCTAACGTGAAAAAATACGTAAACGGCAAACCTGCAGTTGGAAGAAACAGCAAGTCAAGGTTTAAATAGAAAGAAGTTTAGATTGAATTAATTAATTTTAGATATAGAGGTGAATTAAAGTGAAGTGTTTTTATTGTGGACACGAGGATACCAAAGTAGTGGATTCTCGTCCTTCGGAGGACGGAAAAAGTATTAGACGTAGACGTGAATGTTTAGAATGTACCAAACGGTTTACTACATACGAAAGTGTAGAAATCATGCCTGTGTTGGTAATGAAAAGTGACGGAAGACGCGAGCCTTTTGATAGAGTGAAAATCAAAAAAGGAATTTTGCTTGCTGTCGAAAAAATTGGAATTTCTCTTGAATTAATCGACAAAATGGTTGATAGCATTCACAAGAAAATTGCCAATTCACTTATTCAAGAAATCAGCAGTGATAAAATCGGCGACTATGTGTTAGCAGAACTAAGAAATGTTTCCGCTGTTGCATATATCCGTTTTGCGTCAGTTTACAGAAAGTTTACTGATGTAGAGTCTTTTATGGAAGAATTGAAATCTTTGCCTAAAGACAAATAATAAGTTAAAGGGGACGCTGAAATTTTCAGCAAATTGTGAAAAATGTTAATAATTAAAAGCGTGGACGAAGGTTCAGTAGGTTTTGAAATCGGTTTAGAACCAAATGATAAACTATTAAAATTTAACGGTCAAGAAATTGAAGATGTTTTGGATTACTTTTTCATAGAGTCCCAAGAAGAATTTACTATGACGGTGGATAGGGCTGGTGAGATCCACGAACTTGAAGTTGAAAAATACGAAGACGAGGACATGGGATTGAATTTTGTATCTGATTTAGAAACAAGAACTTGCCACAACAAATGCGTATTTTGCTTTGTAGACCAAATGCCAGAAGGTTATCGTGACACTCTTTATTGCAAAGACGATGATTACCGTTTATCATTTATTTCAGGGAATTACGTTACGCTAACTAATGATACCCAAAAAGATTTAGAGCGTATTGTTAGATTGCAACTAACTCCAATTTACGTTTCAGTTCATGCAACTGATGGTGAAGTTAGAAAAAATATGCTAGCTAATAGATTCAGTGACAAAATTATGAGTCAGTTAAAATATCTAACGGATAACGGCATAACAGTGCATACTCAAGTAGTTCTTTGTAAAAATCTAAATGACGGACCGCAATTGCAAAAAACCATGGAGGATTTATACTCTATGTATCCAATGGTGAAATCACTAGCGATAGTTCCAGTTGGCATGACTAAGTTCCGTGCAGGGCTTGCTCATATTGAAAAATCCGACAAAAACTTTGCTGAAACTACTATTGATTTAGTAGACGCATTTGCAAAAAAGTGTACTGATGAAGTTGCGGACGCATTTGTTTGTTGTTCCGACGAATTCTATTGCTTAACGGACAGAGAATTTCCCAATAAAGAGCATTACTGTGGATATCCACAAATAGAAAACGGTGTTGGACTTGTTAGAAAATTCATTGACGAATTTGAAGATGCAGTTCAAGAAAATAAAGTATTTAACAAGAAAAAAACTTTACTAGTAACTGGCGTGTCCTTTTATCCCCACTTAACTAAGCTCCTTGAAAGCGTATCCGCACCACATAAAGTTGTATGTGTGGAAAATACTTTGTTTGGAGATACTGTAACAGTGGCAGGACTTTTGACAGGGAATGTAATTTATGATAAAATAAAAGATATGGATTTTGAAAGAATATTGCTACCACAAAACGTTTTGCGTGAGTTTGGTGATGTGTTTTTAGATAATATGACATTAGAAGAATTTAAAGAAAAAGTAAACGCCGAGGTGGTAATTAGTTTAAATCACGGTGGAAAGTTATACGAGTTGTTGTAAACAGCTCACAGGAAGACGGTTTTGGAGGTAATATGAAACCAATAGTAGCAATAGTTGGAAGACCCAACGTTGGAAAATCTACATTTTTCAATAGAATAGCAGGCGAGAAAATCGCTATCGTAGACGATAGACCCGGAGTTACGAGAGATAGAAACTACATCGACGCAGAGTGGAACGGTAAAGGTTTCACACTTGTGGATACAGGCGGACTTGAGATTAAAAGTCAAGACGAAATGTTTAAGCACATAAAAATTCAAGCGGAAATCGCTGTTGATTTAGCTGACGTTATAATATTCTTCACCGACGGTCGTGAAGGTGTGATGAACGACGATTACGAAATCGCAACATACCTAAGATCAAGCAAAAAACCTATCGTTCTTGCGGTAAATAAAATTGATAACTATTCTGAGGGTGCAGTTTTTGAATTCTATGCACTTGGTTTAGGCGATCCTGTAGCTGTTTCATCAGAGCAAGGTCAAGGAACTGGAGACGTTTTAGACGAAGTAGTTCGTTATTTCGATAAAGTAGAATTAGATGACGAACCTGATAGATTGAAAATCGCAGTAGTTGGTCGTCCTAACGCAGGAAAAAGTAGTTTAACTAACAAACTTCTTGGCTATGACAGAACTATAGTATCTGAGGTTGCAGGCACAACTCGTGACGCAATTGATACAAAGTTCGATTTCAAAGGCAAGAAATATAGTATCGTTGACACTGCTGGTATGAGGAAAAAGGCTAGAATTGACGACGATATCGAGCATTACAGTGTTTTGCGTGGTATGGCTGCAATCAGAAAAGCCGATGTCGTTCTTATTGTTCTTGACGCTGGCGAAGAAATTTCTGAGCAAGATGTTAGAATCGCTGGTTACGTTCATAGAATGGGAAAAGCGTCAGTTATTGTTATGAATAAATGGGATACCATTGAAAAAGATACCTATACTGTTAACAAGTTCAACGATAATTTGAAAAACGATTTAGCGTTTATGAATTATTTTCAACCTGTATATGTTTCAGCAAAAACTGGACAACGTGTAGATAAAATCATGGATATTGTTGATTATGTATATGAAAGAAACTCTTTCCGTCCGTCAACTGGTACTCTTAATGAAGTTCTTCAAGACGCTGTAAGAATGAACGAAGCACCTTCATTCAAAGGCAAACGTTTGAAAATTTACTACGCAACAATCCCTGCGGTTAATCCGCCAATGATGGTTATATTCGTAAATAACAGCGAACTTGTGCATTTCTCATACAAGAGATATTTGGAAAACAACATCAGAAAAGCGTTCAATTTCGATGGTACGCCTATTAAGATTATCTTCAAATCAAGAGACGAAAACAGTAATTACGAATAAATTTAATCAGTTTATAAAGGTGAAAAATGAGTACTCAACAAACTATAACTTTAGTAGTGCTTGCAATCTGCTCCAACCTATTCGGAAACATTAACTTTGCAATAATTATTTCAAAGTTAAACAAAGCGGATATTAGAAAAAGTGGAAGCGGAAATCCAGGTACTATGAATATGCTTAGAAATCACGGTGTGGGCCTTGGCGCTCTTACTCTACTTTTAGATGTTCTAAAAGGCATGATCCCTTCGCTGGTTGGATATTATGTATTTAGCAACGTAGTAGTAGGCGGTTTTGACATTTCAGACATCGCTCTTTACGTATGCGGACTCTCTGCTGCAATGGGGCATATTTTCCCTATCAGTATGAAGTTCAAAGGCGGAAAAGGTGTTGCAACCACTCTTGGAGTGTTTATTGCCGCATCGCCAATAGCTAGTTTGATTATCTTTGGTCTTGGTGTTGCTTACATCTTTATGTTCGAGTTTGGGTCTATGGGATCTATGCTGTTCCTAGCGGGTATGGCAATCTTCCAAGGGTTGAAATACAATGCGAAATACGTAATAGACGGCATTCTTGCTCCTGAACTGCGTACTTATTATTTGATATTATCGATACTTATTTTCATAGCTTGCCTTACTACTTGGCTTGCTCATTACGTGAATATAAAAAATCTAATATTTGGTCTTGAACACAAAACTCAATTAAAAAAATTAGTGAAAAAACTCAAAAAGAAAAAAGAGAAATCACTTTAAATAAAAAACACGCCTTTATGGCGTGTTTTTTATTTTGTTTTGGTTGGTTTGTTTAGGGAAATGGGGCTATTCGCCCCAAACCCCAACAAGGGGGTGACCCCCTTGACCCGCTCTTTTTGCTTGGGAGAATTTTGGTTTGATTAAGATGTTGGAGTTTCTTTGGGTGATTGGTGGGGGTGTTTTTTTTTGTTTTGGTTGGTTTTTTTAGGGAAATGGGGCTATTCGCCCCAAACCCCAACAAGGGGGTGACCCCCTTGACCCGCTCTTTTTGCTTGGGAGAATTTTGGTTTGATTAAGATGTTGGAGTTTCTTTGGGTGATTGGTGGGGGTGTTTTTTTTTGTTTTGGTTGGTTAGTT
>CAMQZB010000022.1 GCA_947039455.1 uncultured Clostridia bacterium
AGACAATACTTGATGGGCGACTGTCCGGGAAGATATGAAGCTGCCGCATCCATTATAATCCTTGTTAGCTCAGTCGGTAGAGCATGCGACTGTTAATCGCAGGGTCGAGTGTTCGAGTCACTCACAGGGAGCCATAAAAAGCAATCGTATTAATACGGTTGCTTTTTTTTGCGTTGTGGATTAGTGATGCTCAAAATTGACAGTAGACCTGATTAGTGTTATAATTAAGATAAGAAATATTTAAGGTATCCTAATAAGATATTGTAAGGGGAAATAAAATGAATTATCAAAAAGATATTATAGACAAAAATGCTATATTACTCTTGGCAATAGAAATTAGTAAAGAGGCTAAAGTCGGTTTAATAAAAATACTTCAAAGTATTGACAATGAAAGTAATACGCATTTTTCTTTACTTAGTGGTGGACACATTGGAGGGCGAAACATTAAAGGCTTTGATGAATTAGAAAATTTTTTTGAAATACTTAAATCTAAAGTATTTAGTATTCCATTAAACAGTTTTGATGTGGATTTACATGAATTGTTTGGCTCAACAATAAATGGTGTAATTTTATATGCAGAGTTGTATTTATGTCAACAATTGAATAGTGTTTCAATTCTTGATGAATTATCAACAAAAATTCAGGCAGTAGATTTTTTAATAGCGAAACTGCAAAAATTATCAAATGAGCAATTAGGATAAATAGGAGTAAGCATAAAAAATTGCTTACTATAAAAAAGTATATTATATTTAAGTATTATGGATATAGTTGCCCCTTTGTCAGATGTTATTGGAAGTATGTTTTCTTTCATACTATATTTCTTGGGTATTTTGATGGTATTTGGTATGATTATCGTTTTGAAAAAGAATGGTGAACCAACAGGACTTAAACTTAGAAAAAATATATTTATATGGATTTGCTTTATTTTAAGTATAGTGTTTAAATCGGTATATTTATATAAGCAAAATCATATAATTGATACACTTGACCTTGTTGTAGCTGCAATTATTTCGGTTATATTATGTGTTAAACTAATCTGTTATGTTGTGCCTAAAATTAAATGAAATACTAAATAACTATAGAATAAATATGAGTAGAAATAGGGTAATAATCACAAAGCCTGAAAATAATTATTGTTCTGATTTAAAAATAGGTATGATGCAGAAAAAATTTGTGAATTAACACAAATAAATACATATAGAAATATAGAAATATAGAAATATAGAATTTAGAAAAGAGTAGAAGAATGAATAAAACATATGATAAAAGACTGCAACGGGATATACGAATTTATTAATGGGGCTCACGCTTATGATTCCAACAACATATGGAGCAAAGGATCGATTTATTTTTATGGCGGTATTTGCTATATGCGGATTAATTTTTCATATACTAGGGTTATTGCATCTTAAACGCACTAAATCATTCAACAGTATTCCAAAATTTATTGTACGAATAACGATTTTTTCGTATTTACAAATTATATTATGCATTATATTTATTTTAACACTAGGAAAAACACATCTAGTACTAATTATACTTGGTATGATAACTAATGTTATTTTAGCAATCCAGTGTATTAAAATATTCAATTGTTATGCACAGTCTAAGTAAAGGTCATTATTAAATAAAAGTCATTATAATATGTAGAGTTTGTATCGGATAATTGTATTATTGAATTACTATAACAGAAGAGATCAATATAGATTTAATATAGTTTAAGACTACTCAAGTTCAATTAAATATACAAACATCAATAGATAATATAAAAATATAATGATGAATAATGAAGAAGTTTGCTACAATATTGGAACATTAAACATAGAATGATTTAATGTTTATTTTCTATAGACTTTTTATGCGGAGTTTTGACCACTATTATATCCATGATATAATAGTGGTCATTGTAGGATAAAGTGCTATTTTTTTCAATAGATATAATTCATAAATAATGATTATAGAACCATATTTGCTAATTGCAATAATTAATATTTTAATGCATAATTGAAACCTATTCACGCTATAGAAAATTTATAGTTGTGCAAAAAAAATGATTAAGCTTACAGCGTTAAGCAATACTATAAAAGGTTTAGCAAGTAAAAAGTTTTAATTATTGGATACTTCATATTGTACTTATGATTGACTAAAGTTGATAATATAACACAAATAAATATGATAATATATTATAAAAATATAGATGAGAAATATAAAATTTGGGTATACTGTGCGGATTTAATAGATCTAAAAATAATACTTAAAATTAATTTACATAAAGGTTAATTTCTTGCTGTAAATTTAAAATTTAAGCAACAATAAAGAAAAATTAAAAATGATATACCGTTCTTTGTTCAAAATAACAAAATTGGGTAAGTACTAAATAAATAAAATCAATCGTTCTTGATAAATAATTATAAAACATTACTTGGGGAAACAATATTAATGACAACGAAAAACATTTGCGAAAAAGCAAGGTCAATGAATGTAGTAATCATAGGACTTGGTTTTCAGTTACTGGTGATTTTGATACTAACACCAACGAAATTATTGGTGCTTGTGGGTCGGTATAACTGGTGAAATATATAAAAAAATGACGTTATTGAAATCTTAGGCGAAAATGTTAAGATTACTGCAGTAAACGATGCAAATGCTGCTGCGATAGCTGAACAATGGTTAGGAAATGCAAAAGGATTTGATAATGTAATTGTTTATACTATTGGAACAGGTATCGGCGTAGGTATATTTGTAAACGGTAACAGAAGTGGAATCGCTAATGGAAACAGGTGTGAAAAATCTTATAAGTTATGTTTGCTGAAAACAAAGACGACAATGTCGATAAGTACCAAAGGATTGTTAATGCTTTGAATGAAAAATATAGAGAAACTTTAGAATATCACTTTAACCATAATTATAAAGCAAAAGTATAAAATTAAAACCTACATAAAAATGTAGGTTTTTAAATTTAGTGTTTTAGGCAGAAAGCTAAAGGGCTTTTCTAAATACTATTTTTGAGGCAATGGCGATTGGTACAGTTATAATTGCAGTTCCTAATACTATAGCATATTGATGTTGAACAATTACTTCAAACAAAATTCCATATAACGATTGACCTATTGGCAATGCAAACATGGCAAAAGTCATAGCTAGAGAAATAACTTTTCCAAGTAAATTTGGTGGTGTTGTAGATTGTAAATATGTCATTACTTGAATTGAAATCATAGTTGCAAATGCCATAACTAAAAAATTGCTTGCGGTGATTATCCAATAACTTATCATAACTGACGGTGCAAAATATAGAGTTGCACTCATTGGAAGTAATGACAATGCAAGTAACCAAAATAACACAGGCACGAAAGACAATTTAAGTTTAGACCTTAACACGCCAACAGTAATTCCACCTGCTAAGCCACCTAAACCAAGTATACTCATAGAAAGCCCATAAAGTTCTTCAGATAATCCAAGGGTTTGCGTAATAATCACAGGGGTTGCAATCATAGTTAATGGGGACACGAAAAGATTAAGCAAACAAAAAAGAATAGTAACTTTTATAAGTAATGGTTGTTGATTTTTCATGTAAAGAAAACTTTCTTTAATGTCACCAAAAATAGTAGCTAATGCGCCTTGTGTTCGTGGTTGTTTTGTGTGTGGAATGTGTATGAAAAGTTCAAATATTGATGATAGGAAAAAACAAATTCCAGAAGCGATAATTATTGGAACTATACCAAAAATAGCAAAGAGAAATCCGCCAATAATAGGTGCAACTAAGTTTGAAAGTGCTGAAATCTGACTTATTATTGCATTTCCGCTTATACGGTTTTCTTCAGTTACTAAAATTGGCACAGCGGATTGAACGGCTGGTGAATAGATTCCTTCAATGCCAAAAAGTATCATCATTACCACAATAATTAAGGGCACAAGTGGCGATATTCCGATAAGCATAGCAAGAGCAAACATAAGCACAGCCGCTGAAACGTCTAGTATTACCATGATATTTCGCTTGTTGGAGCGGTCAGCAATTACTCCGCCAATTGGCGTTAGTACTATCATTGGTATGAATGCTAAGGCGGTAGCAGTTCCGAAAATTGCTGATGAACCTGTTTCTTGAAGTAGGTAAAGTGGTAGTGCAAATGTTAAAATACCGTTGCCGAACAAGGATATAATTTGACCAATCACCACAAGCGTAAAGTCTTTAGTAAATAGTTTGCTTTTAAGCAGTTTAGTTTTATTAGTTTCCATAATTTTCTCCTT
Organism: uncultured Clostridia bacterium; assembly: GCA_947039455.1. GTDB lineage: Bacteria > Bacillota > Clostridia > Christensenellales > CAMQZB01 > CAMQZB01. The sequence goes on from CAMQZB010000022.1 coordinate 4,246, forward strand.
CATAGGGTAATTTTTAGGTGATACTTAATTGTTACAGTTAAGCATTTTGTAACACCACAAGTATATGAGCGTTGTAATATAGAATTTTGCAATAGAATCGAATACAAGCATTAAACTAACAAGCGACGACAGTGCAAAGAGTGTAAGATGCATTCAAATTCTGTGTGTTAACAGCACGGAATTGTGATCTACTACTTTCAATATATAAGAAACCGACCAACGGTTTTGATTTTGTCTATAAAGAATAACTGCTTAATAATGAGCAGTTATTTTAGGTTTATCTGTGACAAATAATAACAATTAAATTATATGAAACAAGATACAAGTAACAAGTATAAAAAATAAATAATATGAAACAAGATACAAGTAACAATAATAAATAATAAATAATATGAAACAAGATGCAAGTAACAAGTATAAATAATACAGAATTAGTATGAAGTCACAAATAACAAGTAAAATGTAATAACTGTTAAATGTTATATTTCTTCGTTTAATTTAATAGTTTCAAATTTTAAAATGTGATCGATGGTTTTTTTGTCAATAAGTTCAAAACCATAGGCTCTGCAAAATTTATTGATAACTTCGCAACGTTTAATAAGAGAAGATGATTTTAACGTGAAAATCGTTGGGTTTAACCAGATATTTGATAATACTAGTACAGCCTCAGCAACTTCAATAGGATTCTCAATTGAAAGACTGCCGTCTTGATTGCCTTGTTCTATGATTGGTAAAAGGTATTTCGGAGCGGATAGCTCAGCAATTTCATTTAAGCACATAACTATAAATTTTGAATTTTTTTGTAAATATTCGTGCATTTGACCAAGAAAGTGTAGGTCAAGACGCATAAAAGATTCGTTGAAAATATAGTTCAACTTTTCCAATCCGTTTAACTTTGGATCGTCCCTAATTGCGGATAAAAATATTTCATTTTGCACGCCGATTTCCTCGCATATTGCTTCAAATATCGCCTCTTTTGATTTGAAATGATGATAAATTCCACCTTTTGATAGTTTAGTTTCATTCATTATATCTTGTATTGAAGTTTTATCATAACCTTTATCATAAAAAAGTTGTTGGGACACTTTAAGGATAAGTGCCATTGTTTCTTCAGGTTGTTTTGCTCTTCCCATTATAAAACTCCTTTCGCTAGATTTGATTTATATTTACAGTGTAACATACCATTGGTCGGTTTGTCAATGGTATAGATAATATTCATATATTTTTTTTGATTGTTAAAATATATGTCTATAATAAAGATAACTATAAATTCATAATAAATATTATAGTTAAAATAAATGTATATACTTAAATAAATTGTGGTTACATGCTTATTGATGAAAATTGTCGTTTTAGATAGAATTGTTGATTTTTACATAAAAAAAGATAGGGGGTTAACCCCTATCTTAATAAAATTCTAAATTTAGTTATCTAAAGCTAAGTAATCATCGTAAGCGATTTGGCGATCAAATACAATCTTGCCACCGTCGATTTCCATTATGCGGTTTGCAGTAGTAGAAATGATTTCGTGGTCATGAGTTGAGAAAAGCATATTGCCTTTGAAATTCGTCATACCTTTGTTTAATGCCGTGATAGATTCAAGGTCAAGGTGATTTGTTGGTTCGTCCATAACCAAGAAATTTCCTTGTTCAAGCATCATTTTAGCTAGCATACAACGAACTTTTTCTCCACCAGACAAAACATTTGCTTCTTTCAAAGCTTCTTGTCCGCTGAACAACATTCTTCCTAACCAACCTCTGATAAATTCTTCAAAATGCTCTTTTGAATATTGTCTCAACCAGTCAACTAGTGATAATTTTGAGTTAATGAAATACTTCTCGTGGTTTTGTGGAAGATAAGTTGTGATAACTGATTTTCCCCAAGTAATAGTTCCAGAGTCCGCTTCTTCTTCTCCAGTTAAAACTGAGAACAACATTTCAGTAACTGTACTGTTACTGCAAATAACTGCAATTTTCTCATCTTTTTGGAAAGTGAAAGATAGGTCTTCGAAATATCCTTTTTTAGTTAAGCCTTCCACCGTCAAAATTTCTTTACCAATAGGTTTGTCAATTTTGAAATCGATGAACGGGTATTTTCTAAGAGAAGGTTTAATTTGTTCTATAGTAAGTTTTTCAAGCTCTTTCTTTCTTGAAGTAGCTTGTTTTGACTTACTTGCGTTGGCAGAGAATCTAGCGATAAACGCTTGAAGTTCTTTAGCGCGTTGCTCCATAGTAGAGTTTTGATCACGCATTTGTTTAGCGGCAAGTTGACTACTTTCGTACCAGAAATCGTAGTTACCAACGAAAATTCTAATTTCACCGAAATCCACGTCACAAATATGAGAACAAACGTTGTTCAGGAAGTGACGGTTGTGGCTGACGATAATCGTTGTGCCAAGGAAGTCAGTAAGATAATTTTCAAGCCAAGCAACAGTTTTGATGTCCAAGTTGTTGGTAGGCTCGTCAAGAACAAGAAGGTCAGGCTTTCCGAAAATAGCACGAGCAAGCAAAACTTTCACTTTGATCTTCGCATCAAGCTCAGACATAAGAGTGTAATGACAGTCGTCAGGAACACGCAATTCGTTAAGCAACATATGTACTTCACTATCAGCTTCCCAACCGCCAAGTTCACCGAATTCAGACTCAAGGTCACCAGCTTTAAGGCCGTCTTCCTCAGTAAAGTCTTCTTTCAAATAAAGCGCTTCTTTTTCTTTCATAATAGAGAATAATCTTTCGTAGCCAGAGATTACAGTATCAAGAACTGTGTACTCATCAAAAGCGTTTTGGTTTTGTGCCAAAACTGACATACGCTTATTTTTCTCAATAGTCACGTCGCCTTTGTTCGGTTCTAAATCTCCAGAGATTACTCTTAGGAAAGTAGATTTACCTGCACCGTTAGCACCGATGACACCGTAGCAATTACCCTCAGTGAATTTCAAACTCACGTCGCCCATTAATTTTCTTGTGCCAAACTGCACTGTTACATTGTTTACTTGTAGCATTTTTACCTCAAAATATTTTTTTATTCGTTCCTATTGTAACAGTTTGTAGAAATAACAGCAATCGTCTTGCACTACTATTTGAGATTATTTTTAATTTGTAGCAAAAATTCTTGATAAAATAGCAACTACTGAGGAAAATCGCTAAATTTCAGCAATAAATCCACAGTTGTTAGTTTTTTAAGTTACATTATTGGGAAGCTGTTTAGGTGTGCCGTAAAGGTTATGATGTAGAGAATTGCGAAAATAAAGGGTGTAGCAAATCTCAAACCCTTGCTTTTTTCAGCAAGTGTTGCTAAGAATATAAAGAACACAACCGCACATGACATATATCGACCACCGCTAAGTAACCATGCAAGTGAGAAGTTCAAAATCAGCGTTGCAAAACCGTATACAAGATAGGAAGTTTTGTGGTGTCTAAAGGATAATATAAATAGTAAACTAAAGGCGGTAAACATTATCAGTTGTGGTATAAATATTGGATTAGCATATACGAAATCAATTGAAATGTAGTGAATCATATAATTGATAACTTCAGGAAACCACATTCCGCCTTGCGCCCAATGTTCTTGATGTAGGTTAAAAGCAAAGAAATTGCCGTCAACATAATAATTTAAAAGCAGGTAAATTCCTGTGCCAATTAAGGGCAAAAGAACCAATGGGACACGTGATATCACGGAAAGTAGTGGCATTGTTTTTCCATCTTTCTTTTTGCTAAACAATTTATAGTGACTGCAAAGCTCAATACCTGCTGGAATTATTAGAAGGAGTCCGTGCATTCTTGTAAGGGCGGAGAAAATTCCGATTACTCCTGCAACTAGCCAGTTGTGTTTTTTGATATAGTAAAGTGACGACACAACGGTTAGGAAGAATAAACTTTCCGTCATTATTCCACCAAAGAAAAATGCGTAAGGGAAAATCGAAATATAAAGTACAGCACGTCTTGCTATCGTTTCACCGTAATCTATCACCACAAGTTTATACATATAGCAACAGGCTGTTGCAAAGCAAATTGTGGAAACCAAAAGAGCAATAACCACAGGGTCAATAAAACCAAATGTTAGAAATTTTACTATCCATACATAAAGCGGAAAGAACACTAAAAACAAATGCTCGCCTTTTTCCACAGCACCAGAGTAACCGTTGTTAATTAAGTTTAAATAGTGGTGCGCGTCCCATCTTGCGAAAACACTTTCCAATGAATTTACCGATCCTGTGAATATGGTGTTAAAAAGCAAGGGGATAATAAAGTTCAGCAATCTAAACAATATTGCGATTAGGAAAATATATTGAATAGTCGTTTTTGACGGGCTAAAATTATTTTCTAAATATAATATTTTGCTTTTGCTTGATGATAATGCTGATGAAAGTATTTTAGGCAGTTTTAGTCCTAAATCTTCTAATATTCGAATACATAGTGCTACAAAAGCTATTAAAAACAACAAATTTAACGATATGGTAATAAAGTTTTCCATAAAACCTCCTTTTGTATTAATTTAAAGTATGTCCAAACAATTAATTAATTTAACATTATTCGATAATCATGTCAAGTGACGATAGCAAACTTATTGCTTCAGGGAAAGTGAATTTTGCGGCTTTCACAATACAAGATTTCAAGTCAACATAGTATCCAGTAGCATTTGAAAAGTTTGCTTTTGTTAAATCGCATTTTAAGAAAGGTGTTTTTTCAAACTTAGCGGATTTGAAAGAACTTTCTTTTAGATTGCATTCAGTAAATTCGCAATCGTAAAAACTGCTTGAATCAAAGTTCATTTTTAGTAAAGACAGTTGGGGGAAAGTGTTGTATTTAAAAGTGCAATTTGTAAAAATATCCACAGGAATTGATGGGTGCATGCCCTCACGTCCCACAAGGTCGAACCAATTTATACCGAATAAAATTGTGTCACGAAAAATCATGTTTCTAAATTCCGTATTGTGAAAAATAGGGTTTACTAACGAGCAGTTTTTAAATTCACAGTTAGTGAATTGGCAAGAATTAAACTCTGTGGAATTGAATTTGCAATTTTCAAAAACGCAATCTTCAAATTCGTAATCATTCATAACAACGCCAGTTGCGTCCTTGTCCTTATAAGTTTTGTTTTCTTTATACTTCACTTTCAAGACCTCCAGTATTATTTATTTTAATTAAAATTTGTGTAACATATTTATCGTAAGCATCGCTGAAAAATTCATTTAAGTCTTCTTCGTAAGAATAAATATCAAGATCAAATTTATGGGTTTTGGCATAATCAAACATTTTTTCATAGGTGCTATTTATGTTATCCCAACCAGTAGTGCAAAACCCACGCAGGTAATTGCCTTGTGGCATTTCCGTAGTAGCTTTAGTTTTGTTGTGGCATTTTAGAAACAGCTCCAAAGTTTTCTCGTCATGTTTAAAAGGTGTGGTGCGACTAGACCTTGAGCAAAGTTCAGCAGTGTAGATTGAGTTGTGTCCAGTGTCTTTCAGTTGCTGAAAAAGTGTTTCAAAATTTTCTTCTGGTATATCTTTTATATCACCAATTAATGAAAGGTGTTGTGCTTGAAGGGTAACAACTGAAATTTGGTCAAGGTCAAGATTGTTTTGAAGTTTCACTTGCTTGTCCTTTGCCACAAGAAATTTCTTGATGTTTTGTAATCGCAAAATTTGTTTGTCAACGCTATCCATTTTTTGAGTTAATAAATTTTGAAAACTATCAACATTAACATTTTTCAAATAAATTTTGATTTCTTCAATAGGAACTTTTAATTCTCGCAACGCAATAATTAATTGTAGTTTTTCAAATTGATTGATTGAATAGTACCGATAACCGTTTTCGCCAATAGTGTCAGGTGAAAAAAGATTGATTTCGTGATAAAAAAGCAAGTTGCGTTTGCTTATGTTATTAAGTTTAGCAAAGCTACCTGCTGTATAGTGCAAAATTTTTTTCATTTCTTTGGTTTTTCTCCTTGACATTACAGTTACTGTATAGTTTAGACTAATTATAACATAAGAGAAAAGATAATTCAAATGAAATAAACGTACAAATAATATATTGGCAAAATTGCTAAGGAGAAAATAAAAATGACAGAAGCATTAAGTACTTACCAAAAGGCGGTAAACTTTAAAAACATTATGAAATTCACCATACCAACCATGGTTATGGCGTTGATACAATCTACCTATGTTATGATTGACGGAATGTTTATTTCTAACATAATCGGCACAGAAGCATTGTCGGGGCTTACGTTAATATCACCATATTTTACATTCGTCATAGCTATTGCGGCGATGTTTGCATCAGGTGGAAGTGCATTAGTGATGAAGAAAATGGGTGAAGGGAAAGTTCATGATGCCAGGGCGTATTTTACTATGTTGATGATAGTAAACGTAATTGTGGGCGCTGTAATTATGTTGTTGGGGTTCATGTTTTTGAAAAGCCTTGTGACAGTACTTGGTGCAAATCCAGCGGTAACACAATATTGCTATGAATATATGATTGGATACTTGCCCTTCGTAATTCCTGCAATGCTATTTTCTAATTTGCAAATTTACGTAATAGCTTCAGGAGCATCAGCTATGTCGCTGATTTCAGCACTAGTTGGGGGATTCACTAACGTTGTTCTTGACTATTTGTTCATCAAAGTTCTTGGTATGGGTATGGCAGGTGCGGCTATTGCTACTGGAATGGGCATGGTAGTTCCGTCAATTGTTGTGCTAATTTATTTCTGTAACAAGAAACATTTAATTCACTTTGCTAAACCAAAATATAAATTTAAAGTATTGCTAAAAACCATGACAAACGGATTTTCCGAGTTTTCAGGAAATCTAGTTGGTGGTGTGGTTATGTTGATGTTCAACGCTACAATGTTACAATACGCAGGAGAGAATGGCGTAGCTGCAAGTACTATAATTTTCTATGTTTTTGGTGTCATGAGTGCGTTGTACATGGGTTATGCCTACGGCGTTGCGCCAATGTATAGCTTCCACTATGGGGCAGGAAATTATAATAAAATGCGTCAGCTAAACAAAATCAGTTTGTTGTTTATTGGAATAGTGGGAGTTGTCACAACTATTTTGTCAATCCTTGGAACGGAAGTTCTTGTGGGAATTTTCGTAGACTCAACCGAACCAGCATATAACCTTGCCATGAACGGAAATGTTTTGTTTTCAATCTCACTTTTAATTGTAGGATTCAATACTTTCGCAAGCGGATTTTTCACAGCATTGTCAAACGGACTAGTTTCAGCAATCATATCTTTCTGCCGAACTTTCATATTCCTTGCAGGTGCGATTTTGTTACTACCGATGGTTTGGGAGATTAATGGACTGTGGTTGTCCGTTCCTATTGCGGAACTTTTAACATTAATAGTTGCTGGAATATTCTTTGTTGCTCTAAGAAAAAAATATCAATACTAACTGGAAAGAAAAAATATTCTATTTCTCACACAATTAATTTGCTAAAATCTTTCATATGAATTATAATAAGAAAGGCTTTACAGCTGAAATTATTAAAAAAACAATTCGGAGGAATTACTGTGGCAAATTATAATAACAGAAATAATAGTGCTAAAAAGAAAACTAGCACTAACAATAGCAAGAAAACGGCTATGTCTCAAAACAAGAAAATGATTATCATTGCAAGCATAGTTGTGGGTGTAATAATACTTGCGATTATCGGTGGTGTAATGGTTTCTAACAGCAATCAATCAAGCGGTGATAAATTGCCTAATCAATTTGATGGAACAAATCCACAAGCTACTATTGAAATGGCTAATGGTGATAAAATTGTAATTGAGCTTTATCCAAACCAAGCTCCAAATACCGTAGATAATTTTATCTCATTGGCAAATAATGGTTTCTATGACGGATTGAATTTCCATAGAGTTATTGAAGGTTTCATGATTCAAGGCGGTTGTCCGTTAGGAAATGGCATGGGCGATCCAGGATATGAAATTGCTGGTGAATTTAGCGCAAACGGATTTGAGAATACATTGTCACATGAAGCTGGAGTAATCTCAATGGGTCGTGCGACACCATATGATTCAGCAGGCTCACAATTCTTTATTGTCCACAAAAACTCTCCACATCTTGATGGTAACTATTCAGGCTTTGGAAAAGTAATCAGTGGAATGGAAGTAGTTAACGAAATCGCAACTACTGAGAAAAAAGGAGAAGCTCCAGTTGAACCACAAGTTATCAAAACAATCACAATCAACACTTTTGGTCAAGATTTCCCTGAACCAGTAGTAATTGAAAAAGCTTAATAGAAACAAACTAAATAATAAATTTAAAAACCACCGTAGGAGTTAATTCTCTAAGGTGGTTTTTTTGCTCTTTAAAGTGGTAGTAGTGTAAAATTTATTGTGTGATATATAAGAAATAAGGCTAATAGTAAGTAACTATGATTAAAACGAGAGCATAACGCAAAATAACATATGCAAGACAATCTTATAACAAAATACGCACTAAAACCCACAGCGTAAAGCAACTATCAATATACCCCAAATTTGACCCCAAAAACTTGAAAATTTGGGGTCAAAACATGCAAAAAGCACCCTTTGAAAAAGAGTGCTAAAATATGTCCTTAAATATAGAAAAACACGACACTGCCTAAGCAATATCGTGTACGTTAAATGGTGACCCCTGGGAGAATCGAACTCCCGTTACCACCGTGAAAGGGTGATGTCTTGACCGCTTGACCAAGGGGCCATTTAATTTTTAATGGTAGCGCCGGGTGGATTCGAACCGCCGACCTATCGGGTATGAACCGATCGCTATAACCAACTAAGCTACGGCGCCAAATTAAAATTAAATAAATGGTTGCGGGGATGGGATTTGAACCACATGACCTTCGGGTTATGAGCCCGACGAGCTACCGAACTGCTCCACCCCGCGACAAGAATATCTAACGCTTGTTTATATTACACTATATGAGTGTAACTTGTCAACTGTTTTTTATGAATTTATTTGATTTTTTCTAAAATTTTATAAATTAACAAAAAACAGCAAAGGTTTAAGAGAAAAAGTTGGTTTTGTGCAATGTAATTGGTGGTTTTAGGGTTTGTGTAATAGTGTTTGTTGCGTAATGTTACAAATGTAGTGAAAGCAAAGGGAATTGTGTGATTTCAAATTGATTTTGCTGTAAATGGTATTAGATAATTGCATGTATAAGGAGAGTTAGAGTATACTATATGTATAGTATTTTTTAGGAGTTTTATTTATGAATGGAGTAAAGAAAAAAAAGACAGCAATATATATAGTTGTGGGCGTGATAATTCTTGCCTTGATTTTGGCCATTGTTTTGCCAATAGTGTTTTTCAAAAACAATATTGAATTAAATCAAGTTGAGGTTGAGAGTGGTGATATAGTGAAAAATTTCACAGTAACGGGCAATGCAAAAGTCAACAAGCAATATAACGGATATTCCGCTAGCAGTGGCGAGGTTACAAACATACGGTATAGCGTAGGTGATTTTGTGGAAGAAGGTCAAATTATTTTAAGCGTGGGGCAAGCGTATTACAAAGCACCATTTGACGGAATAATTTCATACATGAACGTAAAAGAAGGCGATGTAGCAATGCCACAAGCTTTGATGTTCACTCTAACGGACGGCACAGGCTATGACATGGTTGCTAGAGTCAATGAATCATCATACTTATCAATCAAAAAAGGCAACAAAGCAAACATTTCATTTAGCGCAATTCCTGACCAAATTTTCACAGCAACAGTTTCTGCTGTTGGTGCTGACGGAATTCTAAGTGGTGGTGCAACTTTGTTTGAAGTGTATTTAGAACTTGACGAAGGTCAAGATTTCACTAATCTTAGGAACAATATGACTGGTGAAATTAAAATAGTTACACAGCACCTTGAAGATGTACTTATTGTTCCTGTGAAAGCAATTTCATACGACGGAGACAGACCTTACGTAACAGTAAAAGAGGGTGATAATTACGTTTCTAAAAGTGTTGAGCTTGGAGCTTCTAACGGTATTATGGTAGAAGTTAAATCAGGTGTGACTGAAGGTGACAACATTTTCTATAAAAAAGATAACTCTTCAAGAATGGAAGAAATGATGATGCAAATGTGGGGTATGTAATGAGCGAATCACTTTTGACAATGACAAATGTCAACAAGCAATATATTATGGGTGATGTAGTTTTTCAAGCTCTTACCGATATTAATTTTTCTGTTGAAAAAGGTGAATTTGTATCTATTCTAGGGCCATCAGGTTCAGGAAAGTCAACTTTAATGAACATTCTTGGTTGCCTTGATATAGCTTCAAGCGGTGATTATGAATTGACTGGATCAAACATAAAAGCCATGACGGAAAATCAGCTTGCAGATATTCGTAATAAAAAAATAGGGTTTGTTTTTCAAAACTTTCAATTACTAAAAAAACAAACAGCCCTTGATAATGTAATGTTACCGCTGATTTACAGTGGGGTTTCACTAGCTAAAAGAAGAGAGCGAGCAAGAACAATGCTTATTGAAGTTGGGCTTGAAGATAAAATTATGTCAAGACCAAACCAATTATCTGGTGGACAGCAACAAAGAGTTTCAATTGCAAGAGCACTTGTGACTAACCCTGATATTATTTTAGCTGATGAGCCAACTGGTGCTTTAGATCAAAAAACTGGTGCCCAAATTATGGATTTGTTTCAACAACTTAATAAAGAGGGAAAAACGGTTATAATGATTACCCATGACAAGAAAATTGCCTTAAAAGCTAGTCGAGTTATGCATATTGTTGATGGTCGTATGCAGAAATATGTGGAGGGGGTTGAATAATGTCTATGTTTTTTGAAACTATTAGAATGTCATTGGCAAGCCTTTTGCACAACAAAATGAGAACGTTTTTAACAGTTCTTGGTGTTATTATTGGTATTATGTCAATTATCTCATTGATGACGTTGGTGCAAGGCGCTACCGACATGGTGGGGGAGCAACTTGCAAGTGCCGGTGGTAATAAATTAACAATTTCTACTTTCGGAGATCAGTCAAAAGCTGGACTTACTGAAAAAGATTTAGAACAGTTTGAAGTTCTTCACAACGTTGATTATGTATCAGCTAACGTTACAGGGAAACTTACGGTTTCAGGTGGTGGCGAAAGCACTAACGGCGTAATGGTTAAGGGTATCGACGGAAATTATTATAGAGGATCTACCGATGTTTTACTAGCTGGAAGATTGCTTTACCCAACGGACTTAGAAAGTCAAACTACTGTGGCAATGATTACTTCAGGTTTGTCAGAAAAGCTCTTTGGTGAAATGTCACCGATAGGTCATACTGTGCAAACAAACGGAATTTCTTTCACTATCGTTGGTGTGCTTGATTCAATGAGCCCTTCAGTTGGGTTCGGAGATATGTTGTTTGTTCCAAGAACAACAGCTTCAAATGCACTGAACTTTGGATTGATTAAAGCTATGGACGTGTATTTATTAGACACTGAAATCTCTAGTGAAACTCAAGGTTTAGTTGAAGACACATTGTTTACTATATTCAACGAAAATGAGAATGCTTATTCAGTTTTTGATATGCAAATTTTCATGGATATGATGGGCGAGATTATGGGTACAATGAACCAACTTCTTGTAGGAATAGCTGCGATTTCCCTTCTTGTAGGTGGAATTGGAATTATGAATATGATGTTAGTTTCTGTATCAGAGAGAACAAACGAAATTGGACTTAGAAAAGCGTTGGGAGCAAAACCACAATCTATTCTTATGCAATTTGTTTTAGAGTCAGTTTTCATTTCAATGCTAGGCGGAATTGTAGGAACAATCCTTGGAATTGCAGGATCCTTTGCGGTGGGTGCAATACTTCAAGTTACTCCAACAGTAACATTCGGTGTAATTGCGTTAGCATTCGGTTTCTCAGCTATAGTAGGACTTGTTTTCGGTATTGTACCAGCAAGACGTGCTTCAATGTTGAATCCTATTGATGCCCTTAGAAGTAATTAATAGAAAAATGTACCATTAATTTGGAAACAATTTTTATATAAAAAAATATAAATTCAACCATAGCAGTAGTGTTATGGTTGAATTTTTTTTGTAAATACTGTATAATCTATGTAAGTTGCTAGCGGTAAATTGTGAGTGATGACATGCTAAAAAGAAAACAAAAACAAATACAAAAAGAAAAAGGTGATATTTATGCAAATCGAAAATGGAGAAGTAATAGTTATTCGTGACGGTGATTACGTTGAAGCTGTTTTTTATAGAAAATGTTACGACGATCTATCCGCAGTGGTGGACGAAGTTTTAATGTATCTGAACGAAAAGAAGTTCGAAAATCCAAATATGTCCTACATGGAAATAGACGGTGGAAACCTAAAACAAATTAACATAGATGTGCCATTCTATGAAGAATACGAAGAATTTGCAAGAATCTTCAACCACCGCAATTACAAGTGCGAAACCTGCACATCATTAAATTTCATCTACCTAGATAAACAAGATACCTATTGCCCAAAATGCAAAAAGTAATTTTAAACAAAATAAATAAATTTAATTAATAAACAAAAAAGCTCCCAAACTTTCAAACGAAAGCCAAGGAGCTTTTTCTATTTCCAAAACCTACTTAATAAATCTGGGAAACTACAAATCAAACCAACTAGATTAATAAAGTAATCTACAAATCATCTGCATCTTGAGTGGGAGTACCACCATCGGCAGGAACTCCGGTATAAGAACCTAGAATATCCGTTTTATCAAACTGTTGAGCTTGAATAGAATCAATAATAGAATAAGTTTTTTTAAATTTTTGTCTGTCCATAATATAAAATCTCCTTGTAATTTAAGTTGAAAGGCTGTCAATAGTAACATCAATTATCACATCAACATCTTTCATATATTGCCAAGCGTCTTGCTGTGAGAAAAGAAAAGCACGCCAATCTTTTAAATGGAACTTGTGCAAATCCTTACCGACGCCATATATGTCTGAAAAATTTTCTTGAGTTAATTTGAATAAAGAATAAAGCTCATCTTCAAGTTGAGCCTCCGCAGTTTTCAAAACGTTCTTTGGTATAGTGGTAGATGTTGTTAAGTCCAAAATGCTATAATTTTCTGTGGAGTCAGCAACCTTAGTAAGAAGTTTCACTGAAATTTTCAGTTGCGGAACGTTATTGTTTATAGAAATATCAACATTTTGCGTATGCTTTTTAATTTGCAAATCGTAATTAAACTTCTTTTTTTCTTTAGGATTTTCGCTAGGAACTTCCTTTACAAGATAGTTACCAGTCTGAATTTTATCGGTAGCGAAATTATAGGCTTGAGTAAGTTCAGCGGGAATTTCTGCTACCATTTTTCCGTGGCTAAAAATAGCGGAAGTGGAAAGATCGAAAAGCTGAAACTTGTCTTTAGGAGTAGTTTGAGTTTCCGACTTGCTTTGTTTCGCATCAAGTTTCACAGGCTTAACGATAGTAACAATATTGTCAATACCCTCGTCGTAATAGTGCTTGGCGAAATCCTTTAGCATAGTAGTGGCACAGTCCGCATTGCTAAGATACCGCTGAACGGAAATTTTTTCAATAGCAGCGGAAGATAGTGTGTCAAGGGGCGTGATGGTTTCAAGAATGTCTTTGGCTGAAGTGTCTGCAATAGCTACTAGTGCTGAATCAAGTATCCGTTCCGACCGTAGAAAGAAAGACAGCACGTCCATGGCACATTCTTCCGTAATTTCTCGTGACAACAAAATAACATCACAAAAATTTAGTTTAGGATACCAGCCTGTATTTAGAAACAGTCCGTTGATAGCGGAAGAAATAGTGTCTCCTTCCGCAACGAGAATTACGTTATCTACGCCAGTTGAACTTGCATCCATATTTGAAACAAGCACTTCGGCGGAAACTTGATAGGGTGCGTCTGTGCCTTTGTCTACACCAAGTGCAACTACGATAGCTACTTTATCAGCGGAAACAAGTGCGTAATCGTTTACGAAAAACATAAAAGCAATTGCCGCAAGTCCAAATACAATGAGCTTGCTTTTCATTATAGAATTAATCTTCATTCTGCACCTCCTTCAGCGGATATGGCAGTTGCCACAGGTGATTGCTTATCATTAATAGGTTGCTGTTTTCCAGTAGATTTAGTTTTTAAAGTTTGTTCATCAGATTTTTCCGGAATAGCACCTAAAGCTTTTTTCCACTTAGCTAAAGCATAAATTATCAATGGGAAAATATATTGAACAGCCAAAACAAAGTAAGAGAAAGCGGAAATAACAATGTTAGTAATAGCTTTAAATCGCAATAAATACATCATAGTAAACACTAGAAGTAGTATTGAAATAACCCATGAAATTATGGTTTTGTTGATTTTCAATGCTTCGTGGAAAAAGTACACCATAGAGGTGAAAAGTATTGTAGTGTGCAAAATCATGCCCACAAGGTTGATGGCAATGAAAAGGAAATCAACTCTACCAAGGTTGGATAGTGCAACGGAATACTTGCTGACTTTTGTGATTATATATAGTTGACGTGGTGCAAGCACACCGAATATTCCAAGAATAATAATATACATCACCGTAACAGTTGCCATGCCGATAGTGAATGCTATAAGAATGTTTCGTGTAGTGTGTTTAACTTTCTTGATGTTCCCTAAAAGGGGTAGCAGTATTACAAAATCACCAAACCATAATGAAAAGCTAAACAAACTTTTTATGATAGGTGAAACGCCGTATTCTAGTACAGGGAAAATTCCTTGTACATCGGAAGCGAACATTGCGGATAGTATCATTGTTACGATGCCGAAAGCGAAAAGCATGGTTAATAGTTCAATTGTTCGAAAACTGCTTTTAAATCCTACTATTCCCCCATAGCACAATACTGCGAAAATGGGTATTACTAGTGCTAAAGATGGTGATGATTCATATAGTATGTTGTGGGAAAGCAAAGCTTGTTCAAGTACTGGCATTAAAGTTTTTAGAAGAAAATACAATCCAAGTATCACGAATACAATGTTTTTCCCTACTGTCCCAATGGCGTCAGTCAGTATTTCAGATAAGGTTCTTTTATCGTTTTTCACAAGATCAAGCATAAGTGCAAGAAAAATAATATCAATTGCAAGATAGCAAAGTACTACTATATAAGCGTCACGGGAAGCTGTGAAAAACAGTAGTGAGGGTAGCACAAGAAATTTAGTTAATGGTGCAACCAAAAGAAAGAACACAGTGAGTTGCCTTGATGAAACAAGAGTATCTAACTTTTCCATAGCAATCTCCTTTTG
Source organism: uncultured Clostridia bacterium (assembly GCA_947039455.1). Classification (GTDB taxonomy): domain Bacteria; phylum Bacillota; class Clostridia; order Christensenellales; family CAMQZB01; genus CAMQZB01. The sequence continues at coordinate 19,445 of CAMQZB010000022.1, forward strand.
TTTTTATTAAATAAGGACTGGGGTCGATCATTTGCCACGGGCAAAGGTGATTTAAACAGTCCGTCTTTCAGATCGTTTTTAACATATGGTGCATAAGGCGCAAGGTATGGTACGCCAAAGTTGGACAGTTTCACAAGATAGAAAAGCACGATTATAGTACCACCAATTAACCCTAAGATACCGAAAGTACCTGCAAGTATTAGGAAAACAAGTCGCAAAAGCGAAATGGTGTTTCTAGCGTCAGGAACGGTGTATGCCGCAATACCTGAAAGGGCAACGATAAGAATTGTTGGTGTGGATATAATTCCCGCTTGGACGGCGGTATCACCAAGAACCAAACCTCCAACTACCGACATTGCAGTTCCTACGTATTTTGGCATTCTAATACTTGCTTCATTCAGTATTTCAAATACGAAAAGAGTGAACAGCATTTCCACGTTAGGAGTTAAGGGAATGCCCTTGATTGCGGTTGATATAGTTAATAGAAACCGCAAGGGAATAAATTGTATGTGAAAAATCTCAAAGGCAACGTACATTCCTGGAGTGAAAACGCCGATAAGCATAGCTATAAACCGTAGCACACGCAAAAATGATGCGTTGTGTGGAACTGAATAATAATCTTCCGCCGACTGAAAATCTTCAATCAACAGGAATGGTAAAGTAAGAACAAGTGGCGAACCGTCAACTATTACAGCAACACGCCCTTCAAGAAGTTTCGCTGTTAGAATATCAGGTTTTTCCGTATCGCCAACTTGCTTGAAAATAGAAAGTTTATTTTCTTGCAAATAAGCGCGGATATAAGAGCTATCTAAAACGCCGTCAATAGAGATTGCGTCAATAGCCGTTTTAATTTTATCCACAATATCGTTGTCAGCGATGGTTTCAAGATAGGAAATGCAAACCGTAGTCTGAGATTGCTTACCAACCTTTAGAAAAATAAATTTCAAATGTGGCGTTTTTAGACGTCGCTTTAAAAGAGAAATATTAGTCATAACATCTTCAGTGAACCCTTCTCTCGACCCCTTCACAACAGTAGAAGTTGGAGGTTCCATCACCGCACGAGTAGGATATTTTTTTGCGTTAATTAATATAACTTCAGAAAAGCCGTCTATATAAAGCAAACTATCTCCGTTATAAACAGCCATAATTGCCGTGTCCACATCAGGTTCAGCAACAAGTTCGATAGACAAAAGAGTATTTTGAACATCGGTAGTGGAATTGAATTCCACGTGGGTAGCGTCAACAAGGGGCTTAATTACGAATTCGTTTAATGAAGATTGATCCACTAAACCGTCGGAGAAATATAGCCAAGCTGAAAGGTCTCCCACCAAAAATGTTTTCACTTTAATAAAACTTTCTGGAGTTAAGTCCCTATCTAATTTAGTTTTAATTGTTGTAGAATTTGCCATAGTACCTCCATTTAACATAGTTTTGATTAAATAGGAGAATAATATACATACAAACCGAATTGAATAATAACAAAAAAGAAATGTAAATAGTAGTATTATTTGCTTGAATAAATTTTGAAAAGGTGGTAGAATTAAATCGAAATGGAAAAAAGTATAGTAAAAAACAACCCTAAATTAAAAGGGATTAAAAGAGGAATGAAGCCAGCAACCTTAGTTTCTGGAACCTTTCTGATTTTAATAATAATTGGAACGCTGCTTTTAAGTCTACCAATGGCACACAACGACGGGAAAAGTTTCACACTTGTGCAATCTTTATTCACGGCGACAAGTGCGGTTTGCGTAACAGGACTTGTAGTAGTTGATACATTGACGCAATTTTCGTTCTTTGGGCAAGTAGTGATTATATTACTTATTCAAGCGGGAGGATTGGGTATAATGACCCTTGCCACTTTATTGTTTATTTTCGCAGGAAAGAAAATAACTTTAAAAGAAAGACTAGTTTTGCAAGAGGCTTACTCACAAAATGATCTGTCTGGACTTTTGAAATTAACAATAAAGATAGTAAAATACGCTTTCACAATCGAAGCAATCGGTGCAGTGATATTAGCGATTTGCTTTATAGGCGATTTTGGGTTTTGGCAAGGAATTTGGAACGGAATCTTCCATTCGATTTCCGCATTTTGCAATGCAGGATTCGACCTGATAGGGCTTGGAAACAGTTTAACGTCATACAGTAGTAATCCAGTGGTGCTAATTGTGATTATGGCATTAATAATCCTTGGCGGAATTGGTTTCTGTGTAATAATAGATTATAATTCACATAAAAGAGAAAACAGAAGATTGTTCTTGCATACGAAAGTAGCAGTTTTAATGACAATAATTCTGATTGCGATAGGAACATTTTATTTCTTAATAGTGGAGTGGAGCAATCCAAACACTATTGGCGGAATGAATATTTTCGATAAATTTTTAAACTCAATGTTCCAATCGGTAACAACTAGAACCGCAGGGTTCAACACTATCGATCAAGGTGGTTTGTATGGTGCGTCAACACAATTTTCTAATGTTTTGATGTTCATCGGAGCGTCACCAGGCGGAACTGGTGGTGGTATCAAAACCACAACATTCTTTGTAATCGTAGCGATGTTTACCGCAGGTGCACGTGGCAGAGACGAAATTGTAGTATTCAAACATTCAATAAAATTCAAAAATGCATTGAAAGCATTCTCAATTATGGTGTCAGCAATGCTGATTATCGTAATCAATTCAGTAGTTGTATATAATTTAGAATATTTAGCAGGAAATATGTTAGAAATGAGCGATATTGTATTCGAGTCTACCAGTGCGTTTGGCACAGTAGGTTTGTCAACAGGAATCACTCCATCACTATCAGACGGAAGTTTAATTTCTACTGCAATAACCATGTATCTAGGTAGAATTGGAGCATTGTTGTTGTCGGTAATGTTCGTTGGAAGAAATGGCATAGCCGCAATTAAGTATTCTGACTATAAATTAATAATCGGATAATCGATTAAGGAGATTTTTTATAATGGGTAAATATGATAAAAATCAGTTCGCAGTTATCGGTCTTGGACAGTTTGGAACAGCACTAGCTCTTAAATTATCTGAACTTGGAAAAGATGTTCTAGTAATTGATAAAAACGAACATAAAGTAAACGAAATTTCATCAAAGGTAACTCATGCAATTGTTGCTGATGCTGAAGATGAAAACGTTATGAGAAGTGTTGGTATTTCTAATTTTGATGTGGTTTGCGTTTGTATTGCTACTGATATGGAAGCTAATATTTTGATTACTTTGATGTCAAAAGAAATGGGCGTACCTTACGTTGTTTCTAAAGCATCTTCTGAAAGACATAAGCACGTTTTGGAAAAAATCGGTGCTGATATGGTCGTTTTTCCTGAGGATAACATGGGGAAGAAGTTAGCTTCTCAACTTATTAATCCTTTTATCACTGATGTTACTGATGTTTCTGAAACTTACAAGATTGTTGAACTTCAATCTCCTAAAAGCTGGGTAGGTTTGCCACTTTCTAAGTTGGATTTGAGAACAAAATTTGGTATGTCGGTTATTGTTATTAAGAGAAAAGGCGTTGCCATTAATCCTGATGCTGAGACTATTATTAGCGAAGATGATTATATTGTTATTGGTGGCGATAATCACGCCATTGAGAAATTAGCTAAGAAATTGGTTTAGTTTTTTTGTGTGGATTTATATTAGATATTATTTTAAGTAGTAAGAATTTTTTTTCTTACTACTTTTTTCATTTTGACGGCGTATTTCAGTAATCAAAAGTAAATCAAGAATAAATTATAGAATATCAGCGAAAACCGTTGGAAAATATGTTAATATATGGCATTATATACATATGATTAAGAATTACTTAATTAAAACATGGAGGGAATTATGAAAAAAATAATTAGTATAGTATTGGTAGTAATACTGGTATTTTCTTTATGCGGTTGTATGTCTAGCGAAGAAAAAACAGTTAGGGATGACACCGAAAGAGCATTAGAGTTTTACGAAAGTTTTTACGAACAGTCAAAAGAACTGATAGTTGATAAAAGTTCAATTAAGTATTTCAATAAATCAAAAGAAGAATTGCATGATGATGATATCAAAGGATATTCAAAAATCACTTTTTCTATAACATTTAAAGAAAACGGAAAAACAATTGAATCTGATGCAATAGAAGTTACAAAGTCTCAAATTGACAGTTGGCTAAAAAGCAGTTATGAATAATAACTAAATATTTTGCACTCGAGTGCAAAAAAACTAAGGTGGTATCGCAAGGTACTGCCTTTTGTTATACATAAAAAAACCGCCTTGTTATCTTTTGGATAACTTGGCGGTTTTTATTTTATTAATTAAATTTAATTTGTGAACAAATTTAAATTATTTAGCTTCTTCAACGGCAACGGCACAGGCTACAGTAGCTCCTACCATCGGGTTGTTACCCATTCCTATAAGACCCATCATTTCTACGTGTGCAGGAACTGATGATGAACCAGCGAATTGAGCGTCGCCGTGCATACGGCCCATAGTGTCAGTCAAGCCATAAGAAGCAGGACCAGCAGCTACGTTGTCTGGGTGAAGAGTACGTCCAGTACCACCACCAGAAGCAACTGAGAAATATTTAACGTCATTTTCAACAGCCCATTTTTTGTAAGTTCCAGCTACTGGATGTTGGAAACGAGTTGGGTTAGTAGAGTTTCCTGTGATAGAAACGTCAACTTTCTCAGATTTCATAATAGCAACACCTTCGTTTACGTCATTACAACCGAAAACACGTACTTTTGAACGATCGCCGTCAGAGAATTTAACTTCACGAACAGTAGATAGAACAGCAGTTCCGTAATCGAATTTAGTTTCAACGTAAGTAAATCCGTTGATTCTTGAAATGATGTAAGCAGCGTCTTTTCCAAGTCCGTTAAGGATAACTTGAAGCGGAGATTTTCTTACTTTATTAGCAGTTTTAGCAATACCAATAGCACCTTCAGCAGCAGCGAAAGACTCGTGTCCAGCAAGGAAGCAGAAACAGTTAGTTTCTTCTTTCAAAAGTCTAGAACCTAAGTTTCCGTGACCTAAACCAACTTGTCTTTGGTCAGCAACTGATCCAGGGATACAGAATGCTTGAAGACCGATACCGATAGCGGCAGCAGCGTCAGCAGCTTTAGTACAACCAGTTTTAACAGCAATAGCACAACCTAGTGTGTACGCCCAAACAGCGTTGTCAAAAGAGATTGGTTGAATGCCCATAACGATTTCTTCAGGATTAATACCTTTAGCATCGCAAATAGCTTTAGCGTCTTCAAGACCTTTGATACCATATTCAGCACAAACGCCATTGATTTTGTCTATACGTCTTTCATAACTTTCAAATGTAATTTTCATAGAAAAATTCCTCCCTTATTCGTGACGAGGATCGATGTAAGTAGTAGCCACATCAAATCTTCCGTAGTTGCCAGTAGCTTTAGCCAAAGCGTCAGCAGGAGCAATGCCCTTTTTGATCATGTCCATCATTTTACCAAAGTGAACGAATTCATAACCAATAACTTCGCCATTTTCGTCCATACCGATACGAGTAACATAACCTTCAGCCATTTCAAGATATCTAACACCTTTAGCGTTAGTAGAGTACATAGTACCCACTTGTGAACGAAGACCTTTACCAAGATCCTCTAAGCCAGCACCGATTGGAAGACCGCCTTCAGAGAACGCAGATTGAGTTCTACCGTAAACGATTTGCAAGAACAATTCTCTCATTGCAACGTTAATAGCGTCACAAACAAGGTCAGTGTTAAGTGCTTCAAGCAAAGTTTTGCCAGTGATAAGTTCCGCAGCCATAGCAGCTGAGTGTGTCATACCACTACAACCAAGAGTTTCAATAAGAGCTTCTTCAATGATACCGTCTTTAACGTTCAAAGTAAGTTTACAAGCACCTTGTTGTGGAGCACACCAGCCAACACCATGTGTTAAGCCAGAAATGTCAGCTATTTGTTTGCTTTGCACCCATTTGCCTTCTTCAGGAATTGGAGCAGGACCGTGATTTGGACCTTTTTTCACGCAGATCATTTGTTCAACTTCGTGAGAATATTGCATATAATATGCCTCCTAGATTTAAATTATTTTTTATACCCTAGTAGTATATCACAATTTGTCCAAAAAGAAAAATATTTATTATATTAAATTAATATAATTTTAACAATCTTCTTAAACAAAATGTGTGATTCCCCTTGCAAAATTAAATGAAAAATGATATGATACCTATTAAGATAAGAAACTTAAAAAAAATGTATTTTTAGGAGAACAATGATGACAAACGTTATGGACAGCTTAAAGGCAAGAGGATTTATTAAGCAAACAGTATACGAAGAAGAATTACACAAAGCACTTTCAACTGAAAGTGTAAGTTTTTATATAGGCTTTGACCCAACGGCAGACTCTCTACACGTAGGGCACTTTGTTGCACTTATGGGAATGAAGCACATGCAAATGGCAGGACACAAACCGATTATTCTAGTAGGTGGTGGAACTGGTTTCGTAGGTGACCCATCAGGACGTACTGATTTGCGTAACATGATGAGTGCTGAAACTATTCAACACAACTGCGATAGATTTAAAGAGCAAATGTCTAAATTCCTATCTTTCGAAGGTGAGAATGCTGCTATTATGGTTAACAACGCCGATTGGCTTTTGAACCTTAACTACATTGAGTTCATGCGTGATATCGGAGTATACTTCTCAGTTAATAGAATGTTGTCAGCTGAATGCTTTAAGTCAAGAATGGAGAAAGGTCTTTCTTTCTTTGAATTTAACTATATGCTTATGCAAGCCTACGATTTCTTGTATCTAAACAGAAAATACGGTTGTAAAGTTCAAATGGGTGGGGACGATCAATGGAGTAATATCCTAGCTGGTGCTGATCTAATTAGACGTAAAGAGCAAGTTGATGCATTCGCTATGACTTTCACTCTTTTAACTACTTCTGAAGGCAAGAAAATGGGCAAAACTCAAAAAGGTGCTTTATGGCTTGACCCAGAGAAAACTACTCCATACGATTTCTATCAATATTGGAGAAACGTTGACGATGCGGACGTTGAAAAATGTTTGAAATTGTTAACTTTCCTTGAAGTTGATTATATTAATGATATTTGTAAAAATAAAGATGAACGTATTATTGAAGCGAAAAAAGTTCTTGCTTTTGAAGTAACACAACTTATTCACGGAACAGAAATCGCCGAAGAAGTAACGAAACAAGCAGCAGCAGCATTCAGTGGAAATACTGAAGATATGCCGTCATTAGAACTAGCTAACGGAAAAAATATGCTAGTAGTTGACGCTCTTTGTGAAATGAGTATTTGTAAATCTAAGGGTGAAGCTCGTCGTCTTATTGAAAGCGGTGCAGTTAAACTTGGCGAAGATAAAGTATCTGACATCACGGTAACTATGGGTACTGCTGACGAAGTTATTCTTCACAAAGGCAAAAAAGTACACATCAGAGTAATTTTAAAATAATATAATGTATAAACACGTTGCAGGTCTCAGCAAGGCTGAAGTAATTATAAATAAATCCAAATTCATCGGCACTGCGTGCTACGTGAAAAATGCGGAAGAAGCACGTGCTTTTGTTTCCGCCGTTTCAAGTAAGTATTCCGACGCTACCCACAACTGCTTTGCTTACGTTTCCGACACACTTGGAAACGAATTGAAGTTTTCCGACAACGGAGAACCTTCAGGCACTGCGGGTATGCCCATTTTGGAAGTTATTCGTAATAAAAAACTAGTGCAGACGGCGGTTGTTGTGACTCGCTACTTCGGTGGCGTAAAGCTAGGTGCAGGCGGACTTGTTCGTGCTTACACCGACTGTGCAGCTAAAGCAATAGACAATGGGACAGTGGTTCTGGAATCAAAGGCTATTGACTTTCAGCTTAGTTGCGATTATAATGTATATAAGGTAATAGAAAAAGCCTTGCAATCATTAGCACATACTATTCAAAGAGATATACAATATACTGACATGGTAACTATTTCACTTATTACCAAAGTGGAACTGTATGATGATATTTCGAAAAAGCTAATTGACATTGCCAACGGAAAAATTCAACTAGAGCAAGGCGAAGAACTGTTTTTCGCATTTCCGTTATAGTTTTTATTTTTGGATTTGATATTAAGTAAAATGTGGCTCTGCCCCAAACCCCGCAAGGGCTTCTCGCCCTTGACCTCGTAAGGAGCTTCGCCCCTTAACCCGTTTATGGGTTGTGAGATTGTTTGGGTAGAGTTATTTTTTTTACTTGAATATAAAATATATTTAGCAGGAGGATTTTATTTATGTTATTGATTTTAAGTTGGTTCGTATTAGTGGTAATGGCTTTTTTAATATGGTTAAATTGCCGTGAAATCAAAAAATATACAAGAAGTATGGCTAAAAGATCAAGAAAAAAAGAAATAAGAGAAAATATGGGGGATACTATGTCAAAAATATTTACAGATAACATTGGAAAAAAATGCTACATTAGATCAATGGACTCACGCATTGAGCAACGTCTTTATACAATCTTAGAAGCCGATGAGGAATGGGTGAAGGTATCTTGCAGAGATGTTGCTGATACAAGTGAAAGAAAAACTAAAATTATGAGAATAGACGCTATCGAAGAAATCGAATTGGTTGAACCAAAACCTAAAAAAGAACAAAAAGAAACAATCTAATTTTGATTTGATATTAATGAAAATGTGGCTTTGCCCCAAACCCCACAAGGGTTAAACCCCTTGACCCGAAAATGGGATTTTCTTTGCCCATTAAGTTTTTTTTGAGTGAGATTTTTCTGTTTGGGTAGCGAGATTGGGTTGTTTTTTATTAAATTAGTTATGAAACATTAACAAGGAGAATTTAGTTATGATATGGATTATAATGCAAGTGATAGCTTTTATATTATTAGTAGTGATTGTTTCGTCATGCTCAAATATTAAAAAACGCTTAGATAATTTAGATAAAAAAGTTAGGAAAATGAATTTAGATCAAAAAAGAGGGACTACTATGTCAAAATTAATCACAAATTCTATTGGTAAAGAATGTTATATTACGGACGTTGATGCTTTTCAAAACGGAAACGTCTATACTATTTTAGACGCTGATGATGAATGGGTAAAATTGTCTCACAGAGATATTTATAAAAGCAATATTATAAAAACTGAAATTATGAGAATAGACTCTATCGAAAAAATTGAATTTATCAATACTGAAGCTGAAACGGAAGAGAATTCCGAATCAGTTAAATAGGTGTAATTATGGAAAGATTAATCAGTTCAATGTATTTAGTGGCAAGTTATGAGGTAGGCGTATTTGTTTTTGGAATTATATTTTTAGCAGTTGGATTGTTTAATATATTTTTCACCAAAAAGATTTATAGATTAAAAGAACGTTGGCAACACAAAGAATCTGGCGAACCCTCAACCTTGTTTATGTTCACCACAAAAATAACTGGCGGAGTAATAGCTCTAGCAGGAGTAAGTTTTCTAATTCTACCATTTCTTTATTAAACACCCAAAACAATCACCACCAAAACTCGCTACAAAACAGCTTGCTCGCAAGTAGCGAAAATAAATGGGCAAAGAAAATCCCATTTTCGGGTCAAGGGTTTCGACCCTTGTGCGGTTAAGGGCGCATAGCCCTTATGGAGTTTGAGGCAAAGCCTCATATAACTAACGAACAAACCCAAACAAAAACAATCACCACCAAAACTCGCTACAAAACAGCTTGCTCGCAAGTAGCGAAAATAAATGGGCAAAGAAAATCCCATTTTCGGGTCAAGGGTTTCGACCCTTGT
>CAMQZB010000023.1 GCA_947039455.1 uncultured Clostridia bacterium
CTACTTTTTCAGTTCATTCTTATTTATCTATTCGATTTTCAATGTCCTTTTTGTCGCTTCGGTTTCCCTCAGCCCACTGTCTTGCAGACAGCTTATTAATATTACCACACCTGAACTAATTTGTCAACTGTTTTTCGCAACTTTCTAAAAGTTTTTTTAAAAAGTTTTTCAAACACATCTGAACAACCTTGCTCACGTTTGGTGCTTGTATATACTATCATAATAGAAGACACTTGTCAACAGTTTTTCACAAGTTTTTTCAATTTATTTTGAAAATAATAAAAAGCCTGTAAAACAGCGGGAAAATGGCTGATTTAAAGGCTTAATTTTAATGTTTTGTGTAGTTTAATTCTAAATTGGCAACATTCTAGTTATAGAAAATAGCTTGGACAATTAAACTTACGCAATTTTTTTACTATCACCAAACTTAACAAATAGCATTGGAATAACTGAAACAAAGATAAATACCGATGCATAAGGGAACAACGCAAGCAAACCATCAGTACCAGCAACACCCATAGATTTGCAGACATCAAAGACTATACCACCTATAAGAGGGGTAAGAGTAGACGCTAGTTGAGTTGCAATATAGTAGAATCCCGTAAATTGACCTATGGTATTTCTATTACTATATTCAACAACCATTGGAAGGGTATTAACAACGATCATCGCTTGAGAAACACCAATAAGAACGAATATGCAAATCATTAGAACATCGTTTTTAACGAAGATTGCACTAATAGTAGCCGTCAACGCAATAACATAACCTAATAGAATTGTTTTTCTTCTACCAATTTTACCTGACAGAATACCAGTTGGAATATAGGAAACCAATCCAGCAACAGCAGCTATAGTAGTGGCAATCGTAAAGTTACCATCAACTGATGCTAGGATATTTTTAGCGTATTGAGGGTAGTATGTCGTGATAACATTGTAACCAAAAGTCCATAAACATATAGAAGAAAGCAGTAAAATCAAGCTAAATCTTTGATCTTTCGAAAGAACTACTTTATTGTCGTTAATAATTACGTCATCTTCAAGCTTCAATTCATCTTCTAAAAGTTCACGTTCTCTAGTAAGTTTAACTTCTTTTACAAAAATCATATAAACTATTAAAGCAATAATAGCAACAGCGGCATAAGTTGCGTACATATAAGTAAGAGGAATAGGACGAACTCCGTTCACTGGATCTTTGAACATTACTTTAACAATTAGTTGACCAATCACGTATGCAATTGCGCCCATCATATTGATTAATGCATTAGCTTTACTTCTAAGAGGTTTGATCGTAACATCAGAAACGATAGAAACTCCCGCTGAACGGTATGCACCAAGAGCGATTAGGAAGAAGCAAATGAATGTAATAAACAATGGCAAACTTGGAATGCCAAGAGCCACTGGGAACATCATTAACACCACACAGGCTGCTAGCGTACCGAAGAACACGAATGGTTTGCGTTTTCCCCATTTTGACTTACATCTATCTGACATGCTACCAAACAACGGCAACATAAATAATGCAAATATATTGTCAATAGCCATAATAAACCCTTTAAAGGTGTTTGATAAGTGTGGAAATTCTTGATCTAATATTACCATAGTAGTCATATCGTGCATTGTATTTAGTACGGAAATTCCGAAAAACACTACCCCAACCAATATAATTTTCCAATAATTTAATTTAGTATAATTTGATTTCATATTATCTCCTAAGTCAATTATAATTATTTTACTTTATGATTATACTATAGTTTTACGCTCTTGTAAACCCCTAAATGTGTAAAAAGTGTGTGAATTGCAGAATTATGTGTTTATTTTAATATTTCCATTGAACTTTGCAGAAAATAATGGTAAAATACACTCAACAAATAAATCATACTTTAGGAGGACATCAAATGGACGACAATAAATACAACCCATTCTTCGAAAATGAGAATAAAAACGAGAACAACACAACATCTGCGGAATTAAGTTCTTTGGAGAGTTTAAATACACCATTGGATCCTGAATTTTCAAAAGCACCAATAGCAAACAACACTTTTACTATTGAAAATACACCGCCAGTAATTGACACTATTGTTAGTGACAATACACCGCTTGAAATCGCCACTGCTGTTAGTGAAAATACTTCGCCAGCAATTGACACTGCGGTTAGTGACAATACACCGCTTGAAATCGTCACTGCTGTTAGTGAAAATATTTCGCCAGTAATTGACACTATCACGAGTGAAAATACACCGCTTGAATCCATTGAACAGTCTATAAAGAAAAGTTTACCCCAAAATATTTTTTTTGGGGACGTGAATGAACAGCAAAACATCTTTTTGGAGAAAAAGCAACCACAAGAATACAATGCTTCAAAAGATATTTTCTTTAACGAAATTACTCCACCAAAGACGACATTTTTTAGCGAAAATTTTCAACCAAACAATGTAAATCCACAAAAAGTCTATAACGAAGGACCTGCAGCAACTACACAATGTGCTTGCAAATCACAAAAGAAACCTTTAACTCTTGGACTTATACTTATTATACTAATTCCGATTTTAATATTAACAAACATTCTAACATCGCTTTTCGCATTTAATTATGCTTGGCAAGATGCCCAATCAACATTAGAGCAAGATATTAACGCAATGATAAATAAAGAAAACAACTTACCTGTAGACAGCCAATTACTTGCGTACAATGTTTCAAAAGCACAATTACCTAGCGTTTTAGAGATTACATCGAATGCTAGCAACGGGCAATCTTCAGGAACTGGGTTCATAATTTCTGATGAGGGATACATTTTAACTAACGCACACGTTGTTACTTATGCGAAAAGTGCATTTGGTGGTATTGGACCAAGCGCAACAATAGTAAACTCAACGGTTGTGGCAGAAGATATTACTGTTCGTTTTGCGGACAATGACACTTCTTACCCAATAACAGTTGTTGCTTACGACACCGATCTTGACTTAGCTGTTTGCAAGTTCAACGTAGTTCCAACAAATCTTGTACCAGTGACTTTCGCTGACTCAACGTTGCTTTCATACGGCGAACCATGTATAGCGATAGGAAATGCTCAAGGTTACGGATTAGCAACTACTGAAGGGGTTATTTCAGCTCCAATACAATATTACAAACTTACAAGTCGTGATGAAGCACTTACTTCCGCAGTACAGCACTCAGCAGCTATCAACCCAGGAAATTCTGGCGGTCCATTGTTTAACATGTATGGTCAAGTAATTGGAATTAATAGTTTCAAACTTACAGGAAACAGCGATTTAGCTATTGACGGTATGGGGTTTGCAATTCCTACTGCTGTTGCGAAAGATTATGTAAACGGACTTCGTATTGATGGATTGACTATCAAATATACAGAAACTCCTAAATTAGCTTAACAGCATTAAAAAATTCACATGAATTTTTTACAAATAAATATATAGATAATAAAAAAGGATTGATTTTGGTAAATACCGAAATCAATCCTTTTTTTATTGTAATTTTACAAATTAAACATTTTTATTTTCTTCTTCATTTAACACTTTTGGTTTACGATTCATAAACAATATACCAATAAACAATACTACTGCGAACACAATTAGGAAATATAGATTATCCCATTTGTGCGCAACGATTGATGCGTATACCATGAAGCAACAAGACACTATTGACAATACTGGCAATATAAATCTTTTCACTACTGACAAACCTTTTTCTTTTCTCATCATTTGAACGAAAATAGGAATGTACATTAAGTACAAAACAACGATTGGAAGCTCTGAATTGTCAAATCCAAATTCTCCAAACCACACAACTAGTTGTGAACCGAAGAAATAGAACATCCAAAAACCAGCTAAAAGCAATCCAATTACGCTTGAGTTTGTTGGCATATTAGTTTCTTTGTCAATTTGCTTGAACATTTCAGGTTTAGGCCCTACATTTCTAGCTGCTAAAGAATATAGTCCACGTGTGCAACCCATCATTAGTCCATTCAATGTACCAAGACAAGAAATTACTACAAACACCATCAAAAGCGATCCGAAGAAACTACCGAAGATTGCAGTAAATGCAGTTTGTGCACCTGCTGCACCACCTGCCATCATTTCCGCATTAGTTACTGCACCAGCCAAGCCGATGTAGTATACAATATATACGATTGCGATAACTGCGGTACCCATTAAAAGTGCTAGTGGAAGATTTCTCTTTGCGTTACGAAGTTCTGAGTTTATAGTTGTTGCGATTATCCAACCCTCATAAGCGAATGCTGTTGCTACAACTGCTCTCATAAGTCCTGAGCCTGTTGAAACGGTTTCGTCTACTACTGTTGTAAAGTTTTCCATTGTCATTCCGTTAGATAAACCAACGATCAATCCTACTATTCCCATAAGAAGGAGTGGAATAAGTTTGATTACTGTAGTTGAAACTTGGAATTTTCCTGCTAGTTTTGGTGAAAGTGCGTTCATTGCGTATGATGCTATAAGGAAAAACCCTGCTATCACCATAACCTCTCCGCCTGCTACGTTTGAAATGCCAAACAATACGCCAACGTATCTTGCTGACACCCACGCCAAAACTCCTGTTAGAGACGGGTAGTACATGCAAGTCATAAACCAGCCAAGTAAATATGCGTATTTACTTCCGCAAGTAACTTCAGCGTAATCAACAAGTCCGTTTACTTTCTCATATCGTGTTGCCATCACTGCAAATGTCGCTGCACAACTTAGCATTATGCAACCGCCGATGACCCATGCCAAAATTCCTAGTGGCAAATTTCCGCCTGTTGCAACTAATACTGTTTCTGCTTTAAAGAATACTCCGCTACCTATTACTATTCCAACAACCATCGCCATTGCAACAAATAATCCGTATTTCTTTTTTAAATTGCCTTCCATATCCTACCTCCCTAAATATATTTATATTGTTTATTTCCAATAATTGTTTTTATAATACAAAATTTTGAATAATTAGTCAAGTAAATTGATACACTTTTCTAAACTAAAGTATTCATAAAATATATCCTTTCTTCAGATTTACTAGAATAAAAAAATAAAAGAAGTAAAATTGCTTTTACTTCTTTTAATAAATTAAACTTAATTTAAAAAAATCTTATTATAAAATTTCCAAATTCTTTTTGAATGAACGACGGAATTCAGGAAGTGCGTTCATTGCGTCTTTGATTTCAAGAGCACCGTCACCTTCAATTTCCGTTTTCATAATTACTGAATCGCCCAAAACGTCACAGTTGATAGATTTAACTACTCCAACACGTGATCTGTCTAAACTTTCAGCAAGACGCAAGATTACTCCTAATTTCTTAACAGCATCAAGTGACTCTTCATCAAATACATCTTTGTATCTAGCCCAAACTTGTGGCAAGATATTCTCACGATTGTGACAGCCTGCAACAAACGATGCCATGACTAAGTCTTTGTGAGTAATTCCGTATAGATTTGAATTCAAAATGATGTATCCAGAATGAGATTGGTGATCGTAAAACTTTACTCTCTCCCCTGCATCATGAAGTGCCGCAGCAACTCTTAGAACTTTTATGTAAGCTCTTGGGAATTTATGCAAAACACGAAGTTGTTTAAATAATTGCAATGAAAGGTTGATAACGTGTTCAACGTGTTTCAAGTCCATTCCATAGCTTTGAGTAATGGTCATCAAGCTGTGTCCTAGTACGTCAGTAATAGGTTTTTCAACAGTTTGTGGCACTGCAATGTTAAACATCAAACCTTCACGAAGTCCTGATGATGAAACTACGAATTCCTCACTGCCAATATGGTCAGCGAAGGCTTTCATTGCTGCAAAAGCACCTGGAAGTATATCAGCTCTACCTGAACCGATACCTTTGATGTTTTTCTTTTTATCCAAATCAAGATTTCTAATCATTTCATATAATGATGTGAAATCGTGTTTCGCAATACGATAGTTGTGAACCATATCCATAGGATAACGTTTCACTTTTTGTGAGATTTTCGCTAAGTTTCTGAATGAACCACCCACACCGATAAGTTGTACATCAGGGTCAAGGTCTTTCAACCATTCAATCTTAGACAATTCTTCTCTAACATATTCTTCGATTTTCAAAGTTTGTTCTTTTGGAGATAGGTCCTCGTAAGAGAACTTTTCAGTTAAATTAACTGAACCAAAAGGCAATGTTTCACGTGCCAAAATATTTCTTCTGTTATAGTAGATAATTTTTGACGCACCACCACCAATTTCCAAGATAATTCCTTTTGGAATATCCATAGAGTTGATTACACCGTGGTAAACGTAAGTAGCTTCTTCATCAGGAGATAGCACTCTAAATAAAAGACCAGTTGAAGAATATACTTCTTCTAAAAAGCTCTTTTGATTTTTTGCACGTCGAACAGCGGCAGTAGCCACTGAAACAATCTCAGTTACATTGTATGAATCGCAAAGTCGCTTGAACATCTTCAAGGTCTTAATAGTATGCTGAATCCGTTGTGGTTTTAGAAAACCATCTCTTTCCATATCTTGTCCAATTCTCACTGGTTCTTTCATTTCGTCAAAAACAGTGAAATATCCGCCTTCCAGTACATTTAAAAGTACCAACCTTGCGGAATTTGAACCTAAGTCAATAATTCCAATTCGTCTCAATATTATATCCTCTCTAAAAAAAATTTATCATCGTTAGTGCGAGGGCAAACCCCTCTATCTTTTGTTTTTATATATCTCTCACTAATATTGTATCACAAAAAATGCAATTCGTCTAGATGTAAATGAAAACTTTTTCCACAAATTATGACTTTTTTTCATAATTTCATCAAAATCCCTTATAATTCCACATAAAAATAAGAAAAATAAAATAAAAAAGAGTTACTTAGTTTGTACAAAGCAACTCTTTTTGTTTAAATTCATACCGAATTTTATTATATTATAGTGAAAAATTTATTCTACTTCTCTTTTGTGGATAACATTTTTAGGACATTTTTCCACACATTTGAAACAGCCGGTACATTTATCATGATCCACAACTGGCAAATTATTCACCATTTTAATTGCATCAAACTCACAAGCTTTTACGCAAAGAGTACAAGCGATACAACCATGAGCGCAAATGCTCATAACGTCTTTACCCTTGTCTTGATTCATACAAGCCACAACTATTTTTGCTGACGCTGGGATTCTTGTAATAATTGATTTAGGGCATTGTGAAATACAAAGACCACAGTTAACACATTTTTTCGGATCAACTACTGAAACACCGTCGCCGTTAACATTAATAGCGCCGTAGTTACAAAGTTTTGAGCAAGTAGCCATGCCTATACAACCCCAAGCACAAGATTTTGAACCACCAGAAACAAGTTCGTTGGCAATACAATTTCCGTACCCTAAGTAGGTATATTTATCTTTACAAGCGTTTCCACCGTTACATCTAACAACCGCAACAGTAGGCACTCCGCCCTCCGCAGTAACCCCAAGGATTTCCGCGATTTTTGCTAAATTATCATTGTTCATTTGAGTACAAGCTGAAACAACCGTACCCCCAGCAACCAATGTTTCCGCAAAGTTATCACAACCTGCTGAACCACAGCCACCACAGTTTGAACCTGGTAGCAAAGCTCTTACTTCATCAATTTTCGCATCACGCTCAACTGACAAAACTTTTCCTAAATATGCTAGTAACACAGCGAAAACCACTGCGATTGTTACTAATACTACAGTAGGAAAGACTACTTGCATTATATCTATTGCTAAAAAATTATACATAATCATATCCTCCTAAAATACCATGTTTTGGAACGCTGAGAATGCCATACTCATAATGGCAGCAATCACTAGAGCGATTGGAAAACCTTTGAAGCAATCAGGTGTGTCAGAAGCTTTCATCTTCTCTCTGATACCAGCAAGAAGAGAAATCGCTAATGCGAAACCAAGACCTGATGCACAACCGTTTACAACAGCCATAGCAAATGTATGTCCTGCTGTTATATTCGCAATTGCAATACCTAGCACCGCACAGTTTGTTGTGATTAGTGGTAAGTAAACTCCAAGAGCTTTATAAAGAGTAGGACTGAATTTTTTAATAAACATTTCCACAAGTTGAACAAGTGAAGCGATTACTAAAATAAATGCGATAGTACGCAAATAACCAAGATCTAGTGGCAACAACATATATTGATAAACCACGAAAGTCAAAGCTGATGCTATTGTCATAACAAATGTTACGGCAAAACCCATTCCAAGAGCTGAATCTAATTTCTTAGATACGCCGATGAAAGGACAAATTCCTAGGAATTGAGATAACGCAACGTTACTCACAAGAACAGCTGTAAATATTAATAAAATGTAATCCATATTATACTGCCTCCTTTAATGATTTTTTCAAGTCAATCTTTGCCATAACAAAGTTTACTACTGCCATCAAAATACCGAATACTAAGAATCCACCTGCTGGAGAAACTAGGATTGCGATTTTAGGGAACCATTCTGGAAGAATTTCAATTCCAAACAACATTCCAGCGCCGAAGAATTCACGTACAGCAGAAATTAAGACTAGTGACAATGTGAAACCAAGTCCCATTGCAAGTCCGTCAACAGCTGAAGGTAAAACCTTGTTTTGTGAAGCGAATGACTCCGCTCTTGCTAAGATTATACAGTTTACAACAATAAGAGGAATAAATATTCCTAAGCTATCGTATAGGTCTGGTACATATTTTCTCATAACCATTTCAACTAATGTAACAAAAGTTGCGATAATCATGATATAAGCTGGCATTCTTACTTTGTCTGGAATAATATTCCTACAAAGAGAAATCAAAACGTTTGAACAAACTAATACTACAGTAGTAGAAAGTCCCATTCCAATTCCGTTCATAACAGCAATAGTTACAGCTAGTGTTGGACAAGTTCCAAGTACTAATCTGAAAACTGGATTGTTTGTAATTAAACCTGACAAGGCAACATCTTTTAATTTTTGATTATTCATTATTTGCTAGCCTCCGTCATTTTTTTCATAGCGTCCACACATTTAGTGACACCATCAGAGATTGCATTACTAGTTTTAGTAGCTCCTGCCACTTTATCAATAGTAACTTTGCCATCAGCACCGCCTACAACAAAACCGTTTATTTCGTTAATATCTTTTCCGATAAATTGACTAATAAAATCATCTTTGAAAGGGGTTTTGATTGTTTCTTGATTAGTACCAGCATGAACTTCTTCAATTAGGCTACCATCAAACTTAACATACATTGGAACTGAGCCAGAGTAACCACCCTGCCCGTCAGCTTTAGCAACATAGAAAGTTTCATCACCATTTACGCCTTTGTAAACAGTTGAGAATTCAGTCTCGTATACTTCAGTGAAAGTTCCTTCAAAGAATTTGCCTAATGAACGACTAACTTTCTCTTCTTCAGAAACGAAAGTTACTTGATTAACAAATCCTAGTAATAGTCCTGAAATTCCTGCAATTATTGCAAGAACTAAAGCACATTGTAATATTTCCTTAGATAAACTATGTTTTTTCATCATTCACCTCACAGTACAAAGCCGACAAGCAATGTAATAGCGATAAAACCAAATACCGCAACGTTTGTGACTAATGCAACAGTATCTCTTCCATCACCAAATGATTTTGGAATAATATATCTGTCAAATAAAGGCACACAAATATTAGCTAAAATAATTGCAAAACTCATTCCTTCTGGGTATCCACCGATTTCTCTTACTAAAACAGTGATAAACGCAATCATAAGTGCATAAATTACTCTTGAAGTGTCCGTATTTGGACTTGTTGAGTAGTCTGTAGCCATAAAGAATGCACCGATAAACAATCCACCGAATAATACGTTAGTCAATGCAGTTTCAACTGTATTTCCAAACAAAACTCCGAATGCTGCAGTACCTAATATGATTACTACTGGAATTTTCCAGCCGATAACTTTTCTTGCAATTAAGTAAATACCACCCATTAATAAAGCTAATGCACTTGTTTCACCAAATGATCCTGCGATATTTCCCAAGAATCCTTCCATAGCTGTTGATTGCCATACCAACGCTGTTGCTGATGCTGCTTTGTCTAAGCCTAGTGGCGTAGCTGTTGCAAATGCGTCAGTCATTGGTGGATATGAGAAGAAATCCATAATTCCTGTGTATTCAATTGGTGAGTAGAACGTTGTCATTATTCCTACCCATGATAACAAAAGCATTACACGAGCTGTTGCTGCTGGGTTTGCGAAGTTTCTTCCTAACCCTCCGAACAACATTTTAACTAGTGCGATTGCAAATATACCACCCACAATTGGGATATAAAATGGTACGTATGGTGGTAAGTTTAATCCTAAAATCAAACCTGTAACTATTGCTGAATAATCGCCAATAGTGTTTTCCACTTTTCTAACTTTGTTCCAAACCGTTTCTGTAAGTACACATGTTAAGATCGTAAGTAATGTCATAGAAAGTGCATACAATCCGAACAAATACGTTCCAACTAATGTTGCAGGCATCAACGCAATGATTACGTCTTTCATAATGCCTTTTGTTGATTCTTTACTGCTAACGTGAGGGGAAACGTTTACTAATAATTTACCCATTTATCTAGCCCCCTTTTTTCTTAATGCTTTTTTCGCTAAACGAATACTTTGAACAAGCGGTCTTTTAGCAGGACAAGCAAATGAACAACATCCACACTCCATACATTTCATAATACCATATTTGTTCGCTGTTTCGAAGTCGCCCTCGATAGAGTAACTGTCCATATACATAGGCATTAATTTAAGTGGACAAACGCTTGCGCATTTTCCGCAGTTAATACAAACGCTAGAACTTTCTTTAGCTATTTCTTTTTCCGTTAAGAAAAGGATACTTGATGTGCCTTTTGCTACAGGAATTCTTGTTGAGAAAACAGTGAAGCCCATCATTGGTCCACCACTGATTATTTCACAAACAGTGTCCATGTCGCCTTTAGTGGCTGCAAACAAATCTTCATAAAGCGTACCGATTGGAACGATGAAGTTGCTTGGATTCTCTAAAGCACCACCACTAACTGTTACCACTCTTTCTGTTAACGGTCTGTTTTCACGTACCGCCAAGAAAACTTGGTAAGTTGTGTGCAAATTAACAACTACACAACCAACGTCCGCAGGAAGTTTTCCAGTTGGAACTTCTCTTGATGTGATTGCTTTAATTAGAATTTTTTCGGCACCTTGTGGGTATTTCGTTTTAAGTTTAAGGATAATAACCTTGCTCTCAACGTCTTTAATGTCGCTTGATGTGTTTGGAACAGTCAAAAGAGCCTCAATAGCCTCCGCCTTGTTTTCCTCAACACCTATAACGATTTTCTTCACACCAACTGCTTTAGCTACAATTCTTGCACCCTCAACACACTTAATTGATTGCTCAATCATAAGTCTGTTGTCACAGTTGATATATGGCTCACACTCAGCAGCGTTGATTAATAAAAAATCAACAACTTTGTCAGCTGGAACTTGTAACTTGAAATGCGTTGGGAAACTAGCCCCACCCATTCCGATAATACCAGCTTCTTTTATGCGAGTGATAACATCAGAAGATTCTTCTGATTTGATATTTTCCATAAAGATATATCCGCTATCATCATTTTTTTCAATTACGATACAATCAACATAACTACCTACCGCAGTTATTTCTTTTTGCACACCAACAACCGTTCCTGAAATCGAAGCGTGAATATCCACACCAAATTTCCCAGTTGCCTTTGCAATACATTGACCGCAAGTCACAACATCACCAGCTTGTACTAAAACATCACTCTTTTCTCCCGCAAATTGGGAAATTGGAATAAATACTTTGGCAGCTTCGCCACTGATTAATTTTTCAATACTTTTTTGAGAAGTCATTTCCTTACAATCGTGAGGGTGGACTCCTTTTCTAAAACTTGACAAATTTATTTCCTCCTATTAATACTCAACCTATATTTTACATCATAATGCCATTTTTGTAAAGTGTGTTTACATGCTTTTTGTTGTTAAATTTTTAAATATTAAAGTTTTTGCTATAAATTTTGGATTTTTGTTCTTTTCTTCATAGAATTGATTATAAGAAAAATAATATTCAATTTTTATTTCATACTTAAACTTCGCCCAGTGAAATTTATCCTACATTATATATAGTAAATTATAGGATTTTTCTTATAGCAAAATACTATACTCTATATATAGCGGATTTTTGGGTTGATATAGAAAAACGCTATACTTTATATATAGTGAATTTTTATGTTTGGATATAGAAAACCACTATACTTTATATTTAGTGATTTTTTGTGTTTGGATATAGAAAAACGCTATACTTTATATATAGTGAATTTTTATGTTTGGATATAGAAAACCACTATACTTTATCTATAGTGATTTTTTGTGTTTGGATATAGAAAAACGCTATACTTTATATATAGTGATTTTTTGTGTTTGGATATAGAAAAACGCTATACTTTATATATAGCGAATTTTTGTGTTGAATTGGTAAAATGAATAAAAAAAATGGCCTAATCATAAATGATTAGGCCATATCTCAGTCAATATTAAAATCTTCTGAAGCTGTTTCTGTCGTTGTTGCGTTGTTGCTTTCTAGCTTTTCTGCAATTTGGACATCTAGTTGGCTCATTTTCGAACCCTTTTTCTTTGTAAAAAGCTTGCTCGCCTTCAGTGAATACGTATTCTGCTTCACAATCTTTACATTTTAAAGTTTTGTCTTCCATTATGTGTTCCTCCTTATGAGAATAATCTGGGATCATAATACTATCTCCCAAAAAAAATCATTCATAGGAAAGTAAATAATGTCCCAACAAATAAATCACTAATGCAACTCACCTGTTGTATAATTAGTATAACACTAACAAAATGCAAAAAGCAAGTAAAATTATATGTTTTTTATATGTTTTTTACTTATTTTAGAATATTTTTCCATTTAATATTTCCCACTCTGCAAATTTGTTGGTAATTTCTTGTTGAAGTGCCTCCAACCGTTCCATAATAGGTAAAAACAGCTCATAATCTGATGAAATTTCGGGTTTTGTCATATCGTTATTAAGCGATACTTCCTCTTTTTCTAATGCTGAAATTTCATTTTCAAGGTTCTTTAATTCAATTTTCAGTCTAGCCTCTTCTTTTCGTTCTTTTGTATTTTTAAATTGGGTTTTATTGTCGATTTTCACATTTTTCAGCTTCTCTGCTTTCTCAAGTAAAACCTGTTCAGCATTTTCTTCTGAAATTTTATTTAGATAGTCATTAAAACCCATGTTATATGTTGTAATTCCGTCTTTTGAAATACGTATAACTTTCGTTGCGATAGCATTTAGGAAATATCTATCGTGAGAAACGAAAAGTACAGTACCATCATATTCAACCAAAGATTTCTCCAAACTTTCACGAGTTTCTAAATCGATATGATTGGTAGGCTCATCCAGCACCAAAAAGTTTGATTGAGTCAACATCATGATAGCGAACCCTAATCTTGCACGTTCACCACCTGATAAAACTGAAACTTTCTTAGTCATGTCCTCTTCTTCAAAAAGCATGCGTCCCAACGTCTTTCTTAATTCATAAACATTGCTACGAGGATATTTATCCCACAACTCGTCCATAACTGTATTATTAAAATTCAAGTTCAGATTTTCTTGGTCATAATAAGACATTGCGATATTTTTTCCAAAAACGTATTCACAATCATCTTTCTTTTCTTCAAAAGCTCTAATAATACTTCTTAATAGAGTAGATTTTC
Organism: uncultured Clostridia bacterium; assembly: GCA_947039455.1. Classification (GTDB taxonomy): domain Bacteria; phylum Bacillota; class Clostridia; order Christensenellales; family CAMQZB01; genus CAMQZB01. The sequence goes on from CAMQZB010000023.1 coordinate 13,714, forward strand.
CCGTTCCGTTTTCACCAACAATCGCTACTTTTTCACCACGTGGCACAAGTACGTTTCCATTTTCAAACAATACTTTTTCCCCAGCTGTCAAAGTTAGATTAGTAATTCTAACAATTTCTTTAGTTGGGTCATAGCCTTTAGTGAATAGAAATTTCGGATTTTTCTTTATGGTAATTGGTTTATCAATTCTATCTAGCGCGTCAAGTTTTTTAATTCTTGATTGGGCGCTTTTTGCAGTTGAAGCACGTGTTAGATTTCTTGCAACGTAATCTTCCATTTTAGCAATTTCTTCCTGTTGCTTGTCGAACTCTTTAAGCATATGTTCAACGTGATGTCTTTTTAGTTCTTTAAATTTCGTATAGTTACCCTTGAAAGCTGCAATTTTTTGATCTTCTATTTCCCAAATTAGGTTTACTGTTTTATCAAGAAAAAACCTGTCATGAGAAACTATTAAAAGTCCGCCCTTGTAGGTACGCAAATATTCCTCAAGCCATGTTAAAGTTTCAAAGTCTAAGTGATTGGTAGGCTCATCAAGAATAAGTAAGTCAGGACTTTGCAAAAGAAGTTTCGCAATAGCAAGACGAGTTTTTTCGCCACCTGAGAAGGTAGAAATAATTCTATCGTATAGATTTAAAAACCCCATACCGTTTAGTATAGTTCTAATTTTCACATCAACATTATATCCGTCAAGCCCTTCAAACCCTTTTTTCAAGTGGTTGTATTCGTTAGCTAAAGCACGGTATTCAGAAGTTGTATCTTCATTTAGCTCCGCCATAAGTTGCTCAATTTCACGCATACGGCTTTCCATTTTAAGTAGAGAAGAAAAGCAAGTACGCATTTCGTCCATTACCGTAATTTCCGATTCCAAACCACTGTTTTGCTCTAAATAGCCTATAGTTAAATTACGACGACTAAAAATGTCACCGCTGTCAGCAATTAGTCTGCCCACAATCAAATTAATCAAGGTAGTTTTTCCGCTACCGTTTTCGCCGATTAAACCGATTCTGTCATTATCCCCAATAGTTAGAGATAATTTGTCTAAGACTATTTCGTCTTTATATGAAAATGTTATATTGTCTAATGTTGTTATCATACTTTAATAATAACAAATTAATAATTTCACTGTCAACCCTTTATCCGTTCTCAAGCTATATTGGCTAGAATTTTCCTATATTTTCCTGAATTGTGCTTTTAAATTATATTTTTAACACAAGTTTACCATAAATTTGTAATATTTATGCGTTAATTAAATGTTATTATATAAGTACAAAGACAGCAAGGAGGTAACAACCAAATAGATTTTATTGAATACTTTTTGTGGCGTCACTAAAAAGCACCGCTTGAAGGAAGAGTAATATCACAAAAATAACAACACAAATTACATAATCAAAATAAACAATTCCTGTACTTAACTGTACGATAAAAATACTAATTTTCCTACCTATATTTCCTTTTAAAAGAACTCCCCCTCCCGGGAGTTCTTTTTTGCACTTTTTTCGATTCATTGGGTTGTTAAAATATTTAATATTACTTTATATATATTAAAATGACCATTATTCTTTACCATGTTTCGATAAAATATGTTTACCCTTAAAGTTGTTAGTATCAACATCTATTTATTTTACGGCATGTATTTAAAAAAATGTTTTTCCTAGCTCTATAAGATAACAAAAATATGTTATTACCAGAAAATACATATAAAACATTATCTCCCATTCTTGCAAACTGCATAAAAAAAAGACTGAATTTGTTTATCACAATTTCAGTCTTTTTATATTTATTTATTAAATTTTACATCTACATCTATATATTTCACTAGATATAAATTAGCCTAACGTTTTCCTTTGTCGTAAGGCACACCAACCGCTTTTGGAGCTCTAGATTTCTTAGAAGTAAATGCAAGTACCACCAAAGTAGCCACATACGGCAACATTCTGTAAACATCACCTGGTATTGGCAAATCCGCAAGGAATGGGATTGTTGGATAGAATGAACCAATTTGTCCCATTAGTGCGAAGAATATTGCGGCAAACAGAATACCTACTGGTTTCCATTGACCGAAAATCAATACTGCAACCGCTAGGAAGCCGTAACCATTTACAGTTCCACCAAAAGAACCAACTGTAGTTAGTACGAACATCAATCCGCCTATACCAGCAAGAACTCCTGACAAACCTACTCCGATATAACGCATTCTGTATACATTTATTCCTACTGAGTCTGCTGCTTGAGGGTGTTCTCCGCAAGCACGAAGACGTAATCCGAACTTAGTTTTATACAAAACAAACAGAACAACTGCCCAAATCGCAATACCAACGTAAATAGTTATATATGTGTTTGAGAAGAATAAATCTCCGATTACTGGAATTTTGCTTAACCACAAATCTCCGTCACGTATAAAGAAGTTTTGTGTAATTTCGATATTTTTTGCCCCTAAGAAAGTTCTTGCTGTGAAAATACACAAAGCAGGAGCAATCATGTTTAGCGCTGTTCCGCCAATGGTTTGGTCGGCTTTCATGTGAACTGACGCAAATGCAAGAAGCATTGAGTATATTAGACCCGCAACTGCCGCAACTAGCATTGCGCAAAGTAGCATTATTTGTGGGTTCATTGTGGATCCTGCTGATTGCATCATTTTGATAAAGAACATTCCGCAGAATGCACCAATAATCATTATTCCGTCAAGAGCAATATTTACCACGCCTGAACGTTCTGAGAACATTCCGCCAAGTGCTACAACAAGAATCGCCATAGCCACCATCATCGTTTGTTGAAAAATCAGATAAAAAACGTCCATTGTTATACCTCCCCACTCTTGTCATTAGTATTTTTCTCAATTTCCACTTCTATAGTTTTTTCCACTGTCTTCGCTGTTGTATCTTCAATATTCTTTTTGAATTTCAAGAATGTGAAAAGTTGTGGGAATAGACTTTTGATAATTAAAGCGAATGATGAGAAATAAATGATTACACCAATTATAATATCAATGATTTCTGGTTTAAAGTTTTGTAATTGTAAGTAGAAACCGCCACGTTGTAAGTGGGCAAAGAATGCTCCTGCAAAAACAATTCCTATAGGATTACTAGCGCCAAGTAAGGCAACCGCAATTCCGTTAAAACCGTTAACTGCAAGAACGTTTACTGGCTCGTAAGTGTTTGATGCACCTGCTTGAATAAGCAACGCACCACCAATACCAGCTAGTCCACCTGCAATAATCATAGACATTACAATAGTTCGTTTTTCGTTAACACCTGCATATTTAGCACCTGTTTTGTTGCTTCCGCAAGCTCTAAGCTCGAAACCGAAAGTTGTTTTAAAAAGAACAATATAGATTAATACTGCAATAATAGCAGCGATAATAATTCCGCCGTTTACGGTACTGCCTGGGAAGATAGAATCAAGACCAAACTTTGGAATGTTCGCACTTTCTGGCATTGCACGAGTTCTCGCTTCATTAATGTTAAACATTGTAATATTGCCTTTAACAAGCATATCAACTAAAAACATTCCGATGTAGTTCGTCATAATTGATGTGATAACTTCATTTACGTTTAAGTACGCCTTGAATAGTCCTGGGATTGCCCCCCAAATCATACCGCCGATCATACCAGCTAAAAGCGCGCAAACCCAAAGCATGCTTGAAGGAATTACATTTTGGAACATGAATGACACATACAGCGAGCAAAATAAACCCATTGTATATTGTCCTGGAGCTCCGATATTAAACAAACCCGTTTTAAACGCAAAACCAACTGACAAGCCTGTCATAATAATTGGTGCTGCATAATACAATACGTTTCCAACACCAGCAAAACCACCGTTGAATCCACCTTTTAATATTGAACCTAATCCAGCAAAAGCTTGGGACGGATTAACGATAAGCATTATTATCAATCCAACAATAAGACCGCAAACAGCAGCGATTACTGAGGCTGATAAGGCTTCAAGACCTTGGCTTTTTAATAGCTTATTTCCAACTTTCTTAAATTTATCCACGTCTCTCCTCCTTTTTACTTCCTGCCATATATAGGCCTAGCTCCTGAACCGTAGTATTCTTTGGATCAAGTTCCGCAACAATTTCGCCTTCATACATCACCAAAATTCTATCTGATAAATTCATAACTTCGTCAAGCTCTAGTGACACTAACAAAATGCCCTTGCCTTCGTCACGAGACTTCAAAATGCTGTGGTGGATATACTCAATTGCACCAACGTCAAGTCCACGAGTTGGTTGAACCGCAATAAGCAATTCAGGATTTTTCTCAATTTCACGTGCAATAATAACTTTTTGTTGATTACCACCAGACATACTTCTAACTGGAGTGATAGAACCTTGTCCGCTTCTAACGTCAAATTTTTCGATTAGGGCATCAGCGTAATCATAAACAGCTTTTTTGTTAATAAATCCAAAATTTTGAAATTCCTTGTGGTGGTAAGTTTGTAAAACCATGTTATCCGCAAGTGAGAAATCAAGAATAAGACCGTGTTTGTGCCTATCTTCAGGAATGTGACTCATGCCGTGTTCACTCTTATACCTGATACTTTTTCTTACATTTTTCAGTTTGACTTTAGTATTTTCCGAATCGTTATCCACACTATCTTGAGCATTAGCTTCAGATAACTCTTGAACGGTTAATTTTCTAGTAATAACATCTCCGCAAAGTTCAACTGTTCCGTGAGTGTTTTTCATAAGTCCAGTTAATGCTTGAATAAATTCAGACTGACCATTACCCTCGATACCCGCAAGACACACAATCTCGCCACGTCGTACTTCAAAAGACACATCAGTAACTGCATTTTTCTTGCTATGTGCTGACGGAACAGTAAATTCGGACACCTTCAAAATAGTTTCACCTATGTTTTGTTCATTCTTTTTCAAAGTAAACTCAACATCACGACCAACCATCATTCTTGAAAGTTCTTGTTTTGTAGTGTCTTTAATTTGAACAGTTCCTACATATTTTCCTTTTCTAAGAACAGTACAACTATCGGCAACCGCCATAATTTCGTTTAACTTATGAGTAATAAACAAAATAGATTTACCTTCTTTAGCAAATCCTCTCATAATTCCCATAAGTTCATCGATTTCTTGAGGCGTTAAAACCGCAGTTGGTTCGTCAAAAATCAAGATTTCATTGTTTCTGAAAAGCATTTTCAAGATTTCAACACGTTGTTGCATTCCAACAGAAATATCTTCAATTTTCACATCAGGGTCAACGGACAAACCGTAACGCTCTGAAAGTTCCATAACTTTTTTACGAGCTGAAGACTTATCAAGAATACCTTTTTTCAAAACTTCCGCACCAAGCATGATATTTTCAACTACAGTAAAATTATCAACAAGCTTGAAGTGCTGATGCACCATTCCTATTCCCAATGTGTTAGCATCATTTGGATCGTTAATTACAACTAATTCACCATTTTTCAAAATCTCGCCTTTCTCTTGTTTGTATAGTCCAAATAATACACTCATAAGAGTGGATTTACCTGCACCATTTTCTCCAAGAAGAGCGTGGATTTCTCCTTTTTTAAGTTCTAAGGTGATGTCGTCGTTTGCGATGATCCCGGGGAACATTTTGGTAATATGTCGCATTTCAATTACATTACTCATATATGTCACCAATCCTTATTTTATTTTAATTTTTCTCTACAATATTTATTTTACTACACATTTTGCTTTTTTGCAATAGTAATCTGTAAATTTTCTTTAATATAAGAAAAAAAAATAATAGAACTGTGTAAATTTACACAGTTCTATTATATTTTTATTAATTTATATTCAATGTTACGCTACAAGTTTGAATGAAACCTTTTTAAGGTTAAGCTCTTTGTTGTAGTCAGCTTCCTTTGCAACACCTGGATCTACAGATAATAATCTAACTGGATCGATTGTTCCATCAGCTAATTTACCGTAGATTGCATCATAATCCTCAGATGTGAATGTTTTGAATCTTGAGAAATCTGAAGGAAGTCCGATACCGTTGTTTTTAGCATCAAAATAAGTTGATTTTCCGCCGTAAGTTGAGAACTCGTCAGCATAGTATGCTTCCAAGATTGTATATACTGAAGCGCCTAATCCTTTAGTTGCTGAAGTAATAACTTTCTCTGAGTCAGCTTTTTGGTCAACGTCAACACCGATTGCAACAGCGTCTGTCTCTGAACAAGCAGCAAAAACTGATTTACCTACTGATCCACCAGCACCGAAAACAACTTCTGCGCCGTTTGAAATCATTGCATGAGTAGTTGTTTTGTTTTTTGGTGTTTCAGCGAAATCGCCTGTGTAGTGATATTGAACGTCGATTGATCCGTCTTTAAGACCAAGCTCAACCGCAGCTGCCTCGATTCCTTGAACATATCCAATTCCGAATGCTTGAACTGCAGGAACAGCCATTCCACCCATATAACCGAATGAAGTGTATCCGTCCATAGTTGCAGCGTATCCAGCTAAGAAACCAGTTTCTTCTTCAGCATAGAATACTGAAGCAACGTTTTCTTCAACAACTACATTGTAGTCACCGTTATGTGGAGCACCATCAATAAGAACAAATTTCACATCAGGATATTTAGTTTGTGCTTCGAAAATTGGAGCTTCAAACAAGAATCCAGGAGTTACAATTATTTTTGCTCCTCCTAAAACTGCTAGGTCGATTGACTCTAGGTATGCTTTAGTTGTTGCTTCTTGAGGTTTGTAATATTTGTGAGTTTTGTCAAACTTGGTAGCATATTCAACTACACCTTCCCAAGAACCTTGGTTGAATGACTTGTCGTCGATTTCACCCTTATCAGTGATAAGTGCGATTTCAAACGTGTCTGCTGGTGCACTTCCGCAACCTGCGAATGCTCCAAGAACTAGAACCATAGCTAAGATTAAACATAATACTTTTTTCATTTTAAATTCCTCCATTTTTCTCGCACTGTGACTAATATAAATGATACTCACATTGCTTTTTATAATTTTAACACAAATAGAAGAATTTTTCAAGCAGATTTTCTGATTATTTAATATTTTTATGATAATTTTCTTAAACTGTCTAAATCGCAAGCAATTTTTGAATTATTTTCTTAAAGATTCTAAATCGCAAGCAATTTTTGCGCCTAGAGTTACATTTCCAAGAACTAGTTGAATATTTGACTCTAGTGACTCTCCGCCAGTTTTCTTTTGGATTTCGTCAAGTAGGAAAGGCGTGATTTCTTTACCTTTAATTCCACGTTCAGCAGCATCAGCTACCGCTTTCACGATTACGCTTTCAATTAGCTTTTCGTCCATAGAATATTTTTCGTCGATAGGATTCGCAACCACGTATCCGTTAGTCATACCAAGACACTCTCCAACGTATGCGATTTTCGCTAACTCAAGAGTAGTATCAACGCATTTATCTAATTTATATGGGCTGTTTCTAGTGAAGAAAGCAGGCAATATTTCAGTTTTGTAACCAAGAACAGGAACGCCCTTAGTTTCCAAGTATTCTTTAGTAAGTCCAAGATCCAAAATAGATTTCGCACCAGCACACACTACCATAACAGGAGTTTGAGCTAGTTCTTCAAGATCCGCTGAAACGTCCCAAGTAGTTTCCGCATTTCTGTGAACACCACCGATACCGCCAGTAGCGAATACTTTGATTCCCGCTAAGTGAGCACCAATCATTGTAGCAGCAACAGTTGTTGCGCCGTCTTCTTTGTTAGCAAGAACAACTGGAATATCTCTACGTGATACTTTAGTAACAGCATGCCCTTTTTTTCCTAAATGATCAATCTCTACAGCTGAAATTCCTACTTTGATCTTTCCGCCAATAATAGCGATAGTAGCTGGAACTGCTCCATTTTTACGCACTGTTTCTTCAACAAGAAGTGCAGTTTCAACGTTTTTTGGGTAAGGCATTCCATGAGAAATTATAGTTGATTCCAAAGCTACAACAGCTTTTCCGTTTTCCAATGCAGTTTTAACTTCATCAGATATAGTCAAGTATTTTGTTAGTTTTAACATGTTATTCATAATATTGTTCTCCTATTTTGTATATAGATTTATTTATTTATTGTATTTTTTTTAAATTAATTTGCAAATGTTCAATAGACATTTCTTTGCTTACAGTGTCTTCGCTTAATAAAGTAAAGGAAGAAGTGGCAACACCGCATTTAACTGATTGAAAAATCGAGTAATCCTGCGCCAAACCGTAAGTAAATCCACCAACGAAGCTGTCCCCAGCACCAGTTGCATTAACTACTTTAGTTTTAATAGCAGGAATAATTTCACAACCATTTTGGTTTGCAACAACTACGCCTTCACCACCAAGAGTGATAAGCACGTTCTTTATTCCTAATGCCACTAGCTTTTCACCAGCCATTTGCCCACTAGCTTTATCCACTATTTTCATACCGGACAAAAATTCCGCTTCTAATCTATTAGGCTTAAAATATGTTACTTTGTCCAAACAATCCACAACTTTTGATAGTTTAGGAATAGACACCGCATCCATGATTATCGGTTTAGTTATATTGTTTAAGTAGAAAATTAAAACATCTTTTGGAAAGTTAGTGTCCATGACTACATAGTCACATTCGTTGATAAATTCCAAATTTTTCTTACACATTTCCACAGTGATATTATCATAAATACTCATGTCATTCACCGCAACTTGCATTTCCCCTTCATTGTCAGAAACAAAAAGGTAAGTTGATGTTGGGCAATCAATTTTCTCCGAATATTTTGTACTAATACCTAATTGTTGGCAACTAGATAAGATTTCTCTACCAAACATATCATTTCCAAAGGCGGAAAAAAATTCCACTTGAACCCCAAGTCTTGCTATGTTCTCAGCAATATTTCGAGCAACCCCACCGTAAGACAGCTGAATTCGCCCAATATTACTGTCAAAAGAGATTATCTCACCTTGACTTTTTCCGCTAATATCCATATTAATAGCACCGATTACTGCAATTTTTTTCATCATTAACTCCAATTCATCTTTTTGTTAAGACTGTATTGTAACACACAAATAAAATTTGTCAATAGTTTTTTATAAATTTATCGAAAAAACTTTTTTTCTCCCACAATTATAGATATTTTGAACATTGTATCGTCTATAATTTATAAATTTTACAATATCTAGCACACTAAAAAAACTAGCTTATACACAATAAAAAAACACCCCAACTACACAAGAGTTTGGATGCGATTTTACTTATACTATATAATAGCTATTTTTCGTGTTGTTTTCGTCTACTATATAACATCGATTATTTGTTCTTACAAAACCGTTTTGACTATCAAGACATAAACGTTTTTTTGCCATTTCTAATTAATAATTTACGTTCCAACATTTTAACTGAATTTTAATAGGTTTACTATTTTAAATCCCATGTTCTTTGCTTTTGTTTACTCTAATATTTTTCAACACCATGAAAGTGATAATTAAATTCACCACAAAATTCAAAAATTGAACTGGTATTCTTGCAATAACAAAAAGTAAATAATTGCTACCTTTTGCTGTTAGCAAGTACATGCCTGTTGATGTTAGCAACACCGAACCCACTAAGTATGCAAGAAAACCGCCTATAATCATTCTTTTTTGAAACGACCAACTGCAATGCTTCACAACCATGCCAAGGACAAATCCCCAACTTGCTGTACCAAGCAGTATCAGCGGTGCTGGAGGGTAACCTTTCAAAAAGCAACCTAGAGTATCACCGATAAGCCCTGCCATCAATGCTACCCAAGGGTTAATTAATACCCCCGCAAGAAATGCTATAGTAGGAACGAAACTAATTGCCATTGCGCCTAATGGCACATAGACAAAATTCGCCACTACTAAAAGTGCTGAAAACATAGCAATATAAGAAATTACCTGTGTTTTATTGTTTAGATTTTTTACCATAACTACCTCACTATTTTAAATTAACTTCAAATTGAGGTCTGTCTATATTTAATTGAATGACAGCGAACGCACCAATACACCGCAAGTTCATCGAACTTTTCGCCTACAAGCAACTTTCCATCTTTGTAGTACTTAACGCATATTGATTACTCTAATCATTGAAGTTTTTCTATACTTTTTCCACCGCGTGCTGAACATCAACAGCGACAGTTTCTCTTTGTTCTTTTGCAAGTCGTCTATAACGCTCACGTTTTACTTTTTTCTTATGACCCTGCAATATTTTCCAATCATCAAACACAAGCACAGGAAGTTCACCTAGCTTTTCAAAAAACACACTCTCACTAAGGATTTCCACGTTTCTTTTCAAAAGAATCTTATCTTTCTTTGCCTCATTGTCATTGGTTACAAAAACGTCACAATATTTACTTGAATGAACACTTCTTGCACCTTGATTAACTAGTTTTTGTATCGCACAACGCACTTGATTTATGTCGTTTTGCTCAATTTCCCCATCAATCAACACATTCTTTCCAGTGAAATACGACGGTTGCTTTAATTCCTCCATTGGAATTACGCTTTCCATAAATTCATGAATAAGAATATTTTTTGATTTTTTAGTAGACAACGCCACTTGTTTTGAAATATCCGTAGTGGAATTTGTAATATCGATAGCGTCATTTTGACCGTATTCGATTTTATACTCGTTTTTCAGTTCTAAGAAATTCATGCTTTTTTTCTGGCAAATTTTCTTTAGTACCTCAAAAGTAGCTTTTGCATCGTCATCAGATCTATGCTCAACGTAATCAATCTCCAACGTGTCCGCAACTTTCTTTAGCGCCATTTGATTGTTTTCTTGAAAATATCTTGAAGCTATTTGTTGCACATCGCAAAATTTATATTCAATACGTTTCAGTTTAAACTCATCACAGGCGTTGTTTAAATAATTTATATCGTTGCCAATAGAAAAACCCACCGCCAAAGAATTTTCAAACAATGTTTTGATATCTTCATAAACACCATCAAAGGTAGGTGAATTTCTAAAAACACTCTCCTCGTAAGCTAGCTGAATACACTTTTCACCACGGCCATCACGCAATCCAAACCTGTCAGGAAGGGGGTTCATTAGTATATCTTTTTGCTCTATTATGTTGAACTCCAAATCCGTCAAGCAGTAGCCGAAACTACACATACTCGCTCCGTAAATTCTCCCGTTGCAACTTTCTATATCATAAAATAAAAATTTCTCAAAACTCATTTAACTCAATTTAACTCCATTATTTTCAATTCTCTACTCTCTTTCTCATGAATTATTCTATCATTATTAGCTAGTAAAATCAAGCAAATCTATTCCCTTTCGTTATATTGTGTAAAAACATATTCTTTTCATACATTTTATCACCTTATTTTACTTTAATTTGACTTTTGTATTGTTGTTTGGTTAGGGAGATGGGGCTTTGCCCCAAACCCCATAATGGGCTGTGCGCCCC
>CAMQZB010000024.1 GCA_947039455.1 uncultured Clostridia bacterium
AGACAATACTTGATGGGCGACTGTCCGGGAAGATATGAAGCTGCCGCATCCATTAAAAACACTAACATTTATTTGTTGGTGTTTTTTTCTATTCTTAATCAAATTACAGCTACAAACAAACAGCAGCTTTAGATTTAATGATATTCCAGATCAAACAACAGTTAACGAATTTTCTATTATTATAGTTATTATTAACAGAAATTACATTAATTTTCGTTTACTGATTAGTCATTTTGTATAGATTTTCGGTCATGACTAAATATCTCCTATATATTTTAATTCATAATGCAAATCAACTAATTCATTATCACCTTTAAGATGCCGTTTTTTGACAAATCTTGCAATATTCAGTTAGCTGTGATATAATATAGAGAATAGATAGTTAAAAGTACCGTAAAAATTGTCTACTAAAATATTTTAAGCAATTTGGAGGAAGTAATGAGTATAGAAAAATTATTAGCTATAATATCAAAAAATGATATTTACATAATAGAAAACAAAAAATGTATGAAATTAATGCTAATTGTTGGTGTACTATTATTGGTAGGTACAGCAGCAATGATTTTTGATCTATGGATTGCAGTTTGCTTAAATTCAATAGCAATGATATTAGTGATTTGGATGAATTTGAACAGATCTAAAAAGTGTATAAAGTACGATCAATATATGAGAAGTACCGAAAGTGATTCGGAAACAGTAAGAATGTTAAAAGAAAGACTTTTTGATTTCGAGAAGGTGTTGAAAGTGAAAAATAGAAAGAAATTTATAAAAACTTTAGTTTTTATGTATTTATCATTTTTAATTTTGACAGTTGTGATGATTTCGATATCGTTCAAATTCAGTGGAAACATATTTATAATTTTATTAGGGTTAGGGATTGTATCTATTGTATTTTTCGTAGCTTTATATCATATGAAAGAAATGGCATTAGGCGGTTGCGCTGAATTTGATATATTCATGAGGAAAAATGCTAAATTAGTTCAAGAGGTTCTAATTGAAAGAGAAGTATCAGATAAAGAATACAATCGAATTGCCAGAATGTAAAATAATGAATTTATATAGTTGGGAATAGATTTATAAAAAATAATAAGAGATACCTAAAAAATATATGAATTTATTAGCTTAACAGAAACTAAACGAAGTTTATAGATGCGTTATTAAATTAATTAAGACATAGGAGTGTTGAAAATGGGGAGTTATAATTATTTAGGGTTAATAAATGGGCACGATAATATATTTAAAATGCCAAAATATAATTGTATTGCAACGATAATGATGTCTATATTAATTTCAGTTATATTATTTTGCAATATTTTTGATATTGGTATGAGTGAGTTTAATTTAAGTCAATTACTTGTCATTACAGGTGTGCTCACTGTTTCATTAAATTGGGATATAGCAAATAATATGGAAAAAGCAAAATTGCTGAAACATGATTGTACTAATAGAATGCCAAGCACTATCAAATTATGGAATAAATTGCTTGGGTTTGAAAGAAATAATTGTAAAAAATACAAAAAAAGCACAGTTACGATTAAAATTTCTTATTATATAACAATGTTGTTATTATGGACAATTCCAATGTCAAATCCTAGTAGTGATATGAAAATAGATTGTCTTATTACCGCAATATTAATTTTATTTACATATTACAAGATACAAGGAAATAGAATTAAAGTTAAAAAATCTAACGATCTGTCGTTATTTATGTACGCAAATCATGAACTTTTTGAAGCTATGCATATTGAATTAAATATTTCAGATGATGAATTTAATAGAATTTTAAGAATGTAAAGCTATTTGTATTGTGAAAAATATAAATGGGTTTCTAGATGAAATGAATTGTAAAATGAAGCTAGACGTTGAAGATAATGAGCTCAATAATAAGTCTTTAGCAAGAAAATACAATAGTATAATCAACATATCACAAGAAAATATAAAAGTGTAATCAGTATATTACTAGTAAATAGTTAATAACTAATCAGGAGGGAAATATGAATACAAGAATATTATGTGCCGTATTGGCGAGAAATAGCAATGTAGTAAAATATGATAGACGTGAAGAATTTTTTCGTATCACGTTTATTATATTAATAGCAATAACAGTTGGCATGACCGTGGGTGTGTGGGAAAATAATTATGATATAATTCCTATTTTCAGAATAATTATGATATCTTTAATACTTATTAATGTGTTTTTAATTTTAGTTAACGCTACTTTGTGGCAGAAAAACAATAAAATTATGATGACTGTAGAATTTAAAGAGAAATCGGTGATTGAATTAAATAGAAAAATGAAAGAATTTGATTCATATCTGTGGAAGAAACAAAAGAAACACAGAATAATCGTTTCATCCGTTCTTGTTTTTGGAGCAATAATGCTGTTAATTTGCATGTTATTTGCTGAAAATAGTATGATGTGGCGATGTATTGGATTGTTCGGTGCAGTGATAGCAATGTTATTTGAAATTATATTCATTCTTACGTGGAAAAAAGAGAATAGTGGAGAAATGCAGGTGTTTATGACGGAGAATTTTCAACTAATTGAGAATGCATTAGATGAACTTCAAATTACTAATGAAGAATATAACAGAATAGTACTTTCATAAGCGAAGTGGGTTGAGTTCTGCTAAGAAATTTATCTAATAAAATGAGATTTTAATGTAGATGAATTTCGTGCTGATATCAACAGCAATATGATTATACAAGTATAAGAATGTTATTATTATATCAAGATGTAAATTATGACTATAATATAATTAGGCTTTCATAAAGTGAAATGTGTTAATTTGTGAAGCGAAAAGAGTCTATTGATTTGTATAGAAATAAATACATATAAGTATATTCAAAGGCGTTAATTATATATTCAATAATGATATGTTTTATACAAGTGAACGATAGAAAAGATTGTATATTTCTTAGATAAAAGCATAAATTGCTTCAAGCAGTTCTTGACGAATTGGGAATTTCTAAAGAAAAATATAATATAAAAATGCTGGGTAGCACTTTTATAAGTAAACATAGTTGAGATGGTCGCCAAAATTAAGGATAATAGTACGGTATCAAAGGAGATAGATTATGACAATGATGAAATTAGAATTGATTATAAACAAAGATGAAGTTCAATCGGAAATTAAGTTGCTAGTGTTAATGCATGTAATATCAATTATGCAAATTTTCGCAGTGGTTCATGGGTTTTTTATTCCACTATGGCCATGGTGGGTTGGGTTTATCATTCAGGGTGTTGCTGTGGTTATGCTAGTTGTGCTAATGAAGAGCTCGCCATCAATTAAAAAAGTAAGAAAGGAAGCCGCGGATAGAGAAAAAGCAAAGGAATATGAAAGTGAAAATTTAACTGAACTAAGGTTGAAAATTAAAGGGAAACCAAAGCACGGAAAAATTCAAATTGCAGTACTCGTTGCGATTTTTGCAATAGGAATGATATGTTTTGCAAGTTTTTCTATGTCAATACTTATTATGGAAAATCCAAGTATCTTGATGCTGAAACTTGCAACATTTTTCTTAACAATTACAGTGTTGACGATATATTCAATAATGATATATTTTATACAAATTAGCGACAGAAAAGATAGTATATTTTTTAAAGAAAATTACAAATTGATTCAAGCAGTTCTTGAAGAATTGAAAATTTCTAAAGAAGAATACAATAGGAAAATGCTGGGTGGCACTTTTATAAGTAAACGTAGTTGATATGGTCGCCAAAATTAAGGATGATAGACGGTAGCAAAGGAGATAGATTATGACAATGTCAAAAGTAGAAATGATTATAAATAAAGATGAACTGATATCGGAAATTAAGGTGATAGTGTTAATGCATGTAATATTGGTAATGCTATTTATTTCAGCTGCTTCTGGGAGGGTTTTTTCACAATGGCCAAGGTGGTTAGGATATGTTATTCAGGGCGTTGCGTTGATACTTGTTTTTGTTATAATGAGAGGAGATCCATCAATAAAAAAATTAAAAAAAGAAGCGGCTGAAAAAGAAAAGGCTCTTGAAAATGAGAGTAAGAATCTAACTGAATTAAGGTTGAAAATCGCTGAAAGACCTAAACGTGGAAAAGGTCAAAGTGCAGTACTCCTTTCTATTTATGGAATAGGAATGTTAGGCTTTTTTTGCTGTTTCTTGTCAATATTACTTATAGAAGACCCAAGTGTTATATTGTTAAAAGTAGGAATATTTTTTATTACAATAACACCAATAATTGTTTTTTCTATAAAAATATACTTCAATGAAGAAAACGATAGAGAAGATAGTATATTTTTTAGGGAGAATCACCATGTTATTCAAGCGGTGCTTGAAGAATTGCAAATCTCTAAAGAATAATATAACAGAAAAATCTTAGGCTAATTTGTATATTAAGTCGATTTACGGATAAGGTTCATTTATGTATAATCTACATGATATCAATGTGCATGAGAAAGTATAAAGGTAATGAAATATGCAATTAATGTAGCGTTTCAAACAGGAGGGAATTATGAATACAACAAAATTGCTAGCGATAATATCTGGAGTTGATCCAAAATTTGACAGAAAACCAAAAGATCGTGTTATACAGTTAATATTTCTATTGATTATTATGATTAATATGATATTCCAATTTACTAGAAATTATTATATGTCTATTCCACTTTGCATAATTGTGGTGGTGTTGGCAATTATAATTTTGCGGTCTACTAGAAATGTGTTAAAAATTAATAAGAAAATACGAAGTGCTGAATGTGATATTGATTTGGTTGCTGAATTGAAGGAAAAGGTATTTGATTTTGAGAAATGTATGAAGCCAAAGGGTAGATGTTTAAAAATAGTTAGTATTGTTATGAGTTTGATTAGTTTGGGATTGATAGGTGCGGTTTGTGTATTTATATGTATCGGGTATAGTGATGTAATGGAAACGGTTTTGCTGGTATTTATGCTGCTATTATTTGTTTTGAATATTGCGGAGTTGGACCTATATGGAAAATTGGACAGTATAGAAAATTCTGAAATGTATTTATTTTTGAAAGACAACGATCGGTTAATTCAGGATGTTCTGATTGAATTGAATATTACTCAAGATGAATATCATAGATTAATTTTGATTTGATTTTGGTAAAATGGTTTAAATAGTTAAAAAACTTCTATAAAATCAGGTTGAGCTTTAAAAATGAAGTATTATAAAAGAATGTTGTGTTTTAAACATGAAGTATAATTAAAAAAGGTTGTGGTGAAAGAGTAAGTTTGATTAAAAGCAGTTGTATATTAAACATGAAGTTTAAGCTAGAATTGTTTTAATTAGGTGTAAGAGCAGTGATGAAAAAGCTGGGTGAGAGTGTGCTTGAATAATAGTGGCAATAGAAAAGTTGAATATGTTAAAAATATAAGTTATTAAAATATGTGTTATACATAAAAAGAGGATTATATGAAGAAGAAAATTGGAATTGTTGGAACGGGGAATTCTGTTAGTATTGGGTATTTCCATGCTATGGGGCTTATTGATGAGGATAGATGTGAAATTGTGGCGGTGTTAAATCGTAGTTTGGAACGGAGTGAAAAATTCATTACGGATTTAAAACTTAATGCAAAAGCGTATACTGATTATGAAATTATGCTTGAAGATGTTGACGGTGTAATTATTTGTACCCCTAATGATTCCCATGTTGATTATGCTGTTAAGGCAATGGAAAAAGGAGTGGGGGTTCTTCTTGAAAAACCACTTTCAAATGATTTCAGCAAGTGTAAAAAATTGGTGGAAACTGCAGAAAGAACCGGAGCGTTTTCTATGATTGGATATACTAATCGATTTAACAATCAAGTTGAAACGTTATCTAGTTTTGTAAAGAAAAATATAGGTAAAATATTCACTATTGACATGACTTACGGTGGTGAACGTCAGGCAAATCCACAGGTGGAATATGAGTGGCGACATAATAAAGCTCAATCTGGATCAGGGGCTCTAGTTGATTACGGTGCTCATGCTGTTGATTTAATTAAGGTAATTTGCGGTGTTGAAATTGCGAAAGTAAACTGTATGGTAAATACTTGTATTAATGAGAGAAAAGATGCCAATGGGACAGTTCGTATTGTTGAAACTGATGATGTTGCTGTAGTAAATGCAGTAGGAACTGGTGGTGAACTTTGTTCGATGACTATGTCTAGAGTTGGTCATAATGGTTGTGAAATGACGGTTATTGGCGAATGTGGAAAAATAATTGCAAATGTTAAAGACAATAAATTTAAGTATTTAAAGAAAGCAAAAGATGGTGGTTATGAATCTCAATGGTTGCAGTTGGAGTCTCCTGCACAAGATATGAAATTCGGAGCGTTTAAAAAACAAAACACCGCATTTATTGACGGCTTATTTAATATAAACAATTCTCAAGTATGCAGTGTGACTGACGCATATTATGTTGAAAAAGTACTTAACTGCTGTGTGAAATCAAGCAAAAACGATTCTGTAGTTACTGTTTAAAACAAGCTTAAAAGCAGTGGGAATTACACTATAAACACAAGAGTAAATCGGATATAATGACGTAAACACAAGGCTAAAGCGTAAGTAATGGTTATAAACGCTACTAAAACACAATATAAAATTATAATATTAAACCTTTGAAAATCAGTTGGAGATTGTTATAAAATATAATTGAAAATCAATGCGCAATTTTAATAAAACTCTAACGTGAAATAGTATAATATTTTGATTAATCTAAAATGTAAACCGTTAAAAATTCAGCCCTAATATTTACAGAAAGCTAAGAGCAATAAAATTCAATACTAATAAAAATATAATGCAGTGCTGTGAAGTTCATGGTGCTGTATTTTTTGTTTGTTATGGTAATAATTAGTAAGTTTTAACAGGTTAAAAGGATTGTGATTTTATGTTCATTTTGTTGACAAAAGGCGGTGATAGTGGTATAATAATAAAATATAGTATTATAGGTGAAGGTCGCCCCTTTTTAGAAATATTAATGGAAAATCCTTGTAATCACCGTGTTTTTTCTAGTTAAATTTAGAAAAAAATACTATAAACGCAGAAATTTGTCAATAGGTATTGAAAATAATTCATATTTATTACCAATTATTACAATTAAAAGTTTTGGACAAATTTATTTTATCACACTTATTCAAACAGGAAATGTTTTTTACATAAGTATTAAAAAGTTAAAAATATCAGAATTAGTTAAGTTGTTTTGTGGCGTAATTCAAAATTAATTTGCAACAATTTTGGTCTTGTTTATAAAATTTCTTTATAGGAGAGTTGTATGACCAGGAAGATCAGGAAAGAAAAATTCGGCAACAATGAGCGTTGGAATTTCTCAAGAGTTAAAGAAGTATTAGATATCCCGTATCTAATAGAAGTGCAAAAAAAATCGTATGAATGGTTTATGAAGGACGGTGTTAGAGAGGTTTTGGAGGATTTTTCTCCAATTTCAGACAAATCTAATCACTTTGAACTTCATTTCCTAGACTTTTCATTAGGTGGCAAGAGCAAGTATGATGTTAAGGAATGTAAAGACCGCGACACTACTTATGCTATTCCAATGAAAGTAAAAGTAAGACTAGTTTACAAAGACACTAACAAAATGGTGGATCAAGAAGTTTTCATGGGCGATTTCCCATTGATGACTGAAAATGGTTCATTTGTAATTAATGGTGCGGAGCGTGTTATCGTTTCTCAGCTTGTTAGATCACCAGGTGTTTATAACGGTGTATCTTTCGACAAAAAAGAAGGTCGTCCTCTTTATGAGACTACTATTATTCCTTCTCGTGGTGCTTGGATTGATTTTAAACAAGAAATCTGTAACACTAAAGAAGCTACTGAAATTATTTATGTTTCAGTTGATAGAACTCGTAAGATTACAGCTACTGTTCTTCTTCGTGCCCTTGGTTTTGGTACTGATGAGGAGCTTTGTGAGTTGTTCGCAAACGACCCTACAATGATTGCTACTTGTGAAAAAGATACTGCAAAAACTGAATCAGATGGTTTAGTTGAGTTGTATAAAAGATTGCGTCCAGGTGAAGTTCCAACTGAAGAGGGTGTTAAAACTCAACTTCATAATTTGTTCTTCGATCCTAAACGTTATGACATGGCAAGAGTTGGTCGTTACAAATTCAACAAGAAATTAAACCTTTCAAACAGACTGATTGGCTTAACATCATTTGACGATGTAGTTGATACATCAACTGGTGAATTGTTAGTTTCAGCTGGTGAAGTTTTCACTGTTGAGTCAGCTAATGCAGTTCAAAACGCTGGTATCAATGAAGTATTTGTTACTGTTTCTAAGAGTATTCGTGAAGACGGAAAATCAAAAGTTATCGGAAATAATACAGTAAACTTCAACGTTGTTTCTGGTTTAGACTACCGTAGTTTCTACGGAATGGTAGAATATGTTTATCAACCAGTATTAACTGAATTGATGGAAACTGCGGAAGGCGATTTAGAAGCTCTTACTGAATTAGTTAAAGAAAACATGGAAAGATTATGCGTTAAACATATTTTGATTGACGATATCATCTCAGCAGTTTCTCTTAACTTGAACTTAAAATATGGCATGGATCAAGTGGACAACATTGACCACTTAGGAAACCGTCGTGTACGTTCAGTTGGTGAACTTCTTCAAAATCAATTCCGTATTGGTATCTCAAGACTTGAGAGAGTTATTCGTGAAAGAATGGCAACTCAAGATCAAACTGAGGTAACTCCACAATCATTGATTAACGTTCGTCCAGTTAGTTCAGCAATTAAAGAATTCTTTGGTTCATCACAATTATCACAATTCATGGATCAAACAAATCCAATCGCAGAATTAACACATAAAAGAAAATTATCAGCACTTGGACCTGGTGGACTTAACCGTGACCGTGCGACTTTTGAAGTTCGTGACGTTCACTACACTCACTACGGCAGAATGTGTCCGATTGAAACTCCAGAGGGACAAAACATCGGTCTTATCACATCACTAAGTAGCTATGCTAGAATAAACGAGTATGGTTTCATTGAAGCACCTTACAAAAAAATCGACAAAGCTACAGGCGTTGTTACTGATAAATACGAATTCTTCACAGCAGATGAGGAAGATAGATTTGCAGTAGCTCAAGCAAATGAGCCGTTGACTGAAGAAGGTACTTTCAAAAATAAACGTATTACATGTCGTCGTCGTGAAGAGATCATTGAGTTAGCAAGCGAAGAAATTGACTATGTAGACGTTTCTCCAAAACAACTTGTTTCAGTTGCAACTTCTTTGATTCCGTTCCTAGAAAACGACGATACCAATCGTGCGCTAATGGGCTCAAACATGCAACGTCAAGCAGTTCCACTAATTAATCCAGAAGCTCCAATAGTAGCTACAGGTATCGAAGCAAAAATTGCTCACGATTCTGGAGTTATGATCATTGCCGAACAAGACGGTGTAGCGATGCGTGTTTCAGCACAATCAATTACTGTTCAATACGATGACGGCGAAATTAAAACTTATAAAATTCAAAAATTCGAGCGTTCTAACCAAGGTACTTGTATCAATCAAAAACCAATTGTTAAAGTTGGCGAAAGATTCGAAAAAGATCAAACTTTGGCTGACGGACCATCAACTGATGGCGGTGAGTTAGCACTTGGTCGCAATATCTTAATCGGATTCATGGCATGGGAAGGTTACAACTATGAGGATGCCATCTTGATTTCTGAGAAATTGGTTCGTGAAGACGTGTTTACTTCAATCCATATTGAAGAGCATGAATTAGAATCAAGAGATACTAAACTTGGACAAGAAGATATCACAAGAGATATTCCAAACGTTGGTGACGACGCTTTGAAAAATCTTGACGAAGACGGAATTATTAGAATTGGTGCGGAAGTTCGTGCTAATGATATTTTAGTAGGTAAAGTTACTCCAAAAGGTGAAACTGAACTTACTCCTGAAGAAAGACTTCTTCGTGCAATCTTCGGTGAAAAAGCTAGAGAAGTTAGAGATACTTCACTTCGTGTGCCTCACGGCGGCGGCGGTGTCGTAGTTGATGTTAAAATATTCAAAAGAGAAAACAAAGACGAATTGTCTCCAGGTGTTAATAAACTTGTAAGAGTTTACATCGCACAAAAGAGAAAAATCTCTGTTGGTGATAAGATGGCGGGTCGTCACGGTAATAAAGGTGTAGTTTCAAGAGTTCTTCCTGAAGAAGATATGCCATTCTTGGCTGACGGTACTCCACTTCAAATCGTTCTTAACCCACTTGGCGTTCCATCTCGTATGAACATCGGTCAAGTACTTGAAGTTCATTTAGGTTTGGTTGCTAAAGCTCTTGGTGTTAAAATTGCTACTCCTGTATTTGATGGAGCAAGCGAGTCAGACATTAAAGACTTGCTTGAAAACAACGGTTTTGTTAACCAAGACGGTGACGTTGACGGAAAGGTTCTTTTATATGATGGAAGAACTGGTGAGGAATTTGAAAACAGAGTTACTGTTGGTCAAATGTACTACCTAAAACTTATTCACTTAGTTGATGACAAAATTCATGCTCGTTCAGTTGGTCCTTACTCTCTTGTAACGCAACAACCTTTGGGTGGTAAAGCTCAATTCGGTGGACAACGTTTCGGTGAGATGGAAGTTTGGGCACTTGAGGCCTACGGCGCTGCACACATTCTTCAAGAAATCTTGACTGTTAAGTCAGATGACGTTGTTGGTCGTGTGAAAACTTACGAAGCAATTGTTAAAGGAAACAACATCAGCGAACCTGGTATTCCAGAATCATTCAAAGTTTTGATCAAAGAATTACAATCATTGTCACTTGACGTGAGAGTATTAACTGACGATAAACAAGAATTGACGTTGAAAGAATTTTCTGATGACGATGTGGACTTTGGTCAAGAGGCAGAAGAAGCTAAGAAAGTTGAAGAAGAAATCGATATCTTTGGTGATGCTGAAGATGGTGTTGTTATGGAAGGCGACGATGATTTCGGTGACGATTTTGACACAGACTTGTCCGACCTATTTGAAGACGACTCAATTTAAGTTTCATACTTAAATTGAGCTAAACGGAAAAATAATAAAGACACATCAAATAGCGAAAGCTAAAAAACTGTTTTGAAATCGAAACAAGTGCGGAGGAATTAATAAATGTTTGAATTAAACAATTTTGACTCTATACAAATTAGTATTGCATCTCCAGAAAAAATTAGAGAATGGTCTTACGGTGAGGTAACAAAACCAGAAACTATTAACTACAGAACACAAAAACCTGAGAAAGATGGTTTGTTCTGCGAAAGGATTTTTGGACCTACTAAAGATTGGGAATGTAACTGCGGAAAGTATAAGAGAATCAGATATAAAGGCGTAATTTGCGACAAATGTGGAGTAGAAGTAACTCGTGCAAAAGTTAGACGTGAACGTATGGGACACATCGAACTTGCTGCACCAGTATCTCACATTTGGTATTTCAGAGGTGTTCCAAGTAGAATTGGTTTACTTCTTGACATGAGTCCTAAAAATTTGGAGCAAGTTATTTATTTTGCTTGTTGGGTTATTCTTGATAAAGGAAACACTGAACTAGTAAATAAACAAGTTATCAACGATAGAGAATATCGTGAAGCAATTGAACAGTACGGTTATGGCGCTTTTAAAGCGGGCATGGGCGCTGAGTCAATTAAAGAATTGCTTCAAGCTGTAGATTTGGACCAAGAAGCTGTTGAAATGAAAGAAGCTGTAGCGAAAGCTACTGGACAAAAAAGAGCTAGAGCAATCAAAAGAATCGAAATTATCGAGTCTTTCAGAAGATCTACTAACAAACCTGAATGGATGATCATGGACGTTGTTCCTGTTATCCCACCAGAACTTCGCCCAATGGTACAACTTGACGGTGGAAGATTTGCTACTTCAGATTTGAACGATTTGTACAGACGTGTTATTAACAGAAATAACCGTTTGAGAAAATTGATGGAACTAGGTGCTCCTGATATCATTGTTAGAAACGAAAAACGTATGCTTCAAGAAGCGGTTGACGCTCTTATTGATAACGGTCGTCGTGGTAAAGCAGTGTCTGGACCTGGTAACAGAGAACTTAAATCATTGTCAGGTATGCTACGTGGTAAGCAAGGACGTTTCCGTCAAAACTTACTAGGAAAACGTGTTGATTATTCAGGACGTTCAGTTATCGTAGTAGGACCAGAATTGAAATTGTCTCAATGTGGACTTCCTAAAACTATGGCTTTGGAGCTTTTCAAACCATTCGTTATGAAAGGACTTGTTGAACAAGAATTCTCAAATAATATTAAAAGTGCAAAAAGAAAGGTTGAACGTCAAGACCCTGAAGTTTGGGACATCTTGGAAGAGGTTATCAAAGACCACCCAGTTTTACTTAACCGTGCCCCTACTTTGCATAGATTGTCAATCCAAGCCTTCATTCCTATTTTAATTGAGGGAAAAGCATTGAAACTTCACCCACTTGTTTGTGGTGCCTTCAATGCCGATTTCGATGGAGATCAAATGGCGGTTCACGTTCCTCTATCTATTGAAGCGAGAAACGAAGCAAGATTCTTGATGCTAGCTACAAACAACATCTTGAAACTTTCTGACGGTCGTCCAGTTATCTCTCTTGCCCAAGATATGGTTATGGGAGCTTATTACTTGACTATCGAACGTCCAGGAGCTAAAGGCGAAGGCAGAATGTTCAGCGATTTCGACGAAGCATTCATGGCTTATCAAGTTAAAGAAATTGAATTGCAATCTAAAGTATTTATCAGAGTTGAAAAGGAAATTGACGGCGAAATCGTTAAGAAACGTCTTCATACTACTGTAGGAAAGATGATTTTCAACAGAGCTATTCCTCAAAACCTTGGATTTGTAAAAAGAGAAACTAAAGAAGAAATGCTTGATCTTGAAGTTAACTTCCTTGTTGGAAAGAAACAACTTCAACAAATCACTGACGCTTGCTACAAAGTATGCGACAGAGACGAAAATGCGGATGTTCTTGATGCTATTAAAAGCCTTGGTTTCAAATATTCTACAATCGGTGCTATCACTACTTCTGTATTCGACATGCACGTGCCAAAAGAAAAATACATTTTCCTTGGTCAAGCTGAAGAAAAAGTAGTTAAAATTGAACAACAATTTAAACGTGGTCTTTTATCTGAAGAAGAACGTTATAAAGGTGTAATCAACGCTTGGCAAATTGCGGAAGCATCAGTTACTAAAGCACTTGAAACCACTCTTGATGAGTTTAATCCAATCTGGATGATGGCTAACTCAGGAGCCCGTGGATCAATGCAACAAATTCGTCAATTATCTGGTATGCGTGGTCTTATGACTGATCCATCAGGTAAAACTATCGAAGTTCCCGTTAAAGCATCATTCCGTGAAGGCTTAACTGTCTTGGAATACTTTACTTCTTCTCACGGAGGACGTAAAGGTTTGGCGGATACCGCTTTGAAAACAGCCGATTCAGGTTACTTAACAAGACGTCTTGTTGACGTAGCTCAAGAAGTTATTATTAAAGAAGAAGATTGTTTCGTTGCTAATAATGAGAATGTGAAGGGTATCACTATCCAAGCAATCACAAGAAAAGGCGCTACAATCGACGAAGTTATCGAGAAACTTCGTGACAGAATTATCGGAAGATACTCTGTTAACACTATCCTACATCCAGTTACTGGTGAAGTGATTATTACTCCTGAAGAAATGATTACTGAAGTTCAAGCTGATGCTCTAGAAGCTGCTGGAATCAAAGAAATCACTATGCGTTCAGTATTAACTTGCCGTGCTAAGAGCGGTGTTTGTGCTAAATGTTACGGAAAGAATATGGCGAACGGTAAACCAGTTGGTATTGGTGAAGCAGTAGGAATCATTGCCGCACAATCAATCGGAGAGCCAGGAACCCAACTTACAATGAGAACCTTCCATACCGGCGGTGTCGCTGGTGCGGATGATATTACTCAAGGTCTTCCACGTGTCGAGGAATTATTCGAAGCGAGAAAACCAAAGGGTATGGCGGTTGTTTGTGAATACAAAGGTATTGCTGACGTTGAAGATGATAACGGTATCAAAACTATTTTCATCACTCTTGAAGACGGAACTAAGAAAGATTATTCAATCATTTTCGGTTCAAAAATCAAAATCAAATCAGGCGATTTCGTTGAACCAGGTTCAATCCTTACTGAAGGTTCTGTTAACCCACACGATATCTTGAAAACTCAAGGTGTTAAGGGCGTACAAGACTATATCGCAAAAGAAGTTCAATCTGTTTACAGAAGTCAAGGCGTAGAAATCAACGATAAACACATCGAAGTAATTGTTCGTCAAATGCTTCGTAAAGTTAAAGTTGAAGACGTTGGTGATACTGATATTCTTCCAGGCGACCTTATGGACGTTTTGAAATATGAGTATGCAAACGATCGTGCATTGGAACTAGGTGGCAGACCAGCAACTGCGAAACGTACCCTTATGGGAATTACGAAAGCGTCACTTGCTACTGAGTCATTCCTTGCTGCTGCAGCATTCCAAGAAACAGCTAAAGTATTAACTGAAGCTGCCATCAGAAACAAAGTTGATCCATTGATTGGTTTGAAAGAAAACGTAATCATCGGAAAACTTATTCCAGCTGGTACTGGTTTGGTTAAGCATCATTCAAACGTTAAGAACGAAAACTATATGGGTATCAAAGATAAAATCACTGCCTATAACAAGCTTATGAATCCAGAGCCTGAGTTGGAAATCGAATTGTTCGAAGAAATGCAATAATTAAATAATCGTGTTATCAATAATCTAAGTTTCAGGCATCGCCGAAAAACGTACGGATTTATTCCAAAAACTTATTAATAACATTAAGAAAAAGACCTAGTCAAAACGTGTTTTGATTAGGTCTTTTTTATGTCTATACATAAAAAAGAAAGTTAACAAGATGTAAAGATTATGTGAAATTGCAAAAATCTATTGACAAATTTCAAATATGTGTTAAAATAAAACCATAAACAAGGAGGGTGACCCAAACAATATAGAGAGCTAAAATGAATTGGCTAAAAAATATATTTGTGGGAAACAACTAGTTTAAGGAGGTGTGGTCCAATGTACCATTCTATTAATAAATCCGAGGAATTTGTTAACTAATCTGCAAGACTATACGTGAATTATTAGCGTAAATTATAATCTAACTTGAAATGATAGTATAACAAAAAAATGAACTAAAATTGAATATATAAACAAAAGTATGCAAGTAAATTGCATACTTTTTTTTGGTTGTAGTTAGTGTAAATATTTGGAATTTTTGGTAATTGGATGGGGTTTCACCCCATGCCCCATAAGGGCTGTGCGCCCTTAACCCCACAAGGGTCAAAACCCTTGACCCGTTTTGGTGGGTGATTTTGTGACGATGGAACGGGTGTGTTTGTTAATAGTGTGAAGATAGGTTTAGTGATGTTGTGTGATGTGCTGTGGGGCGTGGTTATGATTTTGAAATTGAGTAGGTTGACATTAAGTGGTGATTTGTGACTGTATTTATTTTAATTAGGGGGATAAAAAAGCAGTAATAAACGTTGTTTATTACTGCTTTTATGTGCGTTAGTTTTATGGTTTGGTTTCATTAAGATGTAAATGGTTAGTTGGCTTAATGTATTTGATTGTTTTGATATGGTTTAATCTAGCTATGGTTTTGTTATTTGCCTAGGCAGAGTTTCATGAAGATTGTGTCTACGATGTGTTCGCTTGCTGTAGTGCCAGTTAGTTCGCCGTACTTTTCCCATGCTTGTCTAATATCTAAAATAATGCAATCGGCAGGCATGATTGGAAGAATTTCTAGTGCGGTTTTCAGGTGTTCAAGTGCTTCGGAAAGTGAAACAAAGTGTCTTTCGTTAGTTAAAACCAAGCTCTCTGATGAGATAAGTTTTTCTACGTTAGATAATTCATACAACTTTTCTTTTAAGTCAATAATACCGTCTTGAGTTTTTGCTGATAGTGTTATTATTGGGTATTCAGTAGGTAAATTAAGTGAAATTTTAGAAGAAATATCGGCTTTATTAATTGCGATTATGCAGTTTTTGCCTTGCAATTTTTCTAAAATTTCTTTATCTTCGTTATCAAGTGGACGTGAGCTATCGAACGTTGCAATCACAACATCCGCAAGATCGAAAATCTTTCTTGCACGATCAACGCCAATCATTTCGATTTTATCACTAGATGCACGAATGCCAGCAGTGTCGAAAAGTTCAAAATTAACGGAACGGTAACTGTATCTACAAGACAAAACGTCACGAGTTGTACCTGCAATGTCGGTAACAATCGCACGTTCTTCACCTAAAATAGCATTCAGAAGCGAACTTTTTCCAACGTTAGGTTTGCCAAGAATAGCAACAGAAATACCTTCTTTGATATTCTTTCCTGTTTTATAAGTATCAATTAAAGCTGAAAGGGCGGAAATTTGTTTTTCTAAAACTATGCGAACTTCAGGAACGTCCATAGCAGGAACGTCCTCTTCAGGATAGTCGAAAGCGGCTTCCACGTATGCAATAGCTGTTTCAAGTTCTTCTTGCAAAGACGTAATTTTGTGGGTGATTCCACCTGAAAACAGTGAAAAAGCAAGTTTTGAAGATGCTTCACTTTCCGCATTAATCAAATCAGCCATACCCTCAACATTAGATAAATCCATCTTTCCATTAAGGTAAGCACGTCTTGAAAATTCACCGTTCAAAGCAGGTCTAGCACCTAATTTAACAGCAGATTTAAGAAGGGCTTCTAAAACTACACGACCACCGTGACATTGAAATTCAACAACATCTTCACCAGTGAAAGAACGAGGCGCTTTAAAGTAAACCACAAGGCATTTGTCCGAAACAATACCAGCAGTCATTTTTCCTAAATACAACTTATTCGGTTCAAAATCAGTAACAGCTAATTTAGCAAAACTAGCAAAAAGCGTATTAGAAATTTCGCAAGATTTCTCACCAGACAGTCTTAATATTCCAACCGATCCAAGACCGTTTGGAGTAGATATTGCAACAATAGTTTTGTCGTTCATAAATCATTACCTCTTTAAATACAGCATTAAAACTGTCACATCAGCAGGGGAAACTCCAGAAATTCTTGATGCTTGACCAAGATTAGAAGGGCGTATTTTGTCTAGTTTTTGTCTAGCTTCGATACGAATTCCGCCAATAGCTAAATAGTCAATATCAGCTGGAAGAGTACGAGTTTCAAGTTTTTTAGCTTTCTCAATTTCAAGAGTTTCTTTAGCTAAATAGCCTTGATATTTTATTAAAGTTTCCACCCTTTGAATAGTCAAACTAGAAAATTCTTCTAAAATTCCAAAGGTTTTAACCAAATCTACAAGAGTAACCCCAGGACGTTTTAGTATGTTTTCAAAAGTTGAACCGTCAGTAATTGGAGATTGACCAATACTTACTAAAAATGGGTTAATAAGTGGAGAAGAAACACCTTTTTTAATTTGTTTCTTTGCAAGTTCCAACTCAACTAAACTAGCTTGCAACCTGTCCCAACGTTCATTTGATACTAATCCAATGTCTTTTCCAATAGGAGTAAGGCGAATATCAGCATTATCTTGCCTTAAATTCAATCTATGTTCCGCACGAGCCGTCATCATACGATAAGGTTCGTTAGTGCCTTTCGTAACAAGATCGTCAATTAAAACTCCGATGTAGGAACTGTCACGAGTAAGTATAAGCTCTTGTTTGTTGTTAATATATTGACTTGCGTTAATACCCGCCAACAAACCTTGAGCGGCAGCTTCTTCGTAACCGCTACTGCCGTTAAGTTGTCCAGCAGTGTAAAGCCCTTTTACTTTCTTAAATTGCAAAGTCAAATATAAGTCAGTAGGGTCAATAGAATCGTATTCAATAGCATAAGCATATTTCAAAATCTCAACATTTTCGAAGCCAATAATTGAATGATACATAGCTTCTTGAACATCTTTTGGAAGTGACGAACTCATGCCTTGCACGTAAATTTCGTTAGAAGTAGCTGTTTCAGGTTCAAGAAAAATTTGATGTCTATCTCTATCCGCAAAACGAACTACTTTATCTTCAATAGAAGGACAATAACGAGGTCCAACACCTTTAATTACTCCACCAAAAAGAGGAGAGCGGTGCAAGTTTTCCCGTATTATATCATGTGTTTTTTCATTTGTATAACCTAAATAGCAAGGCATTTGATTTTCTAAATAGAAGTCGTGCATAAAAGAAAATGGCAAAATGTCCGTTTCACCAAGTGCAGGCTCGAATTTGCTATAATCAATGCTGTCTTTTCTAACTCTTGCAGGGGTACCTGTTTTAAATCTTCTAATGTTGAAACCAAGTTTCAAAAGGCTTTTAGTTAAACTATTAGCAGAAGCAAACCCAGACGGGCCTTGATTGTGAACTTCATCACCAGTGATGATTTTGCTGTCAAGGTAAACCCCGCAAGCAAGAACTACAGCTTTTGCTGAAAGTTTCAAACCATTTTTGGTGATTACATGAGTAACCACGCCGTTGTCTTGAATAACTTCAGTTGCTTCGTCTTCAATAATAGTGATATTAGGCAAGTTTTCCAAAGTTTCTTCCATAGTTTCATGGTATTTATCCTTATCGCTTTGAGCTCTAAGAGATTGAACCGCAGCACCTTTTCCACGATTAAGCATTTTAATTTGCAACATAGTTTTGTCTGCATTAATACCCATTTGCCCACCAAGTGCATCAATTTCACGAACCAAATGCCCTTTAGCAGTACCACCGATTGACGGATTGCAAGCCATATAAGAAATAGTTCTTCGGTCAAGCACCACCATAGCAGTGCGGTTGCCTAAATTAGCTGAAGCAAAACTTGCCTCAACTCCTGCGTGTCCACCGCCGATTACTATTACATCAAACTCTAAATTTTTCATATTAATTATATTATTCATATTATATCTTCCTTAAAATTACAAATAAATTATACCATATAAAATAGCAAATATAAAGACTTTAAAGGGTATTATTGACAAAAGTGAAAAAATATAGTATAATCTATTAATAATATGGAAAATTAAGGGAGATATTTATGGATAGGGGAAAATTAAAAGCAAGAGCATTGTCACAGTTAAGTGGCAGATGGGGCATGGTAATTCTTGCATGTTTTATATACGGATTACTGATGAGTGGTGGAAGCGGAGTTTCAACATCAATAAATATGTCAACGGCAAATGTTTCGTCAACTTTCTTTATAGGATTTCTTGCATTCGCACTTGTTGGAAGCTTGTTGTCACTTATACTATTTGGCCCGATGCAAATGGGAATGTCAAACTATATGTTCACCTTTGTTAGAACCGGTAATACTGCTATAGAAAATTTATTCGATGGGTTTAAAAATTTTGTCAATTCATTGAAAATTGGTTTGTGGTATGCGCTTTACATGTTTCTTTGGGTAGGATTACCTATGATAGTATTGATGGGCGTGTCCTTTACCATGATGTTTGCGGCAGCCTATGGTGCTAATGATGGGATGATTTTTCTGATTATGCTAGTTGCTATGGTTGGATCAATAGCAATCTCAATATTTAGTTTAATCAAAATTATTGGCTACTCAGCTATGTTCTACATAAAATTAGAAAACCCAGATCAAAGCGGCGTAGCTTGCTTGAAAAAATCAGAAGAAATAATGCGTGGCCAAAAATGGGACTTCTTTGTATTGCAACTAAGTTTTATTGGTTGGGGTATACTGTGTATATTTACTTTAGGAATCGGATTCTTTTGGTTAACACCATATCAAAAAGTTACGGAAGCAAATTATTTTTATGAATTACTTGCACGTAATAACTTATTAAGAAATAACGTGCCAAATGGTGCTGAAAATAATAACAAGAACCAAGATGAGACTCAAGAAGATTGGCATTTATACGAAGACGACAGAAATGCTGGAAACTTTGTTGAAGCTGGTAAAGAAGATTGGAATACTAGCGGTAACGAATATTGGAAAGAAAAACCTACAGACCAAGACGGCGGAGATGATTTAGGGTCAAACCGTGGTTCAGATGAGTCTGATAAATTTTAATAAATTATAATTTGAAAAATGTTGTTAGGGCAACAGTACAAAAGAAGAAATCATAGCGGTAATCTTAATTTTGAAGATTGCAGATATGCTTTTATATATAGTAGGAGGAAATAATATTATGGAATGGAGAAATTTAAAAAGCAGGGCAAAAGCTCAATTAAAAGGTAGATGGTGTAAGGTGATTATTGCCTTAATGATTATCGGAATATTAGTTACCGGAAGCATAGTGGCAGTAGAAATATTGGCAGAAAAGTATATAGGTATAGAATATCTAGACTTTGTATTCGGATTATTGCTTTCACTATTGTTAGGTGGCGCGTATAGAGTCGGCGTAGCAGGCTACATGCTTGATTTCGTAAATCACGGACAATCAAAAATAGGTCATATTTTTGGTGGATTTAAACATTATTTTTCAAATTTTTCAACATGGCTTTGGTATGTATTATTTGGAACAATATGGTATATATTAGTTATATTAGGTGTGGTTGCCGGATTTGTAGGAATGTTTGCAGTTTTAGGCAATAATTTTGCGTCTATTAGTATGGATACAGTAAATCCAGCATCACTTCTATTGATTTTCCCACTAATTATAGTAATGTATGTAATAATATTTGGTGGATTAACTATTTTCTATAACAAAATATACTCATACGCAGCGATGTTCTATATTAAAGCAGCTAATCAAAAAATGTCAGGGTTAGAAAGTATGAATATGTCTAAAAAAGTAATGAGAGATCACAGATGGCAATTGTTCGGATTGCACATGAGTTTTGCGCTTTGGATCGTATTGAGTATTTTAACTCTAGGAATTGCACTAATTTGGGTTATTCCTTATATGCAGGTAACTCAAGCAAACTTCATGTATCCAATTTTGAAAGAAAATGGATTGATTGATCAACCAGTTGAAGACGCTCAAGTATCTGATGATACTGATTGTTCTTCAAACGAAGGTGGCACTAACTGTTGTTGTGATGCGGTTGTTCCAGAGTCAGTAGCGATAGAATCAAATGCTGATGAACTTACGGAAGAAAATGTGAACATGGATGTTGAAACTGCTATTGAAGAGACTGTAGTTGAAGATGTTCCAGTTGAGAGAACAGTTGTGGAATATATCACGATTGATGAACCAGTAGTTGAAGCACCAGTAGTAGCTGCGCCAATAGTTGAAGAAACTGCGGTTGTAGCTGAACCAATTCCTGTAACGGAAGTATATTCAGAGCAAGTGGAGCATAATATAGAAAATACAGTTGAAGAAAATAAAACTTCTGAGGAAGATTCTCTTTAAGAGTAGATTAAATATTAATAGAATTTCTTTGTGAGATTTTAATTACAAATCATAGTAAAAATTTAATAAGAATATTCTACAAGTAATGATAAAGTGTCAATTTTTTTGACACTTTATTTTATTTGTCAAATATTTAACAATTTTAAAAAAACTCTTGACAAGTGGGCAAATTAGTAGTATTATTATAATGAGGTAGACTTGAGTGTTTAAGTGTTATCGGCATGATAACGCCAATGGTGCTTAGTCTACTTTAGTACATAGTAGAAAACAAATAAATATTTATGGAGAGAAATAAAATGGCAACAAACAAAGTATTTTTGAAGTTCTTAGAGACACAAAAAATTTGTGACGAAACTTTAGTAAACTTCATCGACGAAAGTGCAAACCTTTGTCAACCTGACAAAATCGTTCTTGTAGACGGTTCAAAAGAGCAAATCGAGGCTTTTAGAGCTGAGGCATGTGCCACTGGCGAGTTGTATAAACTTAATCAAGAAATTCTTCCTGATTGTTATTACCACAAAACAGCGGTTAATGACGTTGCGAGAGTAGAGGGTAGAACTTTTATTTGTACAAAAGAAAAATCAGTTGTTGGTCCTACTAATAACTGGATGGAAACTAGCGAAGCGTTAGCGCTTTTAAACAAGCACTATGACGGCGCAATGAAAGGACGTACTATGTACATCATTCCTTATTCAATGGGTCCTGTTACTAGTCCTTATTCTAAAAATGGTATCGAACTTTCTGACTCAATTTATGTTGCATTAAACATGGCTATCATGACAAGAGTTGGAATGAGTGTTCTTAAAAATATTGAAACTTCACACGAGTTCGTGAAAGGCTTACATGCTAAAGCGGACATCAACGAAGAAAATAGATACATCTGCCACTTCCCAGAAGAGAACTTAATTTGTTCAGTAAACTCTGGTTACGGCGGAAACGTGCTTCTAGGAAAGAAATGTTTCGCTCTTAGAATTGCTTCTTACCTTGGTTGGAAAGAAGGCTGGATGGCTGAGCATATGCTTATCTTGGGAATAGAAAAAGACGGCGTAATTAGATACGTTTCAGCGGCGTTCCCTTCAGCTTGTGGTAAAACTAACTTAGCTATGCTTATTCCACCAGAAGGTTATATCAAAGACGGTTATAAAGTTTGGTGTGTTGGTGACGACATTGCTTGGCTTAATATCGGTGCTGACGGTCAATTATATGCTATCAATCCTGAAAATGGATTCTTCGGAGTTGCTCCAGGAACTAGCATGAAATCTAACCCTAACGCTTTGATCTCTACTCAAAAAGGAACAATTTTCACAAACGTTGTGCTTAATAAAGATAATGACACTGTTTGGTGGGAAGGTTTAGATAAAAATCCACCTAAAAACGCTCTTGACTGGTACGGAAATCCTTGGAACGGCGAAATGGGTACTAAAGGTGCTCATCCAAACTCACGTTTCACGGCTCCTGCAACAAACTGTCCTTGCGTAAGTTCAGAATTCGAAGCTCCAATGGGTGTTCCTATTTCTGCTATCGTATTCGGTGGTCGTCGTGCTAAAACTGCTCCACTAGTTTACCAAGCTAGAGACTGGAATCACGGTGTTTTCGTTGGTGCTACTATGGCGTCAGAAACTACTGCTGCTGCTGCGGGTGCTGTTGGTGTTATCCGTCGTGACCCTATGGCGATGCTTCCTTTCTGTGGTTACAACATGGGCGAGTATTTCTCTCACTGGGTTGAAATGGGTAAAAAACTTGGCGATAAAGCTCCTAAGATCTTTAACGTTAACTGGTTCAAAACTGATGACGAGGGTAACTTTATTTGGCCTGGTTTCGGCGATAACATGAGAGTTCTTGATTGGATTATCGAGAGAGCTACTGGTAAAGCTGATGCTATTGAATCTCCTATCGGGTTCCAACCTAAAGCGGAAGATATTAATATCGACGGGCTGGATATTTCTATGGATACTCTTGAATCTTTGCTTTCTGTAGACAAAGCTACTTGGGCTGAAGAAGCTAACGGTATCGAAGAATTCTTCGCTAAATTCGGCGATGATCTTCCTTCAGAACTTCGCGCTGAACTTGAAACTCTTAAAAAGAACGTTCAATAATAAAATATAAAAAAAAAAGTGCTGTTCGCAAGAACAGCACTTTTTTTTGTTTTGTTATTGTTATTTAGTAA
The DNA here is from genome assembly GCA_947039455.1 of uncultured Clostridia bacterium. GTDB lineage: Bacteria > Bacillota > Clostridia > Christensenellales > CAMQZB01 > CAMQZB01. Next base: position 23,445 of record CAMQZB010000024.1, read on the forward strand.
AGTTTTCGTGGGGCTTTACCCCACACCCCACAAGGGTCAAAACCCTTGACCCTTTTTGGTGCTGTTGTTTGTTTTTGGATGGACAAAATTTACTGTTCTATTGGGGGGGAATTGTTGTATTAAGTAATTTTATATTCCACTATATCTTGAAAGAGGTCTATACTGACGAAAAATGAAAACCATAAATATTAAACAAAACCCAAGATAAATGATAAATAAACAAAACCAAAATAAATAATACATAAAACAAAACCCCAAAGCTCGCTTTGAAACAGACTGAACGCTATCAATTAAAATCAATGGGCAAAGAAAATTTCATTTTCGGGTCAAGGGTTTCGACCCTTGTGGGGTGTGGGGTAAAGCCCCACGAAAACTATCTAAACCTTAAAACCAAAACCCAAAGCTCGCTTTGAAACAGACTGAACGCAATCTGTTAAAATCAATGGGCAAAGAAAATTTCATTTTCGGGTCAAGGGTTTCGACCATTGTGGGGTGTGGGGTGAAGCCCCACGAAAACTATCTAAACCGTAAAACAAAATCCCAAAGCTCGCTTTGAAAAAGACTGAACGCAATCTGTTAAAATCAATGGGCAAAGAAAATTCCATTTTCGGGTCAAGGGTTTCGACCATTGTGGGGTGTGGGGTGAAGCCCCACGAAAACTATCTAAACCTTAAAAAAAAACCCCAAAGCTCGCTTTGAAACAGACTGAACGCTATCAATTAAAATCAATGGACAAAGAAAATTCCATTTTTGGGTCAAGGGTTTCGACCCTTGTGGGGTGTGGAGTGAAGCCCCACGAAAACTATCTAAACCGTAAAACAAAATCCCAAAGCTCGCTTT
>CAMQZB010000025.1 GCA_947039455.1 uncultured Clostridia bacterium
CAAACCCCGCAAGGAGCATGGCCCCTTGACCCGTTAATGGGTGGTGGTTTTGCTTTGATGGTGTTGGGTTTAGTAGTTGGAATTTCTTTGAAAAATATTTTTATTGAATTTAACTTTCATTTTTATGTTAGAGTATAAAAAAAGAGTGTATAAACTAAAAGTTTATACACTCTTTATAATTTAAAATTAATTTGCAGTTTTTAAGCAATCTTTACACACGCCGTAGTACATAACTGACATATAATCAATATGATTACCGTCTATAGTAGAAACAGTGTTATCAGTAGAACTCACATCAGTGATAGATCCACAAGAAGAACAGACAAAGTGAGCATGGTTAGAAACCGTAAAATCGTAATTCTTCACATTATCCTTGGCATGTAATTCTAAAATCATTCCATTTTTTGATAGTTCAGAAAGATTACGATAAATTGTTCCAAGGGAAATATTAGGTATTTGTTGTTTCACTTTTTCATAAACCCAAATGGCATCTGGGTGGCGTTTAGTAGAAGCTAAAACTTCTAAAATAGCATCACGTTGAATGCTTTTTCTTTGAAATGTAGGTACTGTATTCATAATTTTCTTCCCCTTACTAACTAATAATGATTATCGTTACTTGTATTATACACTATTTGAATGAATTGTCAAGTGAAATAAAGTATAAATCCCAAAAATCCATAATTTCATGTTAATGACTTGATATTTTTTCAATAATACTGTAAGATTAGAAGGGTATATGTAGTTAAATTAGTTTATATATGAAAAGATTTATTAAATGTATATATTTAGAGGACAAATATAAAATGAAATTATTTAATTTTTTTAAAGCAAAGAAGTTGCCAGAAGCAACAGTTGAAACGAAAGAAATAGCATCAGGAATAAAAGCAGGGCTAGCCCTTGGAAGTGGAGGCACAAAAGGTTTCGCACATATTGGCGTGTTGAAGGCCTTTGAAGATGAAGGAATACGCTTTGATTACGTAGCGGGAACAAGTGCAGGTAGTATTGTTGGAGCGCTGTATTCATTCGGGTTTTCATCTAATGACATATTGGAAAAAACAGCAAATATAACAATCAAAGATGTAAAAAACGGCACACTAATTTTCATGCCATCGTCAGCGAAACCAATTGAAGAAGTGCTAAATGAAATCATGGGTGATGTAACATTTGAACAGTCAATGGTGCCATTTGCGTGCATAGCCACCGACTTAGTGAAAGCGGAAGAAGTAGTATTTAAAAGTGGCTCAATAGCAAGAGCAGTGTCCGCAAGTTGTGCAGTACCGCCATTCTACCGTCCAGTAGTGTGGGGAGAAATGCACTTGATAGACGGTGCATTTGTAAACCCAATCCCTGCAAAAACAGTACGAGATATGGGGGCTGACATAGTAATTTCAGTGGAAGTAAATTCAAGTCGAGGAGTTGGAACGGAGTCGCTAGGAATTATTGATGTGTACCGTGCCGCAACGAGAATAGCCACAAGGTTGACAGCTGAATCAGGATTTAAAAACTCAGATATAGTAATAAAACCCGACATGGACAGTTTCACATCATACAACATGAAAGGCGCAAACGAAATGATAAAACGTGGTTATGAGGAAACTTATGCCCATATGGAATCAATCAAAAGATTATTGAAGATTCCAAATCCATCAATCATGCACAAACAAGGCGTACCTGAAATACAATTTAACCCACAAAAGAAGAAGAAAAAATCCGCTATAAATGCAATAGAAGCAAAATAGATAGCGTAAAATTTAATATGAAATACAAAAGAAAAATAGAGAGGAAAATAATATGAATAAGAAAAGACAGCGTAAGATAAAAACTAAAATGCAAAGGATCGTAAAAGCCTTAGTAATTACACTTTTGATAGTGGCGATATTAGCATTAATGTTCAATTTCTTGCCAGATGAAATATTAGAAAAATTGGGATTGATAGATCCAGCAAAAGACCCAATTATAGATACTGGAATAAATAAAGACGAACTAAAAGTGCATTTTATAGATGTTGGACAAGGTGATAGTATATTTATTCAGCTACCTGACGGAAAGAATATGTTGATAGACGGAGGCGATAAATCAGCCGATGCCTTTGACGCTATCGACGATCTTTTGCAATCACTTGAAGTTACGCAAATCGACTATTTGATGTTGACACACTCTGATGCCGATCATTGCGGTGGACTTGATAACGTAATTGAAGAGTATGATGTTATTGACTTTTTCGTACCTGATATTGACACGAAACAACACGATACAATTGCATACAGCGACTTTTTAGAACTTATGGAAAAAGAAGTAGAAGAAAATAAAGGCGAAAAGACAATTTCAATCCTTGGAGAAGAAATAGTAGGTAAAGATTACCGCTTTGATTTCTATCTTCCAACCCTTGATATGTATAAAGACCTACCAGATGATGACTTGTCAGGTCACCAAAAAAACATGGTTTCACCAGTTATGATATTAACTTATGAAGGCAGAAAAGTAATGTTTACAGGTGATACTAACCTTGAGAACGAGGACGTATTTATTGAACTTTATACAGGTCGTAAAGATTTAGATATTGACGTATTGAAAGTAGCACATCATGGAAGCCGAGAAGCTACTACCAACGAATTTCTTGATATTTCAACACCTGAATACGCAATAATTAGTTGTGGAGAAGACAATTCATACGGTCACCCACACGTTGAATTAGTGGATAGATTAGAAGAATATAACGTGGAATCATACCGTACCGATGAACGTGGAAATATTACTTTAACCCTTGACGGTGAAGGTAGTGGAGATGCGGATATAATATTTGAATTTGAATTGAAAGTAGCATAAACATTTGCAAAAAATACACATTTTGGAGCGAAAACCATGAAAAAATTGAAGTTTTTAGTAATAAATGGACCTAATTTAGATATGTTAGGTGTGAGAAATCCTGAAATATACGGCAAAGAAACTTACAGCGATTTAAAAAATATGATATCTAGCCACTGTGAAAAAATAGGGGTAGAAGTGATATTTCTTCAAACCTATTTTGAAGGTGAGATTGCAAGAGTGATTGCACATATGAATAAAGTTGTGCCACAAGATTTAGAAAGCCCATTTGGAATGGAAATGGACAGTGCAAATAACTACAAAAATTGCGACGGAATAGTAATAAACCCCGGTGCATACTCTCATTATTCATACGCAATACGTGACGCAATCGAACTGAACGACACGAAAATTGCTGAAGTTCATATTTCCGATATCGAAAAAAGAGAAGCATTCCGCCACAATGACGTAATCAAAGATGTGGTTGATGTTTATATAAAAGGCGAAGGATTTATGGGATATACAAAAGCTATTGATAAGCTGAAAATTATCATTGAAGGAAGTTCAAATGGATAAGGAAAATATAGTTTTAGTAAGTTTTTTCGGTATAAACACCAAAGAAATCGCAGCAGTCTTTGCTGATACCTATGAAATGTTAGGTTGCGACACTGACGAATTAATTGCATATCAATTTGCCGAAATTCCAAAAGTACTTGAATTATTTGGCACTGAAGGATATGAAAAATACGAAAAAATGGCAATCAAAGGTGCGGGAAGCTATAGCAATACAGTAATTTCAGCAGGCTCAACTACCATGAATTGCCAGTTGAATATAGAAAGACTAAAAGCAAACGGCATACTAGTATATTTACATGGCGACTTAAAGAAAATGCACAAAAACATAAGTGAAAAAGACAAATGGTTTTTACCAAAAGGCAGTTTCAATGAGTTTATGGAAAAGTACAAACCACAAGAAGAAGCCTTTAAAACTGCACCTGATATTTCAGTAAACATCGACGGTTTATCAAATGAAGAAATCGTAAAAAGTATATCAAAAAAATTATTGGAGTTAACTTTTTAATGAAAGTATTAGTACAACGTGTTTATAATTGCAGTTTAGAAGTAAATGGAGAATTGATTTCTAAAATAGATAAAGGGCTTTTAGTTTACCTTGGGGTGAAAGTAGGTGACACAGAAACGGATCTTAATTATTTGGTAAACAAAGTGGGGAACTTACGAGTATTTGAAGACGAAAAAGGAAAAATGAACTTGTCGGTGAAAGATGTTTCTGGTGAAATAATGTTAGTTTCTCAATTTACATTATACGGCGATTGCTCTCACGGATTTCGTCCTAGTTATTCAAAAGCCGAAGAGCCACAAAAAGCTAATTTGTTGTATGAAAAGTTTGGAGCTGAACTACGAAAACAAAATATAGAAGTGAAAATGGGCGTTTTTGGTGCTGATATGAAAATAGCATATGTAAATGACGGACCAGTTTCTATAGTTATTGAAAAAGAGAGAGTGGAATAAATTATGAATAAAATCGAAATAACCCCACTTTTTTCTGGCAGTAGTGGTAACTCAATATTAATAAAAAACGGCAAAAACTTAGTGCTTGTTGATGTTGGCGTAAGCCGTCAGCGTATAAGCAAAAAGCTAAATACATACGGTTACAATCTTGAAGATATAACAGCAATTTTGTTGACCCACGGACATATTGACCACGTAAAAGGGCTTGATATAGTGATGAAATATTCTAACGCAAGACTGTATTGTCAAAAAGAGTGTCTTGATGTGATAGGGAAATACGTTGAAAAAGTTGACGATAATCGTATCACAACAACAAAGGAAATTTTCACTATTGGAAACATGGAAATCGCAAGTTTCCCACTTCCACATGATTCCCCTTGCACAGGTTATACCTTTACAACAAGTGAAAATAAAGTAGCTGTACTAACGGATTTAGGTAAATTTGAAGAAGATTTATTTGAAGTAATCGGTGGTGCGAAAACGGTATATATTGAGAGTAATCACGACGTTGAAAAAGTGAAAAACGGAATGTACCCATACCAACTAAAAAGACGAATATTGTCGGAAAAGGGACATTTATCCAACGAAGATTGCGGTATTGTTTGTAAGAATTTGTATAAACTAGGTACTAGACGGTTTTTACTGTCGCATTTATCAAATGAAAACAACACACCAGAACTTGCGTTTTCCGCAGTTAGTTCTGCGATACAAGAAGTGACAAGTGAAGGTGATTTTGGAATTTATGTAGTAGGAAAAGAAGGTCTTGAAGACTAGATTTTAACTGCAAAAATATATATAATGTTAAGAAAAGGAGAAATGTTTTATGATAGAACGTAAAAATGAAATAGGAATAGTAACAGGGGGAATGGCGTATTTCCTTGCGGTATTAATACCGAATTTAATCGGAAGTTTAATGCTTTTCGCAATTGCTGATTACTACGCAACAGTAAATGGAATTTCACAAGAAGTAGCATTGGGCAGTGATTTTGTACTGTTCGCATCACTAGTAGTAATCCAACTTTTAATCGTTGGTGTAACAATATTAGCACATAAAGGCACAAGAAATTTCATGAAAAATGTCACATTGTCTTTTAAAAACATAAAGGCAAAACACGTGATGTATACAGTATTTATGTCAATAGGTGCAATATTTTGCTTGTCATATATAAACGTATTTTTCATGGAATTTTTATCATTATTTGGGTATGCTCAAACGCCAAGCCCATTCCCAGCAATAGATACATTGGGAAAATACCTAATTGCATTGGTGACAATAGGAGTATTACCAGCGGTTGCGGAAGAGTTGTTGTTTAGAGGATTGATCCTAAGATCGCTACAAAAATTCTCTACAAAAATTGCTGTAATCGGATCATCATTATTGTTTATGTTACTACACGCATCACCACTTCAAACGCCATATCAGTTCTTACTAGGAGTGATTTTGGCAGTAATAACAATTAAAACAGGCAACATTTTATACTCAATGTTACTGCACTTTTTAAATAACGGAATAGCGGTATCAATGGAATATTTCGGTTATGGAGCTGGTGAAATAACAACATTCATGGCGATGTTATCGTTATTACTAGTTGTAGCTGGAGTTGTGTGTTTGATATTAGCGTTGAAATATTTCGCAAAATTGCCAAACATAGAAAAACAAAGAAAAATCATAGCTGATAATAGTGCGGACGGAATATCATATGAACAAAATGAGAGAACACCATTTATGGAAGATAATTTTGACAGGAGTTTTCAGGGTAATGATAATGAGCCATCACTATTCTATGGTGGAAAGATGCCTGAAATCGCACCTAAAATTATGCCACAATTAGAAGGACGAGTTTTAATTTCTGAAGATAATTATTCGGACGATTCACGTCTAAATTCTATCCTAAAAGCACAAGCAAAAGCACAAAGACGCAGTGAAATACTTTTGTCGTCAATACTATATGTTATTCCATGCTTAATTTTAGGAGCAATGTGGATTACATTATTTATTCAAGGATTGTAAAATAAATGAAGATAAAAGTAGTAGCGGTGGGGAATTTAAAAGACAAATTCAATCAGCTTGGAGCGGAAGAATATATTAAGAGAATAAAGCGATTTTGCACCTTTGAAATGAAAGAAGTATCGGAAGAAAATTTGAAAAAAGAGCCGAATGCTTCGGAGATTTTAGACATATTAAAAAGAGAAAGTGTAAAGTTAGAAAAAGAAATAGAGGGTGCTTTAGTAGTTCTTGACATCGGCGGAGAAAAGTTCACATCAAAGAATTTTTCCACAAAAATTGACAATATACTAATGTCAAATTCCACAATCACCTTTATTGTTGGTGGGTCATATGGAATAGACGAAAAAATAAAATCTATGGCAAGACTTAGAATGTCCTTTTCCGACATGACTTTCCCACACGGATTGTTTAGAGTAATGCTATTAGAGCAAATATATCGTGGACTTGCGATTAAAGGTAATTTGCCATATCATAAGTAAATAAGGAAGGGATTATGGAAGAAAAGTTTATGAAGATAGCCTTGAAAGAAGCTATGAAAGCAGAGCTTGACGGTGATGTGCCGATAGGTTGTGTAATAGTAAAAGACGGCGTAATCATAGCGAAAGGTCGAAATATGCGTGAGAAGAAAATGGACAGCACCCTTCATGCGGAAATGGTAGCTATAAAAAAGGCGTGCAAAAAACTTTCTAATTGGCGACTTGATGACTGTGAATTATACGTAACCATCGAGCCATGCCCAATGTGTGCTGGAGCAATAGTTAATTCCCGAATTAAAACGGTATATTTTGGAGCAACCGATCCAGTATCAGGGTGTTGTGAAAGCGTGTTTCCTGTACTATCTCAAAAACAGTTTTATCATACTGTGGAATTTTTTAGTGGAATTTTGGAAGAAGATTGCAAAAATATCATGAAAAACTTTTTCAGAAGAAGGCGTTTAGAGAATAAAAATAATAAATAATTAATTAGTAGGGAAATTCGTTTGACAATTACAAGGATATTCAATAGAATATATGTGATAGGAAATATTTATCAAAAAGGTTCGATTTAGAGTGAAAATTTGAAAAGAGCCGATTTTTTTACGTGTAATTTTTTACACAAAAGATGAAGATTTACAATTAAACTAAAGTGAAGTTTTGGAGGAGCAACATGAACGTAAGCGGAAGTAGTATTAAATTGTTTGCAGGTAATGCAAGCAAGGAATTGGCAAATGGAATTAGCCAACATTTATTTATGGATTTAGGTGGACTTGAGGCAGGAAAATTTTCTGATGGAGAATCAGCAATCTATGTAAAAGAAACGGTGAGAGGACGTGATGTATTTATAATTCAATCAACATCACAACCAGCAAATGACCACTTAATGGAATTATTAATTGAAATTGACGCAATGAAAAGAGCATCTGCAGGAAGAATTACTGCGGTAATACCATACTTTGGGTATGCTCGTCAAGACAGAAAAGCACGTCCACGTGACGCAATCACAGCGAAATTAGTAGCTGATTTATTGCAAAGCGCAGGTGCGGACAGAGTATTGACAATGGACTTGCACGCTCCACAAATTCAAGGATTTTTTGATATACCACTAGACCATTTGTTTAGTGCTCCAATCTTAATCCAACATTTCAAGAAGAAATTTGAAAAATTAACAGCTGATGGAAGAGAAGACTTAGTAGTAGTTTCACCAGACGTAGGAAGTGTTTCAAGAGCAAGAAGAATTGCGAAAAAACTTAATGCACCTCTTGCTATAGTAGACAAACGTCGTCCAAAAGCAAATGCAATAGAAGTAATGAACGTAATCGGTGATGTAGCTGGAAAAACTTGTTTAATGGTTGACGACATGATTGATACAGCAGGAACAATTTGTCAAGGCGCTGATGCACTAATGAAAAACGGTGCAAAAGATGTTTATGTATGTTGTGCCCACGCAGTATTATCAGGACCAGCAATCGAAAGATTATCAGCATCAGAAATCAAAGAAGTAGTTTTCCTTGATACAATTGATGTACCAGCAGAGAAAATGATTCCTAAATTCACTAAGATTTCTGTAGCTCCAACATTCGCTGAAGCTATCAAAAGAATTTACGAAGACAAACCAATTTCAAAATTGTACGAATAAAAAAATACTTTAATATAAAGGATTTAAAATAATGCTCGATTTAATTGTCGAGCATTAATTTTATAAAAGAGAGAGATATGATAATAGTAGGACTTGGAAATATCGGACCAAAGTACGATAACACACGCCACAACATCGGCTTTATGGTGGTATCAAAACTATGCGAAAAAATGGGTATAGTATTTAAAAAAGTTGAGTGTCAATCAATGATAGCGGAAGGGTTTTTGAAAGGTGAGAAGTACGCAGTAGCGAAACCGCAAACCTTCATGAATTTGTCAGGGCGTGCTGTGAAAGAGCTTATGGGGAAATACAAAACCCCGATCAGCGAAGTAGTTGTAATCAGTGACGATCTTGACATACCACTTGGTGCTTGCCGTATCAGAAAATCAGGTGGCGCAGGAACTCACAACGGCTTGAAAAGTATAATTGAAGAAACAGGCTCAAAAGATTTTTTACGTATTAGAATAGGCATGGGCGAGAAACCGCACCCTGATATGGACTTAGCTGATTTCGTATTATCAAAATTCCAAAAAAACGAAATGAACGCACTAAATGACGGTATCGACAATGCTGTTGAAGCGTTGATTGAGTTGCTTGAAGGGCGAAGTGTAGAGTTAGTTATGGGAAGTCACAACAAATAATAATTGAAAAAATCTACAAAAAGTCAAAGTGTATTGATTATATTTTCTATATAATTAGTGTATAATATTAACAAAATGTATTGAAAGGCAAGGTAAAAAAGTGTTATCGAAATTGCTTTCGTTAGAAAATTTAGAAGGGAATTACCAAAAGCTACAAAACAACGTAGACGACGGTATAAAAACCTTATCCTATGGATTGCCAACCACCGCAAGATATCATCTTGCGGGATTTTTGCGTGGTGCGAAACTATTTATTTGCCACAATAAACTAGAAGCGGACGAAGCAATAATAAATTTCAACAGCATAGTAGGCGAAGAAAACGTAGTATATATTCCATCAAAGCCAGAAGTATTATTACACGCCTCAGCATTTTCAAAAGACCTTTTATTCGAAAGAATGACCGCAATTCACAAGCTAGCAACAAAGAATATTGAAATAGTTGTAGTAACAGTTGAATGCCTAATGTCAATTATGCCAGCCTTTGAAGATTTCAAAAACAAATGCTCAAAACTTTTAAAAGCACAAGAAATATCTCCGAAAAAAGTTATGGAAAAGCTAGTTTCATGTGGATATTTAAGAGAAGAATTAATAGACGGACAAGGACAATTTTCTTTACGTGGTGATATTTTGGACGTGTTTTTAATTGACGGAAACGCAGTAAGAATAGACTTTTTTGGTGATAATATTGAGCTAATAAAAGAAATAGATACTGAAACCATGAAATCTAGTGGCGATATTGAAAGTATCGATTTGTATCCTATTTACGATGTTTTGCTTGATAATGTTGATACGAAAAAACTTATGAAAAAAGTAAGAGCTAATTTGCCGAAAGTAACTGAAAGTGAAAAAGAGCAAAGCTGGGAACGAATATTAGAAGAAATAGAGCTAGAAATATCCACAACCCTAACATCACAACAAGGTGAATTACTGCCATTACTAGAAAACACAAGCACGCTATTTAACTATTTAGATAAAGAAACAATAATAGTTTTCAACGAGTTCAACAAGTGCATGGACATAGCTGACAGCCAACAAATGGAGCATAAATCACGCTATACATCATTATTTGAGGGCGGTCAAATACTTAAATCACAGTTAAATCAGTTGATTAATTTCAATGATGCGGTGGATATCAGCAATGATTTCCCATCAATAGCATTTATGGATTTTCTAGCAACAGACAAAGGATTTTACCCTAGAGAATTACTAGAATTTAAAACAACTCCAATAGTGTCCTACCAAAAAGGCAATGAGGAGTTGGTAATAGATATAAAAAACTGGTTGAAATATGGCTACACAGTAGCGATTTGCGGAAAAGATGTGGAAACCAGTAAGAACCTAACCAAAGACATCAGCAACGATGGTGGAATGGTAGCTTTCCAAGAAAATTCCGACAGCGAAATCACAGGTTGCGTAATCGTTCCAGTATATTTAAGTCACGGATTTATAATCCAAGATAAGAAAATAGTAGTAGTTGGCTCACTTGACGTGCTAAAGAAAACCAATAGACGAATTACTCCAAAAAAGAAAAAGAACGACGCATTTTTATCATGCGAAGTTGGTGATTTCATAGTCCACGAAGTTCACGGAATAGGATTATTAAAAAGTATATCAACAATAAAAACGGGAAATATAGTAAAAGATTACGCGGTGGTAGAATACCGTGGCGGAGATACATTATACGTACCAGCGGAACAAATGGATATATTGGTAAAGTTTTCAGGAAACGATTCTTCACCTCATTTATCAAAGATAGGTGGAAAAGAGTTTGAAAACGTAAAAGCTAGAGTAAGAGAATCAATTCGGAAAATGGCTATTGATTTGAAAGAACTTTATGCAAAACGAGAACATCAAAAAGGCTACGTTTACCAAGCGGACAGCGTGTTCCAAGCGGAGTTTGAAGAAGCATTCCCACACGAACCAACAGCGGATCAGCTATTGTCAACTTCCGAAATAAAGGGTGATATGACAAGTGGAAAAGTCATGGATAGATTGCTAGTAGGCGATGTAGGTTATGGTAAAACCGAAGTAGCATTCCGTGCGTGTTTTAAAGCTATTGAAAGCGGAAAACAAGTGTGTATACTTGCCCCAACAACTATTTTGTCTTATCAACATTACCAAACAGCATTGAAAAGATTTGACGGATTTGGTATTAGAATTGACTATTTAAACAGATTTAAAAGTACAAAAGAGCAAACAAAAACTTTGCTAAATTTACAGCAAGGAAAGGTAGATTTAATTATCGGCACTCATAGATTGCTGTCAAAAGACGTTGAGTTTTTTGATTTAGGATTATTAGTACTAGATGAAGAGCAACGATTTGGAGTTGAGAGCAAAGAGAAAATCAAAAATTTGAAAAACGACATTGACGTACTATCAATGAGCGCAACCCCAATTCCACGAACATTGCATATGTCATTAAGCGGAATTCGTGACATATCAACAATCGAAACGCCACCATCAAAACGCTTGCCGGTGCAAGTTATGGTGTCAGAGCAGTCGGACATCTTAATGCGTGATGCAATAATAAGAGAACTGGCGCGTGGTGGTCAAGCCTTCGTATTGTACAATAGAGTTGCAAGTATTTACACATTCGCAAAACGCCTAGCGGATTTAATACCTAATGCAAAGATATTGGTAGCACACGGCAAAATGCAACCAACAGTACTTGAAGACTCAATCGAAAAATTCGTACTTGGTGAAGCGGATATCCTGCTGTCAACAACTATAATCGAAAACGGAATAGACATTCCAAAAGCTAATACTATGCTAGTTGTGGACTCAGATAAATTCGGTTTGTCCCAGTTGTATCAATTAAAAGGGCGGGTAGGACGAAGTGATAAACTAGCCTATGTTTACTATTTATTCCAACAAAATAAAGTATTAAGCGAAACGGCACAAAAGAGATTGCGTGCCATAAAAGAGTTCACCGAGTTCGGAAGCGGATTTAAAATTGCCATGCGAGATTTAGAAATACGAGGAAGTGGAAGTATACTTGGTCGTGAACAGCATGGACATATGGAGTCGGTTGGTTACGATATGTATTGCAAACTTTTGCGAGAGAGCGTAGATGAATTGGACGGCAAAGTAATAATGCGAGTGGAAACGGAAATGGAAGTGGACATCTCAGCATATATCCCCGAATCCTATATTACGTTATCTTCCGCAAGAATGGAGCAATACCGCATGATTTCAGGCATAACATCAGTTGCAGACATCAAGAATATCATAACAGGAATGGCGGATATCTATGGAAAAGTGCCAAAAGTTATAGACAGCCTTTGCAAGATTTCATACCTAAGACATCAAGGAGCAAAACTATTCGCCACGAAAATTATAATAAAAGAAGGGAAGTCACAAGTAGTGCTAACACTAGAGAGCATGAAAAACGAAAAGTTACATGAATTTATAAATGACCATAAAAACATAGTAGAATTAAAGGTGGGCGAGAGTCTAATTCTTGAAATTAAGGAAAAAGAGCAAAGTCGTGCTATAAAAATTCTATGTAAAATCATGGAAAACATGAATTTGTAAAAAATAATACAATTATTTCGGAAATTGTCCGCTTAAAAGATTGCAAAGAATTGCGATATCTAGTATACTATACAGGTGTGACATAATTATTCAAAGATTATGTACAATATCTTTAAACTCGATTAGGAGACAAACATGAAAAGAAGAATTTTATCAATCGCTTTAGTTGTGGTTTTATCATTGTCAGTATTCGCTGGCTGTGGGCTTGTAACAACAAACGAAAACAGACTTGGCGAGGAAGCCGTAGTAACAATTGGCACTGGCGACAATGAACAAGTAGTGACTAGATCGGAAGTTATCAACGCTTTCAATTCATATGGTCAAATGTATATTCAATTTGGAATGTCAGAAATGCAAGTTTTGCAAATGATCATCTCTAATTTGTCAAACCCAAAAGTAGTAGTTTATCTAGCTCTAGAAAATCTAGAAGCGATAAATGATGTTAATAAAGATTCAGTTTATGATGTATTTCTTACTGATGAAGAATTAGCAAAAGTTGAAATTGACATTGATAATTCTATTAGTGGATTAATTGATTCATACGAAAAACAAAACTTAACAGCAGATATCGAAGACGTGGACATGCCTGTATACAGAGCAACTCCATCAGGCTTCCAATTTGTATCTAAAGTTCCAATTGATTTCGAAGGAACATCATCAAGAGCTTCAGCTGTTTCAGCTTTCGAAAGATCTCTTAGCAACGCTGAGATGACTTATGAGTCATACAGAGATTTATTGTCTATTTCTTTGAAACAAAACCTAGTATCTGAAAAATATCAAGACTCTATTACTGACCAAGTGGAAGCAACTGATGCTGACGTTATGGTTAGATATAATTCAATGAACGATAAAGAGACTGAACAATATATTCTTTCTCCTGATTCTTTCCAAGCAAAAATCGAAGCTATTTCTGAAAACAAAGCATTCTCTGGTGAGAACTTCATCTTGAATGTTCCAGTAGCAGGATATGGATACGCAATGAATCTTCTAATCGGTTACGACGAAGAAACTAAAGCAAAAATGGATGCTATCGATAAATTAGTTAAGAAAGAAGAGCTTACTGAAGAAGAATCATCAGTACAAAAAGCAGCGTTATTCTCTGAAATTACTGCTACTGACGAAAGAATGGATTGGTTGAAACAATATGGTTCAACTTCTGATTTATTCGAAGAATATGCTTTTGACGGAAAATCAACGCCAACAATGGTTGACGGAATTCACGTAATGGGCGAAAATGGTGAGTATACTTACGAGACTTTAGAGTCAAATGAATATACAATCAATGAGTTCAAAGACAAACTTCAAACTGAAATGAATGCATCAAAAGCTAACGTTATTGACGGTCACCAAATGTATAAAACTGATGGAACAATGACTGATACTTTCATGGAATTGATGTGGGCATACAATGACGATACTGCTGCAAACGGCAATGGTGTTGGTTATGCTTCATACGCTAATCCAGAAGATTCTTCATATGTTGAAGAATACGCAAAAGCGTCAAGTGCAGTTATCGAAGCTGGAGTAGGATCTTACACTGTAGTAGCATCTGAATTCGGCTGGCACGTTCTTTACTGTGTAGAAGCATACAACACTGTTGGTGTTGAAAATGTATACACAGCTAGCGAGAAAAACACAGAAGGTACATTCAGCAACTTGTTCTACAATTCAGTAAATGATGCAATCAAAAACAACCATTTCCAAACTGTTGTTAGTGATGCGCAAATCAACAAAGAAGTAGAAGTTGAATTGCACGAAAAGGTTCTTCAATCGATTTTCTCTTAATTTTAAACATAAACCTTTTAGGTAGTGATACCTAAAATAAATAAATAATTTGGATTTAAAGTATAAAATATAAAGCACAATCCGTGAAAGTGGTTTGTGCTTTTTAAATTAAAGTAAAGTAGAATGATTAGTGTCATTATACTAAAGGAGAACAAAAGTGATAACAACAAAAGAAAGAAGTAGTTTAAGAGCAATTGCTCACGATGCTAAAACCGTAGTCCAACTTGGAAAAGGCGGAATTTCAGAAGCAGTAATGACTCAAACTAAAGAGCATTTATTTCACATGGAATTGATTAAAGTTAAAGTTTTGCAAAACGCTGAATTTTCAGCTAAAGAAATAGCAAACAAATTTGCAAGTGACCTTGAAGCTGAAGTAGTTTCAGTGGTTGGCGGAATAATAACTTTATATAAATTTTCAGAGAAAAAAGGTATTGAGCATATCAAATACTAAAAACTAAATAATGTAAAAAACAGAAGGCGTTTATTAATTTAAACGCCTTTTTTCATGCCTAAAAACAGAGAAAGGTTTTGTAAATATATATCTAAATTTCATGCAACATGTATCATGTCAGCTAAAGCACATAATTTCCGCCAAAACATATAATTCACTCAAAATACATAATTTTTATGCAAAACATAAAATAATTAACACAAATTGAAATCTTTGCATAACATTAAGAATAAATGACAGGAGGTCTATGATTTTGGCGAATTATACAATAATAGACAAAAATTTAACTTACATACATAACACTGCGATCATTGGTGAAGGTGTGATAATATATCCATTTGTCACAATTTTAGAGAATGTCACAATTGGAAAAGGAAGCGTAATTTTTCCGCATACCACAATGAAAAATTGTGAAATAGGGGAAAATTGCGAAATTAAAGCTTCAAATATAGAGGACAGCAAAACAGGAAATAATTGCACTATTGGACCTTTTGCATACCTAAGATCTCACGCGGAATTGTGCGATAATGTAAAAATTGGCGACTTTGTAGAAGTGAAAAATTCAATAGTAAAAAACCGAACCAAGTCCGCACATTTATCCTATATTGGC
Organism: uncultured Clostridia bacterium; assembly: GCA_947039455.1. GTDB lineage: Bacteria > Bacillota > Clostridia > Christensenellales > CAMQZB01 > CAMQZB01. Next base: position 15,481 of record CAMQZB010000025.1, read on the forward strand.
GATGCGGAAGTAGGGGAAGATTGCAACATTGGTTGCGGAGTTATTTTTGCTAACTATGACGGCAAGAAAAAGCATAAAACTAAAGTCGGAAATAGAGTTTTTCTTGGTAGTAATTGCAATTTAGTAGCACCAATAAATGTAGGTGACGGAAGCTACATATGTGCGGGAACTACTATAACTGAAGATGTTTCAGTTGACGATTTAGTTGTGGGAAGAGTGCGACCATACGTGAAAAAAGAAAACGGAAAAGGGAGATATAAATGAGTAGATATTTTGGAACTGACGGAATAAGAGGACTTGTTCCTGAAGAATTAAACAATGAAATCGCATTTCACCTTGGAAATGCATTAACTACACTAAAACCAAAAGCAAAAATTGTAATTGGTGGTGACACCAGAAAATCCACGGATTTTTTAATAAACGCAATCTCAGCAGGGGCAATGATTGGCGGTAGTGATGTAGCCAATATCGGCGTAGTTACAACACCAAAATTGTCATATATAACGAAAGTTTGTGGTTACGATTATGGAATAATGGTGTCCGCATCTCACAATGAAAGCAAGTATAATGGCATAAAAGTTTTTAATAATTTAGGGCAAAAACTATATGAAATTGAAAAAGAAAAAATAGAAGATTGGATTTTCCAAGGTAAAGTAAACAGTGTAAATCACCATGAAATTGGCTGTTTTATCAAAGAATCAAAAACATCTTGTTATGAAGAATTTGTTCTTAGTTTTGGTAATAGTTTAAATAATATGAAAATAGCAATAGACAACAGCAACGGATCTGCAGTTAATACATCAAAGAAAATTTTCAAAAAACTAAATGCTGATTTAACAGTAATAGCCGACAGTCCTGATGGTATAAATATTAACGAAAAATGTGGATCTACTCACATTGAAATGTTGCAAAAAACAGTTCTTGCTTGCGGTGCGGAAGTTGGGTTTGCCTTTGACGGTGATGCTGACAGAGTACTTGCTGTAGACGAAAAAGGTCGAGTAATTGACGGTGACATGATACTATATATGCTTGCAAATCATTATAAAGATGAAAATAAACTAAAAAACAACATAGTTGTAGGCACAAAGCAATCAAATCTAGGTTTTGAAAATGCACTAAAAGAAAATGGTATTGAATTTTTGCGAAGTGATGTGGGCGACTCATACGTTGTTGAGTTAATGCTAAATCACAACGGATCTTTAGGTGGCGAATCATCTGGTCACATTATCATGGGCGATAAAATGATGACAGGTGACGGAGTTCTAACTGCGGTTGTTATCAGTAGTATTTTAGCAAATTGCGATAGAAAAATCAGTGAACTAGTCGATTTTGAATTATATCCTAACGTTAGTAAAAACATCAAAGTTACAAGCAAAGAGCAAGTGTTCCGTCAAGAACTAGTGCAAAACGAAATAGAGAAATCCGCAAAAGAAATTCAAGGCGTTGGTCGTTTAGTAGTTCGTCCATCAGGAACTGAAAATAGAATTAGAGTACTAGTGGAGTGCGACAATCTTGAAAAAGCGGAAGAAATAGCGGATAGATTGGAAAATATAATACAATTAACTGACTGTATGATATCAAAAAGCTGAAAATAGGGTTATATTTTCTCTAATTAGGCATAATTTATAGTAGAATATAAATTTAGCGAGGTTAGGAATTTGACAATAATTGAAGCAATAATACTTGCAATTGTGCAAGGAGTAACGGAATTTTTACCAGTATCATCATCAGGACATCTGGTGTTATTTCAAAATTTATTCAACATAGAATCTTCAGTATCTTTTGATTTAATGCTACATTTCGGATCGTTAATAGCGGTGGGTGTGGTGTATTTCCACAAGTTCATGGAGCTATTAAAACCGCCATACAACAATTTAATGAAGCTAGTAATCGCAACAGTGCCAGTAGTAATCGTGATACTATTTTTCCGTGATACAATCGAAGGAATGTTTGGCGGAAACTATCTACCATTCGCCTTTTTAATTACAGCAATAGTTCTTTTAGTAGGTGAAATAGTAGGAAAAAGAGAGCGTAAAAACCTAGAAAATGGTATAACAAACAAAGTAGCAATCACAATGGGAATCGCACAATGTATAGCAGTAATCCCAGGAATCTCAAGAAGTGGAATGACCATTTCCGCAGGCTTATTAACAGTAAAAGATAGAGAAAAAGTAGCGGATTTTTCATTTATGATGAGTGCCCCAATAATTTTCGGAAGCATGATCGTAATGCTAATGGAAGGCACAACAATGACCGTTGGAATTGCCCCAAGCATAATGGGCATCGCAGTGTCCGCAATCTCATCATTCTTCGCAATAAAATTCTTGAAAAAAGTACTAGTAAAATCAAAGCTAGCATGGTTTTCAGTTTACTTGCTAATAATATCCATCGTTTCTTTTATTTTGATTTATTAGTTAAGTAAAGCATTTTAGTTCACGAAATTTCTTAGTTATGTAAAACATCGTTATAAGTAAATTTATTTGAAAATTATGATTTTTTAGTTAAGTTAAATGGGGCGATTTGCCCCAAACCCCAACAAGGGACTAAGCCCCTTGACCCGTTTTTTTTATGGTGGGATTTTTCGTGGGCTGTATTTATAATAAAATAACATATGCGAATATGCAAAACCCGCTTGCTTTGTTAACTCTAGCAGGTGGGTTTTATTATAGTTTTTGGTTGTGTTAATAGGGTAAATATCAAGAGAATTGTGATAAATCATTAGGAAAAAAGCGTAAATAAGTTTATAATATGGATAGTTAAAAAATAATTTAGGTGGTAAATATGAGCACAAATAGTAACAATTTCAAAGAAATTCTAAAGTTCATCTCAACAGGTATCGGAGTTCGCCCAGTAGGTTCATACGGACTATGGTTAACAAAAGAATACATAGAAAAAAAGTTTACAGATTGGGGATACACGCCTATATTGCAAAATTTCAATCATGAAGCACACGAGATTTCTAATGTTATAGCAAGTCTTATGCCAACAGGCGAAGTGAAAAATGTAATAGTTTTTGTAGCCCATTATGATTCAGTTCCAGTGGGACGTGGTTCAATGGATAACGCATCAGGAGTAGCGGTAGTGATGGAGCTTGCTCGAACTTTCAGTGAAAATTACGCAACATTACATAGAGATGATGGAACATCTTGTAATCAAGACGTTTCACTAACTAATCAAGTCAACTCAACATCTAACTCCCTAAATTCAACTATATATAATCACAATATGATTGATGACATAGAAGAAATGCTGAAATTTACCGAAGCCTTTAAATCGAATAATACTGAGTTAAGATTTATTGCACTAACTGGAGAAGAAGTAGGGTGCGTAGGTTCGATTGCATACGTTGACAGCCTGACTGAAACGGAAAAAAGAAAAATCAAAGCGGTATATAATTTTGATATGTTCATGTCACGCCACGGAGATCCAGCTACACTAGTAGTAAACACAGTTGGCGGATATAACAGTAACGGCGAATACATCGACGGCACCGACGAAATACCTTTTGATAACATCATTTCAAGAAACGTTGAAAAAGCTATAATCGAATTAAGAATTAGCGATAAAGATATCACAGGCGAGAATTATTGGTCACCAAGAAACTACGGACACAGCGACCACGAAACTTTCCATAAATCAAAAATTGAATCCGCAAATGTAACTATACGTGGCAAAAAATCAGTAAACGGCAAACTCCCAGAAGGATACCACACAAAAAACGACACCTACAATGAAAAAACATTCGATTTCCCACAAGCAGAAAAGTACCTTCACGCTGTTTATCATTCTATATTAAATGTGCTTATAGAATTAAGTAAGTAATTTTTGTATTTTTTTATTAAGTTAAATGGGGTTATTCACCCCAAACCCCAACAAGGAACACGTCCCTTGACCCGTTTATTGTATGTGGTGTTATAGCTAATTATCAACCCCTTACTTTGAAATTTACTTTTGTGTATTTTTTTATTAAGTGAAAGGGGTTATTCACCCCAAACCCCAACAAGGAACACGTCCCTTGACCCGTTTATTGT
>CAMQZB010000026.1 GCA_947039455.1 uncultured Clostridia bacterium
TTTTACTATTCATATGTAGTTGTCAATGTGCAACGATACCTTGCGGTCACTCGCTCGCCGTCCTCAGCAGACAGCTTTAATATAATAACATAAAGAATGCAATGTGTCAACTGTTTTTCACACCTTTTTTCACTTTTTTTTAATAAATATACAACTTTCTTTATAAATACAAAATATGGTGCTTGCAAGTAAATGCAAACACCATATATAGCTTAATTGTATTTAATTAAAATCTATGATTTGAGAATAAAATCTAATATAATATAAGAACCTGTATTATTTTTCAGTAAAATTAACAGAAATCTCAAATTCGTTATCTTCAATAATCTCCATATCACGATCAACAATACTGTCTCTATAAGAGCCAATATAAGTCTTTCCACCGTAAGTTAGAGTGAAATCCATGTAAACTAGACACTTCGGCCAGCCTACAATATTGCTGACAACACCATTTCCTGCATATTCATAATCGTCATCAGTACCATGTTCTTGAACAATAACTTCGTACTTCATATGAACTGATAGGAATTCCACAATGTATTTAGGAAGATCTTTAACGTCATATTCCCAATCCTTAGTTTCGTCGTATTTAGCCTTCGCCCAAGCCTCAACTGCAGCGTCAAAGCCAGCAATACCAGTAACATCAGTAACAGTCCACTTGAATTTTCTAGTCATTTCGAACTCAAAGTCGCCTTCATTTTCACTTTCAGAAACTACAATTTTTTCAGTAGATAAATTTCCTTCTTTATCGCGGATTTGTAAGGTATACTCTTTGCCTTTTTCAAGGCCATAAACTTTGTACTTTGCTACCATTTGTCTGTTTGGAGAGTTCCAATCCGTTTCATACTCAACAGATGCAAGAACTTGCAACGTTTTAGCGTCGACTATTTCCAAATCTGGTTGCATGAAATCTTCATCATTCATACCTTCCATAAAGATTTGTCCACTTACAGAAAAAGTGGCATCGTTAGGAGTAGCGGAAAATGAAACTCTGGAGTTACTACTATATACGTCAATATATTCTGGCGAAAAAGTATAGAAGTCGTGCTTTGGAGTGATACGAGTTCGTCCTGCCAATGCAGTTAATTTCGTAGTAGTGCTATATTTATCTACAACACTTCTTGTCTTACCTCCGTTGTCGATGTTGTAGGTAACACCAAAGACTTGGTTTCCTTTAATGTTACTACTAGCATTAACTTCGTAACTGTTGGTTCCAACAAAGTTCACATCAGAAGAAGTTTCTTCAGTAATTTTGATTCTATCTTTTATAAAATCGTATCTGTTGAATTCGACTTCAACAATTTTTTCGCCCACTAGTCCAGTAATTTTGTATTTACCGTCACTATCAGTAACGCCACGAACCTCTTTGTCTACAGTAAGAGTTGCTCCTGGCAATGGGTTTCCGTTTTTGTCCACAACCACGCCAGTCGCAACATATCCATCAGCTAAGCTGAATTCTGGATATTCTGGGGCAACTGGAGTTGGTTGGTCTTCACCGCCACTACAGGCAGTGAATGTTAGGAGCGAAACAGTAACTAATATAAGTGCTATAATTTTTTTCATAATATCTCTCCTCCTTATTTATCTAAGATTGCGTCAATCGGTTTACGTTTAGCAATTTTGTATACTGGCAAGAAACTACTGATTAATAAAATTACAGCAGTGATTCCAGTCATAGTTAATACTTGACGAATTCCGAATGTGAATATTTCTACCGGTATTGCAGCGAACAATTTAGCCGTAAGGATTTTTGTTCCTATAATAACGATTGGGAAAGTTAATAGAATAATCAATATTCCAATAATTAAACTTTCATACAAGAATATTTTAGCAACGTCACTTCCACGAGCACCAATGGCACGTAGGATTCCGATTTCTTTTTTCTTGTGTACAATTGATGTAGAAATAAAGTTGTAAAGTTGCAATGCAACAAAGACTGCAAGAACGCCTGCAACGATATAGAATATCAATAACATTGAAACCATTAGTGAATCAATTAACTGCAAAGTTTCCATGTTTCTTGAATACATACCAAAGTCTTCTTGAACAAGATAGTCCACATCAGCTTTCAAATCAGCACCAGACAATCTTCCGTCAACCAAAACTTCGCTTGGAGCATAGAACATGTCTAACATTGTATAGAAATCGTCTTTATGCATAACAATCGCACGATCCGCAGTGATGTTTCCTCCACTTGGGATCATACCAATACTTCCGCCGACCATCTCGTTGTCTCCGTAGAATGATAATCCAACTACTTTATATTTAGTTTCATAAAGGCTTCCAGATTTTTGATCCCAATCAATCAATGGAACTTTAAAGTCCATAGTTTGACCATTCTTAACCTCTTCTTTTAATTGATCTTGAGTTTTTTGATCTTCATATCCATATTTCATACGTTGATAGTAATCACCTGGGATTTTAACTTCTCCTGGTTTCAATGTACCTGTAGGGTCAATCATAATAGGAAGCCCATAACTATAAACTTCTTCTTCTGGTTGGTTTGTAGGAATTATAGGAAGCAATGACATTTCGTATGAAGTCAAAGTTGATTTAATGTTTTCACCAAAGCCTTGTTTAACCATAAGCTTTCCGTAAACCATTTCTGAATCAACATTTAAATTAGCAACTGCTTTTTGCAAATCCATATCCTTCTTAACTTGCTCTTCAGTTGTACCTTTTAATTGGTCGTAAAGCTCATAGAAGTTTGTTTTGTAAATACCTGTGATTTTATATTCAACATCTGACTCAACAAGCGTATGTCCAATAATTTGCTCAACGTCGTAGAATTTATATTCTGAACCATCGGCTGCATTTTCAATAGACAACTCTATCATACCTTTTGCCATATAGTCGGAAATCATAACTTCATTATAGTTTGACGGGAATGATCCGTATGCAATTAGGTCAGGATTTTCTGCTACCTCAAGGAATCCATCATATCTTTGTGGCTTAAAGTATATATCGTCCTCATCTGGACGATTTGCGAAACTTGCGTTTATAGAGTAACTAGCGAAATTAAAAACTTTCATAAGATCATTTCCAAAATGACTCTCTAGTGATTTCAAGTTTTCGCTAGTTAACTGTACGTTTACAAATTGCGAAGGTTGATCCTCAGCTTCATAAAGCTCTTGCTTAACTACATTATAGTAGTAAACATCTCCTTCATAGAATGCGTTAGTATACGTTTCTGCTTTATCATAACTTGCCATAATATCAGCAAAGCCGAAAAATGCAAGAGATAGTACAGAAAGAATTACTGTAAATACCAGTCTGAATTTTTTTGATTTAAAGTTTGACACACCTATTGCAAAAGCGTCTTTTTGTGGAAGTTTCGCTTTAATCAAATTAAGGGCAGTCTTTTTGGTTTTAATTTTACTTTCATCAGTTTTTTTGAATTCAGGAACAGCCTCATCTTCATTTTTCTTCTTCTCGCCCTCACTTTCGTGAACCTTCATAAGAAGTTTAGCAAAATCAAGCAATGTCCAGTTATTTTTTACTGCATCAAGAGCGTCGTTTTTAAGCGCTTTTTCAAACTTAATTTGCACGCCGTTCTCGTCAATAGTAACCATTTCCTCTTCAGTATCGTTTTCTTTTATACGAGTTACGTCAGAAACAACTAATCCGTCTTTAAGTTCAACGATACGATCAGCGTAAACGTCCGCAGAATCTCTATCATGAGAAACAACTATAATAAGTTTTTTCTTTGATAGCTCTTTCATCATTGTTAAAATTTGCTTACCAGTAGTTGAATCCAACGCACCAGTAGGCTCATCCGCCAAAATAATTTCTGGGTCTTTGATTAACGCACGAGCAATTGCCACACGTTGTTTTTGTCCACCAGAAAGTTCGTTTGGTTTTCTCTTAGCGTATCCGTCCAAATCAACCTCTTTCAAGATATCATTAACCTCAGCGCCTGTTGGCTTTTTGTGTTGTAGTTGTAACGCAAGTCCGATATTCTTTTCCACAGTAAAATCTGGGATAATATTGAATTCTTGGAATACAAAACCTAAGTAGGTATTACGGTATGAGTCAAAGTCCGCAGCAGAAAAGTTTATACTACTTTTTCCGTTGATAACGATCTCGCCCTCGTCAAAAGAGTCTAATCCGCCGAGTAAGTTCATTAAAGTTGACTTACCGCAACCACTTTTTCCTAGAACGAAAATCAAACCTGTATCAGGGAATTTTAAATTAATACCCTTTAATGCAGGAGTCTTTTCACCTTTCTTAGAAGTGTAGCTTTTCTGTAAATTTTTGATTTCTAACATTAATATTCTTCCTTTTCATTATTTATACTTTAATAAAAGTTTAACAACACATTATGTATTAGACTTTGATAAAGGCATATTCTTTCAGTTAATAAACAATTTCCAAACTCAATTCGTATCATTTTGTTCAAAACATAAGCATTACTATAATATAAACAACTTAAATACGTATTTAGTTTCCTTTTTGCCAAAATAAGTAGAATTTTTTTTATTACTCTACATTTTCAGCTTATATCAACAGTTTAGCATAAAAGTTATAAGCTAGATGTTAAGATTATCTATAAAAACACAAAATTAATATATAATTCAATAAATTTTAATAATTGCTTAATCCACCTTTCTTAATTCGCTATCTCCTAATACAATAATAATGCAAACCGCTATATCACACTAATTAGGCGATTTTTGGTTTACATTATATATAGGTATACAAATTAAAGCTCTTTTCTATCTATCATAGCCTTAGCCAAAGTTACTTCGTCCGCAAATTCGATGTCTTGACCAATAGAAATTCCTTGAGCCAAACGAGTGACTTTCACTCCCAATGGTTTTAGCAATCTATTGATATACATACTAGTTGCGTCACCTTCCACATCAGGCGAAAGCGCAATAATAACTTCTTCCGTTGTGTCCTTAATACGAGCAAGCAGTTCACGAATTTTAATATCGTTTGGTGAAATATTTGCAAGTGGATTGATAGTTCCGTGCAAAACGTGGTATACCCCACGGTAAGTTTGCATTTTCTCTATTGTTGCCACATCTTTTGGATCTTTCACTACGCAAATAATATTCTCACTGCGAGTAGTACAAATTTCACATGTATCTTTCTCAGTAAAATTACCGCATGCATCACAATAATGCACATTCTCTTTTACATCACGTATCGCTAAAATCAACGATTCAACATCGGCATCAGTCATTTCAATAACTTTATATGCGTATCTTGTGGCAGTACGCTTTCCAACTCCGGGAAGTTTAGAAAACTCATTCACAAGGCGCATGATAGGTTTTACGAAAATAGACATATTACATCAATCCGTTTGTACCTTGAGGCATAGTCTCTTCAACAAACTCGTCAACTTTTGTATTAGCTTCATTGAATGCCGCAACGATTAAATCCTCAAGCATTTCAACATCATCTTTATCAACTACATCAGGATTAAGGGAAATAGAAAGCAATTCTTTGTTACCGTTTAAAACGATTTTAACTGCTCCACCACCTGAAACGCCTTCCATTTCAGTTTCGCCAATCACCTCTTTAGCACGTTCCATATCTTCTTGCATTTTTTGCGCTTGTTTCATTAGGTTTTGCATGTTTGGCATACCGCCACCCATTCCGCCACTCATTCCACCTGGTTTATATGCACCAAATTTTGCCATTTCATTGTCCTCCAATAATTTATTTTTACTATATTTATTATCAATAATTATTTATTGTTTAATACTTTATTACGCTTATCTCTAACTTTTTCGCCACTATCTTTCTGCTCATAGCTAAACTTGTTTTGCATCTGCATTTCTGCTTATAACTAAACTTGTTTTGCTACAGCTTTTCTTGCTCATGGTTGAACTTGTTTTGCTTACACATTTCTAATTCTAGCTGAACTTGTTTTGCTTTATATCAACTAATCTATTACTTCCAAAAGGTCTCCCACCAATTTTTTCAAATTACTAAGAACCCCTTCAGAATTATCTTTCACAGTTTCCGCTACTTTAATTACTAATTTTTCATAACCGAAACCTTCCGCTATGTTAATAATTTGTCGGTAGTTTTCCTCTTGCATAATATATTCTTTATTTAGATTAGAAGAAACTGTCAAAATCAAACTTGACTTATCCACATCTAGTAAAGAATAGTTCACAAGTGCAAACAGTGATGGATTATAATCCACTCGCAATTCTCTCAAAATTCGCCCTTTTAGATTCTTTTCTAATGGAACAAACTCAACTTCCTTTTTTACAACTGTTTTCGATGTGTCCCCATGGCTGATTTCTTGTAGTTTTGCTGCTTTTTCTTGATTATTTGCAATTTCTTGCTGTTTTTCTTTACTTATATATACTCTACCTATATGAGATTCCTCGTCGCTAGCGTTTGTGTCTTTGCTGACACCACCACTTGGACTTGATTCTCTTTGGCTAGAACTGTTTAGATTAGTTTGCCCTTGATTAGCATTTTGAGTTATCCCCACTTGATTCGTGTTTTGTGGAAAACCTCTTGCAATTACTCGTTCAAGTTCAACAATTTTTTTATTCATTGCAAAGATTGAAACGTCGTTTTTGTAGTTAGTTAATCTTAACAAAGCTGTTTCCAAAACTATTCTTGGATTTGGTGAAATTTTAAATTTAGGTTCAAGTTCCGTAAAAACTTCTAAAGCACGCATAAGAAAATTGTTATCCACGTCCACCGCAGCAACTTCAATTCTTTTTTGCACCTCTTTAGTCATGCTAAGAGTTTTTCCGCCTCCGGCCATTTTCACAACAAGTACATCTCGTACAAATTGAAAAATATCACGTGTTATTAGTTGAACTGACTTTCCGCTAGTCAAATATTCATCAAGAAGATTTAAAACTAGCTGTGAGTTGCCACTGATAATTCCACTGAAAATTTGCTCAAGTTTCTCGTGAGACAAATTACCAACGATTTCATTTACTTCATCAAAGGTCAATTTTCCATCAGAAATTGATAAACAAATATCAGCAATAGAAAGTGCATCACGCATTGACCCTTCGCCAGCTTTCGCTATAGCATAAATCGCCTCATCATCCGCTTCTTTCCCAATTTTCTTATATAGCATTTTAATATAATTATATATCTCATCAACTGCGATTAACTTAAAATCAAATCTCATACAACGAGACAAAATAGTTTGAGGAATTTTGTGAACTTCCGTTGTTGCAAGAATAAATATAACATGAGCAGGCGGTTCTTCAAGTGTTTTTAAAAGTGCGTTAAAGGCACTGATTGAAAGCATATGAACCTCGTCGATAATATACACTTTATACTTTGATGACACTGGTTGAAATTGCACTTTATCACGTAAATCTCTTAAATCATCAACACCATTATTTGATGCTGCATCAATTTCAATAATATCCATGTTACCTGATTTTTGAAAACTCAAACAAGCATCACAAGTTCCACATGGATTTCCGTCTTTCGAATCAGTACAATTCACAGCCTTAGCAAATATCTTGGCTAAAGAAGTTTTTCCAGTACCACGTGATCCGCAAAACAAATAAGCATGACCAACTCTGTCCATCAAAATTTGATTTTTCAAAGTAGTGTTTATATGTCCTTGACCCACCATTCCATCAAAATCAGTCGGCCTAAATTTTCTATATAACGCTAAATATGACATATTGATCTCCTTATTTCTCTCGTTCTTATTCTTGTTCTAGTTATCATTCTTGTTCTAGTTTTTATTGTAGTTCTAGTTATCATTCTTGTTCTAGTTTTTATTGTAGTTCTAGTTTTTATTCTGGCTCTTATCTTATTCTTATTCTTGTTTCACCCTACTATATACCCTAGCACACATTTCCATAACTATTAATATGTTTTTTCAAAATTACTCATTTCATCAATTTTCATTTCTCTAATTCCATTTTGTACTGTATTAATCTAAACATTTAAAATTTTGCACTAATGCTCATTTAGAACTTTTCATTTTCCTAATTCTATTCTGAACAAGCATAGTTAACTATTTTTGTTTTCATTTTCTTATGATACTACTTCTTCAAGATATTTCCAACTTTTTTCTTAGCACGAGAAAGAGCGTTGTCTACCTTTTTGAAAGGGCAGTCGTATTTTACGGAAATTTCTTGATAAGCAAGTCCATTAATGTAATCCGTTAAAACTTGATATTCAAAAGCACTTAAACACTCACGCAATTTTCCCATGAGCTTCGCCTCAGCCTCTTTATAAATGAAAAGTTCCTCAGGTTGCACCCCTCCAGACAGTTCTTCATGCTGATATATTGGTTGAGACTGATTTAATGGAATGTTTTTATTAGATAAGGAAGACCTAATTGCTGAATAAAGTTGTCTTGATATGCAAATATAAGCAAAAGTGAAAAACGTTGCATTTTTCTCCTCTTGGTAAGACATAGCCGCACGATAAAGACCGATCATACCTTCCGAAATTAAATCGTCAATTTCGCCACCTTGCAAGTAATATTTCCTAGCCAAAGAAATCACCGTTCCTTTAAACCTAGCAATCAAAACTTCACAAGCCACATCGTCAGTTTTTGACATTTTAGCTAACTTCTCATCGTTAATATTCTCATAATTCAAAAACTCACCCCCATCGCATTCATATAGACTATATAAAACAATATCTAAAAATCAAACTATCTACTTTCTTAAAAATTCTTTCCCCACAAAACACCAACGCTTTCACTACCCCTAATAGAAATTCAAAAGAACCCCATGTTCCCATCAAAAAAACACCACCCACAAAAAGCGGGTCAAGGGGCTCAGCTCCTTGTGGGGTTTGGGGTAAAACCCCATTTTACTAAACAATAAAATCCAAAAGAACCCCATGTTCTCATCAAAAAAACACCACCCACAAAAAGCGGGTCAAGGGGCTCAGCTCCTTGTGGGGTTTGGGGTGAAACCCCATTTTACTAAACAATAAAATCCAAACAAAACCCTATCTTTTCTTAACAGCCTCATAAATTACTATTGCAGCAGCAACTGAAGCGTTAAGAGAGTTGATATTTCCGCACATAGGAATAGAAACGACTTTATCGCAGTTCTTTTTAGTCAGTTGGGACACACCTTGACCTTCGCCACCGATAACTAGAACTACAGGACCAGAAAGATCAGAAGACCGAACATCTTCGCCGTCCATATCAGCACCGATAACCCAAAGCCCGTCATCTTTCAAAGAATTTAAAGTCTGATTCAGGTTAGTCACTCGAGCTACCTTCACGTATTCGATTGCACCTTGGGCGATTCTGATTACTGTGTCGTTAACAGAAACTGAACGGTGTTTTGGAATAATAATTCCGTGAGCGCCTAAGCATTCACAAGTACGAATTATGCTACCAAGATTGTGTGGATCTTCCAAACTGTCAAGAGCAATAAGCAAAGGTGCTTCGCCTTTCTCTTTTGCGTACTCAATCATTTCAGAAATTTCCGAATAAATAAAATCACTAGCGTAAGCGATGAAACCTTGGTGACGACCGCCCTCGCTTTCCTTGTCTAAAACGTTTTTAGCACATACTTGAATTTTAATTTTTGCATCTTTGATTTTCGCAAAAAGAACTTTAGCTGACCCGTCCATATTACCATCGGTTACTAGAACTTTATCAATTGTTTTTCCTGCACGAAGCGCCTCCGCTACCGCATTTCTACCTTCGATTTTCATAATGTTTAATTCCTTATTTCAATAATTATTTACACTTTCAATATAAAATTTACTTATACTTTATATTACTTTACTTTATCTCTAAATTTGATTCGCTTTGAATTAAAATATTATATCAAGCTATTTTCTATTTCTTGAATTTTTTCTTTAATTTCTAGCATTTGTCCACAAGTTTTCACGCCCTCTTGGCATTTTCCACTTACGCAAGACGGACCTGCGTATTTAAAAATTGACGGAGCAACTTTTTTAGCAATCACAAGCATTTGCCAAGCAATTTCTCTAATCTCCCATTGAGCACGGTTGCAACAACGTAATTCGAAAAAGTGAAGTAACTCCCTTGCATTCATGGTTACAAGCATTTTCGTTTCGGAGGCGTTTGGAAGTATAAATCTTGCATCTTCGTTTGAAGATTCCACATTGCCACCAAGGACTTGTTGCCATTCTTCGTACCATTTTCCAATAGTTGCCATTTGCGTGCTGAATTTTTCAACCGCCTCAGCTCCTAAATTTTCAATGCTAGGTGGCAAAATATAATTAAAATCTTCGCTAGCTCCAACATATCTTTGACTTTTTACTGAAAAACTTGCGATTCTATGTCTAGTGATTTGAGCCAATAATGCTCTTGAAACACCTTCAATACCGAAAGTGAAAGATGCGTGCTCTATTGGCGACAAGTGAGAATAACTCATTAGTCGTGAAATAAACTTCTCTTGCTCTTTTTCTTCAATTCCTTGCTTCAAATCCATGATATCAGAATCTGAATAACATAATTTTGCAGCAAGTGAAATCAACTTGTCAGGGCTCGGCGTGTGTTCTATCAATTCAACTCGTGGCATTACTTTCGGCATAATTTTCTCCTATTATATCAGTACTAGCATTTTTGTTTTGCTATTTAATAATTCTATATTTTATTTGTTTATTTATTTGTTTGTTAAGTTAAATGGGGTTTCACCCCAAACCCCACAAGGAGCTAGAGCCCCTTGACCCACTTTTTTTGTAAGCGATTTTTTGGGACAGGACCTGTTTGATTTTTTTACTTCTTGATTTTATTTTGTTAATTACGTGAGATGGAGTTTTCCACCAAACCTCATAATGTTATAATCTATTAATACGCTTTTGTGAGCTGTTGTTCTTGGTCAAAATTTGTTTTGTTTTTTTATTTCATAGTTTTATTTTGTTAATTAAGATAGATGGAATTTTCCTCCAAACCTCACAATGTTTTGAGCGCATTAACCCGCTTTTTGTCTGCTGTCATTCTTGGATCAGTATTTTTGTGGGTTGTTTGTGTTTATTTTTAGTTTTTTGATTTGTTTTTTTACTAGACACTTTGCGATTGGTTCACAATTTGCATAGCAGCTTCAATTCATTAACCTTTCCATTCTTATTTCATTTACACTATCAACAAATGTTTTAGCAATTCAGATAGTCGTTCTAATTGGTTTGTTAAATACAAATAACCGATCACCGTTTCAAAGCCTGTGGCTCTGCGGTATTCTATCATGGTTGCGTTTTTTGCTGAGCAACCTGTACTGGCATTTCTACCGCGCTTGAAAAAGTATAATTCTTCTTCAGTATAAATCTCCATAAGTTTAGCAGAAAGATCTGATTGAGCTTTTGCTTTCACTTGTTGGCTTGTCTTTCTTTGTAAAAATTCCACTTTGTCATCGCTTGCTTTTGACAAATTGGTACGCACAAAAAGAGTGTGCACTGCATCACCCACAAAGGCAAGGACCTGAGGACTCATCTCTCTAGCTCTCTCCGCTGAGATTGGATTTTGATTTAAAATTTCAATAATACTCATAATATACAATTATATCACACTTCCCAATAAATTAGCAAGAAAATTGTAATCACTGACAACGCTAAAGCTATTTAATATATTCAAATATTTAGCAATTTTAATCATCTTTAACCCTATAATTATAGAATCAACAAAAATACAACATTCTTTAACCAGCACACTTACTTCTTACTTAGTGATTAGTGATTAGTGATTAGTGATTAGTTACCTAATTAGTGCTTAGCTCCTGAATTATGTACAAACTTGATCACGCCATTACTAATAACAAGCGAACCAAAGCTCCCCACGTTTAAAGAATTTTTAATATATAGGCATTCGTTACAATATAAAAAAAGACATCTATTTCTAGAAATCTTTTTTTTACGAAAATACGCTTATTTAATTATGAATCATCACATGCTCAATAATAATCATGCTTACTTTCTAAATATTTGTGATTAAACCAATTCTTGTCCACCTGATATTGCTATAGTAAACTCAGCTGTATTTTGCAATACCCAAATAATTGATTCTTTTTTCATAACAACGTCAACATTTGTTGTTACTCTGTTATCCATATTTTCAATACGTTTTTCTTCAATGATCTCGAAATATTTCACAAGAATTTCTTCTTCTGTAAGTTCAATGCCTGCAGTTACTTTTTCTGCAACCCAAATAGTATTTGCTGCAGTAGCTTCCTTAAAAACTGTAGTATAATCAACGTTTGATATATTTACATTTACAATGCAAGTATCATCTTTAATTTCGCCAACTTCTGCTATTTCAAAAGTCATTCCGTTAAACATTGCAACGGTCATAGCCAATTCATCTTCACTCATTTCAGTATCTTGTCCAGAAATCTCCAAAAATTTAACCATACCTTCTTGATCTGCTTTTTGAAGCATCTCAAGTTCAATTTTCAAAAACACATCTGGTGAAACAATGTTACACCCCACCATTGAGACCGCCAGAACTATTACCAACAATAATGTTAATATCTTTTTCATATGTATATATCCTCCTATTTCTTATACACCTATTTTACCATAATCCACCCAACTTGTCAACGCACACCCATTTATCATTAATTTCATTCTCCGTTCTTATGCAATCCATCAAACAACTGTGTCTCTTCTATCTATATAATCACGATGATATATGTCTTTTTAATATCACACCAAAAATATGCCAACTAATCAATCACCGAAATTTAAACATAACTATAAAATCATTTTAATGTTTTTATGGAATTTTCCTCAGCGAATATTTACAGCTCTATAAATATTCTAGCGGTCTACACATAATTGTACACTATGTTGAAAATTTGTTCACTCAAAAAGACAATTAACCAAAAACACTTTAATAGGTTTGTGCGTTAAAATTGTAAGAGGATTTTGATATCTGGGGGAATTTCTCTAGCGAAGTGTACTAAAAATATATACCACTCTATATAAATTTCACCCCTCAAAAAAATTAATTACAATCAGACACTTTAGTAGATTTTTGGCGTTAAAAATGGGAGTTTACCTAAATGTAAACAACTAGATAAAATTTACTCACTCAAAAAAAAACAATTAACAATCACACACTAT
>CAMQZB010000027.1 GCA_947039455.1 uncultured Clostridia bacterium
ACGTACAAGTGTATAACATTGGAGACTCAAACCAAGTCCATAACGTAATGTTTGCCATTTGTGACGATTATAAATTAGCAAGAGCAATCTAATAATAAATAAAATACTTGAAAAGAGAAATGCCCCCTATAGTAGACAGTAAAACAACACCTGTCTATGGTAAATTTAATTGTAATGTGTTATTGACTCTCTATGTTAACTAGCTAACATAGAGAGTTATTTTTATTTACCCAAGTTATCATAGTAACTCTCATTGGTAAATCCACTTAATTTGACGATGTTATTGGTGTAAAAGTGGTATATTGTCACAAAAAGGTAAGGATTAAACAATATTTTTTGGAAAAAAGAATAATTTATTTTTTAAAAAGTATTGACAAATGAAAATATATGGTATATACTGTAATTACAACGTAGAACGTTGAACGTTGACAATTGTGGAGGAAAAATGAAAATTAAAAGTATCGATCATTTAGTGATCACAACAAATGATGTAGAGGCATCAATTAAATTCTATGTAGACATTTTAAACATGGAATTAGATGACTCAAACGGCAGAGTAGCAGTTAAATTTGGAGATCAAAAATTCAACATTCACAGAGGAAAGGCTGAATTTTTACCAGCAGCTGAAAATGTAACGTTTGGAAGTGCTGATTTATGTTTAATTGCAGAGGGCGACATTCTTGAAATTGAAAAAGAGTTAATAGCAAAGAATGCACCGATTGAATTAGGTATTGTAAAAAGAACAGGAGCATGTGGGCCAATTGACAGTATTTACTTACGAGATCCAGATGGCAATTTAGTGGAGATAAGTGTTTACGTAAAGTGATGAGTGCGTAAACGTAGGATGAAGATCATATAAATTTCATGATAAAATTTATATGAAAAATGGAGGAGAAAAAAAATGAATATAGGTTTAGTAGCGTTAATAGTATTATTTATAGTTATAGTCCTAGGATTTTGGAAAAAAATGAATGTTGGATTGCTAGCAATTTCAGCAACAGTAATATTAGGATTTATCGCTGATATTTCAGCAAAAGAGATAATCAAAGGATTTAGTGGTTCAATGTTTATGACACTACTTGGAATTATGTTCCTATTTAGTGTAGTTCAAAAAAGTGGAGCACTTGAGAATTTAATGAAAAGAGTAGTTGGAAAGCTAGGAAGATTTGTTTGGTTTATTCCAATCTTAATGTATTTAACAGGATATGTTATTTCAGCAGTAGGACCTGGTTGTGTTCCAGCACTAGTGTTAGTAGCAGCGATTTCAATCCCAATTGCAAAGCAAACTGGATATAATCCAATCATGCTTATGTTAATTGGTGATTCAGCAACATATGCAGGACGTTTCACAGCGATCACGCCAGAGGGTGTTTTAGTAACACAACTCATGGGCGATCAAGGAATAACAGGTGTTTTGATGCCTCTAGTAATAAATGCAACAGTTGTGACAATTGTACTTTCTATAATATTCTATGTAGCATACAAAGGATATAAAGTTAAAACAGATGTCAATAAAATCGTACTTACTAAAGCTGAGCCATTTACATTGAAGCAATATTTTGCTCTTGGTGGAATTGTAGCATTAGTCGTTGGAATTTTAGTACTAAACATCAATGTAGGACTAGCAGGATTCTTGATTGCAAGTGTACTTTTATTGTTCAATGTAGTAACAGAAAAAGAAGCATTATCAGGAATTGGTTGGAACACAATCATTCTAGTTTGTGGTGTAGGCGTCTTGATGAATGTAGTAATAAGTACTGGTGGTATCACGATTCTTGCAAACGCATTGTCAAGCATAATGGTTCCATTCACAGCAGCTAGTATCACTGGTTTGACAGCTGGAATCATGTCTTGGTTCAGTTCAACTCTTGGAGTAGTACTACCAACACTTCTTCCAACAATTGGAACTATCGTTGAAAACGTAGGTGGAGTATCAGCAGTTGAAATCTTGAGTGTAGTAGCAATTACATCATCATTTGCAGGATTTAGTCCAGCATCAACAGTTGGAGCAATTATGATGTCATCATGTGCGTCAGATGAAAAATACAAAGAAATGGATCAATCAAAAATGTTCATGGAACTATTCTTGTGGTCAGTATTCTGTGTAATATTCATTACAGTAATCGCTCTTACAGGCGTGTTCGGCATTATTGCATAACAAAAAAATAAGTTACCAAAAAATAAAAAATAAATAGAATTGAAATAAAATTTTAAATTAAAGGCAAAGCAATTTGCCTTTAATCTAAAAAAATGGAGGATATTATGAAATTAGTAATTTTAGACGGATATACAGAAAATCCATCAGACTTATCTTGGGAAAAGTTTGACAAAGCAGTAGATGTGAAATATTATGATAGAATTGATTCGGCAAATGTGGGTAAAGCAATTAAAGATGCTGACTTTATATTGACGAATAAAACTGTGTTAGGTAAAGAAGAAATTGATAACGCACCAAATTTGAAATATATCGGGGTACTTGCAACAGGGTACAACGTTGTTGATATAGACTATGCAAAGACGAGAAACATTGTTGTTTCAAACATTCCGTCATACGGAACTGACTCAGTGGCACAAATGTGTTTTGCCCTAATTTTAGAAATGTATAATCAAGTTGGTTTACATAATACAGCAGTTCAAAATGGAGAGTGGGTAAACTCAAAAGATTTTTGCTTTTATAAATCACCGCTAGTCGAATTAGCTGGAAAAACAATTGGTATTGTTGGTTTTGGCAGAATTGGAAAAGCAGTTGCAAAGATTGCAGAATCATTTTCAATGAACATTCTTGCCAACGATGTTTATCAAGACAAGAACATAGTGTTAAATAATTTTCAGTATGTTGGACTTGATGAAATTGCAAAAAGAAGTGATGTTATTTCATTGCATTGCAATTTAACTGATGAGAACAAAGAATTTGTAAACAAAGAATTTTTAACAAAAATGAAGAGCAATGCTATCATTATCAACACATCAAGAGGTGGATTGATAAATGAAAAAGATTTAGCAGAAGCAGTAGGAAATAAAGTAATCAAGGGTGCTGGTCTAGATGTAATTAGTGTAGAACCAATGAAGGCCGAAAATCCATTAAGAGGTGTTGATAATATTATTCTAACACCACATATCTCTTGGGCTACGAAAGAAGCTAGAAGTAGATTAATGGAAATGGCATTTGATAATTTTAAGAATTTCTTAGACGGAAATCCAATAAATGTAGTGAATAAATAGGGGGTACAAGATATTATGGCGAATACAAAAACAATGCAAGGTGTGAGAATTTTGGATATGACAAGGGTTCTAGCAGGACCATTTTCAGGAATGCTTTTTGCAGATATGGGTGCAGAAGTAATTAAGATTGAAACCCCAAACAAAGGTGATGACAGCAGAACATTTGCTCCATTTAAAAACGGAGAAAGTGCATATTTCATGAATTTAAACAGAAATAAAAAAGGTATAACAATAAATTTAAAATCAGAAAAAGGAATTGAGATTTTCAAAAAATTAGTAGCAACAGCGGATATAGTACTTGAGAATTTCCGCCCTGGAGTAATGGAAAAATTAGGGATAGGATATGAAACGTTAAGAGAAATCAATCCTAAATTAATATATGGCTGTGTATCTGGCTTTGGCCATTATGGACCATATTCAAGTAGAGCTGGCTATGATATAATTGGTCAAGCAATGGGCGGACTAATGAGCACAACGGGCTGGCCAGGTGGCGAAGCAACCCGTTCAGGAACAGCTATTTCAGATGTTCTTGCAGGCATATTTATGTCAGTTGGAGTTTTGGCGGCATATTCTAATGCACTAAAAACAGGTAAAGGCGAAAAAGTCGACGTAGCATTGGTTGATTCAGTTGTAGCAGGTTTAGAGATAATCAATCAAATTTATTTGGTAGATGGAGTAATTCCTGGAAGAAATGGAAATAGATATGAATCAATTTATCCATATGATTCATTTAAAGTGAAGGATGGTTCAATAGTGATTGGTGCGGGAAATGATGCTATGTACAAGAGATTGTGCGAGCTAATGGAAATGCCTGAATTATTAACTGATGAAAGATTTTTAAATAATCCACTTAGAGTGAAAAACCATGCACCATTGAAAGCGTATATTGAAGAATGGTTAAAAGATATGTTGATTGATGACGCGGTTGAATTAATTTTATCAAAGGGCGTACCAGCAGGGCCAATTAATACAATTGACAGAGTTGTAAATGATCCTCACATTGCAGGGGCACGTGAAATGTTCGTTGATATGGAACATCCAATTGCTGGAAAACTAAAGATTACTGGTAATCCAATTAAATTCAGTGATGATAAATATGGCAAACCAACGCCATCACCATCTTTGGGTCAGCATAACGTTGAAGTATTGAATTCAATTCTTGGATACAGTGAAAAAGAAGTTGAAGAAATGATCGCCAATGGGGTGCTATAATGAAAAAACTTGAATTTATTGAAATTGCACCACGTGACGGATTTCAAAGTGTAAAAGAATTTATTGACACAGATATAAAGAAAGAAGTAGTTGATAGATTGGTGGATGTTGGATTTAAAAATATACAAGTAACATCATTTATCAGCGAAAAAGCCATTCCACAAATGAGAGATGCAAAAGAAGTGGCAGAGTATGCAATAAACAAATATAAAGATGTGAATTTCTTTGCTCTAGCACCAAATTTTATGGGTGTAGAGAACGCATACAATGCAGGACTTCGAGAGATTACTTATGTAATATCACTTAGCAAAACTCACAATATGTCAAACGTAAAACGTACGCATGACGAATCTTTTGCGGAACTTGAAAAAGTAATAAAAACATATCCTGACATGAAAATTAACCTTGATGTAGCAACAGCCTTTGGTTGTCCTTTTGAAGGAAGATCTAAAATTGAGGATTTAGTAAAGTTTATAGAAAGAGGTGTATCGGTTGGTGTTACGACATTTGATATTTGTGATACTATTGGAGTTGCATATCCAAAGCAAGTGGAAACATTCATGACGGTATTGCAAGAAACTTTCCCAACTTGCAAATTTGGAATACATATTC
This sequence comes from uncultured Clostridia bacterium, assembly GCA_947039455.1. Classification (GTDB taxonomy): domain Bacteria; phylum Bacillota; class Clostridia; order Christensenellales; family CAMQZB01; genus CAMQZB01. The sequence continues at coordinate 5,047 of CAMQZB010000027.1, forward strand.
ACGATACAAGAAGTATGGGAATTATTTGTACTCTTACAGCGATTAAAGCTGGTATTACAAGAATTTTCTCAGTATGTAGTGGATTGGGCGGTTGCCCATTTGCTCCAGGAGCATCGGGAAATACAGCCTCAGAAGATTTAGCTAATATGCTGATTCTTGAGGGCTATGAAATTGATGTTGACCTAGAAAAGCTAATTGAAACAGCAAAGTTTATATATGAGAAAATTCCAACAGGAATTTTCAGCAGTCACCATATCCATATTAAAAATAGTATTTGTAGTTGTCAATAATATAAGTGTAGGAGGATTTGAATTTTGGAAAAAATCATAAGAAAAGATATACTAGAAATGATACATTCTGCAAAATCAGGACACCCTGGTGGAGCGTTGTCAGCAGTGGAAATTATGTCTGCGTTATATTTTAGCGATGTGTTTAGGTATGACGTAAACGATAGTGCGATGGAAAACCGTGATAGATTTATTTTATCAAAGGGACACGCAGCACCAGTTTTGTACGCAGTACTTGGAAACGCAGGATTTTTTGATAAAAAACATTTCAAAACACTAAGAAAATTCGGGAGTATTCTGCAAGGTCACCCTCATGCAAAACATCTAAATGGCTGTGATATGTCAGCAGGCTCTCTTGGACAGGGATTGTCAATTGCGGTGGGAAAAGCACTTGCACTTAGAATGAAAAACATCGATGCAAATGTATATTGCCTTGTTGGTGATGGCGAGCTTCAAGAAGGACAAATCTGGGAAGCAACAATGTCAGCCGCACAATTGAAACTTGATAATCTTTGTTTGATTGTTGACTATAACGGCATACAGCTTGACGGAAACGTGGCTGATATTAAAGATGTATATCCTTTGAAAGAAAAGTTCGAGAGTTTTAATTTCAATGTCATTGAAGTTGACGGTCATAATAAAGAAGAACTTATCAAGGCATATAAAATGTTCAAGGCAAATGTTGGCAAACCAACAGCAATTATTGCTAAAACAGTTAAAGGAAAAGGCGTTTCATTTATGGAAAATAACGCAAATTGGCATGGGCTAGCCCCAAACGATGAAGAGTTAAAATTAGCGTTGAAAGAAATTGAAGGAGGCTTGAAATGATTAACAATAAACCGCCACGTGATGGGTATGGAGAAGCATTATTAGACCTTTGTAGAAATGACGAAAATATTTTAGTACTAGATGCAGACGTTGCTAAATCTACAAGAACTATTTGGGTTAAAGAACAGTTTCCAAACAAATTCCTTGATGTAGGAATCAGCGAACAAGATTTGATAGGAATATCAGCAGGATTAGCTAGTGAAGGGATAGTTCCTTTTGCGTCAACTTATGGTGTATTCTTATCAGGAAGAGGCTTTGATCAAATTAGAACAACGGTGTGTTATGACGACTTGAATGTTAAATTAGTTGGTGCACACGCAGGTATTTCAGTTGGACCAGATGGAGCAACACACCAAGCGTTGGAAGATATGGCACTTATGTCAGTACTACCGAACATGACACTTATAGCCCCATGTGACAGCAATGAAGCATATTCAGCAACAATGGCGATGTTCAAACACAAAGGACCGTGCTATATAAGATTTGGAAGAGAAGCTATTCCTCTTTTTACTAATAAAGAGGATGACTTTCAAATTGGAAAAGCAAAGGTTTTGAAAGAAGGCAATGATTGCACAGTATTTGCTTGCGGATCAATGGTGCACGAAGCATTAATGGCTCAAGAAATACTTGAAAAAGAGGGCATATCAATTTCTGTTGTTAATGTTCACACTATTAAACCATTAGATAACGAAACCGTTTTGAAGTTTGCAAAGAAAACTAATTGCGCAGTCATAGCACAAGAACATCAAAAAATAGGTGGACTATGTGGTGTTGTTTCACAATATCTAGCACAGACGTATCCAGTGCCTATTGAGTATGTTGGAGTAGCAGATACTTTTGGAGAATCTGGTGAACCTGCGGAGTTAATGAAGGCGTACGGATTGACAAAAAACGACATAGTTTTAGCAGTTAAAGCTTCAATTTCAAAAAAGAAGTGAAAATTTGCATAAAATAATAAAAAAAACATTTAAAGGTATCACCGAGACTTGTTAAATAATAAAAATAATGTTATTATTAGGTATAAACAAGGAGTAATTGATATGAGTGGAATAAAAAATATAGAGAATAAATCAGTAATCGAAAGAATTGTTGATCAAATAATTGGTTGTGTAATATCAGGAGAGTTCAAACCAGGTGAAAAAATACCTACAGAACAAGAATTTGTCGAAATTATGGGTGTATCCCGTAACTCATTACGAGAGTCAATTAAAATTCTAATATCCTATGGCATTTTAGAAATAAAAAGACCAGGTGGAACCTACGTGTGCAAGGGGTATAGTAGTAAGATGCTTGACCCTCTAGTATATGGACTTATAATAGGCGGGGACACTTCAAAGGATGTTGTGCAACTTAGACGAATTGTAGAAATAGGAATTATGAATACAGCACTTGATGTTGTAACTAATGAAGGGATTGAAAGTATCTCTGTTAAACTTGAGGATTTGAAATATAAAATAGAAAAAGGCATAAAATATATCGATGAAATAGTTGATGCAGATGTTGCATTTCACAGAGAAATTTCACTTGTAATTATGAATCCGCTAGTTGAAATTATTTACGATATGATTACAAAAATCACGCTGTTTTCAAGAAAAAAGACAATATTGAAATCTATTGAGGAGTCTAATGGCGAATCAATGGTTAGAGTTCATCAAAATCTGTTTGATGTATTAAAAAATAAAGATAAAGAAAATTTAATTAACGCAATAGAAGATACTTATATTTCATGGAAGAAATTAATATAGTTGAAATTTTATTAAGTGAATATTTATATCATTGTGTTTAATTGATAATAGGAGAAAATTATGAAAGTAATAAGTAATGGTATAAGAGACGGAAAAATAGATAAAAAATATGGAAAACACGGTGAAGTTTTTAACGAAAATGGTATGCCAACATTGTCATTGCCATTTGAAATTAAAAATCCACCAGAAGGAGCAGTGTCATACGCTTTAATTCTTGAAGATAAAGATGCTTATCCAGTGAGTGGAGGATTTTCTTGGGTACATTGGACTGCAGGAAACATTACTCGTTTAGAGATTTTGGAAAATGAAAGCCAAACAGCAACTGACTTTATACAAGGTGTAAACAGTTGGACAAGCATGCAAGGTGGCAATCAAAGCAAAGAATTATCAAGTTTTTATGGCGGAATGGCACCACCAAATGCACCTCATACCTATGAATTGCATATTTTTGCTCTTGATACGATGTTGGAACTTGAAAATGGTTTTTATATGAATGAGTTGTATTGGAAAATGCAAGGACATATTCTTGATCAATTTACGTTGAAAGGAGGATATGACAATTGAGCATTTTTGAAGTAATAATGTTATTGTGTTTTGGTGCAGCATGGCCTTTTTCAATTGCAAGGTCATTGAAATCAAAAACCACTAATGGGAAAAGTCTATTTTTCTTAGTAATTTTGATGGTAGGCTACGTGTCTGGAATAATTAATAAGGTAGTTTATAACTATGATTTTGTACTTTATTTGTACATTCTAAATCTAGCAATGGTTGCGTTTGATACAATGCTATGGGTTAGAAATAAGTCATTTGAAAATAAACAAATGAAAAACGAGCAAAATTAATTATAAATATAATACAAATGAGATAAAAGATGTTTGCTGACAATATCAGCATTTTAATGTAAGGAGAAAAATGAGAAAAGCAATTTTAATTCCTGATTCATTTAAAGGAACAATGTCTAGTGAGCAAATATGTAATATTATGGAGAAAGCACTTAAAAGCGTATATAATGATATTGAAGTTGTGAAAATTCCTGTTGCTGATGGTGGAGAAGGAAGTGTAGATAGTTTCTTAACTGCACTTGATGGAGAGAAAGTTTTTACGACGGTAAAAGGACCATATTTTGAAGATGTAGAAGCGTTTTATGGAATAATTGAAAACGGTAAAACTGCAGTAATAGAAATGGCTGCCGCATCTGGATTGCCATTAGTAATGGATAATAAAGATCCATCGAAAACCACTACTTATGGAGTTGGAGAGCTGGTTAATCATGCAATTTCAAAAGGCGTAAAAAAAGTAATTATGTGTCTTGGCGGAAGTTCTACCAATGACGCAGGCTGTGGAATGCTTTCAGCAATGGGCGTTAAATTCACAAAAGAAGATGGAGTGGATTTTATTCCGACTGGTGGAACATTGTCGAGTATAAGTAAAATTGATACGGTTAATCTTAAAAGAAACATAAACGAAATAGAATTTGTCACAATGTGTGATATTGATAATCCACTTTATGGAATTGAGGGTGCAGCGTATGTTTTCGCACCACAAAAAGGAGCAAATCCTGAAATGGTAGAATTCCTTGATAGAGAACTTAAAGTTTTTCACAAAATAGTTAACAATCAGGTGAACTTAGTTGATAGTAACATGGCAGGTGCAGGCGCGGCTGGTGGAATGGGTTATTCAATGAAAGGTTTTGTAAACTCAAAGATTCAAATGGGAATAGAGACTGTTTTAGATACAGTGCAGTTTGATGCTGTATCTAAAAACGCAGATATAATTTTCACTGGAGAAGGCAAAATCGACAATCAATCATTACGAGGCAAAGTAGTGATGGGTGTCGCAAAAAGAGCGAAAAAACTAGGCTTACCAGTAATTGCAGTTGTAGGCGATATCGGTGACGATATTGAAGTTGCATACAGCAGGGGTGTTACAGCTATATTTAGTATAAATAGAGTTGCAGTGCCATACAAAGAAGCTAAAACAAGAGCTCAATCCGACTTGTATCTAACTATGGAAAATATAGCTAGATTTCATAATGTTTTAAAATAATTGAAAGCAATTTGAGACATTTGTAGTAGTTTGATTTATTTGAGATATACAATTGTAAGGGAGTAACCTTTTGGTGCAATATTATGAAAATATTGCGATAAAAAGCTTACTCTTTTTCTTTTACCATTTTATCATAATAATCATCTAAAAACTCTGTAGGTGTTAGGTATTTCAATGTTTAATTATGATGAAGGAATCTAACAAGGTAATTACAACACAAATCAAACTAGCATGTTTTAATTAAATGTTATTAAGAGAAAAATGCGCAATTTCTAAATGATAAAACGTATACATTGTAATTGTTTGAGTAATATGATATAATATAGAAATTAAAGAACATACGAAGATTTCAAGTATGAATAGTGCAAATAATGATTTACAAGATAGTAAGATTAAGTATGCATTAGCAATCCAAAGCTTGAAGCGTATTTGGTGGTGAAAAAATTATGAAAAAATTCAAGATTTCCTTATGTATAATTATATTAGTAATAGTAGCCGTTTTTGTAGCTTTAATGTTCTGCCCAAAGCGATTTGATTGTTTAATAGAGAATAGTACGGAAATTGCTGCAGTAAATATTTCTATGATTGACGTGGAAAATGGTGAAATTTCATCAAACATTATAGAAATTGATAAAAATGAAGTGTTATTAATTTTGAAAGATTATTTGTACGTGAGAAGCTTCATGGATTCGGAACTATCTGCTGCATTAGTAAATATTTATACTAGTGAAGGGTTAATTTATGTGGACGAAAATTCAAACCTACATATTGATAACATAAAATATAAGGCAATTAATTATAAAGAAAAATCTCTTTTTCATAGAATAAAAGCAATTGCGTAGGGAATTGCAATTATATAGTCAACGCCAGTAGATGGAGTGTGTAGCTTCAAATGGTATTTACCTTTAGAATATGATATATGTTTTCAAGATACGCATTTCGATGAGCAATATGTTTTATATAATAATCAGTTTGCTTATTTAATTTGCTTTTTTTTGAAGTGAGCATCGGACAAGAATTTTTTTATATTGTAACGGATAGTTGCAATATAAATAAAATGGAAACCGATGGTGCAGAATATTGTAATAGTATGAAAACGGACGTGTAAGGGCTATGTAATTGGGTACAGGATTTTTTGTACATACAACTACATAGTCTTTTCTTATGCACTAAATCACTTGTGATTAGGGCATATATTTGTTTTTGCTGATAATCTCATAACAACTGTATTTTAGTAAATGTGCAAAATTTATAAAAAGAAAGTCGGAAA
>CAMQZB010000028.1 GCA_947039455.1 uncultured Clostridia bacterium
TGGGGCTTTGCCCCAAACCCCATAATGGGCTGTGCGCCCCTTAACCCCCACAAGGGACTTCATCCCTTGACCCGTTTTTTTGCGTGGTGTTTTTTTGCTGTGCTTCTTTTTGGGATTGTTGATAATAAGGTGTACGAATAGTTCTTTTGACCGTTTTTCGTTTTTGACCATTTCGTGGTAGTGCGTTTTTGTGTTGGTTTGGTTAGGGAGATGGGGCTTTGCCCCAAACCCCATAATGGGCTGTGCGCCCCTTAACCCCCACAAGGAGCTGAGCCCCTTGACCCGCTTTTTTTTGCGTGGTGTTTTTTTGCTGTGCTTCTTTTTGGGATTGTTGATATTAAGGTGTACGAATAGTTCTTTTGACCGTTTTTCGTGTTTGACCATTTCGTGGTAGTGAGTTTTTGTGTTGTTTGGGATTATGTTTACTACTGCTTTTTACTAGTGGATTATTTTTTCTTTTACAATTAATGAGTTGAGTGGGTTTTATATTTATGATTTCTACATTATAAATATAAAAAAACTCCCTTTCTATCCTTGAAGGGAAGAAAGAGAGTTTTTATTTCATATTAAACTAAATTATTCAGGAACTTCTTCAACGTAATCTTCGTCAAGAACCCTAATTTCTTTAATCATAAATTCAAGACCGCTAATAACGTCTTTTTCAAAGCTCTTACATTTTGGGCAATAACCCTCGTGTTTTACAACATTGAAAACTTCGCCACAATCTTGACATTTAGCTTCACCAGGAACAACAACAATCTCAAGAGTTGAATCAACAAATCTTGGTTTATTAAAAGTTACCGCAGGGTAGCAATTCTCGATATACATCGGAACCATACCGCAAAGCTCGCCAACTTCAAGAACTACTGAATCTACTTTTTCAATATTTTGCGCATCAGCAAGTTCAGTAATCGTTCTAATTACTTCACTAAGTACACCTAATTCATGCATATAATTCTCCTTTTAATTAGTCTTTCTTGCCAGCGAAAACACCTTTCACGGCATGACCAGTAATTTTTCCTGCACGCTTGATAGCATATTGAGCAATTTTAATAGGTAATTTCTCAAATACAGGAGCGTTACAATCGAATTTTTTATCAAGTTTAATTGCGTCGAATTTACATTTAGTAGTACATTGTCCACAACCGATACACATATAAGAATCCACGCTAGCAGCACCACAACCAAGACATCTCATAGTTTCTTTCTTCATGTCTTCTTCAGAGAAAGTTACACGAGTATCTTTGTCCGTCTTTTCGTTAGCAGCGTTGTGTCCAGCTTTTTGTCTAGGAGTGTTGTCGTAACCTTCAATAACAAGATTATCTTTATCAAGAGCATGATACTCACGTTTATCACGGCCAATAACAAGACTTTGACCTTCCCAAACTTGTCTGTGAAGAGAAACTGAACCTTCTTTACCAGCAGCGATAGCGTTGATAGCAAACTTAGGACCAGTGAAAGCGTCGCCACCAACAAATATGTCAGCTTCGTCCGTTTGGTAAGTAAATCCGTCAGCAATAGCTGTGTTGTTTTTGTTTAATTTAACAGCAGTACCATCAAGAAGATTTCCCCACTCAATAGATTGACCAACTGAAAGCAATACATGATCCGCCTCAACTTTAATAATATCTTTTTCGTCATATTGAGGAGCGAATTTTCCGTCAGCGTCAAACACTGAAGTACATTTAATAAATTCAACACCAACAACTTTTCCATTTTCAACTAAGATTTTTCTAGGTCCGTAAGAATTGTTAATAAGGATATTTTCGTGCAATGCTTCTTCTAACTCATCAGAAAGAGCAGGCATTTGCGCTCTGTTTTCTAAGCAATACAAGTTTACGCTGTCAACGCTGTGACGAACCGCAGTTCTAGCAACGTCAATAGCAACGTTACCACCACCGATAACAACTACTTTTCCAGAAAGAGGAGCTTGAGTTTCAAGTGAAACAGCTTTCAAGAAATCAACACCAGTTACAACGCCAGTAGCATCTTCACCTTCAACATTGATTTTTCTTCCACCTTGAGCACCAACAGCTAAGTAGAAACCTGCAAAACCGTCAGTTCTTAAAGTTTGTACAGTTACAGTTTTTCCAACTTCAACACCAGTTTTGAATTCTACACCAAGCTCACGTAAAACAGCGATTTCAGCGTCAACAACTTCTCTACCAAGTCTGAATGCAGGGATTCCAAGAGTAAGCATTCCACCAAGTTTGTTTTCCTTCTCGAATACAGTTACTTTGTATCCTTCAACAGCTAAGTAGTATGCGCAAGACAATCCTGCTGGACCTGAACCGATAACAGCAATTTTCTTGTCGAAATCATGCTTCTTAGTAGGTATGAAACGAGTTTCCGCCTCCATATCTTTTTCAGCAATAAATCTCTTGATATCGTCAATAGCGATTGGAGAATCGATTTCACCACGAGTACAAGCACTCTCACAAGCGTGTGGACAAATACGTCCGCAAACTGCAGGAAGTGGATTTTCTTTTTTAATAAGCGCTAGAGCCTCAGTATATTTTCCTTGGCTAGCAAGTTTTATGTATCCTTGAACAGCGATATGAGCAGGACATTCTGTTTTACAAGGAGCAGTACCACTAATTAGAACGTCTTTTCTGTCAGTTCTAAAATCAGTAGTCCATTGATCTTCACTCCATTTGTGCTCAGTAATTTTATCGTAAGTTTCAGTTTTAAGAGGAGTTTTGCTACAAAGTTTTTGACCAAGTCTAACAGCATTTGTTGGGCAGTTTTCCACGCATTGTCCACAAGCTACGCATTTCTCTGCATCGATTTCAGCAACGTAGTTTGAACGAATAGCGTCAGGAGCTCTGAACATTGTTGCAACACGCATTGCGAAACAAGAACATGAACAGCAGTTACAAATAGCAGCTGACTCGCCCTCTCCCTCAATATTTGGGAATTGGTGCATCAAGCCATTTTCTTCAGCTTTTTTAATAATTGCTTTAGCTTCATCACGAGTGATTGCACGAGCTTTACCAGTTCTGATAAAGTACTCAGCACCAGAACCGATTTGAACACACATTTCTTCTTCTAAGTGACCACACCCTTCGCCCATGATTCTTCTTGAACTTCTGCAAGAACAAACTGAAACTGAGAAAATATCGTATTTATCTAAATAGTAAGAGATTTTTTCATAAGGAACAGCTTTCGTGTTACCTTCGATTGCTGATTCAATAGGAATAACTCTCATCATGGCAGTTCCACGTGGAAGCATAGGAACGATACCAGAGATTCTTGTTCTAGTATATTCTTCAAAAGCTCTACCGATTTCTGGATGCAAAGCAGTGTTCTCTAGATTACAAACCATCATTTCCAAAATTCCTGGAGCATAAATTTGTATCATGTACAAATCCACACCGTCTTCTGAATATAATTTAACTACACCAAGCCAAGCCAAGTGATCCGCTAATTTTTTAGTTTCTTCAATAGATTTTCCACATTTTTTAACTAAGTATTCAAGTGTTCTAGGTTTTCTAAGACCCATCACAAGAGCAACATCAGCCTCGTCATCAGTAACGCAACATGCCAATGAGTAATACTCAGGCGCATTTTCATCTACTTTATTAATGACTCCGGTCATTCCACCAATCATTTTTGCTAATTTGACAATTTTCTTTCTTAATTCCATAACATCCTCCACTAATTTCAACTACTTATTATCTTTATGTATATTATATTATTAACTTAATTTATTAACTAATTTGCAATGATATTTTTGTTAGTAAATTTGCAAAATTAGTATTTTTTAATTATTCTTACTAGTTGCTTTATAATTTATTTTGCTTAGTTTTGTTTCCAAGCTTTCACTTGACCACGAATCCAGTCAGCCCAAACTTCAACACCCTCTCCAGTTTTAGCTGAAATTGGGATAACTTTGATATTTGGATTAAGTTTTTTAACTCTTTCTTCGCATTTTGCTAAATCAAAATTGAAATATTCCGCTGCATCGATTTTATTAACTAATAGAACGTCGCAAATTGAGAACATAAGTGGGTATTTCAACGGTTTATCGTCGCCTTCTGGTACGCTCAAAATCATAGCATTCTTAACAGCACCTGTGTCGAATTCCGCTGGGCAAACAAGATTTCCTACGTTTTCCAAAACAGCAAAATCCACATCGTCCACTTCAAGTCCAACAAGGCCTTGACGAGTCATGTCAGAATCAAGATGGCACATTCCACCAGTATGTAGCTGAATAACTTTCACTCCACTTGTAGCAATTGTTTGTGCATCAACATCACTGTCAATGTCAGCTTCCATAATTCCAATTTTCATTTCATCTTTAAGATGTTCAATAGTTCTCATCAATGTAGTTGTTTTTCCAGACCCTGGTGATGACATTAAATTCAACAAGAAAATTTTCTTTTCCTTTAATTCCTCACGAAGCATATCTGCTCTTTTATTATTGTCTTCATAAACACTTTTTTTGATTTCTAAAATTTTGAATTCACTCATTTTTTTTACCTCATATTTGTTAATTCACTTTGTCCAAGCTATTAATTTCATCAGTTTTCACTTTGACAAAAAATTAACACTTAGCACTTAAATAATAACACAGTTCTCTGGTCTTGTCAATACTAAATCACAAAATTACTTAACAAAAACACTAATTATATGTGGGAAATCCGATATTTTCACTATCTTTTAATCATATGTAATATTACTGGTCAAACCAATTATACATATGTATAGTTAAATTAAAAAACAAGCTACCATTTATATGTTGGTAACTTGTTGTTTTTACAGTATTTTGTAATTAGTTATACATGTTTGTAACTTGGATTTGTTTGTTTATTAAGTTACATGGGGTTTCACCCCAAACCCCACAAGGAGCTAGAGCCCCTTGACCCGCTTTTTGTGGTTTTTTTTTTGTGTTGGGGTAGGACTTGTTTTTTTGTATGGTTTTAGTTATTGTTTTGATTATTATTTGCTTTTTCTAGCATTAGACTTTTTTTCTAACCACCAAATTCCATGATGTGAAGGTGTTTGATTTCTTGATTAGTTATTTTTTTCGCAATTTCAATGCTGTGAGTTTCTAAGTAATCGCTACTGCTATAGGATAGTGATTTTTCTTTTAATATCAAAATAATATCATTTGCTATGTTTTCAATGATTTCCGATTTTGTTTTTACGTTTTCTTCATTACAACCAAGTGAAAGAAGTTTAAGTAGTTTCTGGTAAACTGCTTTTCCGTTATTGAGCTTTGAAAGAGCTTTCAACCGCCATTTATAGTATGGGGCAAATTGATTTTCAAGAAGAAACATTACTTCACTGCAATGCTTAGTAAATTCGTGAATTGCCATTTCTCCATTGACAGCACCACCATGGCTAACCATTCGCAAGTAATTATATTGACCCGACTGTGCCATTAACGCTAGGTGTGCTGACAGTTTTTTCAATCGTACATCTGTTGGAAATTCACTGGAAATTTGTCTTCTGATTTCGGTAAATATTCCTAGATTGTCAAAGAAAATTTTTCCGTTTGTAGCTTCTAAGAAATTTTGTGATGGAGTGTAAAACCATTGTTGCCATGTTAATGGTATTGTTTCGCTTCCGATTGCGTTTTGGAAGAAAGATGAAATAGGTATTGCTCCAAATTTTCCATTTGAGAAAGCACCTTTTTCTTTTAGTTTCACTCCTAAAAACTCATTGGGCAATTTTCTATATTCTTCATTTAGTTTCACACCGTATATTTTAAAATCTTCATCAGTTAGCCACATGGTGAATCCAGCGGAGAAATCGTGGTCACGAGAAATTTCATCATCAAACCCTAAACATTCCGAGCCATTCCCTGCAATTCCAACAGCAATACGTGTTTTTAAATCGTCAAATTCCTTTAATAATTCATCGCCATATTCATAATAAAATTTTTCAGCAATCTCTATTCCTAGCATAAATTTCCTCCGCTTGACTTTCTAAGTTTTTCTTCATTTGAAAATAACCGTAATGCCCAAAACTTGGGGCACATTTACTACATACAAAAGCAAAATAACCGTTTTTCTCAATTTTATCGTCCTCAAAACAACTGTAAGCCTTATTGATTAAATCATCAATTTCACTTTGGTTGTCTAGGTCAGTAATCTCTAATAAGTCCGCAATGTTCAAATAAGTCATGGCTTCTTCTAAAACCAAATTTCCCATAGCCTTAACCACAGACAACGCCATATAAAATAATTCTTTTGCTTTTTCTTTATCATTAACATCTGAATAAGCTAGAGCCATATTATTGTATAAAGCCCCTAAACGACCATCAGTTATGCCCTTGTTTTTATAAATATCTTCCGCTAATTTGTAATATTCCAAACCTTCTTTTGCTTTTCCAAAAGACTTCAAAGCGGTAGCGCCGTTTAAATAAATAGTAGCTGAACCAACTGCATTTTGAAGATTGTGATGCTTGATTAAGAAAAAGCCTCTTTCGATAACTTCCATTCCGTCACGGCTGTTTCCAAGTTTACGATTTAATCCCATAAGCTCATTAAGCAAAGTCAACTCGCCTTGAAAATCTCCAAAGCCTTTTGCTTTTTCGCACCAATCTTCTAAATAAATTTTTCCTTGATCTTCTTGGTTTTTGTTTAAATATTCATCTAATTTTTCTATAATTTCCATAACTGGAATTTTGTTCATATTAATTTACTTCCTTTATTTTTTCTAATAATTTAATTTTCTTCTACAAAACCACTGGAACTTCTTTTGTAATTTCCATTGAATCTGTAGTAATATTACATTCAAAGGCAAAGATTTTCACGCCTTCTTTTGATACTTTTCGCAATGTGTCACCAAAAGCTTGGTGGGTTATGTCATTAGGCGTAAAATGCACAATATTGTTCATTTGCACAACGAAAAACGCCATAGCTTCATATCCTTCCGTTACAGCTTGAGCTAGTTCCAACAAATGTTTTATACCCCTTTCCGTTGGTGCATCAGGAAATCTTGCAATATTTTCATCTTCTAAAGTTACGCCTTTAACTTCAATGAAAATTTTCCGTTCTCCGTCTTCCACATAGAAATCTAGCCTTGATTTTCCATACTTACACTCACTTTTCACAATGCCATTAGGGTATAGCTTTCTTAAATACTCACCCACCGCAATATTAGGTGCGTAACTGTCCATGTTAATTAGTCGGTGATTTTTCACTACACAAACTAAATCAAATTGAGTTTTTCGGTTAGGATTATCGCTTTTTTCAAGATAAACCACAGCGTTTTCCGTTAGCAATTCTTTGCAACGTCCTGTGTTTTTCACATGACAGACATGAACCATTCCGTCAATTTCCACGTTAGCGATAAATCGATTTGGTCTTGAAATAAATTTACCTTGAAAGATGTTTTTGTACTTCATAATTTATTTTTACCTTTTCTTTATATATATAAAGCTATATTTTCATATTTTTTTTAAAATACTTTTTTACTATTAAATAATTATATTTGTTATAAATTCCCAAATTTTGCATATTTTAAAATTGGTCAATATATAACATTATAGCACATCACAATAATTTTGTCTATGGACATGGCTATAGTATCACTTGACAAAAATATTATGTTATTGTATAATATCCTAATTAAAAATAAACATTCGTTCTAATCAAAAAGTAAAACAATTTGATTTACAGGAGAAAAATTACCACATGACTACACTTCAAATTGTTTCATTAATTGGACTATTACTATACTTTGCAATCTTACTTTTCGCAGTTCTAAAAGAGAAAAAAAACGAAAATGTAAGTGACTATTTCTTTGGCGGAAGAAGTTTGCCATTTTGGGCACTTTCTATTACTTTCATCGCTTCATGGTGGGGTGCTGGTTCAGCTTTATCAACTGCTGACCTTGCTTTCACTGACGGAATTGGTGCTTTTTGGTATTACGGTATGCCCGTTTTGTTTGCCACTGGATTGATTATTGTATTCTCTAAAGCTATTCGCCGAGTTGGTTATTACACTCAAGGGCAAATGATGGAGGCGCGTTATAACAAAACAGTTTCTTATCTTACTTCAATATTTATTTTCGTATTTATGATTCTTTCCGCTGCATCTCAAATGGTTGGAGTGGGAGATTTCTTCGGCTCTTATCTTGGTATTAAATACGAATGGGCGGTACTTCTTGGCACTTCAATCGTATTAATTTATTCATTCTTTGGTGGTTTCCGTGGGGTTGTTCTAACTGATATCGTTCAGTTTGTTCTTCTTCTAATATCTTCAATAGTTGTGTTTATCGCTGCTGTTTATTTTTCTGGTGGACTTGGAAACATTGTTGAAGCTGCTGCTGCAACTAACAAACCTGACTTCTTTGATTTTGGCGCTGGCTTTTCTAAGTACTCCGCATACGTGATAACTTTCGGCTGTTCTTGGATGATTGCCGCCAACGTTTGGCAACGAATTTCAGCTACTAAAACTAACCTAGATGCAAAAAAAATGACAGTTTTAAGTTTCTTTGCTTACATTCCCCTTTACCTAATAGTTGTTCTAACAGGTATGGCAAGTATTGCAATTTTCACTTCAATTCCAGCAGGCGGTGTTGTGAGCGGTATCGTTACCACTCGTCTTAATCCATACCTTGGCGCTCTGGTTTTCGTTGGAATTTCCGCTGCGATTATGTCTACTATGGATTCACTAATAAACACTGGTGCGATGACTTTTTCCATGGACTTACTTAAAGGCGAATACTCCGATGCAAAAAAACTTTCAATCAGTAGATTTGCTACACTTGGCATTTCAGTGGTTGCCCTTTTCATCTCTCTTAAAATTCGCTCAATACTTCAAATCACTTGGATTGCTTCCGATTTAATCACTACTGGCGTATTTATTCCGCTGATTGTTGGTTTCTTTTGGAAACGTGGAAATAGCTATGGCGCTCTTGCCTCTATGATTTTCGCAATAATTTACTGTGGCTACAATCTCTTTATCAGCTTAGGTTTCCACCTGCCTGCCTTCTGGGAATTTCAATCCACTTTGCAAATTATCCTAGGTCTTGCTTCTTCACTTTTCCTTTACGTTACCATAAGCCTTATTACAAAACCTGACCTAGAAAAAGCTACTGCATTCATTAACAAAGCTGGACTTTTTAAGAAATCTTAATATTTACGTTGGTTTGGATATGGGGCTTTGCCCCAAACCCCATAAGGGCTGTGTGCCCTTAACCCCACAATGGGCTATGCGCCCCTTGACCCGCACAAGGGGGTGACCCCCTTGACCCTCTTTTTTGAGTGGTGTTTTTTATGCTGACGCTTCTTTAGAGTTTGCTCTTTAATTTACTTTGTGGGGATTTATTAAGGATATTTCTTATGGGAATTAAGTGTGTTTTCTAGTAAATTTTGATGAGATAAATTGTTTAATTAGTATATTATTAAAGCAAATTGCTATATTACTTTATATGCTTAAATCAAATACCTGTATTACTTTATATGTTTTAAAAATGAGAAAACAAAACGCCCTTAAATTCACAATGTGGATTTAAGGGCGTTTTGTCTTTATTTACTTTTAAATATTTCTAAATTTTACAGTTTAAAATAAATACTAATTTTCAACTAATACAAATTGCACAAGCAACATATACTCATTAAAACTTCATCAACCTAGCCAAATCAATCAAAGATCAATAGTAGCACAGCCGAAAAATTCACCTAAACGGGTTAAGGGGCGAAGCTCCTTACGAGGTCAAGGGCGAGTAGCCCTTGTGGGGTTTAAGGGCGCACAGCCCTTATGGGGTTTAAGGGCGCACAGCCCTTATGG
>CAMQZB010000029.1 GCA_947039455.1 uncultured Clostridia bacterium
AGGGAATCTTATGTTCCATAGTGACCGTGGTGCTAATTATATTTCATATCAATTTTAAATAGTGTCTATTGATGCATGCGCTGAGACATATGTGCCAAAACGCAATTTTATTCAACTTTAATCCGCTTTACAGTCAAGACGACTTAACACTTTTGATAGTTTTGGAATTGAATTTGATGCACCTAATTCGCTTACACATATTGATGCTGCCATCGTTGCTATTTCTAGCGATTTTTCATATGATTTATTTTGCATTATACTAGACAAAAAATAACCAGTAAATGTGTCTCCAGCGGCTGTTGTATCTACGACACTAGTTTCAAATATTTCCCTATTATAAATTTCACCGTCAGCATATAGCGATGCTCCTTTTTCACCTAAAGTCAATAGGATTTTAGCACTTGGAAACTTATGCACCATTTTATCAAGGACGCGGTCAATATCAGAACTTTTAGTCAAAGCCATTCCTTCCACTTCATTTAATATAAACCATGAAATTTTATCAAGAGCATATCCAAGAATTCTATCATTCATAGGACTAGGATTTAAAGCAATTATCATTCCTTTTTCATATGCTTTATCAATTATATAATCAACACAACTGATCTCATTTTGCAATAAAATGTAATCACCTTTTTCAAAATTCTCCAGCACAATATCTACATCAACCTTCGTTATCGCTTCATTTGCACCACCATAAAGTAATATGCAATTTTGTCCATGTTTATCAAGTTGAATAATTGCATTGCCAGTTTTAGTTTGTGTTAACCTAACATTTTCCACATTGACATTTGCATTTTTTAATGCTATTTTTAAAATTTCGCCATCTTCGCCAATTAGCCCTCCATGATAGATATTTGAACCTGCCCTTTTCAGCGCTATTGACTGATTTAAACCTTTACCTCCACAAAATTTCTCCATTGAAATTGAAGCTATTGTTTCTTTAGCTTTGACAAATTCATCTACCTTATAGACAAGATCAATATTTAATGACCCAAAACACAATATTTTCATTAGATTCTCCTTATTTTTAAATATTATTATAACACAAATTATTGAGTAGACAAATCAAACTTTTTACTATATAATTAAATTATGAATAAAAATGAAAAAAGCTTGATAACTAAAAACAAAATTACATATGCAACTTTTTCTTTAATCATTGAAGAGAAAGAATTAAGTGCAAGAAGTATAGCCAAAGAAGCTGATATTAGCCTTGGCACTCTTTACTATCACTTTGAAGATCTAAACTCAATTATTTCAGCCGTAATTCATGAATATTACAAGTCAATATATAATACTATTGACACTCATATCACTATCGGTAAGTATTTAATTAAATTTATGGTCGCCGAAATTCTTGCGACCATATCTTCAGAAGTTGACAAAAAAAATACACTTATTTTTGCATACATACCAAGCAAATTTATAACTACACACCAGAAAGATTTTAAACGGTTTTTATCTGAATACAACATCGTAATTAGCAACGAATTAGTCGAAATAAATTCAATTATACTAATGAATTCAATCGCTACACTGCGTCCTGCAATTTTGCAAGGAAACATTGCAATGTCGATCTATGAGGCGATGAAATTTCTTCTTGTGAAAATATTTTGCCCATTAGGGATACCTGAAGATGAAATTAATAAAATAATTGTTTATTCTAAAGAGTTAGCCACAAAGATAAAACGCATAGATTTTTTTCCTGATGCTATGAAGGAAAAAGCAATGAAAAATGCGATTAACAACATGTTTTTATCCGAATTAATTTAAATAAAAAGTGCCAATTAATACATATTAGTTGGCACTTTCATTTTAGTTTTTATTGTTAAGCTTTTTGCTCTTTTGCTTTAGTATCATGCAATGCTAATACATCGGATCTCATTTCTTCTAGTTTCTTTCCCTTTAGAGGATATTTCAAAACTAAAACAAGACCTACTATCAATAACGCTGCACATAGAAGAATCATTCCTTTAATTCCCCATACTGCACTTAGCGGTTGAATCATTGTATCTACTCCGCCATTTTGCTCCGCAGTGATAAATCCTGTGAATTGTAAAACATATGGAATAATTGTTGTAATCATGAAACTAAATACCATAACAAAGGCATTTGCTCCAAAGATTGAGCCTTCTCTTCTCTTTCCGTTTGTAAGCTCGTCATAATCTGCACAATCAAATAGCAACATGTTTACAGTGATATTCATTCCCGCTACACAAAAACCTGAAAGTCCAAATAGTATAATTGCAGGAATTCCAGTGAAGAAAACAGCTAGAGTCAATGCACATGCTCCTCCAATAAACGACCATTTTAATACGTTTATTGCACCGATTTTTCTTTGAATAGCTATCCAAATTGGAAGACCTATACCTGTTGGCAACACTACTGCGATTGTAAAGATTGTTGTATCGACATGAAGCACAAAGAATGCAATGTAATAGATTAATGCTGTAATTAATGCATTTTGAGCTCTAAAGATAAAGTTTATTAGAATAGCAATTCTAAGCGGTTTGACTTTCAACAACTGGTATGTATCTTTAAACGCAGAGAACACCGATTTCTTTTCACTCGATTGTTCTACAATCAGCTCTTTCCGCTCTTTTACAATGAATGTCGTTGTTAACATGAAGAACAAGCCAACAAGTCCAATGATCACTATCGCTCCTTTAAATGAAGCAACTGAAGTTGCCGATGCGAAGTCTGGTCTAATTAGTCCTGGCAACACCATACCGATTAAACTTCCTAGGAATGCGAAACTGTGATATGACATTTGCATATCAGCTCTCTCATTTTCATACTCTGTTATTTCAGCTTGAAGTGACGTATACATCATGTAATACATCGTGAATCCAAGATCGTAAACAACAAGAGTTAGAAGTAACCACCAGAATTGAATCATTGGATTCAAATCAATTGGAATTACAAATAACAAGATGAAACTTATGATAACAAACGGAGCTGACGCTCTGAAATATGGAATACGACGACCGAATTTCGATTTCGTGTTATCACTCAAGAATCCAAGTATTGGATCATTTACAGCATTATAAATCGTATAGATTAATATTGCTAAAGTGTACAAACTAGCTGACATTCCCAGATAGTTTTGATAGTAGAATAGTTGATATGCACCAACGATACCACCGACTAGGCTTCCTCCAAAGTTTCCCATTCCCCAAAGTACTTTGAAAAGTGGGCTCATCTTACCTGGAGTTTGTCTGATCAATTTTTTCATAACATTTTCCTTCCTTTTCGTATATTATTAAACCTTTCAACCACATCTTGCAAGTCAAATTGATCGATTCCATCAAGATAACTTCTCGCTGTGTTATTCCAGTTTAAATACCAATGTTGTGGAATTTTATCAAATCCATGATAAATTCCTAGTATACTGCCGACCGTTGCGCCTGTGCAATCATTATCAAAGCCCATTGCAACCGTTTCAGTCATTCCCTTTTCATAATCATCTTTACCAATAAAGCAACCAAAAATTATTAATGCAGAATTGTTTTCAGAATGCACGATACTCATGCCTTCAAATTTTTCACCGACAAGTCTTACTGCGTCCTTATAATTTTTTACCTCTGGTATCTTTGAAACCGTCCATTTAACTACTTTATAAAAATTTGAATTTTCAGGTATATAATCAAGAGCTTTTTCAAAAATTTCATCAATCGATAAATCCGAAAACGCCATTGACATTACTACCGCAAAATAGATTGAACTATAAAGTCCACTATTTCTATGCGTTAAAAAGCTGTCTTTATAAGCCAAGTAACCAGCTTGTCTTGGATTATTTGGTGACACATAAGCAAATCCATCACATCTAATCAATCCACCAATTAAATTTACACTTGGATTTTGATGCAATGTAGCGTTTGGCAACTGTAAACCATTGTTCAAATTCACTAAAACAGAATTTTCAGCCGTAAACGTACACTCAAGAGGTAAGTATTTTTGCCAAATATCCGCTACTTGCAAAGTGGTAAAATCAAGTCCATATTTCTCCATTACCAACATTGCAATAAACGTATAGGTTATATCATCATCAACAGACAAACTATTCATTGCACCTTTAGTAAACTCTTTAGCAAATCCAATCTTATATCTTGGAATATACGCCGTTGGGGCGTCTAGCCAATAATCTTTTGGCGGAAATTCCATGCCCAGCATATTAGCAAATGTCTCCATTTGTTCTGCTGTCGCAAACTCTAGCGGTGCACCAAGTGCACAACCAGCAAATCTGCCAAACATTCCACCTTTTAATTTATTTAGATATTTTTCTTCATCTATCTCTTTTACTTCAGTAATTTTAGCATTTTTAATTATTTTTTCAAAATCTTCAGGCTCTGTATTTTTACTTACGTTTGTTTTTAAATTGTTAATTTTTTCATAATATTCATTCAACATGTCTTTGATTTTCGCTACTATATCTTGAATGCCATCAGCACCCATTTCAGTTTTATATTTCACCAAATCGTTGATTAAAAACTCATAGCCTTTTATCTCATCAGGATATTTCATCATTTCCTCCTTAGTACTTCATTCCAAAATCAAATGGATACAAAGCGTCACCGTCCGACACTGGTCTGTCTACTTCATGAGCCCATACCGCGTCCATTGTTTTTGGTAATGCAAATGGTAATTTTGCTTCTGAATTAATTGCACCAAATAACAACTTAACAAACACTTCTTCTTCAGCACCAAAATGACCTGTCACCGCTTTAGCTTTTTCATTCAACTTTTCAAAAACCACCGGTCTATCAAGTCCAAGATCCAAAATAGTTGGGTATTTATTCATTATTTCAAGCATAGAAGCTTCTTCTTTAGCTGGAAAATCCAATCTACCCTGTTTAAATAATCCTTCATAAATATATTTATACTGTTTAATATGTGGTGCTTCCTTTCTTATAACAACAACGTCAGCATCTTCTATATTTCCAACCAATTCACCGAAACCTTTTAATGTTTCTGCAGTAAGGTTCTCACAATAAATTTTACTACCTCTCTTCAATGGTAGAATATTATTTTCATTTTTAAGCAACATATAGCTTTTTTCTTGTGCTTTAAATCCTAGTCCCATATGTTCATCAGAGCCACAAACTTTACTAGCCTCTTCAACATCTACATAAGGTTGATCAAAAAGTCCTAACTTAAATTTATCGTGAAGTACTTTTCTGCAAGAATCATTGATGCGTTCCTCCGAAAGTTTTCCTTTTTTCACAAGTTTAACAAGAAGATGAGAACAAGTTTCTCCACCAATTTGGTCTACTCCAGCGTTAAACGCTTTTTCAAGTCTTTCTTCATAGCTTAATTTTTCAACACCCCAAACTTTTGGGAAAAGAAGATCAAAGCATAAGTGCTTCGTTCCGATTATAATACTAAAATCAGTTCCGATTACGCCTTTAAATCCTAGCTCGTTTTTAAGCAAATCCGTAATCATTCCTTTATTGAAGTTAAAACCAACTTCCTCAACATCTTTCAGCCCCATTGGCTTACTGTAATACGGCATGATTTGAGCTACTCCACAATCAATAGCTTTTTTAAATGGTTCTAAATGCTCATCGAATCTATCAGTTGGATATATTTGATCCGTTCCATATGGAAAGTGTGAATCCCAACCGTCTTTTTCTGGACCACCACCTGGGAAATGCTTTACTTGACAAAGTACATTTTCATTATCTAAATCACCTTGACATGCTTTTATAAATGTCGCTGTCATGTCTCCAACTAATTGATAATGATCACCAAATGTGCCATAACTTCTTCCCCACATTGGAGAAGTCGCAGTGTCTGCCATAGGTCCAAGTAATACATGTATACCTTGCACTCTAAGCTCCTTAGCAACAACCTTTCCGCAATCTTCTATTACTTTCATATCTCTAGTAGCTGCTAATCCAAGTTGTTCAGGCCAACGTGAAATTCCACTTTGAGCAGCTCCTGCTCCAACTCCAGCATCATAATGATGTCGTGGGTCAGTGCAAATTGTCACTGGTATACCAAGCCTTGTCGCTTCTGCCATTTCTTGAATTTTATTTGTAATAATAGCTGTTTGTTTTGGAGTTATTCCGCCACCAAACAAAGTAAATGTATTCATATTTCTTTTATACATCATGTACTCTGGAAAAGTGCCGTACATCTCGTCTTGCTTTGTAATTAATTCATTTGGATCTTTAACAAACGTAAAATGATTAAACAGCAATCCAGCCTTTTCTTCCACAGTCATTTGTGATAATAAATCCTCAGTTCTTTCTTCAACACTCAAACGGCTATCTTCATATTTATCAAGCATACCATTTTTATTTAAATCTCTAAATTTAAATTCTTTTTCATGCAATACTTTAACTTTTTGGTCAAATGGCTTTGAAAACTTTTTCCATTTTGCTCTTTGAAAATTAATGTTAAATTTTCTATACAAAACATAAGAACCCCAAAAGATAGTAAATCCGATAATAACTGACCACAGAAGGTCAATTCCAACCAAATATAATGTAGCAATAAATAATGCATCTATCAGCATTAATTTCAAATAAATTAATATAATACTTAACATCTTTCCTCCTAACAACTGAACCTGTTCACTTATACCTTTATTGTAACTGAACACGTTCAAATTGTCAACATGAAAAACTATACATTTAAACTATAAAAAATGTACTATTAATAGAAAAATACATTTCTATAAAATATTGATACAACTAAATCAACCCGCAAAAAGTAAATAATTACACAATAATATATACTAATGCAAAAAGATTTAACTCATTGCATTTCAGCCAAAATATCATAAAAGCCAGATATTTCTATCCAACTTTTTTTATATGTCATTTATTTAAATCGCCAAATGGAAATTGTTAGATGCTAAAATCACCTTTTCTATTGCGCAAGATACTAAAACCATTCTATGTATTTAATCAACCACAAGTTCATACTCTTATTATTCATGAATTTTAGGAATTTTTTATTTTCAACTTTTTCCTAGGTTGAATTGTAGGTAGGCGTTGTTTGTTTCTGTGTTGTAGTAGTTTGAATAGTTGATATCTATTACGTTTCCGAATTGTGTTGTTACTGCGTCGTTGAAGCGTTGTTTTTAGCCTTTTCCGTCTTTTACACTACCGCTGAAGTATCTATAGCAGTCCATGTAATTCAAGTTATTATCATAATATGAAATTAACGCATAATCGTAATCTGTAGTTCACAACAGCATTTTCGATTTGTTTTCTGTTGCATAACCAACCATTGCTACTACGCCGTTTTCTTCAATTAATTTAACCGCATTACGCAAAAACAGTACTTTATAACACGCATTATGATTATCTATTTGACAATTGCTTTGTGTTATATTATGATATTTGCATTTGTTTTTTTAAGGAGTGTGAGCTATGAACAAGGGTATAGATATTAATATAAAGTTTAGTATTTGCAAAGAAGTAAGTAACGGTAGAAAAATTTCTAATTTAGCTAATAAATATAATGTAAGTATCAGTAGTATTTATAGATGGATTAATTTGTTTAGAAAAGACTTTGTCGATAAGGCGTTTTCTGCCAACTCAAGACAAAATTATTACATGAGGCATGAATTCAACTCATTCAAATTAAAAGAGGAAATATTGTCTAAAACAGCCTGTACCCCCTACTCTTGCATAAAAGACAAGTGCACTTCAGTTAAATTACTGTCTTGCGATTATTCCATACATTTACTTTGTGAGACATTTAAACTTAGACGCTCAACTTATTATCAATCCTTAAAATCCGCCGACGTGTATAAATTAGAAGTTGAAGATAATAGATATAAAGAACTAATCATAGAGGAATTTGAGTTAAGCAAATCACGATATGGTTGTGAAAAAATCAGAACTAAATTGCAAAGAAGAGGTATTACTATTTCCGCTAAAAGAGTTTCTAGATTAATGAAAGAATTAGACATCAAGCCAATCTATGGAAAGAAACCATATTCAATTAAACGAGCAAGACAACACCGTCATAATTTATTGAATCAAAATTTCATTCAGCCTAAACCGAATCTAGTTTGGGTAAGTGATGTTACATATATTAAAGTATTAAATGATTTTTATTACCTTTGTGTAATAATTGATCTATTTAACAGAGAGGTCATCTCTTATG
>CAMQZB010000030.1 GCA_947039455.1 uncultured Clostridia bacterium
CGTTGAGGTCTATCTCCGTATGGTTTTCTATCGCCGAAACTTCCACCATCACGTTGTGGTCTATCTCCGTAACTTCCGCCACGGCTGCTTCCGCCACCACTTGATCTTCTGTCGCCATAGCTTCCACCACGACTACTTCCACCAGTACGAGGTCCTCTTGAAGAAGAACCGCCGTTTCTGTTTCCGCCACCAGTCTTAGGGTTAGTGATTTCCATAACAACTTTACGGTTGTTGAAATTCATACCAGTAAGAGCGATAAGGTCTTGAGCTTTTTCTTTAGTTACTTCAATAAAAGAATAAGTTTCAAGTAATTTGATTTCAAGTATATCTGAAGGATCAGTTTTAGCGAAATCGCAAATAAATTTAGTAAAGTTGTCATGAGTAGCGTTGTCTTTCAAACCTACATTGGCAAAAATACGAGTTGAATTCGTAGTGTCAATTCTTTCTCTGTTACCAGCAAGTGATACGTCAGTTATTCCGTTCAATTCTAGTTCCTCCATTTTCGCGTTTATATATTTTTCACATTCGCGAATTCTGTGAAAATCTCTAGCAGATGCAAATGAATAAGAAATACCAGATTTGTTAGCACGTGCAGTACGGCCTACTCTGTGTACATAATATTCATCATCACGAGGAACATCAAAGTTGAAGATTGCTTCAACATCGTCAACGTCAATACCACGAGCAGCAACGTCAGTTGCGATCAGTATATCGAATTCTTTTTGACGGAATCCCTTCATAACGAAGTCACGTTTGCTTTGACGTAAGTCACCGTGCAAACCTTTAGCTTTGAAACCAAAGTGAATTAATTTCTTTTCAACTTCATCAACTTTACGTTTAGTATTACAAAAAACGATAGTGCATTTATAAGCTTGGTCAACTAGAATTTTCTCTAGAGCTTCCATCTTACTTCCTTCTTTAACCTTAACAAAGTATTGTTTGATTTGAGGCATTTCAGACTTTGAAATAGTAGTCTTGATAGACACTGGATCAGTTTGATAGCTTCTTGAAATATCAATAATTGCTTTAGGCATAGTTGCTGAGAAAAGGACTTTTTGTGATTCTTGATTAACTTCAAGCAAAATTCTGTCAATGTCTTCACGGAAACCCATGTTAAGCATTTCATCAGCTTCATCAAGAACAACCATTTTAACACCACGAAGGCGTAAAGTTTTTCTCTCGATGTGGTCAATAATACGGCCTGGCGTTCCAACAACGATTTGTGGACGTTTTTTCAATGCCATAATTTGTCTTTGGAAGTTAGCACCTCCGTAAATTGCAAGAACTTTGACTGCTTCTAAATATTTTAGAATTTTTCTTAGTTCTGTCTCAATTTGTTTAGCAAGTTCCCTAGTCGGACACATGATCAAACATTGAATATTGCTGTCTTCAAGATTAATCATATCAATAGCTGGGATACCGAATGCACAAGTTTTTCCTGTGCCTGTTGGAGCCTGTGCAAGACAGTCCTTACCTTCTAGAACGTGTGGGATTACTTCGGCCTGAATTGGCGTTGGTGTTTCGAAACCCATGTCTGTTAGTGCTTGCAAGATTTGGCTCTTTACTTCTAATTCTTTAAATGTCGTAATAATAATAATTGTCTCCTTACATTAAAAAAGCCATAACCAAAATAGTATGATGTGTTCATACTTAATGTTATAGCTAGTATTCATATCTCAACTAGTATACCATAATATTTCTTAAAAAAAAAGCGAAATTGTATCGTTTTATTTATTAATTTGACAATGTGATACTTTATTTTACATTATTGTCCACATAACTAATAAAAGCAAGGAATACAGTAGTTTTCCGCTGTATTACCTTGCTTAATATTGTTGTTATTTATTTTATTTCTGGTATTGTTTTATTGAAAATAAATGCAGATTAACCAAAAACTGTTTCTTAAAGAATAATCTCTAAATCAGTAATTGGGAAAGCTCTACATGAGTGAACATAGCCAAAAACTTCGTCCGCATGTCTTAGCATAACTCCACGTGGCATAAATACTTTACCCGCCACAAGTTTAACTTTACACAATGAACATTCGCCACTTCTGCAACATACATTCACACGAATTCCGCTTCTTTCCAATGCTACTAGCAAAGACTCGTTTGATTTTGCATCAATAACTTTGTTGCCAACAGTTAATTTAAATACTTCAGTTCCATTTAACTCAGTTGGATATCCTACTTCTTTGCAAATATTTTGAGCACTTGCAAACATTTCACGACGAATATCTTTTTCTTTAATATTCAATTCAACCAATGCTTTCTTGCAAAAATCAGTCATGATTTGTGGTCCGCAAAGATAGAAAGTTTTGTTTTCGATAGAACCCACTACTTCTTTGATACAAGTGCTGTCAATAAATCCTTTTCTAGCATCTGTAGTTACCGTTTCATCAGAAATTACTGGTACGTAATTAAAGTTTGGATACTTCTTAGCAAGTGCAGTAAATTCTTTGTGGAAAATACCGATAGTTTCGTTTCTCATACCGTAAATCAAAGTTACAACTCTGTCAAGTCCACTTTCCAAAATTTCTTTTGTCATAGACATAAATGGAGTTACCCCTGAACCACCAGCTAAGAAAACTGAGTGTTTATGGTGAGAAACTGGATTGTAATGGAACACGCCTGCTGGACTGCTGGCTTCGAATTCATCGCCTACTTTTACTTTGTCAATGATAAAATCAGAAACAAATCCAGTAGGAATTTTCGCAACAGTTATTTCATAAAATCCACGTTGTTTTGGTGATGATGACAAACTATAAGGTCTGCTAGTTCTCACTCCGTCGATTTCCGTGAATACATTTAGATATTGACCTGCTTCAAATGGTGGAAGGTATCCATTTTTTGATGCAAATCTAATAGTTCTTGCTTCGCTGTTTACCATTTCAACATCAATTACAACAAGATCTAATTTCTTAGGGCTTATTTGATTAATTGTTCTTTCAGTTACACCGATATCAAGAGAGAAATCTGGTCCAACTATTTTTGAAA
The DNA here is from genome assembly GCA_947039455.1 of uncultured Clostridia bacterium. GTDB lineage: Bacteria > Bacillota > Clostridia > Christensenellales > CAMQZB01 > CAMQZB01. The sequence continues at coordinate 2,997 of CAMQZB010000030.1, forward strand.
CTTCTATTTGATTAAGCACATTTTTACCGTTTTTCATTGTGCCGATTAACGTATCTTTAATTGTTTTCATAAAATTACACCTCGCTTAAAAGTTTTTTCGCAACCTTATTACCATACAAGTAATTAGGTCCAAATCCACAAGTGTTTACCCAACCGCTTGCAAACTCAAGATTCTTGATAAAAGTTTCTTGTGGGAAGAAGAAAACTGATGACTTCAAATTTTGCTCGTAACCATAGATTGATCCACCTGGGTGACCCAAATATCTCATGTGTGTCAATGGTGTTGCAACTTCGATTTCCTCGATATGTGAACGGAATCCTGGGTAGAATTTCTCCAATCTATCAACGATATCGTTAGCCGCTGCATATTTTGCATCGTAATATTCTTCTGGTGTAAGTTTTTCCCAAGCCTCGCTGAATTTCAAAGTACCTGCAGTCAAAACACTTGTTCCAGCTGGGTATCCGTCCTTGTCATCAACTGTATAGCAAGTTGAAACGATAGGATCGATTTTTGAATCTAGGCAATAAGCATTCTTGAAATCACCGTTAGCGTCCAAGCTGTTATAAGTTAAATTGAAAGAATCTTTGAATCCAATTTCTTCAGGTGTACAGTCAAGAGCGATAAAACAAGTCAATGCTGAAATACCAACTTCGTAGTTTTTGAAGTAGTCAATAACACCTTCTGGCAAATTCTCTTTTTCAATCAAACGGTTATAAGTCATTGTTGGAGATATATTTGAAACCACTTGGTTCGCTGTATATTTCACTCCGTTTTCATCAATAACACCCACAGCAACATTGTTTTCTACTATAATTTTATCAACACCGCAATTGAATTTCACTTCACCGCCTGCTTTACGAATAGCTTCAGTTAATGCTTGTGACATCATTTGAGAACCACCTCTTACATAATACGGTTTGTCAGAAATATAAATTGCTGTACATTGTGCTAAAATAGAGAACGGGAACTTTTCAGGTGGAACACCCATGAAGCACCAGTACGCTGACAAACAAAGTTGAATTTCTTTTCCTTTAAACAATTCAGCAAGAACTTCGTCAGTACTTCTAGCACCGTATTTCGCTAATGTTGGATAAATTTTCGGGAATCCCATTTTCATAATTGCTTTTTTCATTGCTGAAGGTTCGCCTGTTGATTGAGCTGATTTTGCAGCAAATGCAGATGCCTCTTTATAGAAATTAAAGCAAATTTCAAAATACTTCAAAATGCCTTCTTTCTCTTCAGGGAAAACTTCGCTAAGAGATTTCTCCGCTTTTTCTCTGTCCGCAGGGATTGATACGCTTCTTCCGTCCGGTAAATTAATTGAAAACAAAGTATCAATTTCTACCCATTCGATTTGGTCTAAAATTCCGTATTCTTTGAATAATGTACGAAGTGGACCTGGGTTTACGTTAGTTCCCATTGAGCTTAATTGGTGTAAAGCTACTTCAAATTCAAACCTACCACGGCAAAATGAAGTACCGCAACCGCCTGGAATGTTGTGTTTTTCAAAAAGTGCAACAGATTTTCCCGCTTGCGCCATTGTTGTAGCAAGTGATAATCCGGCATTTCCTGAACCTATTACTATTACATCATAATTATTGTTCATAAATTTCTCCTGAATTTTTATAAGAAAAGGTACTTCAATTAATTTTTCAAAAAACGAAGCACCTTTTAATTAGTACTGTTAAATGTTATTTAGAGATTACCATCTCCAAGTGAATAAAGCTACTGTTTCTAAGTTCATAAATCTCAATGCCAATACGAAAGCCATTAATGCTACGCAAATAATCATTGCTACGATTTGAACGTTTTTCTTGTGTGACCAGTCAATAAAGCTTGAGAATTTGTCGTTATGTAATCCTTCTTCCCAATGTTTTTTGCCTGCAATTTGCATGATTCCACCGAATGTCAACGTGTTAGCACGAAGTATCAACCAGTATCCGAATGTGATTGTGATTGTTCCAGTAGTAATTGCTGATGCAGCGTCCATGATGAATGCTCCTACGATTGGTGTCAACAAGAAACCAACGTGCATAAGTGCTACTGATGGTGAGAATTCACCTGATACGAAAATCCAGTTCCAGATTGTGTAACCTACCATGTAAGCAACTGTTGCCCATACTGATAGACCTTCGATTGCGTACAATCCGCCTTCCCATGTTCCGTATAATCCAACTACTCCTAGTGTTAATGCGATTCCACTAACAAAGTTGTATGGTTGGTTGTTTTTCATTAAATCTGTCATTGTTGCTTCCAAAATGTTTACAATTAATAACAATAATACGAAATCCGTATACACTTGACCATTCCATCCGAAGATTACGAATAGTGAAATAATTAATCGTAGTGACAAAAGTGTAGATAACTTCATTTTCTCAAACATTACTGGTTTGTAGAATATAAGTACCAATACTCCGGCGATTACGTTAAGTGGTAGATTTGCGTAAACTGGGAATAACGCAGTTAAGATTGCTACAGCAAGCATTGTTATTGAGAATGTAAACCATAATAGAAATTGTGGCATTCCAAATACTGTTTGTTTAGGATTTCCCCATTTCTCATTCATTGTCTTGTTCATAAATAATTTCCTCCAATATTTCTTACACTATGTTTGGTTTGACCAAACTTTATACTATAATAATACCACAAATTTTACTAAAAATCAATAGTTTTTAGAAAATATTGTTAAATTATTCACAGTTTTTTTTGTTTTTGGGTTTATTTTCGTTTAGGAACATGGGGTTTCACCCCAAACCCCACAAGGAGCACAGTCCCTTGACCCTTTTATGGCGGACTTTTATGCTGTGCATGGGACGATTTTGATGTATTAAATTTTGTGTTTTAGTTTTGGGTTTTCTTTTAGGAACATGGGGTTTCACCCCAAACCCCACAAGGAGCACGCCCCTTGACCCTTTTATGTCGGACTTTTATGCTGTGCATGGGATGATTTTTGATGTATTAAATTTTGGGTTTTAGTTTTGTTTTTCTTTTAGGAACATGGGGTTTCACCCCAAACCCCACAAGGAGCACGCCCCTTGACCCTTTTGTGGCGGGTGTTTATGCTGTGCATGGGACGGTTTTTGATTTATTAAATTTTGGGTTTTAGTTTTTACATTATAATACTAGGTTTAACCATGCTATGAATTGATATGTATTATAATAAAAAGCATCTAAATACGCATCTTCTTTTTTTTGTTTTTCTAATCCATTAAGGGTAACATCTTTTTCCAGTTCATCATTCATTTTTTCTAATAAACAGTCATGATTTTCCCTCATTTGCCCCAACGTTTTATAACTATCCACTAATTCGTCTTCACCTTTTTTACACAATGCCTCTAAAAACAAATCATACAAAACATCACCCTTTTTTAATTTCTCCATAGTTTTCTCCTTTTATATTTACACTAATTTTAAATAATATTATTTATCTCGCATTACTATTCTAGCAAAATCAAATCAAAAAAACACAAGTAATCACAATTTGTGATTACTTTAACCACACAAAAAAAAAGCTCCCACTCAATCCAAAAGGAAAGAGAGGGAGCTTTTACTATTCATCAAAAAAATTAATCAAGCAAACTCAACAGAAGCGACAGCACAAAAAACACCATTAATTAACGGGTCAAGGGGCGAGCTCCTTGTTGGGGTTTGGGGCAAATCGCCCCATTTAACTCAATAAAATTTACAAAAAAAAAGCTCCCACTCAATCTAAAAGGAAAGAGAGGGAGCTTTTACTATTCATCAAAGAAATTAATCAAGCAAACTCAACAGAAGCGACAGCACAAAAAACACCATTAATTAA
>CAMQZB010000031.1 GCA_947039455.1 uncultured Clostridia bacterium
CCTATAGAGTTGATTATTGATGGCTAAGTAGCGCATTTAACATAAGGGGCATTTCACGCACCAAATTTTAGAGGTGAGCAAATTCTAACCTTATCATTTAGAATTATGGTTATTTTTGCAGGGTGGTTGAATATTCAGTACTTGGGCCTTATATATGAACACTCATTAATATGTAAGGGATAATAACGATGACAATAACAGCTGATGGTTGGGCAAACAAAGGTGGTACAAGTACAAGGAGTTGTAAATGTGGCACTTGGAAACAACATTGGATTAATGGCTCTGGTAAATCGTGGCCGAAAGAGTGCTCTAAGAAAGGCTGTACAGCTACACCAGAATTAGGTGCTCATATATATAACAATGATGTATCTGGAGAGAAAATCGTACCTTTTTGTTATTCATGTAATAAATTAGAAGGTAAGTTTTCTTTAAATAGTGGCGTTACGCTAGTTTCTGCAAACAAGAGTAATTCATGTGAAGCATAACGATAACATTTATGTTGATTGATTCAACATAATGTTCGTCATTAGAACTGAAAGAAAAGGCCGCTAAAATAGCGGCCTTTTTTAGTTATCCCAACTCATATCTAGCTTACGGTGGTTGTTTACACAGTCTCGTAAATATAAATTAATTAAGCTTTGATAAGGGATCTCTGAATTCTCAGACATCTCTTTAAAATAATTAATTACATCTTCACTTAGTCGCATAGTTACAGGCTTTTTTAGTTTGCTAGCATAAGGATTTCTGCGAGATTTCATTGTTGAAAAATCATATTCATCTTTCATGTTAATGCCCTCGGCTATAGTGTTTAGTCTCATTTTTGGTGGCTTTTCTAGATGATATAATTCTTATTGTATTTCCATCATCTCGTTCACAATGACAAACAATCAATACATTTAAGTTATTACTCATCCCAAGCATCAAAAATCTATCTTCAATATCAGAATGTTTTTCATCAAAGAACTGCATTGCGTATTCGTCATAAAATACAGAAGTAGCTTCTTCAAAAGAAATACCATGTTTTTTGATATTGATTTCAGCTTTAGCTGAATCCCAGTCAAAATTTATCATATTTACATTGTATGTACACTCTATGGGTTTAGCAAACTATTTAACATAAGGGGCATATCGCGCATCAAATTTGTAGCCCTCAAGATAAAATTACTAATTCGCGTTAACAGAATTTTATTACCTATTCGCTGGCAAACAAATATAAAACTCAATAAAGTAATGGGATTTGATAAATAAGAAGGAAACAAAAGTGGCTAAAGCATTAAGAATGCCAACCGATAAAAACGTCCAACAGTATATCAATATGGATACTATTCTTAATTTTACCGTAGATGCATATGATGAACGGTTAGATATCGAAGTAATGGGTGATTATGGATATATAATAACGACTGCTCATAATGCTGATCATTTCTCAGATCGTTCTGTATGGACCGTTCCAATAAACGAATTTCACAGAATAAAAAGAGAGTTAGGTGAATTTATGGGGGTAAACCTTCATACTAAAAATCCTGAATCAGTAAAGATAACGTTCATATAAGACTCTAAACAAACAGTCTTAAAACCATTTAAGACTGTTTTATACTTTCTAGATCCATTTAGATTGCCCTACTTATACATAACATCCATTTCACGCATTAAGTTTGGACTGTAATTTATGCGGAATAGGTCTTACTTATTCATAAGTAAATTATTGCCTAGGCTTTTTAGATATAAAATAATCAAAATTATTATATTCAGTAAGCTAGGTTGTTTTATGTCTCTTTTTACCCCGGTTTCAGACCAACTTGTTATGTTGTCTCATTTAAACTCAACACCTATTGATACGTCAGCTATCAAATCATTTTGCTTTTCAGAATACCCTTTTATCAAAATAGATATTTATGAAGATAATACTTGGGGTGTTCATGCCCCTGAAATTCATTTGAACTGTTTGAACGATGGTGCATTAGAGCCTATTTTTCAATGGGGCGATGCAACGGTTCTTTTTTCTACCGAATGCCATGTCCATATTTCATCAGAGGTTATTAATTTAGGTGATGCTGGAAAGGATTTATTGTCGATTCGTTCTGATTTAATAAGAGAACATATTTAATGAGTAATGACGTAATTACCGTTGGTAGCGCAACAAGTACGGGCGGAAAAGTAGTAAGCGGCAATTCAGGGATGGTTGTTAATTACAAGAGTATCGCTTTAGTTGGAAATATGGCCATATGCACTTGTGGTAGTAAATCTTGTAGAGGACAAGGGAAAAATGTTGCTACAAGTCCTAGAAACGCCAATGTTAATGGCGTTTTGTTTGCTAAAGCAGGGGATTTAGTTGATACCGGTTGCGGTAGTTGTTTTTTGTTACCTAGTGAGCATGGTGTTAGTTTAGGGATAAATGTTGGATGTTCATTAAATGTTGGTTCAGGTATCTCATTTGGCAATGGAGTTAATATAAATCAAGCTCCTGCTGTTGCTTCAAATGTTGTTAATACTTTAGCAATGTTATTTGATCGGAAAATGATTTTTTCTGAAGCTGTTAAATATCGAATTGAAGATGCTAATGGTAATGTTGTTAATCAAGGTTATTCAACAAATGGATATACGGGAAAATCTAATCTCAATAAAAAAATTAAAATATATGTGAGTTAATATGATTATCGAAAACATTTCAATTAATGGTGTCAAATATACGTTCGAAACTAAAAACAATAAAACAGAATTAGTTTATTTGTTAGAAGTGACAGACTCTAATATAAATGATGAAGTAACTATTAAAATACCTAATATACTGGTCATTACTAGAAATACAGGAGAAATATTATTTATTCTTGAGTGTGGAGGTAATGATAAATTTGAAATGATGACAGTTAAAGAATTGTATGCAAAGAAAATACAATGGTTCGAACCATTGGCAGATAATTATAGAAAGCTATTGTTTGTAAATAAAAAAGATTATGTTAAAGCAGCATATAAAATATTTTCATGGCAGGATATTTATGATTTTTCTGTTATTGATAGAATGCCTATGGCGTATTTGTCAAATAAATCAGGAGATTGGAAGACTGTTGAAAATGGTGCAGACGGCTATATAATATCATTAATAAATGATATCCCATATTGGTCAGATGCTATAGGACAAATACCTTATGCAATAGATACCTTTAGAATGATGCGAAATCGGAAATCAGTTCAGTATTGGGGAGGGGTTTTTGCTGAAGGGAGTACAATAGCAGCAATTAAAGCAATTATCACTGGGGATTTAGATAAAACAACAACGTGGGATAATTTTTTCATATTGAGAGGTGTAATTTTCGCTGAAAATAAATTTAAATATGAAGTACTACCTTCAAAAGATGTATATCCAAAAGCTTATGTAAGAGAAATCATAACGTCATATGATTATAATAAGTTAGGATTAGAAATAACAAAAACACAAAAAGAAAAATATTTATGATACTTATAAGGTTATTAATATCAATTGTAGCATTATTTTTTTGTTTAATTTCATATGATTTATTTTTAGTCATATATGATTTTTATTTTGATATATATAATAAGAGCGAAAGTATAGCGTTTTTTTTTATGTTATCTGTTTTTTTATTTTTCCCTGTTTATTTTACATATCAGTTTTTAAAATCAAGAGTTAGAAAATTCATATTAATAATATTGACTGTTAGTTATATAATGTATGAATATATAGAGATTTACCCAAAAAGAATATTTGTAGTAGCTCTTTGTTTTTTTTTGGGGTTATTAATAACTAATGCTTTGATTGTTATCAGTAATCACGTGAGTAAAAAAAATATTTCATGAGGTGTATTTTTCATGGGATGAAAACAAAAAAACCACCTAAAAGGTGGTTTTTTTGTAAGAACACAAAGATCTATGACTCGATCATTTGCGATCTTCAGCATTTGGTCGTAACCTATGCTGTATATCATGACTTCTGATATTTCGCTTCAGTTTGGCGACGTCTCGAAAAATCAGAAGATATCTAACACTTGGAATGAGTCTATCACATGATCCAATTTTATCAACCTCAGAGCCGCCATATGTGCGGTGGTAATTGAGCAAAAACCATTCAAACAAGACTGGAAACCGTTGCGGCCATGACCGTCAGCACCCAATTGTTAAGTTGGTGTATGAAGTTTCTAGCGCTATCCCTAAGGTACTACAAGAGTTCTGCTCGCGTGTTGAACGGTTTAATTTTGACCGTCATTGCTTATCGCCATTACGTTTAGC